>JACRCV010000093.1 GCA_016218825.1 Deltaproteobacteria bacterium
CAGCAAACGAACCGGGCGCATCGGTTGGCAGACCGTTTGGCGCGGATGGGACACCCTCCAGCAGCGGATGGTTGGCTGGGCCGCCGCCAAGCAGCACGCCGCCATGACCGACGATGCGAAGATGTGATCCCGAGTCAGCCAATCTGGGGCGGGCCGAGAGCGACGCCGAAGGCGACGCTCCGGGGTGGGGGTGGGGAGGACGGGCGCGAAGCGCCCGCCGGGAATCAAGAACGCGAGAAGTCGATTGCCCTGCTCTGCGGTGCCACGCCTCGGTGTCGGACGACGCCGGCGCGCAAAGAGAAATGGCGCGCGCCGGGATCCCTCCCTGACGCGCGCCATCCTCGTTCAATGAGCTCCCGCGGAGCGCGCCGCTACAGGCTGCAGCCGCTCGTCGTCGTCGTCCCGGAGCTTGCCCAAGCGGTCGCCATGCAGGCGGCCGATCCGATGAGCTTCGAGTAGGTGTTCTGCAAGATCGCCGCTTGCCACGACGGGTTGTGGATACCGTTGCTGGCGTCGCCCGTGAGCAGGCCGAGGTTCCACACGCCCTTCCAGAACGTGTCGAAGCTCTCGTCGAAGAGCTTCACCGTCACGTTGGCATACAGCTCGTTCGCGTCACCGGTCGGGATCGAACGCCTTAGACCGCCGCTGCGACCGCCGAGGCTGATCCGGATCTTGGACAACGTCGCCGGCAGGCCGGCGCCGCCGCTGATGTCCACGCCGGCGCCGCGGTTCGGCTTGACCGCGAGCGGCGTCGCGAACGTCACGTCGTACGAGGTCGGCGACACGTACTCGACGGTCGCCGGCGCCTGGGTGACGGCGATGAGCGAGTAGTCGTCGATCCGGTGCGACTTGGTCGTCCCATCCGCCAGCGTCTCGACGTAGGACGCGCCGGCGAAGGCGACGGCGCTGCCCTGCCCTGCGGCGAGCTCGGCGAACGGGGTCACGGTCAACGCGGCCGACCCGGTGGTGATCGCGGCGCTCGTCAACAGCCCGGTCGCGTAGTCGAGGACCAGGAAGACCTCGGCGCCCGGATCCTGGACGCCGGCCAGATCGACCTTGCTGAACGCCGTCACCTGGAACGACGTGCCGGCCACGAAGCCATACGGCACCGAGCTGCTCGTGGCGGTGGTCGCGCCGTTGATCGCCGAGGCGATCGCCGCCGCGATCTTGCCGGGCGAGTCGGTGGCCTTGATGCTGACCTTGACGTTCGTGGCCACGTTCAAGCTACCGGAGAGCAAGAACTCGAAGACCTTGGTGTTGCCGCGGCCATCCGCGACCGTGAACGTGTCGTGGTTCACCACGGGCACGACGTCGCTGACCACGATCTTGCCGCGCACGCCCTTGAAGGCACTGTTCAAGTAGGCAGTGATCCGGCTCTTGACGATGCTCGCGTAGAGCGTGCCGAGATCCTCGAGCCCCAGCGCGAACTGCGCGGCGAGCCCCTCGCCGTCGAAGCCCGGGCCGTGACAGTCGGCGCAGATGTCGAGCGACGCCGCGAAGGCGTGGTTGGTGCCGGCGCCGTTGTAGCTGAACTCGGCCGGGGGCTTGGTCCTCTCCATGTGGCAGTTGACGCAGGTGTCGCCGATGTTGGCGTGCGCGGAGCGCATGCCGGTGTCGACAAAGTAGGCGTTGTAACCCATGAACGCATCGCCCTGGCAGGCCGCGTGCGGGGTGTTCTCGTAGCTCGACGGGTTCAACCCGATCGCGTCGCCGACGAGCGCGCCGAAGCGGCTGTTGTGGCAGGTGATGCACAAGGCGCCGCGACCGACGTTCACCGCCGCGAAGCCCGACGGCAGCATCTTGGTCGAGCCGGTCACCCGGACCTTGGCGGTGTTGGGCTCGCCGGAGGTCGTGCCCTGATCGTGCGGATCGTGGCAGACCACGCAGTCCTGGCCGTGGATCTTGTCCTTGGTCATGCCGACCGTGTCCGCGAGATAGGCGGCGTACGCGGCGGGGTTGGCGACGCTGGAGGTGGACGCGACGACGCTGGCGCCGAGCGCGGTCTGGCCGATGGCGTTCATCAGGTTCGGCTCCTCGAGCCAGGCGATGAAGCCCTCGCCGGCGTGGCAGCGACCGCAGTGGCCGGGCCCGGCGCTGGTCTTCGACACCGAGCGGAACTCGACCGCGGACTCGTCGATCGCGAGCTCGGCGTCCGCGTGCCCGGCCTCCAGCCACTGCTGGAAGCGACCGTGCCGCGCCGGCTCGCCGTGACAGACGCCGCAGACCTCGGAGCCGAGGCTGACGCGCGCCGGGTTCGACGCCCCGCTGGTCGCGCCGTGGGCGCTGCCGGCCTGCATCGGGTTGCTGCCGGGACCGTGGCAGGTCTCGCACTGGATGTTGGCGAGCTTCGCGACCGTAGATTGGTTGGTGACGATCGCCGCCCACGAGCCGGCGGCGGAGTGCAGCGCCCCGCTGCCGTCGGAGTACGCGCCCAGGAACTCGGCCCACTCCGAGGCGTCGTCGATGCCGCCGTTCACCACGTCGGGGTTGTAGCCGACCGCGTGACACTCGAGGCAGGCGGTCGAGTAGTGGCCGGGCACGGTGTCCATGTTCTGGGTGAAGATCTGGGCGTGGCCGCTCCGGCGCCAGAGGTCGAAGCGGGCGTCGACCCCAGAGGCGGTAGCGTGACAGAGGCCGGTGCAGCCGGCGCTCACCGGCGTACCGTCGGTGCCGATGCCGCTGATCGCGCCTTCCCATGAACCGACATGGATCGCGAGCGTCTCGTCGCCGAGGTAGGCCGCGAAGGTGGCGAGGTACTTGCCTTCGCTCGCCGGCGTGAAGACCGGGTTCGGGCTCGCGGGGTTGTCGAGCAGACCGGTCGCGTCGGTCGTGCCGTCGGGCGCCAAGAGCGTCCAGCCGTAGACGCCGTCGCCGCCGAAGGCGGTGATCGGCATCGTGGCGTCGCTGCGCGACAGGCTCGCGGTGGTGACCCCCACGTTGTCGGCGATGAGCTCGACGACGTTGGACGAGGCGAAGCTCAGGATCTCGGCGGTGACGTCGAGGCCGTCGGCGCCGTTGACGGCCGAGCGCATCGCGCTCGCGACCTCGATGGCGGTCGACTGGTCGGCGGCGACCGTGGTGACCGGCGGGCCCTTGTAGGCCACGCGGACGTTGGTGATGCCGGCGTCGCCCCACTTGGTGCCGCCGCCCGCGGCGGTGGGGGTGCCGTCGCTGTCGAATTCGAAGGTGACGACGTGGAGGCCGTCGTTGATCGTGAAGGTCGCGCCGTCGGTCATCGAGCCCCCGGCGAGCGCGGTCAAGGTCGCCCTGGCCTTGGCGAGCGGCGCGTGCAACATCACCGGCACGCCCACCGGCACGTTGGCGATGCCCGACGACCAGCCCACCGGCAGGGTCGCCGACACGGTGACCGTGCCCGTGTACGTCTTGCCGTCGCTCGCGAGGACGGAGACCTCGAACACCGCCGCCGCGGCCTCTTCGTGCGAGAACGGCACCACCGGCACCACCCGCAGGCGCTCGGGGATCGTCGCCAGCGTCCACAGCTCGGCCTTCAAGGCCTCGACGCCGCCGAGCGTCACGTTGATGCTCGCGGTGTTGGTCGCCGACAAGGCCGCCGGCACGCCGCTCTTCTGGGTCCAGGTGTAGGAGGTGGGGGTCGCGCCGCTGAAGCTCAGGACCGAGGCGGTGAGGGTCGAGGTGCCGCCGGGGTTGACGGTCGCGGCCGACGGCGTCGCGGTGACGACCACGGGCGCTGCCGGGACTATCTTGACGTTCACGGTCTTCGCCAGCGTCGCCACGAGCACGATCGTGACGTCAGCCTTGGTGTAGCCGGTCGCCGAGAACGACAGCTTGTAGGTACCGATCGGCAGGGTGCCGGAGTACACCCCCGAGCTGTTGGTGGCCAACGTGACCCCGGGAACCAGGGGGTCCAAGGTGATCGTCGCGCCGGAGATCGGCAGGTTCGTCAGGCTGTTGGTGACCGTGCCGGACAGCTGCGCCACCGAGACGCCGTCGGCGACCGTGACCGAGCCCCCCGGGCAGGTGATAGTCTTGGTGCCGTCGAGGTTGTCGACCGTGGTGCACGGCGTGGGCGTCGCACCGTCGGAGACCGTGACCGGCGCGCTGCCGGGGCAGGTGATGGTCGAGGTGCCGTCGTTGTTGTTCACGACCGTGCACGCCGGACCTGGCTGGCCCTGGGACCCTGCGGCGCCCTCGCTGCCGGTACACCCTGCGAGCGCCAGACTGGCCGTCAGCGCTGCTGCCAACGAACTCTTTCGCCACATGGACATCACTGCCTCCACACGATGTGGGTGGTGCACACACCACCTGGTTGAAAATGCTGCCTGGACCAGGGCGCCATCTTGCCGCGGCGCCAAGCACCAGGACCGGACATACCGTCGGGCGGCCTCGCTTGCAAACTTCGATCCACGTGCCATCCAAACTGGGCGCCGCATTCCCCAATGATCTGCGCGCCTACATCGGCGCCCTTTCGTCGTACTTTAGGCGAGACGTTACCCACGGGTAGCGCCTGGGCGCACATGCCTGGATCGGCTCGACAAAACATGTGTTCCGGAACGGTAACGAAATGCCCCGAAGGGCGTCCAAGGGCGGCGGACCTATGGCTCCTCGGACTCGCTGCCGGCGAGCTTGTGGCGCTTCAGCTTCTCCCACAGGCTCTTTCGCGAGATGCCGAGAACGCGGGCCAGATCCTGGCGCGAGCCCTTGAACTCGCGCAGCGCGTGCGAAAGGTACGAGCGCTCGAAGTCTTCGACCACGTCGGAGAGCGGCCGGGCGGCGAAGCCGACCTTGAAGATCTCGCGGCTCTTGCCGCGCTCCCGCACCCCGTCCGGCAGCAGCTCCGGCCCGATGGCGGTCTTGCCGTCGGAGAGCGCGCAGGCGGACTCGACGATGTGCTCCAGCTCGCGGACGTTGCCGGGGTAGTCGTAGGCGAGCAGCAGATCGAGCGCCGGACGCGCGAAGCCGGGGCAGTGACGGCCGCTTTGCTCGCCCACCTTGGAAAGGAAGTGGTCGATGAGGAGCGGCACGTCGTCCTTGCGCTCGGCCAAGGACGGCAACGGCAGCTGCACGACCGTGAGGCGGTACATCAGGTCCTGACGAAACTTGCCGGCGGCGACGAGCGCCTCGAGGCTGCCTTTGCTGCTCGCGACCAGCCGGACGTCGATTGGAATCGATTGGCCGCTCCCGACCCTCTCGACGACGCGCTCCTGGATCACGCGCAACAGCTTCACCTGCACCTCGAGCGGGATCTCGTCGACCTCGTCCAACAGCAAGGTGCCACGGTTCGCGAGCTCGAAGCGGCCCTTCATCTCCTGGCCGGCGCCGGTGAACGCGCCCTTGGTGTGCCCGAAGAGCTCGGCCTCCATCAAGGTCGGCGGCAGCGACGCGCAGTGCACCTTGATGAACGGCCCGTCCCTGCGGTTGGAGGTCACGTGCAGCGCCCGGGCGACGAGCTCCTTGCCGGTGCCCGACGCGCCGATCACCAGCACCGTGGAGTCGGTCGGCGCCACCATCCGCACCCGGTCGAGCACCTTGACCCAGGCGTCGCTCTTGCCGACCAAGAAGCCCAAATCGGCGTCGTAGGCCCGGCCGCAGCGGAGGTCGCGGACCTCGGTGCGCAGGCGCGCCGTGGTCCAGGCGTTCTCGACCACGCGCACCATCTTTTCGTTCGGGAACGGTTTGGTAACGTAGTCGTAGGCGCCGATCTTCATCGCCGCGACCGCGTGCTCGATGTTGGCGTACGCGGTCATCAAGATGACCTCGGTGTACTCGGCGGCTTGCTTGAGCTTGCGCAGCAGGTCCATGCCGGACAAACCCGGCATCCGCACGTCGGAGATCACGACATCATAGTGCTTCGCCGCCAGAACGTTCAGCGCCTGGTCCCCGGAGGACGCCGTAACTACCGTGGCGCCAGCGTCTTTGAGGGAGTCGCGCAACGCCAAGACGATGGTCTGCTCGTCGTCGACCAGCAGCACCTCGCACCCCGAAAGCTTGCCGTCATGTGGCACTGGCGTCACGGCTGGTGCTCCTCGCAGCGAGCGGCAGACGCACGGTGACTTCAGTGCCGCTCCCCGGCGCTGAGTCAATCTCGATACCGCCCCCGTGGTCCAACACGATGCGATGCGACACTGCAAGTCCCAGGCCAGTACCCTTGCCGGCTTCCTTGGTGGTGAAGAACGGATCGAAGACGTGCGGCAGATCGGCGTCGGCGATCCCCGTCCCGGAGTCTTTGATTCTGAGGATCGCGGTGGCTTTGTTCGCCACGACGGAGATCTGCAGCGCGCCCCCGCCCGGCATCGCATCGATGGCGTTCAACAACACGTTGATGACGACCTGTGCGAGCTGCGCCGAGTCGCCGACGATCATCACCGGGCTCGGCGGCTCGTTGCGCGTCAGCTCGACCTTTTGTTTTTGCAGACGCAAGGTCGCGAGGTCGACGGCGCGGCTGACGATGGTGCGCAGATCGACAGCGGCCTTCTGGTGCACCGAGGTGCGCGAGTACTCCAAGAGCCCGCGCACCACCGACTCGATGTGCAGGGTGGCCTGAAGCATCACCGCGACGTACTCCGTGGTCTGCGCCGCGTCCCCGGGGTTCTGTTGGATGCGCCGCAGGCAGTTCTGGATGCCGGTCACCGGGTTGTTGATCTCGTGCGCGACGCCGGCCGCCATCACCCCGACCGCGGCCATCTTCTCGGTGCGGCTCATCTGGCGGTAAGTCTCGTGCAACCGCAGCGTCACCGCGTCCACCTGGGCGGCGAGGTGACCGAGCTCGTCCTTGCGGTTGAGCGCGATCGCCTCACGGCGCCGGCCGGGCTCGAAGCGCTCGAGGACCGCGCCGATGGTCTTGATCGGCCGCAGCGAATACGTGGTGAACACGTAGGCGGCGCCGGCGGCTGCGAGCATCACCGTGAACAGCAGCACCAACAGCTCGCGGCGAATCGCGGCCACCCGGTCGAGCAAGCGCTCGTCGCGCACCCCGAGGCGCAGCACCCCGAGCTCGCCGGCCGCGAGCGGCAGCGCGAAGTCCCGGTAGGTCTGGCCGAAGATCGCGAGGCGCTCGACGTGGTAGCCGGTCGCGGCCCGGTGACGGTTCAAGAACCGCAGCGCGTCCGGGAGCTCACCGTCGAAGCTGTGCCCGAGCACCCGGTCCTTGGGGTCGAGCACGAAGGCGTAGGCGAAGTCGGGGCTGGCGTTGCGGATGCTGTCGAGCAGCTTCTTCAGCCGCAGCGCGTCCGCGTGCAACAGCACGTCGACGCACTCGTCGGCGGCGAGACGGGCGAGCGACAGCGCCCGCCACTCCAGCTCGCTCTCCATCTCCGCGAGCACCCGGGTCTCGGTGTACAGACGGTTGGCGAAGCCAAGGCCCGCGACCGCGGCCACCATCAGCAGCGCAAAGCGCGCCCTGAGCGACAGCCCGCTGCGGCAAAAGACCCGCAGGAGGCGCGCGGCCTGCGACCCCGATCGGTTGGCGACCCCGCGCTCCGACGATTCGGGACCGAGCGCGCCGGTCATTGAGGCTCGCCGATGCGCTCGTGCAGGGAGTCGAGGAGCGTCAGCGCCTGATTGGCGCGCACCTCCACCTCGTCGAACGCGAAGCGGTGCCACTCGATCTTCATGCCGGCGTCCAGCCGGTCCACCGCGGCGAGGTCGGCCTCGAAGCGGGTCGCCTCCCGGCCGCGCGTCCGCACCCCGGTGACCTCCGCGCCGACCAGCGCCCGGGCCAAGGTGACACGGCGCAGCAGATCCAGGATCTCGATGGCGCGCCTGGAGATCGAGTCCTCGCGGGCAGGGCCGGAGTCATCGTGGCAGCGGCCGCAACGTTCGGCGAAGATCTCGACCGGCAGGACCAGACCGCCGGCGCTGGAGTGGCAGTCGCCGCAGCTCGGCACCCGACCGCCGCTCTCGGCCTTCTTGAAGTGCAGGCTGTTCTTGAACGCGCCCTCGACGTCCTGGTGGCAGCGACCACAAACCACGGTGACCGAGGGCAAGGCCTCACCCGGTTTCGGCGGCGTCCGGTGGCAACTGCCGCAGGTGACGCCGGTGCGCGCGTGCACCGACCGGCCCCAATCTTTGAGGTGCTCGGACGCCGACGTCCGGTGGCAGTCGAGACAGGACTCGGGGTCCGGCGGCACCGCGGTTTGAGCGGGGGTCGCCGTGGTGGCCGCCGGCGCGGCGCCAACGACACTCACGAACGCCAGGATCATGACGTCACCCATGCACCAGGTCTCTGCCCGCGGGTGTCGCGCCAAGGGGCCGGAGTTGTCAAGGTGCGGCGCCGCGCCTACAGGCGATCGAGTCCGCGGGCTTCGCCGATGTTGCCCGCCCCAATCTGGGGCGGGCACCGAGCACGACCGAGTGAGTGTCCCAATGCTCGGCGACCTCGAGCGGATTGCCGCGGCCGGACTCTCGCCCTAGCTTACGACCTTCTGAGACGTGCGGAGGGTTGACTGTTGAAGTGACACCGCCCTGGCATCGAACCGAGGAGAACCCCATGAGAAAGGTCATCGTCGGCGCGTTCGTTTCGATGGATGGCGTGATGCAGGCCCCGGGAGGGCCGGAGGAAGATCCCACCGGCGGCTTCCAGCTCGGCGGCTGGGTCGCGCCGCACGCCGACACCGATCCGGTCTTCGGCGCGGAGGTGGGCAAGTTGTTCGGCGAGCCCTTCGACCTCCTGCTCGGCCGGCGCACCTACGACATCTTCGCAGCGTACTGGCCCTATGCCGAAGCCGGGCCGTACGACGACATCGCCAGGACGTTCAACCGGATCACGAAGTACGTGGCGACGCGCAAGGGCGTGGACCTGACCTGGAAAGGATCGGTGTCGCTGCGCGACGCCGCCAAGGAGGTCGCGACGCTGAAACGAGAAGACGGCCCAGCCCTGGTCACCCAAGGCAGCACCGAGCTCGTGCACTCGCTGTTGGCGGCGGGGCTCGTCGACGAGCTCCGCGTGTTCACGTTCCCGGTGCTGCTGGGCAGGGGCAAGCGGTTGTTCGGCGACGATAGTCAGCCTCGCGCCTTCAGACTGACGCACAGCGCGGTCTCGGAGAACGGCCTCATCGCCGCGACCTATGTGCGCGATGGCGAGGTGAAGACGAGCACCATCGGCGGCGCGGCAGAGCCCTCGCCTGCCGAGCTGGCGCGGCGGCAGAAGCTGAAGCGCGAAGGCTAGAGGCTCGTGGCACGACATGGCCCGACGGGGGCTATACACGACCCTTGCACATCGGTATCGTGCTGGCATTGACGATGGCGAGTAGAATACCGACGCCCGACGGGGGATCACCGTGAAGATCACCGACCTCAAGAGCCAGCTCAGCGACTACGAATGCAAGGTGCTCGACCGCCTCAACGAGACCAGCATCTTCGGCGGCAAGAACAAGAACGAGCTCGAGCCCGAGGAAGCGGCGCGGGCGCGATTGCTGCTCGAGCTGTTTCAAGATCCGGCGGAGCGCGACGCCGTCGTCCGCATCCTCGGCATCGCCTACCCGCAGCTCCCCGCGGTCGTGTCCGGGGCGAGCGCCGGCAAGGTCCACGGCCCGGGCACGGTGGAGATGGAGCGGACGCCGCTGTACCGGATGTTCCACCCGCGCTCGATCGCGGTGATCGGCGCGTCCCACGATCCGAGCAAGGTCGGCGGCGCCATCGTCGCGAACCTCCAGGACGGCAAGTCGCCGGCCCGCATCATCCCGATCAACCCCAAGGGCGGCAGCATCGCCGGGCTGCCGGTGATGGTCGATCTCGCCGCCTGCGGCAAGGTCGACCTGGCGGTGGTCGCGGTGCCGGCCGCGAAGGTCCCGGACGTGGTCCGCGAGTGCGGCCGGCTCGGCATCAAGAACGTCGTGGTGATCTCGGCGGGCTTCAAGGAGACCGGCACCCCAGAGGGCATCGCCCTCGAAGACGAGCTGCGCAAGGTGGCCGCGGAGCAGGATATCCACGTGCTCGGCCCGAACTGCCTCGGCATCTTCGGCGGCCAGATGAACGCCTCGTTCGCGCCGAAGGCGCCGCGCTCCGGCAACGTCGCACTGATCAGCCAGTCGGGCGCGATCGTCAACGCCTTGATCGACGACGGCCTCGGCATGCGGGCGTTCGCGAGCCTCGGCAACGCGCTCATCGAGCCGCACCAGATCCTCGCCGAGTACGCCGCCGACCCGCAGGCCAAGGTGATCGCCGCCTACATCGAAGAGATCCACGACGGCCGCAAGTTCATCGAGGTCGCGAGCCGGGTCACCCGCGACAAGCCGGTGATTGTCCTGAAGTCCGGCAAGAGCTCCGCGGGCAGACAGGCGAGCATGTCGCACACCGGCTCGGTCGCCGGCAGCACCGCGGCCTACGACGCGGCGTTTCGCACCGCCGGGGTGCTGGCGGTCGACAGCCAACAGGATCTGGTCGATCTCGCCGCCGCCCTCGGCTCGCCGCAGCCGCTCCCCAAGGGCCGCAACGTCGTCGTGCTGACCAACGCCGGCGGTCCCGGGATCCTCACCACCGACGCCGTCGAGCAGTTCGGCCTCAAGCTCGCCGAGCTGTCGCCCGAGACGCAAGCCAAGCTCAAGGCGATCCTCCCCGCCAACGCCAGCGCCAAGAACCCCGTCGACCTGCTCGGCGACGCGATGGCCGAGCGTTACCAGGCGGCGTTCGACATCGTGCTCGCGGATCCGAACGTCGACTCGGTGATCTGCGTCGCCAGCCGCCAGAAGATGACCGACGTCGACAAGATCGTCGAGGTGGCGGCGAGCCACCGGGGCACGAAGCCGGTGCTGAGCGCCTTCATCGGCGCCAACGGCATGGTGAGCGCGTCGATGCTGTGCGACTACCGCGGCCTGCCCAACTACCCCGACGTCTCGCGCGCCGCGCGGGTGCTGTCGCGCATGGCCGACTACGCCGAGATCAAGACCCGCCCGGCCTTCGAGCCGGCGAAGGTCGAGATCGACCGCGAGGCGGTGCGCAAAGCCGAAGAGAAGCTCAACCTCGCCGCCGGCGGCAGGCTCGGACCCGAGCTCCTCGAGCTCATCGGGGCCTACGGTCTGCACCGGACGCAGCAGCGCTTCGCGCCGACGCTGGAGGCGGCGGTCGAGGCGGCCAAAGCGATCGGCTACCCGATCATCATGAAGGTCAACTCCCCAGACGTCGTACACAAGATGGAGGCCGGCGGCATCGAGTTCGACGTCAGCGACGAGACCAAGCTCCGCCAGGGCTGGCAGAACATGATGGGCCGCGTCGACGCCTGGGGAAAGAAGAAGGGCATCGCGGTGCGGATCGAGGGCGTCGAGATCCAGAACCAGCTGAAGCAGGACCGCAACGTCGTCATCGGCGTCCTGAACGATCCGTCGTTCGGGCCGATGGTGATGTTCGGGCTCGGCGGCGCCGAGGTCGAGACCTTCAAAGACGTGACCTTCGAGCTCGCGCCGCTCTCCGAGGCGAGCATCGACAGCATGATCAAGCGCATCCGCACCTACAAGCTCCTCGAGCAGCCGAAGGGCGGCAAGCCCGTGGACTTCGAGGCGCTCAAGGATGCGCTGCGGCGCATCTCGCAGCTCGCGGTCGACTACCGCGACCAGCTCCAGGAGCTCGACATCAACCCGCTGCGCGTCTACCCGAAGGACGACACCGGCAAGCGGCACGCGGTGTGGGCCATGGACGCGCGCGCCCAGTTCCTCCCCCGCGCCGACAACGCCGGGACCCCGCACGCCGCCGGGACCTGACGCGAGCCGCGCGCCGCGCACCGTGCTCGCCCGCCAAGCCATCGGCGTCCGCGCGCGCGCCCTGCCGACCCCGGCTTGTCGAGGGACGGCCGATGTGTTAGCCATTGACTCGAAGCTTTAAGCGATGCTCCCGGGATACAACCACAACATCCGCTACAAGAACGGCGTCTTCCACATCCAGACCGAAGATTCCGGCGTCCAGAACCCGCACATCATCACCCACGTGTTCTGCGGCGGTAACATCGTCGAGAGCCGCAAGACCTCCTACGCCGACATCGTCAACTCCGAGCGCCTGAACGAGATGCTGGTCGACCTGATGCAGGACCAGCACAAGTCGATGCTCAAGGACCTGATCAGCGGCCGCATGGACGCCAAGGTCACGGAGCGCTCCAAGAACGCCGCGGCGCTGAACGGACCGGCGCCGCTGAACGTCGAGGCCGGCGCCCAACATCGGGCGTCGCTGTTTGCCGGCGGCGGCCAACCGATGCCGGCGACCGCGAAGGCCAGACCCGCCTCGCCGGCGCCGACCCCGGCCGCGCCCCCACCGGCGGCGGCCCGACCGATAGCCCCGCCGGCGCCGGTCTTGCGCGCCCCACCGCCACGCCTCGTCCCCCGCCCGCAGACCATCACGGTGCAGGCGTCACCGCCCTCCCCGAGCGGCGGCGCCAACATCTTCGAGGCGCCACCGCCGGCGCCGGCGCAGCAATCGGTGTTCGGAGCGCCCCCGGCCGCCCGACCAGGTGCGGCACCCGCCGCCGGTGGACCGGCGTCGAGCTTCTTCGGCAGCGCCCCGCCCGCCGAGGCGATCATCGAAGCCGACACCTTGCGGATGGCCTTCGAGTCCAAGAACGAGAGCGCCGTGGACTCGATCTTCGGCGAAGATCTGATCAGCGAGAAGTCGCTCGACGAGGTGATCCTGTCCTACCTCGCCGAAGACATGCAAAAAGAGTAGCGCTCACCACATGACTTCGAGCGCGGTGACGAACGCGCTCATCGCCGCCGCCTGGCTCACCGGCCGTCCGGCTCGGGCCGCAACGACCGCCTGCAACAGCCCGCGATAGCGCGCCGCCGGCACGCCGCGCAGGTAGAGGAAGGTCGCGAGCGCGTCCCCGGGCGCGTGCCCCTGCTCCACCGCCCAGCGCTGCACCTCGGCGTTCAGCATGTCCTGAATCGCGAGCACCGCGGCGTCGTACTGCCCGGCCTCGAGCGCGGCGACGATCGCGTCGCCCAACCGCGCCACGTCGCCGGCCGGCCACAGCCCGCCGCGCATCGCCTGAGACACCGCCTCGGCGACCGTCGTCGGCGCCCGTCTCGCCTCGGCGTCGTCCTTGCGCTCGGCGTGCGCCTGCTCCTGCTGTTTGATCTGCTGCCCCATCCCCTTGCGGATGAGGTCGTTGACCACCATCTGGCTCACGGTCTTCAGCGCGTCCCACAGCCCGGTGCCGTCGGTCGCCACGGTCGCGAACACCGGCACGTGCCGCTGGTTGTACGCCCGATCCATCTCCTCGAGCGGCATCGCCCGCGCCAGGTCGCGCTTGTTGAACTGCATCACCAGCGGCACCCGGTCGCTCTCCAGCCCGAGCTCGGCGAGGTTCTCGGCGAGGTTCTGCAGCGACTCGAGGTTCGAGTCGTGCATCTCCGGCTGCGAGTCGGCGACGAAGACCACGCCGTCGACGCCGTTCAGCACCAGCTTGCGGGTGGCGTTGTAGAACACCTGCCCCGGCACGGTGTAGAGCTGCAGCCGCACCTTGAAGTCGCGGATCCGATAGGCGGTCACCGGCAGGAAGTCGAAGAAGATCGTCCGGTCGACCTCGGTCGCGAGCGACACGAGGTTGGGGCGATCGGCCTCGGGCAGCGAGCGGTAAACGGTCTGCAGCGAGGTCGTCTTCCCGCACAGCCCCGGTCCGTAGTAGACGATCTTGACCGCGATTTCTTTGGTATGAAAGTTGATGGAGGACACGAGTTCAGCGTATAGCGGTTTGCGGAGGACTGCGAAAGCCCCGAGTGCGATCTCGGGATCGACGTCACGATGCCAGCCCTGATCAACATCGCCGCCAACATCCTCTTCGGCGCCGGCCTGGTGCTGGTGCTGCGGCGCTCCGAGGCGCTGCGCGCCAACCTGGTGTCGTGGGCGTTCTTCGTCCTGCTCGGCTTCGAGGCCGTTCTGGTGACCCCGGTCGCCACCTACTTGTTCCGCTTCTATCCGCAGTGGTCGATGCTCTACCTCTTCGACCCGCAGATCTTCCCCGAGCTCGACCGCTACATCGGCGTGCTGTCGCTGTTCGCGGTGCTCCTGAACGTCGGCGCCGCGTTCGTCGGCTTCTTCCTGGCGCGCCTGGCCCTGGTCGCCGGCCAGACGTGGATCTGGGCCGCGCCGCTCGGGGCGGCCGCCGGCGTCATCCTCACCGTCGGCGTCCTCCACGGCCACCGGGTGCTCTACGTCGGCGACTACGACGAGTTCTGGCAGGGCAACGCGGTGTTCCTGCTGAAGTCGGCCGCCGGCTGGGTGGGCCTGATCCTCTACGCCGCCGCCGGGCTGCTCCTGACGCTCGTGCACCGGCGCTTCAAGAACCACGACCCGCGCATTCTCTGAGTTGCTCCCCTCGCCCCACTCGGGGGCCCAGCGAGGGGCGACACCAATGCGGCAGAGATGACGCGGGGGGTCAAGGCGACTCGCAACGGGTGTTGGCTGAAGGTTTTGTTGAGAGGTGGGAGCCCTGCCGTTATGATTAGCGCCGGAGGGATCCTGCCAATGCGTCGATTGAAATCAGGGATTGCGGGTCTCTTCGGTGGGGTGGTCGTCGCCGTGCTCGCCGCTTGCAGCGGCACCTCGCTGTCGACCGGTATCGCCCTCACGGTCACCTCGGGCCAGTCGCTCGATCCGGCGACGCCGATCGACGACTTGCAGGTCCAGGTGAAGGTCGGCGGTGGCGAAGCCCGGGAGCGGTCGGTGCCGCTCGGCGGCCGGCCGCTGTCGGCCACCGAGACGGTGAATCTGCTCTTCGATCCCGCAATGGACGGCCAGACGGCCGTGGTGCGGGTCGACGCCTTGCAGGCCGGCGTCATCCTCGCCTCCGGCAGGACCGAGGTCACGCTCAAGACGGGCAAGCTCGTGGCCGCGGTCGTCGAGCTGTCGCGCTGTGCGGCGGCGCTCGGCGACTACTGCGACGGCGAGCAGCTGGTGACCTGCGACCCGCAGACCGATCTGACCCGCCTCGTCGATTGTCCGTACGGCTGCAACCCCGACCTCGGGCGGTGCAATCTCTGCGCCCCCGGCTCGCTCGCCTGCCAGGGCGACCATTTCGTCGTCTGTGACGCCACGGGCTCGATCGCCAACGAGGACGATTGCATCGCGCTCGGCGGCCAGTGTCGGACCGCGACCTGCACGCCCGACGGCTGTGCGTTCGCGATGGCGCAAGACGGCGCCGCCTGCGACGACAACGCCTTCTGCAGCGACAACACCGTGTGCAGCGCCGGCACCTGCTCGGCCGGCACCCCGAAGGACTGCGGCGACGGCAACCCCTGCACCTTCGACACCTGCGACGAGCTCGGGCGGAGCTGCCGCCACGATCAGACGGTGATGAACGGCCTGCCCTGTAGCGACGGCAGCTTCTGCCTGGTGAACAAGAGCTGTGCCGCCGGCGCCTGTGCCGGAGGCACGTCGCGCAGCTGCGACGACGGCAACACCTGCACCGTCGACTCGTGCGACGAGCTGAGCCGGGCCTGTGTCAACACCGACCGCGGCAACGGCGCCAACTGCGACGACGGCGACTATTGCAGCGTCGGCGAGACCTGCAGCGGCACCGTCTGCGGCGGCGGCAGCGGCAGGAACTGCAACGACGCCAACCCCTGTACCACCGACAGCTGCGACACCGGGCTCGAGATGTGCGCGAACATCGACGTCGCCGACAGCACCCCGTGCGATGACGGTACGTATTGCGTCGTCAACAAGACCTGTGTCACCGGCGTGTGTGGCGGCGGCGCCGCCCGGGTGTGCAACGACGGCAACGCGTGCACCGCCGACTACTGCGACGAAAACGCCGGGACCTGTCGGGCCGATCCCAACTCTCTGAACGGCGCCGCCTGCACCGACGGCAGCTTCTGTCTGGTGAGCAAGAGCTGCAGCAACGGCGCTTGCGCCGGCGGGACGTTGCGCAACTGCGACGACGGCAACGCCTGCACCACTGACTCGTGCGACGAGCCGGGCCGCACCTGTGCCAACGCCGACCGCGGCAACGGCGCCAACTGCGACGACGGCGACTACTGCAGCGTCGGCGAGACCTGCAGCGACAAGGTCTGCGGTGGCGGCAGCGGTCGAACCTGCGACGACGCCAATCCGTGCACCAGCGACAGCTGCGACACCGACCTCGGGATGTGCGTGAACACCGACGTCGCCGACACCACCCCGTGCAACGACGGGACCTTCTGCGTCATCAACAAGACCTGCGTCGTCGGGGCCTGCGGTGGCGGCGCCCCCAGGGTATGCGACGACGGCAACGCTTGCACCTTCGACTCGTGCGACGAGAGCGGCCGGCAGTGCAGCTTCGACCCCGGGGCACGAAACGGCGCGCCCTGCGACAACGGTGCTTTCTGCACGGTCGGCGAGAGCTGCGGCGGCGGCGGCTGCGGCGGTGGCGCGCCCCGCGACTGCGCCGACACCAATTCGTGCACCCTCGACACCTGCAACGAAACCGCCAACGTCTGTGACCACACCGACCGCGGCAACGGCGCGGCGTGCGACGACGGGCGGTTCTGCACCGTCGGCGAGCGCTGCACCGCCAGCGTCTGCGGCGGCGGCAACGCCACCTGTGACGACGGCAACGCCTGCACCACTGACGGGTGCGACGACGACGCCGACGTCTGCACCTCGACGCCGGTGGCAGCGGCTGACCTGTGTTTGGGCGCTTCGCAGCTGGCCTCGTGCGACGGCACGACCGCGCCGCCAGTCGTCCAGAACTGCAGCTTCGGTTGCAACGCCGTGCGCAAGGCCTGCAACGAGTGCAGCCCGTCGTCCCTCACCTGTCAGGGGGATCTGAACCTGTTCTGCTATGCCGAGGTGACCTGCGGCGCCGACGGGCGGGTCAGCGACAAGACCTGCTGCGCCTCGAACCGTTGCACCTGCACCGGGAACGCCTGTCTCGAGGACGCTTGCGTCGGCAGCGACGTGGTGACCGGCGACAAGGGCGCGGTCGCGACCGACACTCTGACCGGCACGACCTGCGGCGGCGCCGACAACATCCCCGGTGACTGCAGCCCCGGCGGCACTGCTTGCCGCACGCTCGCCGGCGGCGGCTCCCCCGAGGCGGTGTTCCAGATGGCGCTCCCGGACACCAGCGATACGGCGACGACCTTCTACAAGGTGGTCCTCGACAGCGCCGGCTCGGCCTTCGATACGACTCTGAGGCTGTCGACGATGTGCACCAGCGAGCTGTATCAGTTCCCGAACGCCGGGGTCTGCGAGACGCCGACCGCGAGCTTTGCGGTTGGGGCGAGCTGCGCCGGCAGCGCCGGGGTCAAGGAGAAGCTGACGCTCTGCGGCGTGCCCGAGGGCACCTACTATGGTGCGGTGGACGGCCAACCGGGGGGCGGCGCCGTTCCGGGGTTGTGCGGTGACTACAGCGTCGGGGCGACGATGACCCCGGTCATTCCCGACACCGACACGACGGCGGGCAACATCTCCAAGGGCGGCATCTTCCGTGGCACCACCTGTGGGCTCGCGGACAACTACTCGTTCCCGGACTTCATCGCCACGACCTGCGCGCGGACCGACGGCAACTGCTATCGGAGCGGCACGACCGTCTATTGTCCGAGCTGCGGACCGGGGGCGGCGACCGACTGCACCATCGGCAGCTCGTCGGTCGACGGCTTGTGTGGTTTCAGCGGCGGCGCGCGGATCGAGGCGCCGATGACCGCCGGATCGCCCGACGCGGTGTTCTATCTGGCGCTGCCGGTGGGTGCCGGCGTCGATCTGTCGACCGAGGGCTCGCGCTTCGACACCGTGCTCTACCTGGAAGAGGCGGGCGCGAACGGTCTGGTGTCGCCCGGCGCGCGCCGGATCTGCAACGACGACTGCACCGCGATCAACGGCGCGTCGCACATCCAGACCTCGCTACCGGCGGGCCTCTACTATGTGGTGGTGGACGGCGCCGCGGGGGCCTGTGGCGAGTACACCCTGACCGTCGAGGTGTCGCCGGCCGCGACCTGCGGCGATCTGATCTGCACCGTCCAACACGAGAGCTGCACCTCGTGTCCGGTCGACTGCCCCTGCCTGCACTGCGGCGACGGCGGCCTGCAAAGCAACGAGAGCGAGAAGTGTGACGACGGCAACCGCACGAGCGGCGATGGCTGCAGCGCGACCTGCGCCGTCGAGCCCAACTACTGGTGTCGGGGCGTCCCCAGCCTCTGCTATCCGACCGTGAGCTACGCCCCGGCGTGTCCGCTCAACCTGCCGGTCCTCGACCCACCGAGCACCGGGGCCTCGAGCACCCTGAACGTGCCCGGCGCCTTCCAGATCTTCGACATGACCCTGGACGTCAACATCACCCACTCCTACACCGGTGACGTCACGGTCAACCTGGTGGCCCCGGACGCGACGTCGGCGATGGTGCACAACCTCAGCGGCGGCAGCTCGGATGACATCGTCGGCACCTACGACACCACGCTCATCCCCGACCCGCCGGCGAGCATGTCGGTGTTCGACAACCGTACCGGCAACGGCCTCTGGAGGCTGGAGGTCAAGGACCTCCTGGCCGGGTACGAGGGCGTGCTGAACTGCTGGGGCCTGACCTTCGTCAAGAAGACCACGTGTGGCAGTGGCGGGTGCGAGCCGCCGCAGGAGACCTGCGGCTCTTGCGCCGACTGCAACTGCGCGGCGGTGTGCGGCAACGGCCTCCTCGACACCGCCGTGGGCGAGCGCTGCGACGATGGCAACACCGCCCCCGGGGACGGCTGCAGTGGCCAGTGCGTCGTGGAGTCGAGCTTCTGGTGCACCGGCACTCCGAGCGTGTGCCGTCCCCTCATCCGGGTCGCGCGCGGGCCAAACCTCAACAAAGCGATCCCGGACGCCGACCCGGCCGGGATCACGGACACGATCAACGTCGGCAGTAGCTGCACGATCCGCGACATCAACGTCGACGTGAACATTACCCACACGTGGAAGGGCGATCTCTTGGTTCAGCTCACCGGGCCGTCCGGGACCAAGGTTACTCTCCACAACCACACCGGCAGCAGCGGCGACGACATCGTCGGCAACTACGACCTGTCGCTGCAACCGGACCCGCCGTTGGCGATGACTGCGTTTGACGGCAAAGGCTCGGCCGGCAGCTGGGTGCTGTTCGCGGCAGACACGGTCGGATCCGACACCGGCACCCTGAACAGCTGGGCGGTGAACATCATCTGCAACTGAGCGGCTCCGCGGTGCCGAGCTCCGACCGCGACCGGTGTGCGCACGGGCGCGCCGACAACGCCTACGGTTTGTTCAGCAGCTCTGCGGGCGGGTTCCTCTGCGTCGGCACTTCGACCACCGGGCGCATGCTGACCAGCGGCTGGCGGCGATCGATCGGATAGTCCTTGCGCAGCGGGTGGCCGACGAACTCCTCGTAGAGCAGGATGCGCCGCAGGTTCGGGTGGCCGACGAAGCGCACGCCGTAGAGGTCCCAGGCTTCGCGTTCGTGCCAATTCATGCCGGGCCAAACCGAGGTCAAGGACGGGCAGGTCGGGTCGGACTCCGGGACCAGGGCCTTCAACCGCAGGCGGTGATGCCGCTTCGTCGAGTAGATGTGGTAGACGACGTCGAAGCGCGGCTCGCGGTTGCCCTGCCAGTCGACCACGGTGCAGTCGATCGGCATGTCGAACGCCAGCTCGCGATCGACCTTCAGAAACTCGGCGACCTCCACCAGCCGCGGCCGGTCGACGACGACGGTCTCGTTGCCGTGCTCGCCGTGGGTCGCGTGGACGGCCGCACCGAACTTGCGCTGCAGGCGATCAAGGACGATCTGGGCCATGGCTCACACCATCACGCGGCCGCGCTCGCGTTGGATCTTGTCCTGCAGCATCATCAAGCCGTCCAAGACCTGCTCCGGACGCGGCGGGCAGCCGGGAATGTAGACGTCCACCGGGATCACCTGATCGGCGCCCTGGACGGTGCTGTAGTTGTCGTAGAAGCCGCCGGTCGAGGCGCAGACCCCGAACGCGATCACCCACTTCGGATCACACATCTGCTCGTAGACCCGGCGCAGGATCGGGGCCTGCTTCTGCGAGATCGTGCCGACGATCCAGAGCAGGTCCGCCTGGCGCGGTGAGAAGCGCGGGAACTCGGCGCCGAACTGCGCCAAGTCGTAGCGCGGGCTGTTCAACGACATGTACTCCATGCCACAGCAGGCGGTGACGAAGGGATAGCCGAACAGCGAGTACTTCCGGCTCCAGTTGACGGCCGGCTGGCTCAGGTTCTCGACCGCGCGCCGCAGCCAGCTCTCCGCCTCCGCCTTGCGGGTGACCACCACCTCGGAGTGCAGCAGCTCTTCGTGCTCCATGGCGACACCCTAATGCGAGCCCGCCTTGGGCTCGGGGTTGAACATCGCCGGCGTCGGGCCCCACTCCAGGGCGCCTTTGCGCCAGGCATACACCAGCCCTACGATAATCACCGCGACGAACGCCAGCATCTCGAGGAGCAGCGCCAGCGGCGACGTCTGGTTGTGGCCGCGGACGGCGTCCGCGAAGGTGATCGCCCAGGGGTAGATGAACACCGCCTCGATGTCGAAGACCAGGAACAGGATGGCGACCAGGTAGAACTTGACCCCGAAGCGATCGCGCGCCGGGCCGCTCGAGGGGTTGCCGCACTCGAAGGCCTCTTCCTTGACGCTGGACGCGCGCCGCGGTCCGAGCCAGGCGGACAACACCAGGATGAAGCCCCCGAGGAGCACGGCCACAGCCAGCGCGATCAAGAGCGGCAGATGGGCTTGCATGCGCTTGGACTATCGTGGGTGCTGGCGGGAAGCAAGGGCGGCGCGGCGCGGCGCGCTAGGCGGCCTTCTCGGCCCGGGCGCGCAGGTCCACCGAGACGACCTTGGACAACCCCGGCTCTTCCATCGTGATGCCGAACAGGCGATCGGCCTCGGTCATCGTGTTCTTGTTGTGGGTGATGACGATGAACTGCGAGATCTTCGCGATCTCGCGCAGCATGTCGTTGAAGCGGCCGACGTTGGCGTCGTCGAGCGGCGCGTCGACCTCGTCGAGCACGCAGAACGGGCTCGGCTTGATCAGGAAGATCGAGAACACCAGCGCGGTCGCGGTCAGAGCCTTCTCGCCGCCGGACAGCAGGCCGACGCTCTGCAGCTTCTTGCCGGGCGGCTGGGCGACGATCTCGACCCCGGCCTCGAGCAGGTCCTCGGTCTCGGAGAGCTCGAGGCGGGCCTCGCCGCCGCAAAACAGGCGCGGGAAGACCTTCTGGAACATCTCGTTGACCGCGGTGAACGCTTCCTGGAAGCGCTCGCGGCTGGCGCGGTTGATGCGCTGAATGGCGCGCTTCAGCGACTCGAGGGCGCTCTGCAGGTCGTCGCGCTGCCGGGCCAAGAACGCGTGCCGGTTCTCGATCTCGGCGCACTCCTCGATCGCGGTGAGGTTGATCGGGCCGATGTTCTTGATGGCGCGGTCGAGCTCGGCGCGGTGCTCCGCGGCCTCCGGCGACGGGATGGTGCGCATGTGATAGTCGCCCGCGACCCGTAGCAGATCGACGTCGTGGCGCTCGCGGACCTGCTGGCACAGGTGGGTCCACTCGAGCTCGAGGCGCTGCACCTCGAGCTTGAGCTCGGCCAACGCCGCGCGGATGCTCTCCGCCTGGCGGCGATGACCGCGGGTCGCCTGCTCCTTCGCGGTGATCGCCTCGCGCTTCGCCTCGTAGGCGAGGCGCGCCGTCGCCAAGGCCTCGCGACGTTTCTGCGCCTCAAAGACCGTCGATGCCGCGTGTGCCTTGCCGTCCTGCAGCCGGCCTTCGAGCTCGGCGACCAGCCGGGAGTCGTCGTCGATGGCGGCGTCGCCGCGCTCCACCCGGGCGCAGAGCTCGGCGTCGGTCGCGCGCAAACGCGTCAAGGTCTCGGTGAGCGACTGTTGGCGTTGCTCGCGAGACGCGAGGGCGACCTTGGCGTTGGTCAAGGCGGCGGTCTCGATGTCGAGCGCGACCACGAGCTTGCGGCGGGCCTCGTTCGCCGCCGCCAGCTCGGTCTCGATGTCGCGGTGCGCGCCGTCGGCGTGCTCCGCGGCGCTCTTGGCGATGGCCTGTTCTTGATCGATGCGCGCCAGATCTTCACGCCTCGTCGCAAGCTCGTAGCCCAAGACCTCGATGCGATCCTTGAGCCGGGTGATCTCGTTGACGGTCGCTTCGAGATCCTTGCCGACCTCGACCGCCTCGAGCTCGGTCGCGTGGATGTCCTTGTCGAGCTGCTGCAGATCCACCTCGAGCTGCAGGCGCGCCGCGACCAGCTTCTCCTGGAGCGCCATCGCCCGCTTCAGCTCGAGGTCGAGCTCGGCGGCGCGGCCCTCGAGCTCGCGCATCTCGCGGCGCTTGGCGAGGAGCCCGGCGCCCGAGTCGGAGCCGCCGGTGACCGTGCCGGCGGCGTCGATGACCTCGCCGTCCAGCGTCACGAGGGTGTGCTCGCCGGCCCCGGTCTCCCAGATCGCCATCGCGGTCGCCAGGCTGTCGACGATCAGCACGTCGGCGAACAGGTAGCGCGCCACGGCGCTGTAACCGTCGCGGACGGTGACGAAGGCCTGGGCCGGGCCGACGACGCCGTGCGGGACGACCCCGAGGGTCTGCGGCGGCAAGCGCGGCGCCCGCGGGATGAAGCTGCCGCGACCGCCGGTACACCCCTTGAGGTAGTCGATCGCCTTGGCGCCGCTCTTCTGGCTGTCGACGATCACGCACTGCAAGCGCTCGGCGAGCGCCGCCTCGATCGCCTTCTCGTAGCAGGGCTCGACCACCAGGATGTCGGCGACCAACGCGTCGATCCCGGCCACCGCCGGCTCCGGGGTCGCGACCTCGCTGCCGTCGTCGGCGCGCATCAGGGTGCGCACCCCCTCGGAATAGCCTTCCATCCGGCGGGCGATGAGCTGCAGCGACTCGAGCCGCGACTGCGTCGTCGCCAGCTGCCCCTTGAGGTCCAGCACTCGGGCGTCACCGGCGGTGGTCTCGCCGACCAGGCGCGCGAGCTCGCCGCGAGCGTTCCCCTGGCGGCGGCGCCACTCCTCGATCTGCGCCCGGCGCTCGTCGGCGCTCTTCGTGAGCTCCGTCTGCTGCGCCTCGGCGCTGTGCAAACACTCGGTCTCGGTCTCGCGGTCGTTCTCGCCTTGTGCGATCCGCTCCCAGAGCTCGGTGCGGTGGCGCTCGAGCTGGACGACGTGGCTCTTCTGCTGCGCCACGTGATGCACCTGCTCGACGGCGTCGCGGCGCAGGGCCTCGGCCCTGCCGTCCAGGCTCGCGATCTCCGCCTGCAGACGGGTCGCGGTGGCCGCGAGCGCCTCGATCTGACCGCGCTCGGTCGACAGCGACCCGGTCATGCTCGCGAGCTCGTGCTCGAGCTCGCCGCGCTCGGTCGCACCCGAGGCGATCCGCTTCCTGGCGTCGGCGACGTCGGCGCCCACGCTCTCGGCCCGCAGGCGCGCGTCGCTGAGCGCCTTGTTCCAGTGGCTGAGGTCGCGCTCCAGGCCGGCGAGGCGCGCGTCGCTCTCGGCGCTCGACTGCTGCTCGACCTGCAGCCGTCGCTCCTCCTCGACCAGCGCCAAACGCTCGCTCTCGATCAGCGCCTCGTCGGCGTGCGCCACGGCCTCGGCGTCGGTGAGCGCCGCTTCGAGGGTGTCGCGCTTCTGGCCGTTCACGAGCTCCAAGCCGCGCAGCCGCAGCATGTCGAAGGTCGCCTGGTGGAGCTCGAGGTCGCGCAGCTCCTCCTTCAGCTTCTTGTAGCGCTCGGCGCGCTTCGCCTGGCGGCGCAACGATCCGAGCTGGCGCTCGAGCTCGCTGACGACGTCGGAGACCCGCAGCAGGTTCTGCTCGGTCGCCTCCATCCGCCGCAGCGCCGCCTTCTTGCGCGCCTTGAACTTGGTGATCCCGGCGACCTCCTCGATGATCGTGCGCCGGTCTTCGGGACGGGCGCTGACGATGAAGCCGATGCGACCCTGCTCGATGATCGAGTAGGCGCGGGTGCCGACGCCGGTGCCCAGGAACAGGTCGTGGACGTCGCGCAGTCGGACCTGCACCTTGTTGATCAGATACTCGCTGGTGCCGTCCTTGTGCAGGCGGCGCATGACCTCGATCTCGGAGAGCGGCGCGTACTGCGGCGGGACGTTGCCGTCGTTCTCGAAGGTCAGCGCGACCTCGGCCATGCCCATCGAGGTGCGGCTCTCGGAGCCGGCGAAGATCACGTCCTGCATGCCGCGACCGCGCAGGTTCTTCGCGCTCATCTCGCCCATGCACCAACGGATCGCATCGACGATGTTCGACTTGCCGCACCCGTTCGGTCCGACGACGCCGGTGATGCCGTCGCCAAAACGGACCAGCGCGCGGTCGGCAAACGACTTGAAGCCACAGATCTCTAGTCTACGAATACGCATGCTGATTTCTGGGGTTATCGCTGCAACGCCGGCGTCCGACCACCGGAAAACGACTTGGACACCACCATACGTTATGTTGCCATACAACAGGTCGTCAACAGGCCGCGATCCGTACCAGAGGGCGGCGGCAACATGCAAGAGAAACCTGCACCGCGGGTGCGACTGACCGCAGATGAGGGCAGGGCAACCGCGCCGCCGTCGGACGCGAGCGTCGCAGGGGTCGGAGGCTCGACTGCCCTGCAAACGAAAGCATCTCGACTGGCGCCGATCGAGGTCTTTCGGGTATGACGGCAGGCGTCGATGCGGGATCCCAGGTCGCTTTTGTCTGCTTTTGATTCCCGCGCGGCCGCTGCGGCCGCGCTCCCCACCCCCAGCCAACCTAGCGGGGGGACCGCCCGCCGGCACTCCGTCCGCGGACCACGTCGAAGGTGGAGGGCCGGCTCTGCGTCCCCCCGTGCCCCCGCACCTCGCACTGGCAAAGCCAGCTGCTCGGTGCCCGCCACCCGAGTGGGGCGAGGGGCGACGGTCGCGGCGGTCGTGATGATCCTCACGCTCGGCGCGCCCGCCGGAGCGGCGGATTTTGACCGGCTGTTCTTCGAGCTCGACACCTCGGCGCATTGGCCGCAAGCGCTCGCGGCCCCGACGCCGACCACGAGCACGATCTCGTTCTCCGCGGTGCGGCCGGTGCTGCACGAGGTCGGCGTGCTCTACGGTGTCGGCAGCCGCTCGCTCGCGGGCGACGTGGTGATGCGCTCGGGCTATCGCTTCGCGCAGGGCAGCCTGCCGCCGGCGAGCAAGATCGGCAACGCCGACGGCGATCGCTACGCGCTCAACGCCGTGCCGATCCTGTTCGGCTGGCACATGACCTTTCTCCAGGCTCGCGTTCGGCCGCTCTTGGCGCTCGAAGCGGGCGGCTTGGTGAGCAAGCTCGAGTACGGCCGGGTCGGGGACGCGCCGCTCTCGTCGGGGTGGGCGTGGTGCTTCTCGGCGCGAGGCGGTGTCGGCGCCGAGGTCGCGGTGTGGGAGTACCTGACGGCCAGGGTCGTGCTGCAGGGCGAATGGACCGAGGCCGCGGCGGCGGCGCACGGCCCGGGGCTGTCGATGAGCCACCTCGGCGTCGGCGTCGGGCTGGTCGCCCGCCCGCCGCTTTTGGGGCGCGGTGACGCGTCCGCGGTTGCCGACGACGACACCGGGTTGCGCGACTACGAGGGTGGCGGCGCGGTCGGCAGGGCGGCGGACGCTGCCGCGCTGATCCGGGCCGGCGACGCCGCCGTGAAGAAGCGTGACTTCATCGCCGCCGAAGATCGCTACCGGCGCGGGGTCGCCGCGTTGGCGCGCGATCCGGAGACCCGGCGAAACGTCGAGCTCCCGGTGCGCCTGGACTGGGCGCGGGTCCTGGTCGAGGTGGGGCGCGGCGCCGACGCCGCGGTCGTGCTCACCGAGGGGCTGGAGATCGACCCCGCGAACCCCCGTATCCGGGCGGCGCTCGACGACCTGCGCCGGCGTGGCATCACGCCGCCGCCGGTCGCACCCCCGCCGGCAATGACCGTTCCACCTTATTAATGGCGTCGTCGCCGGTTCTCAGGCCGAGGGTCGAGCGCGCCTCGACCGGCCTCAATAGCGCGGGATCAAGACCCCGTCGGGCGTATACAGCGGCGCGTGGCCGGCGACGTAGTGGGTGACCTCGCGGTCGGCGAGCGCGGTGGTCTTGTCGACGAGCTTCGCGAGCGTCGACAGCGCCCAGGCGGCGACGAGGTGATCCGGGACCCAGCCGCCGATATCGGTCTCCAGCTGGTAGACCGCGAGCGTCCCCCACCCCGCCGCGAGCAACAGCCAGCCGCCGCGGTTCTTCGGGGTCCAGATAGCACCCTCGCCCTTGGCGCGGACGTCGGCGGGCAGGTCGGCGAGCGCCGCCGCGCCGCGCGGATCCAGGGCCCAGCTGCGCTCCCACGCGGTCCTGCCGCTGTCGCGATAGAGCTCGCGGTTGCTGTTGGCGATGAGGATCCAGTGACGGTCGGCGATCGGAAACGGCAGGTCGAGGTGCTGGTACAGAGTCTTCGAGGTCGGCGTGGCGCCAAGCTGCCACTCCGAGTACTCCGGCGGCAGGCCGGCGTGCTTGCCGTCGAGGATCGCGAGCCAGATCGAGACCGGCGGCTGGTCGATGAAGCGCATCGCCAGCACCCGGTTCATCGCGCCTTCGCCGGCCCGAAAGCGTCTGGCGATCGTCGTCCCGGAGGCCAGCGTGCGCCAATCGTCGGCGGTGGGTGACGGCAGCGAGATCTGAACCCGGGCCGCCCCGGAGGCGACCAGGTCTTGCCACGCCGCGGCGAGCTCGGCCGCCGTCGGGGCGGTGGCGCAAACGATGGAGCAGAGGAGGGCAAGCATCTGGCGCGCGTTCGGTGCGCAACGCGACTCGTAGCACAAACTCGGCCCGACCGCCGCTGTAACCAGGCTCAGGCGTCGCCGGCGCGGCTGTGCTCGTCTTGGGACACCGCGAGCTGCAGCAACAGCTCGGCGGTCGGGCGGCGAATGTTGGTGGCGGCGAGCGGCGGCTCGCGCTGCATCAACGAGAACGAGCCGGCGCGCACCGACAGCAGCGCCAGGACCGCCTGCTCCCCGACCAGGTTGCCCCACTCGGCGCGGTAGAGGTCGCCGTCCCGGAAGAACAGCACGCCGGCGTTCAGCCCCAACCCGACCCGCAGCATCCCGGTGCGGTGTGATTGGTTGGCCCAGAGGATGATGTCGACCAGGGGCCAGGTCTCGAGCGTGCCCACCAGACTCACGTCCCGCGTCGGCACCACAGTCAACGGCTCCAGTTGTTGTGCTTCCATGGTCGCCTCCTCCTCCCGGACAAGAAGCAAGGCGCATGCCACGCGTGCTCGGTGAGCGACGCGGATTCATTGGGATGTGGACAAACGTGGGCGGGCCGTTTGCGACCGGGGTTTTCACACTTCGATGTCGGTCGCGACAACCCGATCACGCCTGTGAGACGGATCACACGGCGCCGCGCTCAGCCAAAGTGGCGGGCGAGCACTGCCCGCATTCGGGCGCCGGCGGCGGCAAACAGGTCGGGGGGTTGGATGAGAGCCAACACCAGGTGCGTCTCGCTCGTGAAGTCGTAGTAGAAGCCCGGGTGCACCAGGACCTTGGCGGTGCGAGCGAGCTCGACGACCAGGTCTTCTTCCGGGACCGACGCCGGCAGCCGCAGCACCGCGTACCAGCCGCCGTCGGCTTCGAGGACCTCGGCGGCCGGGACGGTGGCGACGAGCGCCGCGAGGTGGTCGCGGTTGGCCGCCACCCGCTCGCGGACGCGGGCCTGCACGGCGGCGGCCCGCTCGAAGAGCGCCGGGAGCGCCAGCTGCACCGGGGTCGCGACCGACAGGTAGGCGTCGGCGATCCACTCCAGGCGCTGCAGCGCTTGTCGCGCCGGAGCGTCGGGGCCGGCGACCGCGATCCAACCGAGCTTCAGCTGTGGCAGCGCCAACGCCTTCGACAACCCGTCGAGGACGAACGTCAAGCCGATCGGGTCGGCGCCGAGGCTCGCGAGCGGTGTCTCGCCGCAGGCGTAGGGCCGGAACACCTCGTCGGCGACGAGCGGCACGTCGCGGCGCGCGCACAGCTCCTTGAGCGCTTGCGCCTCGGCCGCGGTGAACGTCGAGCCGGTCGGGTTGTTGGGGAGCACGGCGACGACCGCGCGGGCGCCGGCGTCGAGGGCGGCGGCGACGCTGTCGAGGTCGAGGTGCCAGCGGCCGCTGTAGGTCAGCTGGTAGCGCGTCAGCTCGACGTTCTCGAGCTCGGCGAGCACGTCGAAGAGCGGGTAGCTCGGCGCCGGCACCGCGATTCGGTCCCCGGGGTCGCACAAGAGCTTGAAGAGCACGGCGTAGGCTTCGCTGGTGCTCGCGGTCAAAGCCAGCCGGTCGGCGGGGATCGTCAGGCCGTGCCGGGCGGCGTAGGCGGCGACCGCGCTCCGAGCGGTGTCGAGGCCCAGCGCCTCGGGCCGGTAGAGGGCCGCGCCCGCCGGGGCGAGACAGCTGTCGAGGTCGGCGGGGCCGAGGCCGACCTTGGTGGGGTTCGACTCGGTCAGGTCGACGGTCCCCTGGAGGTCAGCGAGGGTCTCCGACAATGGGCTCGGGCTCAGATCGACCGGGAGACGCCTGGACCATCGCATGGCGTCGACGTTTCGCCTTGGCGCCGCGCGGAGTCAAGGCAGGATCACGGGGTGTCTCCGGTTGGGTCGCCGCACGGCCGGGGCCGAGCTGGGGGGATGACGCGGGTGGTGCTTTGTGTGACAATGAGGGGGCCTGGCAGCGTCGTCTGCCCGCAATAGCATGGGGTTTGCCTAGGGAGAGCGTCGATGAGCGGTCCTTCCGGCGTCGCACCGAAAGATACCAGAACCACGTCGACGTCGGTCCCGGGCCCGGACGGCGCGGTGCGGGACGGCGACAAGACGACGTCCCCGGCCGGCGACGGCGCGATCATGACGACCGCGGATCCCGAGCGGGAGAAGCGGGCGGCGAGGTTCGACCGCAAGCAGAAGAAGGGCGGCGAGACCGACGCCGGGCGCAAGGCTGACGGGTTGCGCACCGTCGGCGCGTCCGGGCGTGTCGACTTGCCGAAGCTCGTCGCGCAGCCGATGGACATCGTCGGCCAGGTCAAGGACGGGACGCTGAAGCTGCGGGTGCCGCTCGCCGCCGGCGCCAAGATCGGCAAGGTGACGGTGCGCAAGGACGTGCCGGGCGGCACCTTCGCGGTGGTCGATGTCGGCATCAAGAACGGCAAGGTCGACACCAAGAAGACCGCCGTCAAGTTCGAGGACGGCGCCGGCAAGGAGGTGACGCTCGACGGTCCTTTGGGCCTCGACCTGAAGCAGATCTACATCCAGGATCACGAGATCCGCGCCGACGTGCCGTGCTTCATCAAGCCGAACATCACCAGCGAGATCCTCGGCGCCGACAAAGTCCCCGAGAACGTCGACGACTTCATGCGCAAGCTGATGAACCGCGCCTGCGTGCCGAACAACCTCGAGCTCCACAGCGGCGGCGTGTTCGCGGACGCCGGCGACGCGCCGGAGTCCTACCAACCGGTCGTCAGTCCAATTGGCACGCCGTCGGCGCGGCTGAGCGATGCGAGCGCCGGCGCCAAGTGCCCCGATCCGAGCGCCAAGACCGACGCCGAGAGCCAGCTCGCGGCGGCGATGGATCTGGCGCACGCGACCCTGAAGCTCCAGGGCACGCTGAAGGCGGCGTCCGCCGACGCCGGGCGCAAGAACGACGGCGTGCTGCGTTTCGGCGAGGGCGCGGTGCTGGCGCTCGACGAGGGCACGAAGGTCGAGTGCGAAGGCCCGTTGAACGACGTCAAGGTCAAGGTCGACGCGCGCGTCAAGTCGATGCAGCTCGCGGCGAAAGGGACCGCGCTGCGCTCCGGCCAGGGCCGGGTCAACCTCGAGGTCAGCATCAAGAGCGACGTCGCCGGCAACGACGGCGTCAAGACCGTGGCGCTGGCGATCGGCGTCCCCGAGCCGCTCAACGACGTGGTCTTCGAGACCCCGGCCGCCGACGGCAAGCACATCCTGCGCATCAAGCAGATCGGTCGCGGCGACGACGGCGCCAAGCCCTGGACGATCAACTACGCCGCCGAGACCGGCGCCAGCGCCGCCAGTCTTCACGCCGAGCTGCCGGGCCTGTCGCTCGCGGGCGTCACCGGCAACCTGAAGCTCAAGGGCGCCGACGGTGAGCCGGGTGAGCTCCGCCTCGGAGACGCCGGCGGCGGCAAAGTCCAGCCGACGGACTTCAAGGCCGACGTGGTCGTCGACAGCGCTTCGAGCCTGGTCCGCATCAGCCAGGGCGAGCTGAAGAACGTGACCGCGGCCTTGTCGCCGGTGGCCCTCGTGGACTCGACGGCCTTCGGGTTCAAGTCCAGCGGCCAGCTCTCTGGTGGCGGCAACCTGTTCTTCGAGTCGAAGCGGGGCGACGACGGCCTCTTGGGCTCGGAGCTGAAGCTCGCCGCCGCGTCCGGCCAACGGTGGGTGTTGAAGACCGACGTCGCCGAGGCGCGGGTGAACGCGAGCCTGAGCGCCGGCAAGGTCAACGCCCACATCACGCCCGACACCACCGGCGAGGTGGCGCTCGACCACCTCGAGATCTCGCGTCGCGATCCACCGATCTTCCACGGCGACGCCAAGTTCCAGGTGACGGTCGGTGCGCTGCGTCTGGCGACCGAGGGCGGTCACAGCATCAAGATCAAGAACGGCACCACCGGGACGATCACCGTCAGCGAGATGGGCTGGGCCAGGGGCAAGGACGGCAAGCCCGAGCGCTCGCCGACCTTGGCGGCGAAGCTGTCGTTGAAGCTCGGGGCCGACGCGGCGCTGAAGCCGGGTGAGATCCCGGGCCTGCAGGGCGCCCGGGTCTCGGTCGACACCAAGACCGGCGACACCCTGCTCGACCTCGACGCCACCATCGACAAGGACGGCAACGTCAAGTCGGTCGCCAACCTCGAGCTGAAGGCGTTCTCGATCAAGACCCTCACCGCGAAGGGCGGGATGCCGAAGCTCGCCGAGGTGGACGTGGCCGAGCAGGCGCCGCTCAAGAAGGAGAGCGCGCCCGATCTCATCAAGATGCGCGCCCCGGGGCCGCGTCGCGGCAAAGGCGCCAAGCCGCCGGCCGCCGCCGAGCTCAAGGCGCCGGCGCTGCCGACCTTGAGCCCCGACTTCGCCGACATCATCGCGTCTCTGGACGCCGCGTCGATCAAGGTCGAGACGCCGGTCACCATCATCCCCAAGAGCTTCGACTTCACCGAGAACGTCGACATGAAGGTCTACACCGACAAGCGCGGCCTCGAGGGGACGATCCGCGTCACCAGCAAGACCGGACCGCTGGTCGCGAACCTGGTGGTGGAGGGCGGCAAGATCCAGGCAGCAAAGTCGCAGATCCTCGTCAGCGCGCCGAGCGGCGGCAAGCCGGGGAACGCGACGCCGCTCACGGCCGAGGTGAAGGCCACCTACCATCTGCCGGTCGCGCCCGGGTCGGTGTCGGTCCCGGTCACGGTGACCGCGAGCAAGCTCGGCCTCACCGACAACGGCGACGGCACCGCGCGCCTCGACGGCGACGTCAAGGTCGACTGGAGCGCGTTCACCTCGGCCGACAAGGTGCTGTCGGCCGACCAACGCAAGTGGCTGAACGATCTCGTCAGCCGCAAGCTGTTGGACGAGCTGTCCGCGATCGTCGGCGGGCCCGCGGTGCCGCTCAAGGCCACCCTGCTCGCGAAGAAGCTCCAGGTCGCCGCCTCCGGGCCGGGAGAGCTCGCGAAGGGCTTGAAGTTCTCGGTGGCTGACGCGCGCTTCACCGGTGCCGAGATCAAGCTCGGCGGCGGGCAGTCGTTGAAGCTGCAGCCGGGGAGCAGTCTGACGGTGAAGGGCGGCGTCGACGACTACACCATCTCCGGCAAGGCGGTGTTGGGGGCGATGAGCCTCGGCGGCCCGGAGCTCAACGCCAAGCTCGAGCGCGGCAGCGCCAACGTCAACATCCACGTGGTGACCCCGAAGGGCGGCGGCGCGTCGATCGTGACCGTCGACATCAGCGAGCTCGAGGCGACCGGGTTCTCCGCCGCGACGCGGCTCGGGGCGGCGACGACGAAGGTCGAGAACGGCCAGGTCAAGGGCGCCAAGATCCAGATCACCTCGGGCGGCTACAAGCCGCGCTTCTTCGTCGACCTGCCGGCGGTCAAGGCCGAGATCAAGACCTCCGGGACCGCGAGCGTCAAAGGTGACTCGGGCGGCGCCAAGAACATCACCGCCACGGTGGACGGCAGCATCCGCTTCGACGACGGCAAGCTGAGCGGCGACCTCAAGGAGGTCCACCTGGTGGCCGCGGGGTTGAACTTCAGCGCCGCCGACGCCGCCGGCCCGACCTCGGGGACGATGAAGCTCGACGGCGCCGCGAGCATCAGCTTCGACGGCAAGGGCGAGCTCAGCGTCAAGCCGCTCGGCAGCAAGGGCTTCGTCTTCGACGCCGACCTGTCGCCACCGGACGGCAACCGCTACGTGTTGAAGCACACCACCGCCAAGGCGGTGACGCTGCACACCGGCACCGCGACGACCGTGCGCCTGACCGACGTCGACGGCGAGTTCGACTGCGTCGCGAAGCTCCCGGAGACCGAGAAGGGGCACCCGCCGCCGATCCTCGACATGCGGCGCTCGAAGGTGAAGGGCTCGGTGATCATCAGCGCCGACGGCCTGGAGACCGTCGGCAAGCTCTCGATGAGCGAGGTCGACGCCTCGCTGGCCTCGCTGGTCCTGCTCGGCAGCGCCCAGACCCGCCTCGACGTGAAGCAGGCCGACTTCGGCGGCTCCGGGACCCTCGAGGTGACGCCGGCGAAGGGCTGGGTGATCGAGGGCAACAGCGTCGACGTCGAGGGCGAGCGGCGCAGCTCCTTGAAGGCCAAGAGCCGCGCCAAGTCGGTGCGCTTCGCCACCGACGGCCCCGAGATCCACGTCGACCTCAAGGAAGACGCGGCCGCCACCTTCGACTGGTGGCGGGCGAGCTTCGGCGGGTCGTCGCCGGCCAGCGCCGACATCGGTCGCGGCAGGGTCTCGGGAGTCGTCAAGGCCGGCTCGGTCACGGTCGGCGATGACAAGTCGATGCTGAAGGCCATCAGCCTGAAGGAGGACACCCTGGTCGACATCGACCTCGGCTACCTCAAGACCGGGTCATCCGCCGGCGCCGGCACGACCAGCTCGGCGGTCGACATGACGTTGCGTCTCGAAGGTCAGTTCGGGGACGAGAACCGCGATCTGAAGGACGGCGGCCTGGAGATGCAGAAGCTCGACGTGGCCGGCAGATTCCGCATGGTGTTGAAGGCCTTGGTGGACGGGCGCGGCAACTTCTCGGCGTCGAGTCACACGATCCTCGACGGCAAGATCTCGGCGTCCGGCAGCGTGAAGATCGACGGCCTCAAGGCGTGGCAGGACTTCAAGACCCCACCCGCGGCGGCCGGCAAGTAGCGGCGGCCGAGCTCGCCCGACAGCCAAGCCAACGCGGCGTTGCCCCAAAGTGTCGGACCGCCGTGCTCTACTGCGCCCCACCTCGGCAGCAGCGAAGGGTGGGATCCAATGCGCGTGCGGATCAACATCGGCCTCGATTTCGACGGCAACCACACCTTCGATTGGCTGGAGACCGCCGACGCGCACGCCATCGAGATCCCGAAGTCGACGCTCGACCGCTGGACCGCGGAGCGCGAGGCGTTCACCGTCGCCTACCTGCGCTGGAAGCGGGTGATGGAAGAGATCGAAGACACCCTGTACCGCGCCGAGCACGCCCGCAGCGAGAAAGAAGCCGCGGCCGAGCCGGCGTTGGCCTACGCCGCCGCCTCGGGCCACCGCCGGGTGCGCGGCTAGGCAAAAAAAGACGCCCGGCGACCTCTCTCGAGGCGGCCGGGCGTCTCCACTGACCGAATGCGGCGCGACTACATCGACTTCTCGCCCTTCTCCACCACCGCCTTCTGGTAATAGTCCCTGGCGGCGATGCCGCTCGCCTTGGCCTTCTTCAGCTCCTCGTCGATGAGGGCCTCGAAGGCGGGCTGCGGCTGCGCCCCGGACAAGAACCGGCCGTTCACGAAGAACGCCGGGGTGCCACGGGCGCCCATCTGCATGCTGAGCTTCTGGTCTTCTTCGATGCGGGTCTTGTACTTGTTGTCGGCAAAGCACTTCTTGAACCGGCCGACGTCGACGCCAATCTCGCCGGCCCACTTCTCGTAGCTCTCCGGCGAGAGCGCCTGCTGATTGCCGAACATCTTCTCAGTCATCGGCCAGAACTTCCCTTGCTCCCGCGCGCACTCGGCAGCGTTGGCCGCCGGCATCGCGTTCGGGTGGAAGCTCAACGGATTGTGCTTGAACACGATCCGCAGGTCTTTGCCGTACTTGTCTTCCAGAGCCTTGAGGGTCGGACCGACCCTCCCGCAGAAGGGTCACTGAAAGTCCGAGACTTCGACCAATGTCACCCAAGCGTCGGCACCCCCTTTGGCGGCGGAGTCTCCGACCGGAAAACCGTAGACCTTGGCCGGGTCCGGGCCCTGCGGCCGTTGCGGCTGCTGGGGCATCGACGGCCTGCCGCCTTGCTCCAGCTTGGTGAGGATCTTCTTCTGCGTTTCCTTGATCTCCTCGATGTCCCCACGGGTGACGCACGCGGCGATCCCGAGGGCAAGGAGCATCAGGGGCATGCGCTCCAGTGCAAACCTCATACGAGTAACCTCCATCCGGATTAGAGTCCTGGGCCGGGGACGAACCTTATTCAGACTCGGCCGCAAGTCAAGCCCGGCCGTCGCCGCCATAACTCCGCTCTAAGGCCACGCGCCCCGGGGCAGCCGGCGCCTCAGAAACGCGGACGCGTCTCTGAGGTGCCAGGGCGAGCTTGTCGGTGCGAGGCCGGGGGTCAGTGCAGGTCCATGCGCGGCTCGCGTATGTCGA
>JACRCV010000095.1 GCA_016218825.1 Deltaproteobacteria bacterium
GCGAACGACACCGGCTTCGGCGACGGCGGCCGGTCCGCGGCCACGGTGACCGTCGACCGGGCGCCGCTCGATGGCGCCGCGGTGGTGCTGCCGGATCTGCAGACGGTGCGCTACACGCCGGCGGCGGACTTCAACGGCACCGACAGCTTCAGCTACCACGCCACCGACGGCAACGGCGACGACTCGAGCAGCGTGCTGGTGACGGTGACGGTCGCGGCCCAAGACGACGTCCCGGCCGCCGACGACGAGAACGCGATCGTCGACGAGGACGGCGTGGTGGTGATCGACGTCCTCGCGAACGACACCGGCCTCGGGGACGGCTTGGGCGCGGTCGTCATCGCCACCCCGCCGGCGAGCGGCAGCGCGGTGGTGCAGGCCGACCACCAGATCCGCTACACCCCGAGCGCCGACTTCAACGGCAGCGACGCCTTCACTTACACGGTGAGCGACGCCGACAGCCCGCCCGACACCGACGTCGGCGCGGTGAGCATCACCGTCAGCGCGGTGAACGACGTGCCGCTGGCGACGAACGACGCCGCGAGCACCACCGAAGACGCCTTCGTCGACGTCGACGTGCTCGCGAACGACACCGGCTTCGGCGACGGCGGCCGGTCCGCGGCCACGGTGACCGTCGACCGGGCGCCGCTCGATGGCGCCGCGGTGGTGCTGCCGGATCTGCAGACGGTGCGCTACACGCCGCCACCCGATTTCACCGGCACCGCCGCCTTCACCTACCACGCCAGCGACGGCAACGGCGACGACTCCAACGAGGTGATCGTGTCGGTGACGATCGGCTCTGTCGATGACCTGCCGACCGGGTTCGACGACCTGGGCTATGCCACCACCGAGGACGTGGCGCTGGTGATCGACGTCCTCGCGAACGACGCCGGCCTCGGGGACGGGGTCGTGGTCGAGATCATGGGTGGCGACGCGCTCGGCACCGCGACGCCGACCGCCGACGGCAGAGTGCTCTTCACGCCCCAGCCCGACGTGTCGGGCGCCAGCGTCTTCACCTATCGGTTGCTGGACGCGGATGGCGACACGTGGCCACCGGCGGGCGGGCCCTTCGTCCGGGTGGAGGTGCGCATCGATCCGGTCGACGACGTCCCGGTGGCGACGAACGACAGCGTCACCACCGACGAAGACACCGCGATCACTATCTATCCGCTCGCGAACGACAGCGGCCTCGGCGACGGCGGCGTCAGTCTATGGGTGACGAGCTTTGGGATGGGCAACGTCCAGGTGAACAGCGCCGATCAGAGCGTCACGTTCACGCCGTACACCAATCAGGCCGGCGACTCGTGGATCAACTACCGGCTCGATGACGGCGACGGCGACACGTCGGACTACGGTGTCATCACGATCACCGTGCGCCCGGTCAACGACGATCCGATCGCCAACGACGACGTCGCTTCCGTCGGCACCGACGCCACGGCTCTCGTCTGGGTGCTGAACAACGACGAGGACGTCGACCTGGATTCGCTGAGTGTCAGCGACATCCTGACGCCGCCGGCGTCGGGCACCGCGGTGCTGACGACCGACGCGCTCGGCATCTCGTACCAGGCCGGCTCGACGCCCGACGTCACCGTCACGATCGAATACGAGATGACGGACGGCAACGGCGGCTACGCCACCGCGTGGGTGACGATCCGGGTCGTCGACGCGGCGGTGGCGCCGGTCTTCGACGCGGCGTCGTCGAACCCCGCCTCGTCGGCGCCGCCCTTCGGTGACGGCCTGTTGAGCTGGGCCGAGGCCTGGTGGCCGGGGAACCGCATCAGCCCCGCCCGCTTCGTGTTCGTCGACGACGACCTGAGCGAGAACGACGTCACGGTGTCGCTCACCTGGGCGGGCAGTCCCATCCCGAGCAGCTGGTACTGGATCGATCGCAACCACGACAACGAGATCTGGGTCTCCATGATGTGCGGCGGTTGCCTGAGCACCTCGAGCCCCGCCGGTGAGCATCTGGTCTACACCCTCGACAAGATCCACAGCGAGATGGATCCGCTGGGGACGAACGATCTCGTGCCGCCGGTGGTGGTCGACGTGGTGATCGACCCGAACCCGCCGACCTCGAGCTGGCTGGACGGCTACCCCGGTCAGAACTGGCGCGCGATCGCGCAGTTCAGCGAGACGATGAACACCGCCACCGCCGCCGGCTTCTACTTCCGGGCCCAAGGGTCGCCGACGAGCTTGCCGCCCGAGACCAACGGCGGCCCGGGTTGGTTGAGCCGCGACCGCCCGAACGACACCTTCTATTACGTCCCTGCAGCGCTGCTCGTGCCGTCGACCTCCTACGAGGTCGGCGTGTGCGGCTTCGAGGACCTGGCGGGCAATACGGTGGGCGGCGGTGGCGGCCCAACGGGGGGCGGCGGGCCCGGAGGGCCGTGCAACAGCACCTTCATGCCGTGGAGCAGCGGCCCGGGTGGTGGGTTGCAGGTGTCGGTGACATGGGTGGAGTTCGTGCTCGCCGGCACCGACACCGGCGTCGACAGCGCGGTCCCCGGGGCGCTCGGGTTCATGGCGCCGCCGAGCGTCAACGGCGCCGATTACGACCTGAAGGCCTACTTGAGCGAGGCCGTCGACCCGACGGCCAGCCAGGGCTACATCGAGTATCGCGGCGGCTTCGATGAGCCGGCGTACTCCGGCACTTTCGACTCCGCGACCGTGATGCGCTTTTCGCCGAGCAGCGGGCCGCAGTTCACCGCATGGCAGGCGGGCACGGCGTGGAGCCTTTGGATCTGGGGGCGGCTGCTCTCGACCGAGGGGCCGTCGGGCCCCGGCGGTGGGTGGTTCAGCGTCGACCTCGACTTCGCCTTCCAGCGCCTCGGCGACAGCACCCCGCCGGAGGTCACGGCGGTGAGCGCGCTTAGAGGCGTCGAGGACGCGCCCGTGGTGGTCGTCCGCCCCGCGGAGCCCGTCGAGGTCAGCTTCTCCGAGCTCCTCGATCCGAGCACGCTGGGCGGCATGAGCTTCTGGTTCGAAGACCAAGCCACCGGCGCGCCGGTCGCCGGTGCGGTGATCGAGGCGGACCTCGGCATCATCCCGCAGGTCCTCGTGTGGCCAAGCGCCCCGGCGAGTGGAGACAAGATCGCGCTGCCACCGGGCGCCTACCTGCTCAACTACGCCGTGCTCGACGTCGCCTTTCCGATGCAGAACCTCGGTTGGGGCGCGGTCGCGTTCGAGGTCGCGGCCGCCGGCCTCGTGCCGAGCTTCCTGTTCTCGAGCCCGGAAGACGGTCACGACAAGCTCGGGGCCCAGAGCCTGCAGCGGGTGTTCTTGGGCTTCTCCGACCTGATGGATCCGGCGTCGTTCGTCGACGTCGGCGCCGTCAGGACCTTCACGCTGGAGGACCGCCTCGGCACGGTCTGGCTGCCGCTCAAAGGGCTCGGCGCCCCGGACGACGGCTGGCGCGGCCAGGTCGCGACTCTGGAGCAGCGTTACGGGACGGTGTTCCGCGACGGGCGCGAGTATCGACTGACGCTCCTGCCGGACCTCATGAGCATCGACGGCGAGCCGGTGGACGTCGGCAGCCTGCCGGGCCCGATCATCTGGACCACCGCGGGGTCGTCGGTCGCGGACCACCGGCCGGTCTTCGACGGCGCCAGCGTCCAGATGACGCTGATGGACGCGAGCTTCGGGGAGCCGCACGAATTCCGCGCCGAGATCCGGATCCGGGACAGCGACGCGGCGGGCGCGCCGCTGCCGCCGTGGAGCCTGGAGCTCATGACGGCCAGCGGGTCGACGGTGGTCGGCGGCTACACCGACCCTGGTCGCATGCAGCTCACCCTGCCGAACGGCGCCGACGTGGTTCAGGACTTCTTTGCCGAAGGCGGGTTCACGCCGCTTACGATCACCGCGAGCGACAGCGCGCTGAACACTGCCACGATCTGGGCGAGCCTGTACCGCGCTCAGGAGACGACCCTGACCGACGCGGCGGCGGTCGCGACCGCGCTCGGCGGTGGCCGCGTCCAGTTCGACGGCGCGGTGGACGACGTCGACGGGCCGCAGGTGCGAGCGGTGCGCGTCCTGGTGATCGAGTTCGACCCCGCGGACCCGCCGGGGCCCGGGAACCCGCCGGTGATCGCCTACGCCAATAGCGCCCAGATCACGCGCGCCGCCGACGGCTCGCTGACCTACCAGTTGGTCATGGCGGCCGATCGCGGGCTGGCCGATCTGCCCGCCGGCTTCTCTTACCTGGTCCTGACGATGATCGAGCTCCCCGCGGCGGTCGGCTTCGACGACGATCGGACCACGTTGATGACGGCGTTGAGCTTCTTGCCGTCGTCCACGACCTGCGCCGCGGTGAGCTTCGACGGTGTGGACGGCAGGGTGTCGGCGCCGGCCTCGGCGCTCGACTTCGGTGCGGCCGATTCGTTCACCGTCGAGGCGTGGTTCCGGAGCGCCGCGCCGACGACCGCGGTGTTGCCGCTGGTCTCGCACGCCGACCTCGGTGGCGGAGCGTACACGTTGCTCGCGGTCATGAACGGGTCGGGCGAGCCGGTCTTCGCGCTCAGCAGCCCCGGCGGCGCCAGCGCGATCTTCGGCACGACCTCGGTCTTGGACGGCGCCTGGCACCACCTGGCGGGGGTTCGCGATCGCAGCACCGGCGCGCTGCAGCTCTATCTGGACGGCCAGCTGGCCGACGCGGCGGCGGACCTGACGGACGACCTCGGCAACGGCGGCGCGTGGGACATCGGCTACTACCAGCAGAACCCCGCCCCGGCCGGCTATTGGAGCGGGGCGATCGATCAGGTCCGCATCTCCAGCATCGCGCGCTATGGGGCCGACTTCACGCCGAGCGCGACGCTCGGCCTGGACGCGGACACCGCGGCGCTCTGGAGCCTGAACGAAGGCGCGGGCGCTGCAACCGCCGACGCGACCGGCACGACGACGAACGACGCCGTCCTCTCGGGCGGCGCGGCCTGGCTCGCCGAGTGCGTGCCGCCCTGATCTCCGGCCGCCGAGTGCTCATCAACCCCGCGTCGCCTCGCGGCGCTGTTTGACGGCGGACGTCATGCCGCCAAGGCCCGCGACGCGGCGGCCGCTGCCGGTACGAGTGACGGCGGGTGACGCCCAGGTGCGGTCTCGCCGCTCACCGGGCCTAGCCCGAGACTTGGCAGGTGCAGTCGGCGCCGTCGCAGTCCTCGTCGACGTCGTTGTCACAAAGGCCGCAGTCGACGAGGTCGATCTCCGAGACACCGGGGTTGATGTTCGGGTTGTCGTCGGCGCAGTCGCCGGCGCAGGTGGTGAAGCCGTCCTGGTCGGCGTCTCGGCAGCAAGCGCCGGGGCCGAGATCGGGGTCGGCCTCGTCGATGAGGGTGTCGCAGTCGTTGTCGCGGCCGTCACAGACTTCGATCGGCGGGTTGTCGGGGATGCAACAGCCGTTGTCGACGATGCCGTCACAGTCGTCGTCGACGCCGTTGCAGGGATCGGTGGCCCACGGGTAGCAGCAGGTCTTGGCCGCGGGTAGCTGGACCTGTGGATCCGCGTCGTCGATGAGGGCGTCGCAGTCGTTGTCGATGCCGTCGCAGATCTCTTGCGAGCAGCAGGGACAGCCCGCCGTGCCGCAGCCGGCGGCGTACTGCACTCCGGGACCGGTGCCCGCCTGGCCGGGAGAATCGGCGGTGTCGACCTGCCCATCGCAGTCGTTGTCGAAGCCGTCGCAGACCTCTTGGGATGCGGTGCAGCCGGTGCACCCCTCGTCGACCAGGCCGTTGCAGTTGTTGTCGGCGCCGTCACAGACCTCGATCGTCGGCGTGCAGCAGATGCCGCCCGGCACCGGGCCGTTGGGCGTGTCGCGCTCATCGACGATGCCGTCGCAGTCGTTGTCGCGCCCGTCGCAGACCTCGGCGGCCACGGTGCAGCAGCCCTCGTCGACCAGGCCGTCGCAGTCGTTGTCCAGGCGGTCGCAGATCTCGAGCGTGCAGCCGGTGAACCCGGAGCCCGGATCGTGCGTCCAGTAGGCCCGGTGGTTGGCCTCGCTGAACACTTGGAATGGCAAGTAGAACGGCGGGTGGCTCGGATCCGGGATCCGGGCGCCGTCGAAGCCCGCGACCCACAGCTGATCGTCGGTCGGCCGGCTGAAGCACGCCGCCGGCGGATTAGGGACGGCGCAGGTGCCCGCCGCGAGCTGCTCGCCGGACACTTTGCCGTAGGGCCGGTGCGAGGTGAACACCAGGAAGTAGCTGTCCGGCCGATTGGTCGGCGCCCAGCGCGGCATGTTGGTCTGGTGGGTCGGCGGCGTCTCACACGGGCTCGCCGGCGACAGCGGGTTGCTGCAGTTGGAGTACAGCGTGTTCAGCGCCGTCAGCGGCACCGGCTGGCACACCGGGCACACCTGGTCGCCGTTCGGGCCGCAGAGCGCCACGCCAGTGGCGGCGCAGATAGGATACGGGACGCAGGCGCCGTTGCCGTCCACCTCGCAGCTCGCCCACTTGACGGCGTAGAGCAGCGCCGGTGAGGCGCCCGCGGCGTCGTTGCGGACGCCGGTTCCGTCGGGTACGCGTGCCACGACGATCCAAAGCGAATCCGGAGACACGGTAGGGTGGTGCCAGTTCGAGTTGCCGCCGGTCACCGCGTTGCCGGTGCTGTTCAACAGCAGGGGCAACGCCTCGGTCCACGGCGCTTTCCCCCAGGGGTTGTCGCTGGTTCCCGGCAGGCCGGCGAAGCTCTCGCGGTTGTAGCGCAGCACCGCCAAGGCACCAGTCTTGTCGCCGTCGCGGGCGCCGGCGGCGCTCATGATGAACGCCAGCCAGCGTCCGTCCGGCGACCAGTCGGGGAGGTTCGGCATCGCCCAGCCGTTCACCGTGCCGGTGGGCAGCACCCCGCTGTTGGCGCCCAAGGTCGCACCGCCGGTCGCCTTGTAGAGGCGGAGCTTCTTGGCGTTGCCATCGTACGCCACGAGCTTCTCGCCGCTGTCGCTGAAGGTTGGCCAGTAGGCCTTGCACAGCGGCGGCCTCGGGTTGAGGCCGCAGTCGGTCGCCGCCGGGTTGATCTCGAAGCCAATCTGGCCGGCGACGCCCGCGACCGTCCCCGAGAGATCGTAGTTGACCATCTCGTCGTCTCTCTTGAAGGAACCGGCGAGCTGCCGGCCGTCGCGCGACAGCGCGTGACAGGCGACGCACTCCGCGGCCGGGGTCCCGGGCACTCGCACCGGCGGCGTCAGCGAGTAGTTGCTGCCGACGCCGGCGCCGGAGTACAGGAAGTCGATGGGGTTGGCCGAGGTGATCGAGGCCTTCTTGATGCCGCCGATCGACGTCGACCAGTAGTAGATGGACCCGGGCACGTCGGCGCGCGAGAAGCCGACGCGCACCGAGAACTTCGCGCTCTCGTAGCAGGCGCCGGGCGCCTCGACCCCGGTGAACGGAATCGCGTCGACCGTGAAGTCCACGGAGCCGCCGGCATTGGTGCGGGTGAGGAACTGCCAGGCGTTGGCCGACGGGCGCCAGCGGTCGGCGGTCGTGAAGATCGACACGTGGGTGCCGGTCGCGGCGTTGTCGAACCTCGCGCGAAACAGGCCGTTGTAAGGCCCGGTGCAGCCAGCGGCGGCGCAGCCCCGCAGCCATTGAAACAGGGCCTGGTAGACGTTGCGCGGGAACAAGGTGTTGTCGTTGGGGTAGACCACGACCGGTTGCTTCGCCGCGGTGGGGGTGCACGGTGCTGCGAAGAAGGTCTCGGGGTCTTGGGGCACCGGGACCGGCAGGGTGATGTCCGGCTCGCTCTGCGCGGTGAAGACGGCGTTCACCGTGATCTGGACGTCGTAGCTGCGGCAGAGGTCGGCCGGCGGCGCCCCTTGTAGCGGGCAGTTGATCTGCGTGGCGTCGGTGGCCGCGACCACGTGGACGGTCCCGGCGGCGCCCCCAGGGGTGAAGATCCCGGTCAAGGGGTCGAGGGTTCCGAGCCCGGAGTTGTAGGCGTCACCGCCCGCGTCGTCGATGGTCCACGCGAGCAGCGAGGTGATGTCTTGCTGCCACTGCCGGACGCCGTCGTCGAACGAGCCGATGGCGTCGATGTCGATGCTCGGGGCGCCGGTCTCGTCGTAGACCAACTGGACGACGCCGGCGCTCACCGGGCAGGCGCTTGCCGGGTCTGGATCGCAGCTGTGCACGAAGTCGATCTGCACCAGATCCGCGAGCGGGTTACCGGACTGGCTGGCGCACTGGCTGGTGTTGAAGGTGCAGTTGGTGTTGCAGGTCAGGGTCCCACCGCCCGCGAACCCCTGGTTGACACAGGTGCCGGTGCCGAGGTCGCCGCCGTCACATTGCTCGGCGCCCTGGAGGCTGCCGTTGCCGCAAGTCGTGGAGGTGCAGGCGCTGACGTCGTAGGCGCAGCTCAAACAGCTCACGGTGCCGTCGTCGAAGCCGAGGTCCTGGCAGCTGGCGGGGATCTCGGGCGGGTCGCACTCTTCGGTGCCCTCGCGGATCCCGTTGCCGCACGTCGGCGCCGGACCATTCGCGACCTCGATGGCGAACGCGCGGCTCGCCGTTTGGCCGCCGTAGCTCGCGATCACTACGGTTTGGGCGTTGCCGGTGAGGTTGGCGCTGGTCGTGTAGAGACCGGCATCCGAGATCGATCCGGCCGCGGCGTTGGTCGAGAACCAGGCTGCGGTCACCAGCGCGGCGGTCTGGTCGTTGAAGGTCGCCCAGAGCTCGAACTGCTGAGTGGCGGAGCCGCCCGGCGGCGAGACCAGCGGCGTCGTCAGGCTCGGCGACGCGAGCGGCCGCAGCTCGAGGTGATCGAGCCCGCAGTCGCTGACGGCGAAGGTGTCGCAGTCGGCCGCACAGGTCAGTCGGCCGCCGATCAGGCCCAGCGCCGCGCACGTCAGGCCCCGCAAGGCGGCACCATCGCAGGCCTCGCCCCGACCGACTTGGTCGTTGCCGCAACAGCCGGCGTAGGTGACGGTGCAATTCGGCAGACAATGGGCCGCGCCGATCGACAAACCGACGTCGGCGCAGGTCCTGTTGTCCAGCGCCAGGTCGTCGCACTCCTCGCCGGCGTCGCGGATCCCGTCGCCACACACTCCACAACCGCTGACGTCGTAAGCGCAACCCGGCGTGCATCCGAGCGCGCCGCTGTCGTAGGTCCCGAGGTCGGTGCAACGCGAGGCACTACCCGTGTCTTGGCCGTCACAGTCCTCGATGTCGTTGCGGACGCCGTCGCCGCAGTACGTGCAGGCGGTCGTGTCGAAGCGGCAATCCGGCGCGCAGGCGAGCGTGCCGCTGGTGTAGGGCACGCCGGGCGACTGCTCCAGATCCCAGCACCTCGCGACAAACGAGAGGGACGGCTCGCAGTCCTCATCCAGCTCGCGCACTCCATCGCCACAGGTAGTGCAGCCGCTGGTGTCGAAGACGCAGGCGCCGCAGAACAACGTGCCTCCGGTGAACCCCAGATCGGCGCAGGTCGTGTCCGCGAGCGCGGCACCGTCGCACGCCTCCGTCGGCTCGACGATACTGTTGCCGCATTCGCGAAACACGCAGGTGCCGTCGACGCAGACGTGCAATCCGGGACAGACGCCGGTCGGTCGGTCCAAGGCGCACACCTCGTTCGGATCGACGCCGACGCATACGCCCATCGAACATCTCTGGGCAGGCGGGCAGTCGCCATGCGGGCGGCCGGCGTCGCAGACGGTCGATGGGTCGGGGGTGATGCAGGTGCCGGCGTCGCACACTTGACCCGGCGGGCACCAGCCGAAGGGTCGGGTCGCCGAGCAGTCGTCGGCAAACGGCGCCGGAACGCATCCGCCGTCGACACAGCGATAGTCCGCCAGGCAGTCGACGTCGTTGCGGCAGGGCCCGGTCCGCACGACGCAGACGCTGTTGGCGCACACCGCTGGCGGCGCACAGTCGCCGTCGGTGACGCAGATCGAAGGCGGGTCGCCCAGCTGGCGCTCGTCGACGACGAGGATGCCGCCACAACCGGCCGCCTGCGCGACCGCCAATGCCGCCACAGCTAGCGCGGCTCGCATCACTCTTCACCCCGCTCTTCGCGCTGACGCCGGGTTGCGGCCGGGCGCCAAGTGGACACCATAGTGTATCACAGGTCCGATCCCCGCGCGTGACGCCGTCAGCGCCCCCGTTCCCCCCCTTAGGGCCCCTTCTGGTGTCCCTTGGTTCCTGATAGAACGGTTGCTCCATGGCCGCTTCGGGCACCGTAGACGCTCGCCCTGCGAGCCGCGTCCTCATCGTCGACGACGAGGAGGGGATGCGGCACATGCTCAGCGTGCTGTTGGCGAAGAACGGCTTCGAGGTCGAGGACGCCGCCAACGGCGTCTTGGCGCTGGAGCGCTTGAAGCAGGGCGGCGTCGACATCGTGCTCTCGGACGTCAGGATGCCGGAGCTCGACGGCCTCGGGATGTTGAAGAAGCTGTCGCAGGCCAAGCTCCCGGTGACCGTCATCATGATGAGCGCGTTCGCCGACCTCGAGGGCGCGGTCGAGGCGCTGAAGCACGGCGCCGCCGACTACGTCTCGAAGCCCTTCAAGCCCGACGAGATCCTCTTGAAGATCCGCATGGCCGAGGAGCGCAACCGCCTCACCGAAGAGCGCGAGCGCCTGCGCCTCGAGAACGCCAAGCTCAAGGGCGTGAGCAGAGAGCGCGACGCCCCGGCCGGGATCGTCGGCAAGAGCCAGCGGATGCACGACATCTTCGCGACCATCGCCAAGATCGCCGACTACAAGTCGACGGTGCTGTTGATCGGCGAGTCGGGCACCGGCAAGGAGCTGGTGGCGCGGGCGCTGCACGATCTCTCGGTGCGCGCCAAGGGGCCGTTCATCCCGATCAACTGCGGCGCGATCCCGGTGACCCTGCTGGAGAGCGAGCTGTTCGGCCACGTCAAAGGCGCGTTCACCGACGCCAACCGCAACAAGAAGGGCCTGATCGAAGAGGCGCACACCGGGACGTTGTTCTTGGACGAGATCGGCGAGCTGCCGGTGTTGTTGCAGGTCAAGCTGTTGCGCTTTCTGCAAGAAGAGGAGATCCGCAAGGTCGGCGACAACAAGGCGATCCACGTCGACGTCCGGGTGGTGGCGGCGACCGCCCGCGACCTGGTGACGATGGTGCGCGACGGCACCTTCCGCGAGGACCTGTACTATCGCTTGAACGTGCTGCAGCTCCGCATCCCGCCGCTGCGCGAGCGCAAGGACGACATCCCGCTGCTCGTCGACCACTTCGTCGCCAAGTACGGCGCGCGCTTGAGCCGCGAGACCATGACGGTGTCGAAGGACGCCCTACGGGTGTTGATGGACCACGGCTGGCCGGGCAACGTCCGCGAGCTCGAGAACACCATCGAGCGGGCGATGGTGCTCGCCGACTCCGAGCGCATCGAGGTCGACAACCTCCCGGAGAAGCTGCGCGAGGAGCGCGCCGCGGTGCCGATCCCGATCCTGGGCGACGATCTGTCCATCAAGAAGGCGACGCTGACGATCGAGCGCGAGCTCATCCGCCGGGCGCTGGAGAAGACCGGCGGTAACCGCACCCGGGCCGCGGAGCTGCTCGAGATCTCGCACCGCGCGCTGTTGTACAAGATCAAGGAGTACGGGCTGTCGTAGCGCCGCCCGGCCGCCTATTCACCGCTCGTCGTCGAGCTCGTCGGTGAGCCGGCTCTGCGGCCCGGATCCGAAGCCGAGCGCCAGCATGCCGCCCAAGACCCCCGTGAACCACGGGGAGCTCATGAACATTCAACCGCTGTGACAGCCGATGAAGACGCCGAACAGATAGCCGCCGCCTGCCCCCGCGACCAGCAACCCGAGCCTGGCGCCGTGGCGCTGGAAGAAGTCAACCATGCGCGGCAGTGTGCCAGAGGCGGGCGTTCTCACGCAACGCTTGGCTCTCTACCGCTGATCCAGGCTCGCGAGCACCCCCAGCGCCACCACCCCGAGGGTCACCCCGGTGACGAGCAAGACGGTCTTGACGGCGCTGACGTGGCGGTCGACGGCCTCGGCGCACGCCGCGTCGTCATCGAGACGCAGGCGCCGGCAGCGCTCGTCGACGAACACCTGCAGGTCCGGACACGTCAGCAGGCAATCGGCGCGCGCCTCGCCGGCGTCGGCGCGCAGGCAGTCGATGAAGCACTCGTCCGCGTTCCAGGCGTGCTCCCGGGGTGCGACCACGGCGGTGTAGGTCGTCGACTTGCAGGCCGCGAGCGACGTGACGACCGCCAGCGCCAGGGCACCGGTACCGGGGAGACGCTGGCGCATGCGGCTGCTCACGACCTCAATCGAGTCGCACATGGAGCTCCCGGCCGGCGGCGCCAGGTGGGAGCCCGCTCTACGGACAGCTGCTCGAGAGGTTGACGTTGCCGCCGAGGCTGTTGTTGCCGGGGCGCACCGGGCGCGCCGCGACCGTGGCGCAGTAGAGCGCGGCGTTGCCGCTGTCTTGGGCCTTGAGCGTCAGCGTGAAGGGGTTGAAGGTCTTGAAGGTGTCGGTGTCGATGGTGACCGGCAGGGCGCGCAGATAGATCTGACGCGGCTGCAGGCCGGAGAACCCCTGCTCGCACGCCGGCTGTGACAAGGTCTCGGTCGTCAGGTCCGGGAAGTCGTTGTTGCTGGCCTGGATCAAGATGTTGGCCACCGCGCTCGGACACGGATCGGCCCCCGGGAAGGTGGGGTAGAACGCGAGCTCGCCGGTCGCGGTCGGCATCTGATAGGTCGTGGAGATGAAGCCGGTCAGATCGAGCTTGGGCTCGACGAAGCGATACAGGACCACGCCGGCGGCGTTCTTGGCCTCGAGCGTCAGGCTGTAGGTCTGGCGGACGATGCCGCGCACCGGCACCCGACCGTCCATGCCGATGCCGCAGTCATACTCCTGGTCGACGCCCGGGACCTGGCCCTGCGGGTCTTTGATGAGCACGTGCACCTTGCTGATGGCGTCGTACGGCGGCGCCGAGGTGTCGGGGATCGCCGCCTGGTTGTTGCAGCCGCGCAGGTCGTCCGGCTTCGTGCTGTCGGTGTAGTCCTTGTAGTTGAAGGTCCAGCCGATCTCGGCGATGCTGGCGGCACTCTCGGTGCCGCAGGCGGCCAGGGTCGAGCACAACGACAACCATCTCCAGCTCTGCATGGGACGCTCCTCGCGGCGGGGCCGACACCCCCGGCCTTTCGGCGCCGCAGCGTAGCGGGCCGGCATCGGGACGTCAAACCCGGTCGCGAGGGCCATAACTCCGCTCTAAGGCCACGCGCCCCGGGGCAGCCGGCGCCTCAGAAACGCGGACGCGTCTCTGAGGTGCCAGGGCGAGCTTGTCGGTGCGAGGCCGGGGGTCAGTGCAGGTCCATGCGCGGCTCGCGTATGTCGA
>JACRCV010000096.1 GCA_016218825.1 Deltaproteobacteria bacterium
GATCTCTCCATCGCTGCGAACGATCTCGCGGCCGGTTCGGTCACCTTCGGCGCGGTGGGCACGAGCAAGATCGCGTCGTGCAGCGTCGACGGCCAGATCCTCAAGTACACCGCGGCGACTGGCTGGACCTGTCAGGCGGACAACAACACGACGTATAGCGGCACGAGCTTCGCGACGAGCAGCCAGAACTGTCCCGCTGGGCAGAAGGCGACCGGTGTCAACGGCTCGGGCGCCTTGGTGTGCTCGTCGGTCGGCAGCGCTGACCTCGCGAGTGGCGCGGTCTCGGGCGGCCTCGGTGGGGTCGTCACCGATCTGTCGATAACGGCCGCCGACATCGCCGACACCACGATCACCTTCGGCAAGCTCGCGAATTGTGCCAACACCGAGGTCCTCAAGTGGAAGACCGGCACCGGCTGGACGTGCTCGGTTGACAGGTATGCGTACGGGGTTCCTGGAACCCAATGCCCCAGCACCGAGACGGCTTTCGGCTATCGTTGGGCGCCGCGGACGTGCACGGGGACTCCTTCAGGCAGCTGCACGGTCGAGGAGTGCACGACCGCCGAGCTCGACTGGGCCCCGGCTCTGCCGCCGGCCCCGCAGTGCAACTACAGGAATTGGGCCGACCTCGGGTACGGATGCGAGATCATTTCGACGATGACCTGTACCGCAAACGCGCGCTACGTGCTCTGCGGCAAGGAGTAGCACGCAGTCGGTGCGGTCGAGAAGCGTGAGTCGTCGTCGAGTGCTGGCCGCGGCGACCGTCGTTGGTCTCGTGCTCGGCGTGGTCGGCGTGCTCGTGGCTCGCAGTGCCTGGGAGCCCCGAGGACCGTCACCACGGGCCGAGATACTCGAGGTGGCAGCGGCCGCGAACAATCAGCTCATGGTGTGGCGGGTGGGCTCAGCGACGTCCGGCGCGGCCGCCCAGGACGTGCGGCACGCGGTGCTGCTGCGCCGTGCGCCCCCAGAGCAGCCTCGAGAGGCCGACGTCTGGCACGTGGGTCACATGCTCGACGACGCGGTGCGCATGGACGAGCGCTCCTTCCTCAGTGAAGGGATCATCGACATCAGAGGCACGATCCGGCCGGCGAAGGCGAAAGCCCAGCAGCCGGTGGCGGCTCATACAGTGGCGAGCTATGACGCCGACCCCTGGGAGTATTCAGCCACCTTCTACAACCGCGGCGCCGCGGCCGACGTCTCGCGTCTTGAGAGCGGACTGCTGACACCAGATCTGCTTGCGACCAAGACCGTTCGGCACGTGACCGCCGACGCCTCGACCACTGACACCTACGGATCGTCCTTCGGCCTGCGCGAACAGGCGTGTCAGGTGTCTGAGATCGAGGGCGAGTGGCGAACGTTCGCGTTGCGCGGCGCCGCAGCCGGCAGTCTCAGGCTCCACGATTTCGAGTTCGTTGGGACCGTCGACAGACCAGACGGCAATCGCTCACAGGCACGCGGCGTGGGAACCTTTGTTCTCGACCCTGGCACCTGCAAGCTCGAGATGACAGTCTGGGGGCGAGCGCCGCGACCGTTCGAGGTGTGGCTGCGGCCCGATCTGGGTGTCGGGCTCGCCGCGATCCTGGCGCCGACGGGGGGCGTCAGCGGGCTGTCGTTGTGGATCCGACCCGCAGCCGGAGTGGAGCTGCAAGACCTCGAAGGTGAGTGGACCGAGCTCCATGCCGCCCGCGCCACCCAACGTCTGGTCTCGATCGACGCCAACGGAGCGATCCACGGCAGAAACCACCACGGCCTGTTGACCGCACAAGCTGATGGCGCAATCACGGGGTGGATGGACCTTCCCCCGCAACCACCGCTGAGGCGAATCGTCCGCCCGGGCCGAGTCGCCGCGTCTCGGTAGCCGATGCCCGACGTCCCGCGAGCGCCCTGGGTTTCGGGAAAGCATGCGCCCGGTTGGTGCTGTGAACCACGCTGCAGACTCGCGCGGGCGTCGTGACGAGTGTTGTCGCCGGAGCGGGATTCATCGCGGCGGTGGCTCTCGCGCTCCTGGTCTCGTGGTCTGCCTACCAGATCGCAGTGGCGCTGTTCGCGCGTGATCCGGTGTCGCTGCGCCTGTGCGCCGCAGCGGCCTTTGCCCTGGCGCTGCTGGTGGGCGAGTTCCACGTCCTCGCGTCTGTCGGTGTCTTCTCCTTGGCGGTCGCCTTGCCGTGCTCGGCGATCCTCACGTTCTTCCTCTCACGTCGGCTCGGCGGTAGAGCTCGCGTGGCGCTACTCCAGGACGTTGCCGCGCTACGAGAGCTCCTGCCACATTCCAGCACCCGCCTCATCGTGACGCTGGCTTGTCTCGTGCCGGCGTTGCGGCTCGTGCGCGGCCTTTGCGCACCGCCTCTGGGCTTGGACGCCCTCACCTACCACCTGGCACGCGCCGGCCTGTGGGTACAAAGCGGCGCGTCGACGCCGTTTCCGGCGCCCGACGCCTGGGGCTACTACGGCTACTTCCCGCAAGGAGGCGACGCATTCTTTGCATGGGCGATGTTGCCAACGCACAGCGACATGTTGGTCGCGCCGGCCGGGGCCCTGCTGTGGGTGGCGCTCGCCCTCGGGGTCTACGCGACCGGCCGGCAGCTCGGGGCCGACAAGGAGAGGGCCGTCCTGGCGGCGGCGCTTTGTGCGGCGACCCCGGCGTTCGTCGCGCAAACAACGAGTGGACACGTGGACGTCATGACGGCGGCGCTCTTCGGATTGGGCTTGCCGTTCCTCTTTCGCGCGGCCGCGTCGGGCCGGCAGGCCGATACCTTCGTCGCGGTCCTCGCCTTTGGCACCAACGCGACGGTGAAACACACCGCGCTGCCGCTTCTGGTCTTGGCCGTCGTGATTCTGGGGGCGTCGCTGTTTCGTCGGCGGTTGGACAACTCTCGACGGGCGCGCGCCGCCGCGCTGATGGTGCCGGGTGTCGTCATCGCGGCGCCCCCCTACCTTCGTGCTTGGATCGAGCGCGGCTCCCCCCTGTATCCCATCCCGGTTGACGTCTTCGGATTCACGCTGTCGGGAAACCCCCAGCTGGCGGCCATGCATCGCGGCGACCTGCGGCCAGGCAGCCCTGATTCGGTCTGGGACCTGATCGGCAAGCTGTTCGTCGGCGCTGCCGGTCCCGACGGTGTGCATCTCAACCTGGGAGTGTCTGGAGCGTGCCTGCTGGTGATGGCCCTCCTCGGCGTCGTCGTCTTGTGGCGGCGGCGGCAGCACCTGCCGCTCGCCACCCTCGGTGCCGTGATCGCCGTCGCCCTGGCGCCGGTGTTGTCGAACGCCAATGTCGGATGGCGCGGCGGCTGGTGGGCTGGGGACGGGGTTGCCCGCCTGATGGCACCAGCCATCGTGGCGAGCGCCGCGCTGGCGAGCGTTTGCCGGGCACGCTTTGCCCGTCGTCTGATAGCGGCCGGGCTGGTGGTCAGCATCGCGCAGAACTGGCGCCTCGGCTTCGGAGCGGTCGGGTGGCTGGGCGGGGCGCTGGCGGTCGCGTGTCTGGCCGGCGGCGTCGCGAGCCAGGTTGGTGCTTCGTGGATCTGGCGCCGCGGGTGGCGCCTGGCGGCCGCGCTCCTTTGCCTGTTCGGGATCGGCGTGACGGGCAGTCTGCTCCAACAAGTCCGCGGTCGGCTTCGCTACGCGCACTACCGTGCGGCCGTGAGCGGCGAGGTCTTCGAGCGCCGGCCGCTCGTGCGTCACTACGCAGCGAGTTGGCCGATCTGGGAGCATCTCGACGGCGAGAGTGCGCACCGCATCGCCCTGGTCGCGGGCTGGGACACGAGCGGCCACAACTGGTACCTCTACCCGCTCCTTGGTTCTCGCCTCCAGAACCAGGTGCGCTATGTGCCGGTCGTCGACGACGGGACGATCGTCGACTACTGGCGACCGCAGGACTTCGAGGGCAAGCTCGACTACGACGCCTGGCTCGGTCGTCTCGCAGAGTTTGGCGCCGACCACCTCGTGATCCTGGCGCCGGCCAACGTGCCGGAGGCGGCGTGGGTGAACCAGCACCCGGAGCGGTTCACCGCAGCCGTCACCGGCGGCGATGCCACGAGCGTCGCTTTTGAGATCAATTGGCGAGATCAGCGGAGATAGCCGAGCCCTCTGAGTTGTTGCTGGGTAGCATCATCCAGCACCGCGGGTTGCTGCGCCCCTGGGGGCACCAAACGCTCGCGAAGCGCACGGTTGCTCAGAGCGATCTCGGCGAAGCGGGCGCGCATCGCAGCTGCGTAAGGAGCCCTTTGACCCACGTCGTGCTTCTCGGACGGATCGGACGCGAGGTCGAAGAGCTGCAGAGGCGCGGGCCGACCCGCGAGTGGCACGATCAGCTTCTTGCCGTCCCAGATCAGGGCCGCGAGCTCGTCGGGCCGCTCGCTGAAGATCGCGTCAGGTCCGGCGGCACCGCGAACGACCGGCACGAGCGAGGCGACCTGGTACGCTGCCGCCGGGTCCGATTGGATGCCCAAGAGATCGAGCAAGGTCGGCGCCAAGCCGACGAGACTCACTCGGGGTTCGATAGTGCGCCCCCGTGGGATCGTTGGACCGGCGATGAGCAACGGCACATGGGTGAGCTCTTCGTAGATGTGGTCGTGAAGGAAGCCGCCGTGTTCTCCGAACTGTTCGCCGTGATCGGACGTGAGCACAACGACCGTGCGCGCGGGCTGACTGGCCGCGAGAAGGCTGCCGATCTCGTCGTCGACCTCCCGGATCTCACCGTCATAGAGCGCCGCGAGATGGCGGACGTCAGCCGCAAGACGACCATCGACGCGCGCCCAGAAGCGATCATGCGCGAGCCAATAGTCGGCGCCTTGGGAGCCGACGAGCGCCGCCCGGTCGGCCTCGATGTTGCCTGCATAGCCGGGGTCGAAGGCGTCGCGCCACGGAGGGTCGGGGAGGTACGGGTCGTGCACGTGATAGGTGTGGATGAAGAGGAAGTACCGCTCAGACGTGGTCCGCACGAAGGCGCGCGCGCGCTCGAACGTCTTCCGCCAGCTCGGCTCGTCGACCGAATCGTAGGTGTCCATGCCACGATTGAAACCGAACGCCGGACCGACGTTGCCGCCGCCGGTGAAGGCCGCTGTCGTGAAGCCCGCCCGGCGCAAGGTCTCGGTCACCACCGGGATCGCGTCGGGAACGCGGGTCTTGCGTCCGGACCGATCGAGGGCAGTCATGACGCCGTGCACCGACGGGTACACGCCGGTGAACATCGACATGTGCGACTCCGCCGTCCGGAAAGAAGGGCTCGTCGCGTTCGCGAACCGCACGGCGCGCTCTGCGAGCGCATCGATGTTGGGCGAGGTCGGTCGGTCGTAGCCGTAGCAGCCGAGATGATCTGCTCGCAGCGTGTCGATCGAAATGAGGATGAGGCTGCAGTCCCGGCAGACCAGCTCGTCACGGCTGCTGCAGCTCAATAAGATGAGCGGCACGAGCATGGCCGCGGCTCGGAGGTGTCGGAGTGCCCGCATGCGAGCACGACGATAGGGGCTGGCCCGTTCGTTGGCAAGCGCGCCACCCAGTTGACAACTGCTGCCTCGATGCCAAACAAGGGCCTCATGGGTGCGAGGCGATCGAGTTCTCGAGGTGGACCGATGTTGCCCGCCCCACCCGGGGGCGGGCCGAGAGCGGCGCCGCAGGCGACGCTCCGGGGTGGGGGTGGGGAGGACGGGCGCGAAGCGCCCGCCGGGAATCAAAAGAACGAGAACTCGATTGCCCTGCTCATGGGTGTCGGCGCTCTTGACGACGGCAGGCGACGGCACGAACGCTGCCGCTTTCTTTCGTTGGCGGCGACGCGGGTCGCGGCCATGGTGGCGACGGCCTTGGTGGCGGTGACGCCGATCGCGTGCCGCCGGTCGGCAGAACCGCGAGCCACACGCATCGTCCTCATTTCCCTGGACACCCTGCGGTACGATGCCTTCGCGGGTGATGCCGATCGCGCGACGGCGATGCCGTTGACGTTGGCCTGGGCTCGAAACGGCGCCGTGTTCGAGCATCACTACGCGGCTTCGTCGTCCACCCACCCGTCGCACGCGACCATGTTTACCGGGCTGCATCCGTGGGAGCATGGGGTTCACAGCAACGGGATCCCGCTTGGCGAAAGCTCGAGCACCGTGGCCGAGGTGTTGCACGCCAACGGCTACGCCACCCATGCGGTGGTCGGTTCGCGAATGATGATCGACGGGCTCGGCTGGGGGCAGGGCTTTGACACCTTTGTCGCGGAATTCACGGAGGTTGTCGTCGATGATGCCTGGGCCGGATCAGGAGGGCCTATCGGCGCCAAGTTCTATTCGCGCGCCGACACCGTCACCCGGGCGGCACTGGCGGCGATCGACGGCGACGCGAGCGCCAGGCAGTTTCATTTCATCCACTACTTCGACCCGCACGCGCCCTACGGTGACGGCGATCCGACGCAGGCATGGACACCACCGAAGCTGCGCGAAGTCGCGCGGGCGCACGCGGACGTACCTCGGGCGCTTCGCGCCGCCCGCGACGGTTACGACGACGATACCCGGTATCTGGATGCGCAACTCGGCAGGGTTCTCAACCGCCTGGCCGATGATCGTGACCGTGTCGACACCCACGTCATGCTGACCGCTGACCACGGCGAATGCTTCGGCGAAGATGGCTCGTTCGCGCACGGCCAGCGCCTGTTGCCGGCGGTTATTCACGTGCCGCTGGTGGTATTGTCCCCGAAGATCGCGGCCGGCCGTCGGTCGGACGTCACCGGCAGTGTGGACGTGATGGCCACGCTTCTAGCGTTGGCGGCTGTCGACTACCCGGCGCCGCGCGGAAGGTCCGTTCTGGTCCCGGCGGTGCCGGAGCGCTCCTGCTCGGCGATGGGCATGCGTCGCACCTTCACGAAGCCGGCGGCGGAGATCCGAGCGGATGGACGGGCGCATGCCCTGCCGGATCGACAGTTCTACTGCGTCGATCAGGACGGCCGCCTTGCGGTCGGCAACCCGACCGCGTTGGAATCCGTCGAATCGCCCGCGCGGGCGGCGCTCTTCAAAGGGATCTTCACGGTGTTCGACGTGGCGCTCTCCAACTCGGCGCGCGCCGCTGCCGATCCACAGACGGTTCAGACCATGCGCGCCCTCGGATACGTGCAGTAACGCCGGCGGCGCGCCACGCCGGGCCCGCCCAGATCGCCTTTCTCCTAGGGGCCGGCGCTTGCCCGCGACAGCAACAAGACCTCGTCGATCTTCAGGGCCACGCGGTAGTGCTCCCACAACCACGCACACGCCGCTTGGCCGTACGTCGCGCAGTACCTGGCGTTGCCGAAGTAGGGCATCGGCACGTTGTTCCAGAGCACCAAGTCGGGCGGCGAGCGCTGCCAACGAGCGATGATCGCCTGGTCGGTGAAGCCGCCGTAGTAGTCCATCGGCAAGTGGCTGAACATGCCGTCGACGCCCGGGCGCTCCGAGAAGAAGTTGATGGCGCTCGCCTGCGGAACGACGAGCAGGCGCGTGCTGGGCGGCGATTTGTCGATGGCCCGAAGCATCGGGAGGAAACGGTCGGCATCGGTGGCGGTGAGCCACATGCGGCCTCTGGGGGTCTCGAGGGCAACGTCACGCCGGTTGGCGGCGATGCGGGCGGTTCTATGGGTCAGAGCCGCGGCGCACAGCAGCAGCACCATGCCGCCGATGCTCACCGCGCGTCTTGCCGCGGTTGCCGTACCGCACCAGGCCGGCAGATAGCCGCACAGCGCGATCCCGAGGCAGAGGAGAGCGGACGGAAACAGGAAGTAGCCGTAGAAGACCGGCGTCGCCCGCATGAAGATCCGGGGCAGGCAGGCAAGCGCAAACACGAAGACCAAGAGGTGCGGCGTCAGGGTCTTTCGCATCGGCTCTTGCACCGTGAAGAGGATGAGCTGGGCCAGGAGAACGACGGCGATGATCAGGCTCGACCCGCAGAAGACCACGGCGCCGGCGCCGCGCGCCGTCCCCAGGGCAACGACCACCGCGACCAGCGCGACGGTCGGTACGACGACTTGCACGGGCCGGCCGCCGCGTTGAAACAGGGCAGTTCTACTCGCCAGAACCGCAAGCAGACCGAGGACCGCAAACCCGGCCAGGCTCAGGGCGATGTGGAGCAGCGCCTGCCACGGATCGTCCAGCCCCATCAGCATCAGGACGAAGTGCGTCGAGCCGGGGTTGATCACCCCGGCGAGGTTGTCGCGCCAGAGCGACGGACCGGTCTCGGCATAGAACCAACCGTAGATGGCCACGACGACCGTCAGCCCCGACCCGAGCCTGGCGAGGTGCTTGCGCGACGACGAATGTGCGAGCCGCGTCGCTATCAGCCAACCGCCGTGGGCGGCGAGCGGCGGCAAGCTGCACTCGGCCTTCGAAAGAGCCGCGAGCGCGAGCATGCCGACCGCCAACCATGAGTCGTACGCTCGGCCCTTGGCGACGAAGCGCAGCAGGAAATGAAGCGCCGCCAGCGCGGCCAGCATCCCGTAGGTCGCCGCATAGGTGTGCGGCAGCACCCAGTTGAAGATGTCGGGGCTGGGCTGGTGCGCGAAGGCACACGTCAAGAAATAGGTGGCGACGATCGTCACCGAGGCCGGCCGCGCGAGGAACCGACGCGCGATCCGATATAGGATCGTCCCAGCGACGAGCGCAGAGACAACGCCGGCGGCGGCGAGCACCTCGACCCTGACTCCAAAGAGCGCGTAGAGAACCGCGTTGACGTGAGGGGCGAGCGGCCCGTAGTTGAATCGCAGATCGCGGTACAGCAGCTCTCCTTCGAGGATCCGTCGTGGCCATTCCAGCTCTCGACCCGTGTCGACCATCAGATCGCCCCAGCGCCCCCAGCCGGTGGCGACGCAGTAGCCGGCGATGGTCGCGAGCGTCGCCGCGACCGCTGCACGGGCGCGCGCGTTCGGGTTCATCGGCCGGCCCGGTGACCGGGGTGGGTCACCGTCCGGCGTCGATCACTGTTGGGTCGGCGCATCGCTGCCTCTCAGTGTGGCTTCGAGCTGGTCCCTCAGGATCGTGGCGACAAGCTCTGCGCCCCTCGGTGTCACGTGGGTGTCGTCGAGAAACACGTACTCATCGCCGGCGTCGTCATACGCGGCCGTCAGGTCCAACGCCCACGGCAGCGCCGTTCTCCGCAAGCTGGTCGCGGCACTGCGGTAGGCGTCGAGGTACGGCACGTCGAGGAGTGCTGTCGGCTGGAGATGATCGGTCCTGGACTTCGAGAGGGCTGCATTTGGGTGCAAGACACCGAGGAAGCGGCCGTCGTTCCGCTCGGTCAACATCTTGGCGACGCGCCAGCTCTGCAACATGGTGTTGAACACCAGCTCGGCGTGCCCCTCGACACCCGCGCAGAGAGATGCGTCATCCCGTGGATTGAGATACAAGCCGTGTCGCGCCCGCAACAACGCGGTCACGACCGGCTCGCCGAGCAGGGCCACGAAGGGATAGAGGCTGCTGCCGAGGGCACGTGCCCGACCCACGTCATAGAGCGTGCGCATTTCGTGAGCCCACACCGTGTTGCGACTCTGCAGGCCCGCACAGCCGGCCCAGAACTCGTTCTTGCCGTCATAGAAGACGACGGCGAGCGGCGCTGCGGCAGGTCGTGCAGCGAGGAGGTCCATATACTGGATCAGCTCTTGCGAGCTGGTGTATCCCATTTGTCCGCGGTTCCTGACCGTGTGCCTGGGCATGAGGCGCTGCAGCGCCGCGGCGATGGTTTCGCGATCGGCGGCGCCCCAGCCCATCAGCGTCGAGCCCCCAAACATCCAGATCTCGCCATCGCCACCGCCCGCAGCGTCCCCGTTGCTCCGATAGCCAGCGACGTCGGTGTTGAAGGTCTCGCTATGAAACTCTCCGTACGCCCAGCCCCGAAGGGGGTGGTATTGAATCGTCCGCATGAACCGCGAGAGGTCGGCGAACATCTTGCGGGCCGCGGCTCCGTCCTCGAACATCGGCAAGGACGCCTGTGCTGCCAGGAAATCGTCGAGGGAGTTGCGCCGCTTCAAGACCAGCTCGTCGGTCGCGGCCGCCACGAGATTGAGCAGAATCAACAGGGAAAAGAGGCCGAGGATTACCTTCGCAGTGCGCTCGAGCCTCCGCATGGAAAGCCTCCTATCGGAGCTGATAGTCGAACGGGAGATCTGCCGCGTCCCTGGACCCCAAGATCAGGGCAAGTGCGATCGCCAAGTAAAAGAGCAACGAGACGAGGATCAGCTTCTGGTGTCTCTTCCAGATATTCCTGAGCATGTTGTCTTACCGCTCCACGGCCAGGATGAAGTCGAGCGCGTGTCTTGCGATCCGTCGATGCACGATCGCGTTGGGATGAGCGTCGTCGGGCGCCACCCAGAGGCGCTTTGGATCGTGCGCGCCCTGGAAATTCGGCAGCAGATCTCGATGCGCGATGCCGTTCGCCCTCAAGAAGCTCGCCATCGTCGCATGTTCTTCGGCGAAGGGGTAGCTGTCGAGGTCGTGTAGCTCCGGCAATAGGACAACCTGCAACTCGATGCCCCCGCCGTCGCAGAGCTGCTTCAGGAGCAGAAGCGCTTCGCGCGCCGCGCGCCAACCGGCGGCGTCCGGCTGGTAGAGGCTCCGATAGTAGGTCGTGTACGGCGCCGACAACCCAAGCTTGTTCATGAGCCTTCGAGCCCGAGACCACGTGAACGAGACGAGCTCCGAATGCTGCGCGACGCTCCACTCGCTGCCACCAGGTGTGGGCTCGGCATCGTTGACAAACCAGAAGACCACGACCTTGTCGGGCTTGTACTTCAAGCCCTTGTCGATGAAGAGATGCACTTCCTGCTCGGTGTTGTAGTTCCCGACGCCGAAGTTCAAGATCTCGACCGGCAAGCGCCGGTTGATCTCGCTCTCGAGCAACTCCTCGAAGGTGTCCGGCTTGGCGACGCCCCACCCGAAGGTGAGGGAGTCGCCGAGAAAGACCATCCGATACGACGGCGACCGTTCAACGGCATACTCCCGGTCCCGCAGACCGTCGCTGTTGATGTGAACATCGACGCCCATCAGGTGCGCAGAGCTGCTCGGTCGGTGCCGGTGCGCGATCCGGGGATTCGCCGCCGTTTCCTTGATCTCCTTCGCATAGCGCGCCATCTCGACGTCGTAGACCGGGTAGAGCCTGGTGTAGATGCGGACGGCGATCTCGCCGACACCGCAGAAGACCAGCAAGGAGACCAGACAGATCGCCCCGTTGAGGAGGAGCGTTCTACGGCGCACGGTCGCGCTCGTCGTGCGGCAACAGATCGTTCGTCTCCAGGGCGTCGAGGATCGCAGCCGCAAAGATCCGATGCGCACGCGCGCTCGGATGACAGTCCAGCGGGTGGGCGCACATGTCGACCTGCGGCTGGCGGCGAAACGGCTCGCTGGCGTCGATGAAGAAGAGTCCGTACGCACCGGCGCTCGACGCGATCTCGCTGCCCAGACGACGCCCATCGACCCTGTGCTCGAGGAAGGCGAGACAGACCTTCGCGGGGGCGGTCCTGGCAATTGACGCCAAACCCGCCATGGTGTGCTCGATGAGCTCAGGAGTGGCGAAGCTGTCGCTCGGGGAGCGCTCAGCCGCGGCCGGCGACCCCCGCCGCGCCCGGTCTCTCAGCCAGGAACCGGCGGCCAGTCCCAGGTACGAACGAAAGAACGGGTAATCGGCCGGAAACGACCGGCGCAGCGGGGTCAGCCCGCCCCTTCGGTATACCGCCGCACCCGAGCCAACGAGGAGCAAGTCCGGGTGGTAGCTCAGGACTTTCGTCTTCACCTGGGCCAGGACTTGATCGGCGGTATAGCCGCCCACGCCGAAGTTCATGAGCTCGAAGCGCGCTGGTGCCCGATCGCGATTCAGTTGGTCTTCGAGGACGGAGTGAAAGGTGTCCTCCGCGTCGACGCCAGAGCCCATCACGTACGACGCGCCGACCACCGCTATCCGGAAGACCCGATCGGGTTTGGCGATGGAGTACTCCTTGTCTCTGAGCCCCTGTGAGCTCGTCCGGAAGCGCTTCAGTTTGAAGTAGGTGTCGAGATTGGGCTTGAGCTCGTAGGGTCGCTCCGGATCTGACGAGGGCTGAACGATGTCGGAATACCGAATGCCGACGAAGCTATCCACGACGGCGTAGTTGAAGCTGTCGAGGCCGAAGTACCTGAGGCGCATCGTCGATTCCAGGAGCACGGCCAAGAGCGACACGGACACCAAGATCCTGAGGAGGAGGCGCTTGGCGGAGCCGGGCGCGCCCACCGGGCCCGCGCTCACGACGGGGTCCCGCCCACAGCTGCGATGGACCGTTGATCATACACCTTCGTCGCCGCTCCAGTCGACACGCCGGCAGAGCTGTACCACGCCGTCCGCCATCACGAAACATCCGCGCCGCTGCTGACACGAGGCCTCGCGACCAGCTATCCTCTGCCGCGATGACCCCCGACCCCACCCGCGGCCCTGCCCCCAATCCCCGCCGCCGCCGTGGTCGCCGCCGCCACGGCCCGAAAGGCGACGCTCAGGGTGGACCAGGCCCGGGGAAAGGTCTTCCGCCGCGCGCCGGGTTGCCGCAGCGCTCCGCGTTCGACCCGAACAAGCCCGCCGACCTCGCGCTCGGCAACGCCGAGAAGAACGAGCTGAAGCAACACTTCGCGTTCATCGCCCGCTACCGCGAAGCGCTGCGCCTGAAGCTCAACGCCCAAGAAGACCTCCTGGTGAACGGCGCCAAGGAGCCCGACGACCGCGGTGTGGCGCTGCACCTGCTCGGCAAGGTCGACCGCACCACGATCACCGCGGCGCTCGGCCGCATCCACGAGCCCGACGCCAAGACCCGTTTCCTCTCCGGCGTGGTCCGCTTCGCCCGCGACGTGCCGATCCTGGTGCTCTACCTCGAGTCGCTCTCGACCTCCGCTGGCCGCGCCGAGGCCGCCGCGACGCTGGTCATGGCACTTGGCAGCATCAACTACGCCGAGGTCAGCGCCGCGCAGATGCGCCGCCTCTTGGACCTGGTCACGACCCTGGTGGCCGCGGCCGACCGGCCGGCGTTGGTCTTGAGCCTGCTCGCGAGCCCGACGTTTCGCGCCGCGTTCGACACCGCCGCCGAGGTGTTGCCTGCGGAGCTCGCGCAGATCTTCGTGCCGATGCGCGCCGCCTACGCCCTGATGTTCGGCACCGACGACGAGAGCACCGACGCCGCGCCCCTGCGCCAGGGCGTCGACCTCATCCTCGGCTCGCCGGTGGCGCTGCTCAAGGGCCTGTCCGAGAGCGCCCGCGGCCGCCTCCTCGCGCACGCCCTCGACCGGCGCGACCCGACGCCGAGCGCCGACCAGGCGATCGCCGGTCTGCTCGCCGGCCTCCCACGCCAGGGCCGACTCTATAGCCAGCTCGCGACCAAGAGGGCCCGCCAGCTCCTCGCCGCCGCACGGGACGACGACGCTCGCCGTCTCCTCGAAGAGCTGCAGGCGGCGCAAGGCGACTACAAGATCCCCGGACGCTGGCTCGCCGCCCTCGCCGCGCCCCGGGTCGGCCGCATCGCCCTCCTGAGCGCCGCGCCCGACGCCACGCCGCCGCCGGGCCTGCACCGCGGCTTCTGGCTCGAGCACCAGCGCTCGGTCTGCGTCGTCTTGGGGGCCGAGTCCGACCAGACCGCCTTCGAGGGCGGCGCCGCCGTGCACCGTGACCTCGCGCTCCCGGGCGTCCTGCCCTACCTCACCCACGGGAAGGGCGACCGCGGTGTGCCCTACGTCGCGGTGCTGTTGTGCGGCGAGCCCGCGACGCGCGGCGTGCGCGAGCTGCGCCGGGAGCAGACCCGCCTCTACGAGTGTCTGCGCTCTGGGATCGAGCTGTTGAACGCTCTGGCGTCATGCGGCGTCGTCCTGCCCGACGCGCGCCTGGACCGCTTCCTCCTCGACAGCGTCGGTCGCTTGCTCCTCGCCGATCTCACCGGCGCCCGCCGTGAGCCGGTCGACACCGCGCTCGCCGAGCACCTCAGCCTCGGCAAGGCCCTGTGCACCGCCCTCTTCGAAGCCGGCTCGGCACACGACGTCTCCGCACCGTTGCGGGAGGCGCTCGCGGCGGCGTCGAGCCTCACGGCCATGGCGCGGGTCTGCGTCGCGCAGGGTTGACGACCACACTTTGCGGCCGGGTTGATGCGCTCCCCTCGCCCCACCCGGGCACCGAGCAGCTGGCTTTGCCAGTGCGAGGTGCGGGGGCACGGGGGGACGCAGAGCCGGCGCTCCACGTTCGGCGTGGTCCGCGGACGGAGTGCCGGCGGGAGGTCCCCCCGCTAGGTTGGCTGGGGGGTGGGGAGCGCCGCCGCTGAGGCGGCGCGGGAATCAAAGGCGGCTGCGAAGGGCTTAGAGCGCCTGGGCGACGATCTCGGCGACGTCGAGGGTCTTGACGGTCTCGTTGTTGAGCGCCGCGACGCCGTCCTTGAGCATCGTCAGACAGAAGGGGCAGGCGCTGCCGACCGTCGGGGTCCCGGCGGCCAAGGCCTCTTTGCTGCGGTGGACGTTGATGCGCTCGCCGATGTTCTCCTCCATCCAGAAGCGCGCGCCGCCGGCGCCGCAGCAGACCGAGCGCGAGTGGTGTCGGGGCAACTCGACGACGGTGCCGCCGGCGGCCCGCACCAGGCTGCGCGGCGCGGCGTAGATGTCGTGATAGCGGCCGAGGTAACAGGAGTCGTGCCACGCGACCTTGCCGGCCTGCGGCTTCGCCAGGCGCAGCTTGCCGCTCGCGACCAGCGAGTCGATGAGCTCGCTGTGATGCACGACCTCGTAGTTGCCGCCGAACTGCGGGTAGTCGACCTTGAGGGTGTGCAGGCAGTGGGGGCAGTGGGTCAGGATCTTCTTGACCTTGTACTTGTTCAACAGCTCGACGTTGGCGGTCGCCATCGCCTGGAAGAGGTATTCGTTGCCGGCGCGCCGCGCCGAGTCGCCGGTGCAGCCCTCTTCGGCGCCGAGGATCGCGAAGTCGACGCCGGCGGCCTTCAAGATCTTGACCACCGCCAGCGTGATCTTCTTGTTGCGGTCGTCGAACGAGCCGGCGCAGCCGACCCAATAGAGGAGGGGCGCCTCCTTGCCGCTCGCCGCGACGTCGGCCATGCGCGGGATGTCGAGACCCTCGGCCCACTTGTCGCGCTGGTCGGCGCCGATGCCCCAGGGGTTGTTGTTGTTCTCCATGCCCTTGAAGGCGCGGGCGAGCTCGGGCGCGACGTCGCCTTCCATCAGGGTCTTGTACTGTCGCATCTGGATGATGCGCGGCACGTTCTCGATCAGCACCGGGCACTCGAGCTCGCAGGAGCCGCAGGTGGTGCACGCCCAGATGGTCTCGGGCTTGATGCGCTCGCCGACCAACACCGGCAGCTCTTCGATCTTCTTGGCGTCCTTGGCGAGGAGCGTCGCCTTGTCGGCATAGACCGCGTGCTTCAGGTCGAGGTTCAGCTGCCGATGGGCGAGCGGTTTGCCGGTGAGCACCGTCGGGCAGTAGACGGTGCAGCGACCGCACTCGGTGCAGGCGTAGGTGTTGAGGAGCATGCTCCAGGTGAGGTCGGCGGTGCCGCGGATGCCGAATTTCTCGCTGTTCTCGAGATCGGTCTTCTCGACGAAGCCCCACGGCTTGAGGTTGCGGAAGAAGACGTTCGGGATCGCGGTGATGACGTGGAAGTGTTTGCCGAGCGGCAGGAAGTTCAAGAACACCAGGATGCAGACGCAGTGCACCCACCACGACACGACGCCGACGAAGTGCGCGGCCTGCGGCCCGAGCGGCGCCAGCACCCGGCTGCCGAGCCAACCGCCCGGCAGATACCAGGGCATCGTGGTGACGCCTTGATCGACGAGCTCGGCGCCGGAGATCAGAAAGTCGGTGACCATCAAAGTCAAGATCATGCAGAGGACGAAGATCCCCTCCCACGATCGGCCCACCCGCGACGGCGTCGGCTTCAACCGCCGCCACAACCCGTAGAGGACGCCGGCGAGCACCAGCCCTTGGAAGACGTCTTTCAACCACGAGTAGCACCGGCCGGCGGTGCCCGAGAGGCCGGGGAAGATCCAGGCGTGGTCGTAGGCGTGCGCGAAGTGGGTGATGGTGGCGATCGACACCACCAGGAAGCCGACGAAGATGAAGATGTGCGCGAAGCCGGCGATCGGCTCGCGCGGCATCCGCCACTGGCCGAAGGCGAACTTGAGGGTGCCGAGCACGCGCGCGCCCAATTGGTCGCAGCGCGCCTCCTTCTTCATCGCGAACAACAGGCGGGTGCGGGGGATCACCAGCGCCGCGAACACCGCCAGCCCGGCGACGAGGAGAACCGACATCGAGATCGCGGTGAGCATGGGCGACTCCCTCCGGACCCTAGTGCGCGGCCCGGCGCTCCACCTATCGGAGATCAGTCGGCGCGCGTCAAGCGAGCAGGGCGCGCGGCTCTCTGTCTAGGGCGTCATCGTAATGGGCTTGGTCACGACGTGGGTCTCGCTGCCGCCGGCGGTCACCAGATAGGCGCGGATCTCGTAGGTCCCGACGTCGGTGATGCGAAAGCTCGACAACAAGATGTGGCCGTAGGTCTGCGGCATCGTAAAGTCATTCTGCCAGTAGGGTGCGGAGTTGCTGCCGCTCGTCGATCTCCGACCGTGGCGCGAGACTAGCGAGCCGCGGGCGGAGTTTCAACCGTCGGGCTCTGTGCTACGGTAGCGCCAGGTCACCGATGTCACCCCCGAGAGAAGCCGCAGCCGTCGCCCTCCTCCGCCGGCCGCATGCCGACGCCGTGCCGGAGGTCTTCCTGGTGCGCCGCAGCCGCCGCCTGGTGTTCCTCGGCGGGTTTCACGCCTTTCCGGGGGGGAGCGTCGACGCCGCCGATGCCGACGTAAGGGTGCGCGCGCCGCCGATCGCCGGCGGCTACGTGAGCGCTGCGATCCGCGAGCTGTTCGAAGAGACCGGTGTGCTGCTCGCCGGCGGCGCCGAGCGCTTGGCTCTGCAGCAGCGCCGGGAGCTGCGCCGGGCGCTGGTCGGCGGGGAGCGCCGCTGGCCGGAGGTGGTCTCGAGCTGCGGCCTGGAGCTCGACGGCCAAAGCCTGCGCCCGATCGGTCAGTGGCTGACGCCGCCCTACACCCGCACGGTCTTTCACGCCCACTACGTCGCCGCGCTGCTGCCGCAAGGACAGGCGCCCGAGATCTGGGAGGGCGAGCTCGACCAGGGCCGTTGGATCTCGCCGGTTGACGCGATCCGCGCCCACGCCGAAGGCGAGCTGTTCATCGCCTACCCGGTGCTCGAGACCCTGAAGGTGCTGGCGAGGCACGGCTCGGACTTGGACGCCGCCTGCGCCGCGCTCGACAACCGCGACAACTTCTATCCGCACGCCGGCGGCGAGCTGATCACCGGAGTGCACGTCGTCCCGCTCCGGAGTCCGACCCTGCCGCCCGCGACCCACACCAACACCTACGTGCTCGGCAACCGCGAGCTCGTCGTGGTCGATCCGGCGTCGCCGTACCCCGAAGAGCAGGCGCGGCTGTTCTCCTACCTCGAGCTGCTCGCGGCGCGCGGCGGCACGGTCAAGGAGATCTGGCTGTCGCACCACCACGAAGACCACACCGGCGCCACCGGCGCGCTGCGCGATCGCTTGCAGGTCCCGGTCGCGGCCCACCGTGAGACCGCGCGCCTCCTTGCCGGCAAGCTCGAGATCGATCGGCAGATCGCGGACCGCGAACGCACCCCGCTGCCGGCGACGCTCGGCCCGGACTTCGACTGGGAGGCGATCCACACCCCGGGCCACGCGCCCGGCCACCTGTGCTTCTACGAGCACCGCCTGCGCTCGATCTTGACCGGCGACCTGGTGGTCGCCACCGGCACCGTCGTCATCGCGCCGCCGAACGGCAACATGACCGACTACATGGCGTCGCTCGAGCGCCTGCTGGCGCTGGAGCTCGGCTTCATGTTCCCCGGCCACGGCGCGCCGCTCGCCGCGTCGAGAGAGAAGCTCGTCGAGTACATCCAACATCGCAAGGAGCGCGAAACGGCGATCTTGAAGACGGTAGAGGTCGCTCGTACTCCGGCCGAGATCGTGAAGATCATCTACGCCTAGCTCGACCCGAGCGCGCACCGCTTCGCCGAGCTCTCGGTCCGCGCCCACCTCGAAAAGCTGCAGCGCGAGGGCCGCGTCGAGGCGGTGGGCGAGAGCTTCCGCGCCCGCTGAACGGGCACGCGACAGGCGCGGCCAGAGGATCAAACGACGGTGACAGCGATCGACCGTACTCTGCGGTTGGGTTGATGCGTTCCCCTCGCCCCCACCCGGGGGGCTGACTCTTCTACACATCGTCCGTTTGTGATCTGTCTCCGTTGGCCGGCCGCGATGTGGCTGGCGGGAGCGCAGATGCGAAAACCGGGTACATCGTGGACGAAGCAGGTTACCGATGGGTTGAAACTGGGCGAC
>JACRCV010000002.1 GCA_016218825.1 Deltaproteobacteria bacterium
ATAACCAGACGCCAAAGCAAGCAAGAACTCGCCCACTGGGCGACATGCGGCCCGCTAAGGCAAGCGCATCCAAACCAGGCACAGCGCGGATCGGATGCGCTTCACACTCCTAACGCGGAGCGTCTAGAGCGGAGTTATGGCAAAGGACGCGGGTCCGCATTGACCGTGGGCAGCGGAGCGGCAAATGTAGCGGTGCGAGGAGAGTCCTTCGATGTTCGTCGATGCCCATTGCCACCTGGAGCGCGCCACCTACGCGGACGAGCTCGACGACGTGATCGCGCGCGCCTTTGCCGCCGGCCTGTCGCACCTGGTCGCGGTCGGGGCCTCCGGGGTGACCGCGGGCGCCCACGAGGTGCTGGCGCTGTGCCGGCGCTACCCGCGGGTGCGCGCCGCGGTGGGCATCCATCCGCACGACGCCGCCAAGGCGCAGCCCAAAGACGTCGAGATCCTCGCCGGGTTGCTTGAACGGCCGGAGGTCGTGGCGCTCGGCGAGATCGGGCTCGACTATCACTACGACTTCGCGCCACCGGCGGTGCAGCGGCGGCTGTTCGAGCGCCTCCTCGGTCTGGCGCGCGACCGAGATCTGCCGGCGATGCTGCACGTCCGCGAGGCGGACGCCGACGTGTTCACGACGCTGGACGCGGTGGGGGTGCCGAAGGCGGGTGGGGTGGTGCACTGTTTCACCGGGGGCCCGAAGCAGGCGGAGGCGTACCTCAGCCGCGGCTTGCACCTCTCGATCCCGGGGGTGATCACCTTCAAGAACGCCGAGCCGCTCCGCGACGCGGTGCGCGCGGCGCCGCTCGAACGGCTGCTCGTCGAGACCGACAGCCCGTACCTCGCCCCGGTTCCTTATCGCGGCAAGCGCAACGAGCCGGCGTTCGTACTCCACACCGCGGCGGCGATCGCGGCCCTCAAGGGCCTGAGCACCGACGACGTCGGCAGGGTCACGGCGCAGAACGCGCGCCGCCTGTTCGGCATGGAGAGCGACGCCGCGCCGGCGTTGGCCTACCCGATCCGCGACAACCTCTACGTCAACCTCACCAGCCGCTGCACGCTGGCGTGCACTTTCTGCCCCAAGATCGAGCGCAAGGACTGGTGGGTCCGCGGCCACTGGCTGCGGCTCGGGAGCGATCCGGAGGAGGCTTTGGTGCTCGACGCCGTGCTCGCGGCCCTCGACGCCAAGCCGGAGGTGACCGAGATCGTCTTCGTCGGTCTCGGGGAGCCGACGCTGCGGCTCGCGGCGCTCGTGAGCATCGGACAGAAGATCCGCGCCCGCTTCGGCGCCCGTTATCGGCTGCGGGCCGACACCGACGGGCTCGGCAACCTGGTGCACGGCCGGGACATCACCGCGGAGCTCGCGACCGTCCTCGACGCGGTCAGCGTCAGCCTGAACGCCGCCGACGGCGAAACCTATGCGCGCCTGTGCCATTCACGGTATGGTGCCGGCGCCTACGGCGCGGTGAAGCAGTTCATCGCGGCGGCCAAGGCCGCCGGGCTCGACGTCACCGCGAGCGTCGTCGGCGTGCCGGGGCTGGATTTGGAGGCGTGTCGGGTGGTGGCCGAAGAGGAGCTCGGGGTGAGGTTTCGTCATCGCGTCCATCAACAGGTGGGTTGAGACTCGGAGTCGCCCGGTGATGGACGTTCAAGATCCCTCGAGCCCGCGGCCGGCCGCGAGCCCCCTGGTCGTCGACCTGGTCCGACCGCCGTTCTGGACCTCGGGCCTGATCTTCTTCCTCGGCGTCACCGGCATGGTCTCGGCGAACCTCGTCGCCACCGTTGCCGAGCTGTTCGCCGCCGCGGCGCCGACCGAGGCGATGGGGCCGCCCCTCACCTTGCTCGCGGCCGCGGTGATCCTGGTCGGGGTGGTCTTCGGGCGGCGCCTGGTCGTCTTCCTCCGCCCCTTGCCGCCGATCCGCTTCGCCGACGATCACGTCAGCCTACCGGTGAGCACCGAGTCGCTGCGCGCCCGGCGGGTGCCGTACGGCGACATCCTGACGATCGCGGTGCGCGGCGAGCTGACGCGCGGGCTTTTGGTGCTCGAGACCAAACGTCACTTGATCGTCTACGCCTTCGGCGCCTTCAAGGACGCCGACGGGCCGCGCCAGGTGATCGACGAGCTGAACCGGCGCATCGGCTCGCTGCCGCAGGGTGCGGCGATCGTGCAACGCGCCGAGCACCGCCAGGCGTTGGCCGAAGAGGCGATGGCGCGGCGTCCCTGGGCGACCCAGGCCATCGTCGGCGTGCTCGTCGTGATCTTCGCCAACCAGTACCTGGCGGGCGCGTTCGACAAGGTCCTGGGGCTGGTGGCGTGGGGCGCCAACACCCCGGCGTTGGTCCGCAACGGCGAATACTTCCGCCTCTTGGCCGCCAACTTCCTGCACGGGACGATGCTGCACCTGATGTTCAACGTCGTCGCGCTCTACCTGGTGGGCGGGCTGTTGGAGCGCCTGCTCGGCTGGGTGCGCTTCACCGCGGTCTATCTGAGCTCGGGGATCGCGGCGATGGTCGCGTCGGCCTTCTTCTTGGGCGGGGCGCAGTCGGTGGGGGCCTCGGGCGCGGTGTTCGGCATCCTCGGCGGGCTCGCGGTCGTCAACTGGCGCTACCGCACCGAGGTGCCGCTCGGCTTCCGGCAGCCGCTGTTGTGGTGGGTGATGATCATGGGCCTGAACGCGGCCCTGCCGGTGCTCATCCCGCTGGTGACGATGGCGCGGGTCGACGTCGCGGCGCACGTGGCCGGCTTCGTCTTCGGGGCGTTGTTGACCGCGACCCTGATCGAGGGCAGCAAGCGCTTGAAGATCGGCGCGCCGGCGTCGCCGGCGTTGTGGGCCGCGACCTTCGGGTTGATCGCGGTGCACCTGTTGGCGCTCGGCCAGGCGGTGCTCTACGTGGCGCGCTTCGACAGCGACAAGCGCCTCGAGGTCTCGCGGCTGTTGGTCGAAGATCCGGACATCGACGGCAACGGCTTGAACGAGGTCGCGTGGGGCCTGGTGACCGACCCGGCGTTGACCACCGAGGGGCTGACGGTGGCGCGGGACGCCGCGGCCCGGGCCGTGCGCCTGGTGCCGGCCGAGAGCACCTTTGTCGACACCTTCGCCACCGCCGAGTACCGGCTCGGCAACCTCGACAAGGCCGTCGAGCTCGAGCGCGGCATCCTCGAAGGCGGCGGCGACCTCCTCGCGGCGTCGCCGGTCGGTCGTCTGCTCACCGAGCTCTTTCTGGGCGGCCGCGAGGTCAGCGTCAGCGCCGGTTCGCCGTTCTACGCCTCGCAGCTCTATCGCTTCCTCCTCGCCCGCGTCGCGCACGCCGGCCCGGTCCTGCCCGCATCGATGCCGCCGCCGGCGTTGACGCTGGTCCTTGACCCCGCGGCGACCAAGGGCGACGCGGCGCCGGTGCTGCGGGTGGCCCGGCCACCGGGTGCGGCGCCGGCCCTCACCGTCTACGCCCTCGCGAAGCGCGGCGTGGAGCCTCTGGGCTTGGTGCGGGTGTGTGCGACGAGTGACCAGGACTTGGCGTTGCCGGTCGACGCGGTGGCGGCGCTGGCGCAAAAACGGGTGGTGGTCGAGCCGGCGCTCGTCCGGCCCGGCTGCGTCGACGAGTTGTCTGCGGCCGCCGCGGTTCGGTTCTGGCCCTACGACAAGCAGGTCGACCTGTTGCCGTAGGGCGGTGGCCTGATGACGCGGGGCGCGAGAGATCTTGTCGCAACCAGAGCGCCGCGGGTCTTGCGGTGGGGGCTCGGCGTTCTGCTCGCAGCATGCGGCTGTGGGCGATCCGGCGTCGACATGGTCGCGGCCGGGGCGCGGATCGAGTCGATCGCGTTGGGCGGCGATCACGCCTGCGCGATCGTGCGGGGCCGCCCGTGGTGTTGGGGCCGCAACGACTACGGCCAGCTCGGCGACGGCACCACGTTGGAGCGGAGCGTGCCGGGGGCGGTCATCGGACTGCCGGCGCCGGTGACCGTCATCGCGGCGTCGGGCGGCGCCAGCCCGGCACACACCTGCGCGGTCGGCGGCGGTCGTTTGTTTTGTTGGGGCTCGGACAGTGACTATCAGCTGGGGAACGGCGCCGACGACGGCCGCTCGGTGCCGACGCTGGTGAGCGGCGGCTGGCTCGGGGTCTCGAGCCTCGCGGCCGGGGGGCGGCACAGTTGTCTCGTGAGCGACGGCACGGTCGGCTGCTGGGGGGCAAACGGCGCCGGGCAGCTCGGGGTGGCGCCGATCGGCGCCGGTCCCAGCCGGAGCGGCGCGCCCCGCCTGGTGTCGCTGCCGGGGGCGGCGACGACGGTCGTGGCCGGGAGCGGTCACACCTGCGCGACGCTCGCCGATGCGGTCTGGTGCTGGGGTGAGAACGGCGACGGCGCGCTGGGCGACGGCTCGACCACCGACCGCGGCGAGCCGGTGCAGGTGTCCGGCCTCGACGGCGCGGCGCGCGGGCTTTCGGCCGGCGCGGCGCACACCTGCGCGCTCGAGGGTGATGCGGTCTGGTGTTGGGGCGCGAACGATCATGGACAGCTCGGGGGCGGCGACCGCACCTCGACGCGTGCGCCGATCCAGGCGTCGACGTCGCGGGCGCTGGCGGTGAGCGCGGGGGCGAGGCACAGCTGCAAGCTGGGCGCGGACGGGGTGCACTGCTGGGGCGCCAACGACTCGGGACAGGCAGGCAGCGGCGAGCCGAGCGACGTCTTGGAGCCGCAGCGGGTGGAGGTGTCGGCCGGGCCGGTCACGGCGGTGGGCGCCGGCCGGGCGTTCTCGTGCGCCGCCCTGTCCGAGGCGCTGTACTGTTGGGGTGACAACCGCTACGGGCAGCTGGGGAACGGTGTGGCGCTCACCCAGGGCACGCCGCAGCCGGTCACCGGGCTGGCGGGGGTCCCGGCGCAGATCGCGGCCGGGACCGGCACGAGCTGTGCGGTGGTGGCGGGCGCGGCGTACTGCTGGGGAAAGAACGAGCAGGGCCAGCTGGGCGACGGGACGACGGCGGACCGTTCGACGCCGGCACGGGTGGTGGGTCTCGTCGAGCCGGTCGCCGCGGTGGCGTGCGGCGAGATGCATTGTTGTGCCGGCACCGCCGTGGGCGTGCACTGTTGGGGCCACGGGGGCTACGGCCAGCTCGGGAACGACGCCACCGGCAGCAAGAGCACGCCGGTGACCGTGGTCGGCTTGAGCGGCGCGCCGGTGACCACGCTCGCGGCCGGGTTCGGCCACACGTGCGCGGTGGACCAGGGTGCGCTCTGGTGTTGGGGGCACAACAACTACGGCCAGATCGGTGACGGCGCCCGAACCGATCGCCTGACGCCGGTGGCCATCGCCGCGCTCGCGGGTGGGGTGACCGCGGTCGCCGCTGGTGGCTGGGGTTGGACCGGACACAGCTGTGCGGTCGCGAGCGGCGAGATCTGGTGCTGGGGGTACAACGGCAACGGCGCCCTCGGCGACGGTACCGACGTCACCAGCGGCGTGCCGGTGCGCGTTCAGGGCGTCCCCGCCGGGGCCAGCGCTATCGTCGCCGGGGGCAGCAGCAGCTGCGCGATCGCCGGCGGGACCCTGTATTGCTGGGGCAGCAACGACGTCGGTCAGCTCGGCGACGGCGCCAACGTCAGCCACCGGACCGCGGTGGCGATCACGTCCTTGGGCGGCGCGGTGTCGACGGTGAATATGGGGGGCGAGGTCGGGTGCGCGGTCGCGGACGGCGCGGTCTACTGTTGGGGGCTCGGCACCCGGGGTCAGCTGGGTGACGGACGGCTGAGCAGCGTGCCGTGGCCGGTGGTGGTGGCGGCCCCGGGGCCAGTGCAGCAGTTGGCGGTGGGCGGGACCCACGTGTGCGCCTCGTCTCCGTTCGGGATGTCGTGTTGGGGCGGCGACGTGTTCGGTCAGCTCGGCCTCGGCCGGCCGCTGTCGAGCGCGACCCCGGTGAAGGTCGAGCTCGGCGCGGCGATCGAATAGGTCGGAGTGTACACCGGGGCCGGACCTCAGCTACAGTCGGGGGCAAGGAGGAGGCGGCGCGGTGGTCAGGCGTCGCCGGTGGCGCATGACAGGATCTCGGGTTCGGGCACCACGCTACGCGGTCAAGTTGGAGGTTGTCTGTGACACCGGCCTCGGGGTGTTCTCCGGCGTGGTCACCGACATGTCGGAGTCGGGGGTCTTCATGCAGACCGACCGGACGCTGCGCCCCGGCACGATGGTCACCCTGATCCCCAACGTCACCGAGGAGATGCAGCTGCCGGCGGAGCTCAAGGCGCAGGTGATCCGCGTCACCGAGCTCAACTTCGACGTCAGCGGCCAGTCGGTGAAGGTCCCCGGCATCGCGCTCCGACTCGTCGGGTTGACGGTCACCAACTTTTCCCAGGTGCGCGGCTATCTGAACCGCCACGGCCAACGTCGCGCCGACGTCTCCCGCAAGAAGGCCAAGCCGGCCTGAGCGAAGGAGGCGTCACCGTGTCGTTTGCACCCGGCCCCGGGCTTCCCGGCGCCAACCTCCCCTTGGTCGCCGCGGTGCAGATGGGCTACGGGCACCTGCGCGCCGCGCACTCGATCGCCGCGGCGCTCGGGGTTCCGGTCTTGCGCGCCGACCTGGCGCCGGCGGCGTCGGCGGCCGAGGTCGAAGAGTGGCGAACGATCCGGACGCGTTACGAGCACCTGACGCGCCTGGCGACGCGGCCGTGGGCGGGGCTCGCGGCCCGCTGGGTCTTGGAGGCGCTGACCCAGATCCCGCAGCCGGCGGTGATCGGCGACTTTTCGGCGCCGAGCTACGGTTGTCGCTATCTGCAGAAGCGCATCGACGCCGGGCTCGGCGACACCCTCGCCGCGATGGTCAAGACCGCCGGCGCGCCGCTGTTGACGACCTTCTACGCCGTCGCGCTCGCGCTGCAGCGCAAGGTCGACACCCCGGTCTACTGCGTCGTGACCGACTCCGACGTCAATCGGATCTGGGCGCCGCCACAGCCGCGGTCTTGCAGCATCCGCTATCTCGCGCCGTGCGCGGAGGTGGCGCAGCGTCTCGCCGACTACGGGGTCGATCGGGCGCAGGTGCGCGTCACCGGGTTCCCGCTCTCCGACAGCCTCGTCGGCGGCCGCGATAGGGGTACCCTGAAGCGCAACCTGCGGACGCGGCTCGGGCACCTCGATCCCCTCGGCACCTTCGAGCGCGACTACGGTGACGCGGTCATGGCCGAGCTCGGCCACTTTGCGTTCACCGAGGGGCCGGTGCAGCTGACCTTCGCGGTCGGCGGCGCCGGGGCGCAGGCCGGGTTCGTCGATCGACTGTTGCCGGCGGTCGGGGCGCTGATCGCCAGCGGCGAGCTGCGGTTGGTGCTCGTCGCCGGCGTCCGGCCCGAGGTCGAGGCCCATTTCAGCAGGGCGCTGGCGCGCGCCGGGATGACGCGGTACCTGAACGACGGCATCGAGGTGATCGCGGCGCCGACGATCGACTCGTACCTGCGGCGCTTCGATGCCGCGCTCGCCACCACCGACATCCTCTGGACCAAGCCGAGCGAGCTGAGCTTTTACGCGGCGTTGGGGCTGCCGCTGATGCTCGCGCCGGCGGTGGGGGTGCACGAGGAGCGCAATCGGTTGTGGCTGGTGCAACAGGGCGCGGCGGTCGAGCAGCCGGAGATCGAGAAGCTCGGTTGGTGGCTGCGGGCCCGGCTCGCGGACGGCTCGCTCGCCCGGGCCGCATGGAACGGTGCGGCGCGCCTCGACAGCCTCGGCCTCTACAACATCCTCGACGTCATTCGCGGCGGCGCCTGGTAGCCGGCACCGGCACCGTGAACTGGCGGCGGTCTTCGAGGCGCAGCGCCGACAGCGAGCCGCCCCAGGCGCAGCCGGAGTCCATCGCCGCCTCGTGGTCGTGACACGCGAAGCCGTGCGCCGCCCAGTGGCCGAAGACCACGAACGGACCCCGGGAGCGGCGGCGGGGGTGCGCGTACCAGGGCCGGCAACCCGTCGGGACCTCGGCCAGCGGGCCGCTGAAGTCGAGCTGCATCCGCCCGTCGAGGGTCAAGACCCGCAGGCGGGTCAGCGCGTTCAGCACCACCACCAGGCGACGAAGGCCGGTGAGGCCCGACGACCATCGGCCGGCGCGGCTCCGGGTATAGAGCGCGAGCAGATCGACGGCGGTCGCGGACTGCAGCGCGGCCTCGGCTTCGTGCGCCAGCGCCACCGCGGTGTCGAGGCTCCATTGCGGCAAGAGCCCGGCGTGAACCATGACGGCCTCCGGCCTTCGAACCAACAGCGGGCGGCTGCGCAGCCAGGCGACGAGGCGCTCCCGGTCGGCGGCCGCCAGCACCGCGTCGAGGGTGTCTTTGGGCTTGGCCGGGGTGGCGGCGAGGGCACGCGCCAGCAGGTGCAGGTCGTGGTTGCCCAGCACCACGGTGGCGTTCTGCCCCAGACCTTCGACCAACCGCAGCACCCCGAGCGAGTCCGGGCCGCGGTTCACCAGATCGCCGACGAACCACAGCTCGTCGCGGCCTCGGTCAAAACGCAGCCGCGCGAGCAGGCGCTGCAGCGGGCGAAGGTGGCCGTGGACGTCGCCGATGACGTAGGTCGCCATCCTACATCACCTCGTCGAGGGCTGTGGATGCGGTGGATCGATCGTCACAGTTGGAGCACAATACCACCGTATGCGATCGATTTCGCGGCCATGGCTCTCGGTGGTCACCGGCTTCGCGGCCTTCGGGTTTTGCGCCGCCGGTGTGGCCAAGAAGCCGCCGCGTCCCCCGGCCAAAGCCGAGGCTGGCGCCGCCGGTCAGCAGCCGACGAGCGTCGACGCCGTCGAGGTCGACTCGGAGCCGGACGCCGCGATGGCATCGGTCACCGCGCCCGCGGACGTCAGCGCGACTTACGTCCTCTGGGAGCTCGCGCCGCTCGGCATCGAGCCGCGCACCGCGGTGCTGCTCCAGGACATGTTGATGTTGGAGCTCTCCAGGGTGTTGGGCGACAAGCTGGTCGCGACCCCGAGCTGGGTGGACTCCGAGATCCGGCCGCTGGTCGGCGCCTGCGGCCTCGCCGCCGACTGTCTGGCGGAGGCCGGTGGCGGCCTCGGGGTGCGCCGCGTCATCACCGGCGTCGTGACCACGCTCGGAGACGCCTACAGCGTGAACCTGAAGGTCATCGACACCGGCACCGGCAAGGTGATCGCCAAGGCGCAGGCGTCGATGACCGGCGATCGCAACCAGATGCTGGCGTCGATCCAAAGCCTGGTGTTGAAGCTCATCGACACCAGCTTGCTGAAGGGCTCGTTGCTCGTCGAGATCCCGTTGAAGGGCGTCAACGTCTACATCGACGGCGATCCCGCCGGGGTCACGCCGCTCGGCGGCCCCATCGATCAGCTCTCGGTCGGTGAGCACTCGCTGAAGCTGTCGTCGCCGGTGATGCAAGACTACTTCACGTTCTTCACCATCGCCCCCGGCAAGCAGACCCAGATCGCCGTCGATCCGCAGCACGCCCAGAGCGTCCAGGCGCAGATCGAGGCCAACGCGCCGTTCTACAAGCGCTGGTGGTTCTGGACCATCGTCGGCAGCGTCGTCGTCGCCGCCGCCGGGGGCACCGCGTACGCTTACAGCAGCAGCGGCAACGACGGCCCGCCGCAGGCGAGTCTGGGCACCGTCGACTTCCGCTGAGTCGAGACGCCGCCGACCGCGACGCTCACCAAGAGGCGACCGCGACCTCGCCGTCCTCGACCCAGCCCTGCTTGTCTTCGGGCAACTGCAGCCGCACCCAGCCCTGCTCCCGGCCGGTGACCCAAGCCTCGGTGCCGGCGTGCAGCTTGAAACGGACGACGCTGTCGTGGCTGGTGCCGGAGTGGACGTCGACCTCCGGAGCGAGGACGACCGCGACCGTGGTCGGGGAGACGAAACGGATGGCGGTCGAGGCGCCGACGGCGACGAACAGGACCGCGGCCGTCGCGACCAGCCACCCCAACACGTCGCTGGTCCGCCGGACGAGCCGGAGCGCCAAGAGCGCCCACAACAGCAGGTTGGCGCCGCAGGCGAGCCACAGGAGCTCGGCGCGGCTCAAGCTGTAATGCCAGAAGAACAGCGTGCGCCACACCGGGCTCGGCGCCGGGGGCAGGAGGGCGTCCTTGGTGGCGCGGCGGGCGAACTCGAGGTTGGCGCGGACGTCGGAGTCTCGGGGCATCCGGCCGCGGGCCATCAGATAGGCCGCGACCGCGTGCCCCAGCTGCCCGGCGCGCAGCGAGGCGTTGCCGAGGTTGTAGTACACGTGGCCGTTGTCGACGCCGAGGGCGACGAGCCGGTGGTAGAGGGCGGCGGCGCCGGCAAAGTCGGCCGAGTCGTAGCGGTTGTTGGCGGCGATGAGGATCTTCTCCGGGTCCGAGCCGGTGTCGAGGTCGACCGCCGGCGCCTGGGCGCCGAGGGCGAGGGCGAGGAGCACCGGGGCGGTCATGACGACCTCAACGCGCGCTCGAGCTGCTCGAGCACCGGTCGCGCGCGGTCAATCGCCCGCGCGGCGATCGCCGCCGGCTCTCGGGTCGCGCCGTAGTGAAGGGCCTCGCACTGGTCGAGCAGCGTCCGGATCTCGGTCGTGAGCTCTGCCGGTACCTTCCGCCCTGCGAGCGCCCGGGTGACGTCGGCCGGGGTCAGCGCCGTGCCTTCGACGTTCAAGCGGTCGCCGACGTATTCCCGCAGCGCCCGCGACGCCAACGCCGCCGCGGTGTCGTGGTCGCCACCCTGCATCGCACGCCGCGCGGTGTGCAGCGTCGCCTGCGCCCGCTTCCGGGCCGCGCGGCCCCGGCGGAAAGCGACGTCGTCGGTCAGGCGCCGGCGGTGGCGCAGGCTCAAGAACAGCAGCAGGAAGCCGAGCGGCGGCAAGCCCAGCGCCGCCGCGACGAGGGGGAGGTCGCTGCGGGTCACGGTCTGCAAAGCGAGCGCGTCGAGGCGGGTGTAGTTCGGCAGGATGTCGTCGGCGAGGACCTTGACCTCTACCTTGCCGGTCGTCGGCGTCACGAGCTCGGTCAGGCGCAGCTCCTCTCTGGCCGCCGACGGCGCGACGTTGACGGTGATCGGCTCGGTGGCCGCGGTCTCGTAGGCCTTCGTGGCCGGGTTGAAGAAGGTCAGGCGTACGGCGGGGACCACGAGGCTGCCGGGGGCGAGCGGCACCAGCGCCTTGGTGAAGGTCTTGGTGCCCGAGAGGCCGCTGCCGCTCTTGTCGATGTTGACGCTCGGCTTGTCGTCGTAGGTCTTGAAGCCGGCGAGGGCGAGCTCCGGTTCCTTGATGCTCTGCGGGTTGCCGCTGCCGCCGACGACGATGGTGAGCGTCGTCGACTCGCCGACCTTGGGCGCGGCGTTCGAGATCGTGCTGCGGACCGTGAACGCGCCGACCGCGCCGGAGAAGCCCGGTGGTCGCGCGGGGAGCGCCTTGACGACCACCGCGGTCGCCGCGGTCGACAAGGTGCGGGTCTCGGTGGCGGCGCGGCCGAAGAAGTCGTCGAGCTGGCCGCCGAACATGCCGTCGAAGGGATCGGCGCCGCGGCGGCGTTTCTGCACCACGACGCTCGCCGTCAGGCGCGCCGGCGGTACGGTGAGGGTGCCGGCCTCCTGCGGAAACAGCGCCCGCCGCAGCTCGGTCACCCGGTAGGCGACGCCGCCGACGGTCGCGTCGTAGCTCGTCTCCTTGCCGAGCTCCTCGAGCAGAAAGCCGCCGAACTCCAGCGGCTCGAGGCTCGCCTGGGCGAGCTGGACGCGCTGGAAGATCTTCAACACGTACAAGAGCTGCTCGCCGACGTAGGCCTCGCTCTTCGACACTTTCGCGGTCATGTACAGGTCGCGGCTCTCGCTCGGCTGGGCATCGGCGGCGACCACCCGCACCGCGAATGGCTGGCTGGTATGGACCTGGCCGTCGATCTCGATCTTCGCCGCGCCGATGGTGAAGGCCCCGGCCTTCTTCGCCACCAGCACGTAGTTGTGGGCGACGCTGGACGACATCCGGCCGTTGACGATCTGCACCTGCGTCGAGGAGCCTTGGGGGTAGACGTCGAAGGCGCTCAGGTCCGGCAACTCCGGATCGGCCATGACCCGTCCGTCCACCGTGAGCGTCAACGACAGACGATCGCCGACCGCGACCTCGTTGCGGTTGACGCTGGCCTTGATGCCCGCTGCCTGGACCACCGGGCTCGCGAGCAGGCAGCAACCAACGAGGGCGGCGCGGCGCATCGCGGTCACCAGTCCTTCTCGGGCTGGCGGCGGCCGGCGGAGCGCGCCGCCCGCTTCTGGATCGGTCGATCCTCTCCGAGCGAGTCGAGGTAGCGCCGCGCCTCTTCGGGCGACAGCGGCGCGCCTGGCGCTTGTCGGTCCTCAGGCCCGCTCTGTTGCTGGTCCTTGTTGTCCGGATCGCCGCCGCCTGGCTGCTGCGCCTGCTGTTGCTGTTCCTGCGGTTGTTGCTGCTCTTGTCCTTGCTGCTGTTCCTGGCCCTGCTGCTGTTGCTGCTCCTGGCCTTGTTGTTGCTGTTGCTGTTGTTCTTGGCCGTCCTGGGGCTCGGCCTGGTTCTGTTCCTGTTGCCGTTTCTGGGCTTCTTCGTGCCGGCGGCGGATCTCGTCGCGCACGAACTCGATGTTGAACTTGGCGTCCTCGTCGTTCGGGTCGATCTCGAGCGCTGCTTGGTAGAAGCGGATCGCGTCCTCGAGCTTGCCCTGGCGGAAGCTGTTGTTGCCGAGGTTGTAGAGCGCCGCCTCGCGGATCTTGGGATCGGTCGCGAGCGCCGCCTGGCCGAACGCCTTCTCGGCGTCGGCGAAGCTCCCCATCTTGTAGTGGGCGCTGCCGACGTCGAGCGCCAACCCGGGGTCCTCGGGCCGCTCCACCTGCGCATCGGTGAATCCCTGCAGCGCCTGGTCGAAGGCGCCGGCGTCATAGGCGGCGACCGGGTCACGGTAGCGTGCCGTCGGCTCGGCGAGCTTGGTCGTCGGCGGCACCGGGACGGCTCCAGGAGGCGCGCCCGGCGTTGCGGCCGCGGGAGGGGGAGGCGGGGCCGTGGGATTCACGGCCACCGGGGGCGGGGCCGCCGCTGCCGGGGCCGGGAGCAGGAGCGGCACCGTGAGCATCAGCGCCAGGGCGGCGCCGGTGCCGGCCAGACTCTCGCGGGGCCGGCGGCGACGCTCGGGGACGAAGGGCTCGAGCATCAGCAGCGCGAGCACCGCGGCGAGGATCCACTGGAAGCGCTCTTCGAAGCGCTGGCGGCGCTTCGAGCCCAGGTCCCGTTCCTCCAGGGCGGCCTTGACGCCTTCGCTGTAGATCTTCTCGAGATCGACGTCGCCGGTCACCGAGCGGACGTAGGCGCCGCCGGTGGTGAGCGCGATCTTCTGCAGCGTCGGCTCGTCGAGTTTCGAGAGCACCATCTCGCCTCTTTGATCCTTGCGGAACCCGCCTCTTGGATCCGGGATCGGTGCGCCCTCGTCTCGGCCGATGCCGATGGCGTAGATCCGCACACCCTGGAGCTTGGCCTCCTCCGCGGCCTTGAGCGCGTCACCGGCGTGGTCCTCGCCGTCGGTGATCAAGATGATCGCCTGGGACTTGGAGCTGCCGCCTTCGAAGGCCTTGAGGGCCACGCGGATGGCCTCGCCGATCGCGGTGCCCTTCACCGGGATCAGATCGGTGTCGATGGAGTCGAGGAAGACCTCGGCGGCGGCGTAGTCGAGGGTGAGGGGGCACTCGACGAACGCGGTGCCGGAGAACGCCACGAGCGCGACGCGGTCGCCGTCGAGCAGGCGCAGCAGGTCGGTCACCTTGCGCTTCGAGCGCTCCAGACGGCTGAGCTTGCCGTCGGCCTCGGCGTCCTGCACCAGCATGCTGTCGGAGACGTCGAGGGCCAAGACGATATCGACGCCCTCGCGTTTCACCTCGTCCCAGGAGAAGCCGTACTTCAGCTCGGCGAGCGACAACAAGGCCAGGGCCGCGGCGGCGATCAGCATCGATGCCTTGAGCACCTGCCGCGGCCGGCTGACGCCGCTCTCGACCCGGCGGATGAGCTCCGGGGCGACGAAGCGGTGCAGCAGGCGACGCTTGGCGCCGAACACGTAGATCTGGAAGGCGACGAGGGCCGGCACCAGCCACAACAGCCACAAGAGCTGCGGCTTGCCGAGGCGCACGTCGCAGGCGGCGGTCGCGAGGCACAGCGTCAGGCTCCAGATCCACCGGCTGACGGCGTGTGGCATGGGGTCCCTCATGGGATCTTCCGCAGGCGGGTGCCGAGGAGCACGACCTCCGCCAGAAGGAGCAGCAGCGCCGGGGTCACGAACCAGGCGAAGCGCTCGTTGTACTCCATGTACTGTTTCATCTCGATCTCGGTGCGCTCGAGCTTGTCGATCTGGTCATAGATCCTCTCGAGGCCGTCGGCGTCCTCGGCGCGGAAGTAGGCGCCGCCCGTGGTCTTCGCGATCTGTTGCAGCGCGTCCTCGTCGATCGCGACGTCCTCGTAGACCACTTGCTTGCCGAAGACCGTGTCCTGGATGAACGGCGCCTGGCCGCGGGTGCCGGCGCCGATGGTGTAGATCTTGATGCCGAGGCTCTTCGCGACCTCGGCGGCTTTCGCGGGCGGCAGGGTGCCGGCGTTGTTGCGGCCGTCGGTCAACAGCACGATCACCCTCGACTTGGCGCTCGACTTCTCGAGGCGCTGGGTGGCGCGGCCGAGGGCCGAGCCGATCGCGGTGCGGTCGCCGGCCATCCCGACCTCGAGGTGGTCGAGGAAGGTCGCGAGGATGCCGTGGTCGAGGGTCAGCGGGCACTGAGTGAAGGCCTCGTCGCCGAACACCACCATGCCGATCTGGTCGTTGTCGCGCTTCTTGACGAACTCTTCGACCACGTCCTTGACCACCTTCAGGCGATCGCGGCGCATCTGGATCGGGCGGTAAGCGTCGAGGTCCAAGGCGCGCATCGTCCCCGAGGTGTCGATCGCCAGCATGATGTCGATGCCCTGGGTGACCACGCGGCTCTGGGTGCGGCCGGTCTGCGGCCGCGTCATCGCGATCATCAACAAGGCGACAGACAACAGCCGCAGGCCCTGGGTGAGGGTGCGCAGCGACAAGCTCCACGATGGCGCGAGAAGCTTCAAGGCCGCGAGCGTCGGGAAGCGCACCGCCGCGGTTCGGGTCAGGCGCCGGCCCAGCGCCCCGGCGTGCGCCACGACGAACGCCGCCGCGAACACCGCGAACAGCGGCAGCAGGACCCACGCGAGCCAGCGGTCAGCGAAGAACACGGGCAGGGCTCCTCATGCGGTCGCGATCGGGGTGGGCGCGACCGGGGTGGTCAGGGCGGTGGCCTCGACGAAGGCCAGGGCCTTCTCGTAGGCCTGCTCGATGTCGGTCTTCGTCGGCTCGCGGGTGGTGTACTTGACGGCGTCGGTGGCGAACAGAAACTCCTTCAGCGTGACGCGCTCGGCGGCCGGCAGCTGCGGCAGCTCGGTCAGGCGGGGCAGGATCTCTTCGGTGGTCAGATCGGTGGCGTTGAGGGTGAAGCGACCCTCGACGTAGGTCCGCAGGATCTCGGAGAGCCCGTAGTAGTATTGGCGCACCGCCTCGGGTCGCGAGAAGTCGGTCTGGCGCAACAGGTCGAGCGCGGCGTAGGCCACCTCGTGCGGCGGCGGCGGCGGCACCACGAGCGCCTTGCGGTGCCGGCGGCGCCACCAGAGCGCGAGCCCGATCACGAGCGCGGCGACGAGCGCGGCCGAACCGGCGACGTAGGGCCAGCGGGCACGCGGCAGCGGCGCCAACGGCTTCAAGTCTCGGATGTCCTTGGCCTCGCCGTCCTTCGGCAGCACCGACTTCACCTCGATGAAGATCTCCGAGGTCGACACCGTCTGCTGTGCGGCCGGCTCCTTCGCCGAGCCGTCAACGGCGGCAGCGGCGTCGGCACGCGGCGTGTAGCGGACCACCACCGGCGGCAGCACGTAGGAGCCGACCAGATCAGCGCGCAGCTTGTACCACCGCTTCATGGTCGTCCGGCCGTTCTTGGTCACCGGCGTCTCGGCGCCGGTGTCGGTGATCCGCATCCCGGCGATGTTGGCCCCGGGCTCGGGTGCGCTGACGACGAGCCCGGCGTCGTGGTCCACCGTGACCTGGTAGGTGAGGACGTCGCCGGTGGTCGCGACCGCCTTGTCGACCGAGGCCGTGGCGCGGACCGGCGGTTCGGGGGTCGCCGGCGTGGCGGGCGCGGTCGCCGGGGTGCACCCGCCGACGACGCCGAGCAGGCATATGGCGACCGAGCGCTTCATGGGGCCTTCTTGAGGTTCTCCGGATAGAGGGAGATGGCGGCGCCTTGAAGCTCCTGTTGGATCAGGGTCTGGTAGGCCTCCTGGGTCTTCAGCATCCGGTACTCGCGCTCGACCTGGGGCTTGAGCTCCTCGAAGGTCTTCTGCTTGCCGCCCTTGGTGTCGGCGCGGCCCAAGCGCTCGCGGTTGGCCTCGAAGAAGTTCTTCAGATCCGAGAGCTGCACAACCACCTTGCCGACGATCTCCTTCTCGACGAAGGCGCCGATGGCGAGCTGCTTGAAGAGGGCCTCGAAGCGCCGGCGCACCACCGGGTCCTTGTCGTAGCCGAGCTTCTGCGCCTTCTGCCAGATCAGCTGATCGGCGATGACCTTCTTCAGGAACTCCTCGCGCTTGCCCGGGTCGCGGTAGCGCTCGGAGAGCTCCGGCGGCAGATCGTCGAGCGCCGCCTGCAGGTCGGAGGCGCGGATCTCGTGCTCGCCGATCTTCGCGAGCACCAGATCATCGGCGGGCCGGGTCGCGGCGTCGGCGCCGACCTGGGTGCGCTCCGAGAGCGCGGCGCGCGCCGCTTGCACCCGGCCGAGGCGCTCGAGACACATGACGATGCGCTCGCCGAGCTCTTGCGACAGCTCCTTCGCGCCGAGCATCTCGGCGGCGTAGAACCAGCGCAGCGCCTTCTCGTATTGCCCGCCCTCCAGGTAGACGTTGCCGAGGCTGTAGGCCACCTTGGCGCGGGTCGCGTCGGCGTCGGCCGAGTCCTCGAGGTACTCCTCGTAGAGGGCCGCGGCCTCGTCGGTCGCGCCCGCCGCCTTCAGCTTGCTCGCCAGGTCGCGCGCCAACGTGCCGCTCTTGCTCTTCGGGCCGGCGGCGCCGAGCCAGGTCGTTGCCGCGAGCGCGCCGACCGCGATCATCGTCAAGAGCTGCAGCGCCATCAGGAGGCGAGGCCAGGTGCCGGGCGCGGCGGCCTCGGCGGCGCGGGGTGGGGGACGCAGCTCCATCAGGGCACTCCCTTGTGCTCGCGGGCGCGGAAGAAGCGCACCATCGTGTCGATGTAGGCCTCGTCGGTGCGGATCGGCAGCTCGCCGACGTCGGCGGAGCGAAACAGCGCGGTGCGCTCGGTGCGGGCGTCGGCGGCCAGCACCTCGTAGCCCTTGGCGATGTTGCGATCCAGGGTGTCGACCAGCAACAGCTCGCCGCTCTCGGCGTCCTCGAGCTCGAGGATCCCGAGGCGCGGCAGGCTGACCTCGCGCGGATCGGTGACCGTCACCGCCGTCAGATCGTGGCGCTTGGCGGCGACCTTCAAGCGATCCGCGAAGCCTTGGTCGAGGAAGTCGGAGATCACGAACACCACCGCGCGGCGGCGGACGACCTTGGCGAGGTACTGCAGGGCGCCTTCGAGGCTGGTGGCGCGGCGCGCCGGCTTGAACGCGAGGATCTCGCGGATCACGCGCCAGACGTGGGCCCGGCCCTTCTTCGGCGGGATGAAGCGCTCGATGCGGTCGGAGAAGATGATGAGCCCCACCCGGTCGTGGCTCTTGATCGCGGTGTAGGCGAGCACCGCGGCGACCTCGGCCGCGACCTCGTTCTTGAGCTTCTGCACCGAGCCGAACTGGCCCGACGAGCTGACGTCGACGAGCAGCATCACGGTCAGCTCGCGCTCCTCGCGGTGCACTTTGACGTGCGGCTTGCCGGTGCGCGCCGTGACGTTCCAGTCGATGTGGCGGATGTCGTCGCCGGGCGCGTACTCCCGCACCTCTTCGAACTCCATGCCCCGGCCCTTGAAGGCGCTCTCGTACTCGCCGGCGAAGACGTCGGTCACCAGCCGCTGGGTGCGCACCTGGATCGCCTTGATCTTCTTGAACAGCTCCGGCGACAAGGTCGCGCCCTCGGTCGGTGGCGGCGCCGGCGGCGTCGGGTCACGGAGGTATTTCGACAGCCAGCCCATGGCACTCAGGGCACGTCGACGGTGTTGAAGATCTCTTGGATCAGGTCATCGGCGGTGAGGTCGCGGGCCTCGGCCTCGTAGCTGACGATGAGGCGGTGGCGCAGCACGTCGGGGCCGACGCTCTTGACGTCCTGCGGCGTCACGTAACCCCGGCCGTTCATGAACGCGTGCACCTTGGCCGCCTGGGCCAAGTAGATCGTGGCGCGCGGCGAGGCGCCGTACTCGATGAGCTTCTCCAGCTTCTCGAGCTTGGCGAGCTTCGGCTCGCGGGTCGCGAACACGACGTCGACGATGTAGTCCTCGACCTTCGGGTGGATGTGCACCGCGTCGGCGACCTCGCGCGCCGCCTTCAGATCGGCGGGCTTGATGACCGCGTCGATCTGCGGCCGGGCGCGCGCCGCCATGCGCCGCATGATCTCCTTCTCCTGCGGCTTGTCGGGGTAATGGACCTTGAGCTTCAGCATGAAGCGATCCACCTGCGCCTCGGGGAGCGGATAGGTGCCTTCCTGCTCGATGGGGTTCTGGGTCGCGAGCACCAGGAACAGGTCGGGCAAGATGTGCGTGGTCTCGCCGATCGTCACCTGGCGCTCCTGCATCGCCTCGAGGAGCGCGCTCTGGACCTTCGCCGGGGCGCGGTTGATCTCGTCGGCCAAGAGCAGGTTGGTGAACACCGGCCCCTTCTTGACGGTGAAGTCCATCTGCTGCGGGCGATAGACCTCGGTGCCGATCAGGTCGGCGGGCAGCAGGTCGGGGGTGAACTGGATGCGGGCGAACTGGGTGGCGATGGCGCTCGCCACCGCCTTGACCGCGGTGGTCTTCGCGAGCCCGGGGATGCCCTCGATGAGGATGTGGCCGTCGGCGATCAGCGCCATCAGGATGCGGTCGATCATGTACTCCTGACCGACGATGACCTTGGCCACCTCGTCGCGCACCCGGCGCAAGGTGACCGCCTGCTTTTCGATTTCCTTCACGAGGTCCGAGGTCGGCTCGACCATGACGTGCTCCTTCATAGCTTCGCGAAGCGAATGGCGTCGCGCTGTTCTTTCTGGCTGTTGGGGACGCGGGCGTTGACCTGGCGCTCGAGCTTGCGCTCCAGGTCGGTCAAGTCCTCGCGGCTCGGGGCGCCGCCGCCGTAGCGGGCGCGCGCCGCGATCGCCTCGAGCGCTGCGAGGTCGGTGTCACCCAGGGCCCGCGCGAGGCCGACGGCGTCGGCGAGGAAGCCGGCGACGTCGCCGTCCAGTCGTTTGCGCCGCGCCTCGTCGAGCTGCTTGCCGAGCGCGGCGACGTCCGGCGCCTGCGGGCTCGGCGCGGGCGCCCTCGGGTCTGCAGCGCGCCGACGCCACGCGAAGCCGAGCGCGCTCACGAGCGCGAGCGCCAGCAGGCTCACGGCCGCGAACGCCGGCGGTGTCAACCCGAGGATCGTCCAGGGCAGGACCTCGACGGTGGGCCCGGGCACCCGCGCCGTCATGGGCTCCTTCTCGCCGCGCGCGGTGTAGCGCAGCTCGATCGGATCGAGCGCGAACTTGCCGGCGCTCTGCGGCTGCACGGAGATGGCGTAGGTCACGACCTGGCGGCCGTCGACGCTGCTGGTGGTCGCGGCGGTGCCCTTCGCCAGGACCTCGGCGGGCAGGTGGATCTCCGGGGGCAGCAGCAGGTACTCGTCGAAGTTGCCGGCCCAGGTGATCTTCACCTGCACCGCGAAGTCGCGGCCGGCGACCGGCGCCGCGTCCGCGACCGCCACCGTCGCGGTCGGCGGGGTCAACACCGCCGGCACCTCGATCTTGTCCTGCTGTGCATAGCTGGGGGGCGCCGCGCTCGGCTCTTCGCCCGAGAGCCGCTCGAAGAGCGGCACCAGCCGCGACCAGTCGCGGGCGCCGCGGCTGATGCCGACGAGCGCGCCGGCCGGATCGACGATGTAGCTCACCGGGACGCTGGACGCCTGGTACGCCGCGGCCACCTTGTGGCTCGGGTCGACGAGGACCGGGAAGGTGAGCTGGCGGTCGCGCGCGTAGGCGGCGACCGGGGCGGGGTCGTCGTCGATCGAGATCGCGAGGACCTTGACCGGTTTGCCCTGCATCGCCGCCGCGAGCTTCGCGAGCGACGGCATCTCCATCGCGCAGGGGCCGCACCAGGTGGCGAAGAAGGTCAGCACCACCCAGCTGCCGTGCTGGTCTTTCAGGCTGGTGCGGGTGCCGTCGGTGGTCTCGAGGGTGAAGTCGACAGCGGCGGCGGCCGGCCGGAGCGGGCGGATGCCGGCGCCCGACAACAGCCCAGCGACCTCGTTGGCCCCGGCGGCGGCCGTGCGCCCGAGCGGGCTCGCGAGCAACGCGACCGCGAGCGTCGCCGCTCTGTACCGCGCTGCGGTTGGCGCTGGTGGGCGCGTGGAGGTGGTGCATCTCATGATGGCTTCCATGTCGCGGCTCCCGGCGAGGCGGACCGCCTAGGCGTCGTCGGCGTCCGGCTCTTGTCCTTTGCCCACCGCCACCTGGGCCGGGCGCAGCGGCTCGCCCTGGATCTCGTAGGCCTCCTGGATCACGCCGACGACGCGATCTGCCTGGCTCGGATCGGTCACCGGCACGTGGGTCATCGCGTCGTGCCAGCGCGGGTCGAAGGGCTCGCCCAGGCTCTGGCGGCGCTTGACGCCGAGCGACTGCAGCTTGGCGACGAACTGGTCGCGCACCATCGCCACCCCTTGGCGGAGGGTCGCGATCTCGGTCGCCTTCTCGGCCGCGGCGACCGCGCGGTCGAGGTTGTCGAGGACCTCGAGCAGCTCCACGAGCATCTGGCGTTTCTGGCGATCGACCTCCTTGGCGACGTCGCGGGAGAGCCGCACCCGAGACTCTTCGAACTCGTTCACCGCCAGGCGGTGCTTGGTCAGAGTGTCGTCGAGCTTGGCCTCGCGCTCCTTGAGCTGGGTCTCGAGGGCTTCGACGTAGGTGGGCTTCTTCGGGGTGTCGCCGTCGTCCTGGGCGCGGCTGTCCTTGGCCCAGAAGCGGCGGTCGACGACGTTGATCTTGGGCGGGGTGCTCATCGTGGGCGTTTCCGTGGTCACCGTACCCTCCGGGTAGGTCGGCACAGCGCGTGCCCTGCGCCATAAACCTCCCGTAAGTCGGGCTTATTCCTGTTTGGGGCTCTTCGCTGCTCCAGAAACATTCGAACAATCGGCAGGATCCAGGGGCCAGCAGCGAACGAAGGCCGCAGCCTCGAGCTCTTCGTGGGGCGCGGCGATGATCTCGTGGTCGAGCGCCCGTTCCCCGGCGAGCTGCAGCGCCGCGGCGACCCCGGCCTCGACCTCGGCGAGCGCGCCCGTGAGCGTGAAGTAGCCCTTGCCGCCAAAGCCCGCGCCCAGGTGCAGCCGACCGACGTTGACCGCGGCGGTCTTCAGCGCCGCGTCCGCCGCTTCTAAGGTGGCGGCCAGGCTCTGCATCTCGAGGATCGCCAGCGCTTCTCCCGGCTGGGCGCCGCGTGCGCCCCTGAGGGCGCCGAGCAGGTCTTGGTGCACGCCGGGCAAGAACAGGCGGTCGAGGCGACGGTTGCCGACCACGGCCTCGGCGGCGGCGAGGGACTCTTCCACGGCGGCGACGCTGCCGGCGAGGATCAGCACCGCCTTGCCCGGCGACAACGGCGTGCAGGCCAAGACCTCGGTCGCGGCGCGCTTCAGCGCGGCGTCCTGGGCGCGAATGGCGCGCGGCAGGCCCTCGATCTCCAACAGCGCGAGGGCCTCGTGGGGGGCGGTTGCGGTCACAGGACGCGCATCCTACTGATTTTCGGCCGGCGGTAAAGGGCGCTCTGATCCCCTCTGCATTTGATTCCCGCGCCGCGGCTGCCGCGGCGCTCGTGCGCCCATCAGCGCACACGACCAGAAGGGTGCGAGTCCCTTCCCAGGCAGAGGCACTCCGGCCTGGTATCCAAACCCAACTGCGTCGCCGCGAGGCGGGGTGGAGAGCAGGGCGAGGAGAACGGAT
>JACRCV010000097.1 GCA_016218825.1 Deltaproteobacteria bacterium
CGACGGGTTCGAACCAAGACCTCCGGCACCGCGCTCCCTGGTGAACCACACCGCGGAGGGCCTTCAGGCTCCAGGCATCAGCCGGTCCCCTTCTGGTGATCGAACGCGAGTGGGGTTCTTACGGCGGAATCAACTTTGAGATCATCGACCCGCAGGAGGTGACCGACAAACTCGGGCGTGGCAAGGCCCGCCGAGAGTGCACCACCACTGAGTGTCTCGTCGAGGTTTGCCATGCGACTGGCGCCGTCTTCGCGGTCCAGGCCACCGCCGCTCGACTGGGTGACAAGGTCGTGATCGATCTTGCGCTCTTCGACGCCACAGACCGCCGGGTAGTCAACCGCTCGTCATCGGAGATCGCCAATAACGAGAATCTGTTTGGCGACGCAGTACGCAAAGCGGCGCAGACGCTCACCGCTGCGAGGATTCAGGCTGCGCCCGCGCGAGTGTCGGGGGGCACACCTGCTGCAAGCACCGTCGGGCCCGCCTTGCGGGAGGACCCGGCTCTACCGCAGGATCAGGCGACCATCGTCGCCGACAGTGCGCCGCCGGGCGCCTACCTCATAGTCGATGGCAAGGTCGTGGGTCGTACTCCGATCGAACAGACAGTGACGCCCGGCAAGCACAAGATCGCGATCGAGCTTCCGGGACACACGCCGTACTCGGGAACCGTGACCCTTGGCGTCGGCGAGAAGGTGAAACGCGTTGCAGGACTGAAGTCCGTCGGGGGCGAGCTCGCCAAACGATACGTGGGTCTTGGGTTGGGCTGGAGTTTGGTGGCGGGCGGTGTCGTCGGGTTCCTAGCGACGATCGGGCTGCTCGAAAGCAGCGACATCCAAGGCGTGCTAGCTTGGGCTTGCATCGGTTCGGCCATTGCCGGCGGGATCATCGTTGCGGTCGCGCCGTCCGCTCCCCCGCGCCCATTCAACCCGGCCCCGATCAACGACTACGAACGTCGTCGCAACACTACCGCAATTGGCGCAGGTCTCTCGGTCAGCGGCCACTTCTAGCCGCGCTGGGTAGCGGCTGACAGCCGGTTTGCCGACTCAGGCAGCGGGAACATGCGCGACAAGCCACCGAGAAGTGGGCGGCACCTTGTGCGGGCCCCAGAAAGGGGGCGCACAGTCTAGTTGGGCCTGGTCGCCCAAGCCAGGGCCGCGAACGGCAGCGCGAAGGCGGCGTAGCCGGTGTTGGCGAGCGCCAGCTGACCGGTGACGAGCGAGTGTTGAATGACGACCCAAACAACCGGGAAGAGCTGAACGACCGCGATCCGCGCGAAGAGAGCTTGCCCGTGGAGCTTGGACGAAACCGACAGCGCCAACGCCAACGACGCGGCAACGATCGGCATGACCGTCTGGGCGAGCGGGAGGCCGCGGTCGACGAGGCCGGCGGTCCGCGTCTGCTGCAGGGGCGTGAACCCGTAAGGATCGGCGAGATAGAACGGCAAGGTCACGGCGACCGCGGCAGCGCCCGTGACAACCAGGAGCGGCAGCGCGCGTCTCCAGCCCTGGCGCTTCAACAACATCGACAGGACGAGCGGCAGGACGAGGCCGAAGTTGGCGCGCGACGCGACGGCGATACCGAGGAGGGCGGCGGCGCCGTAGGCCGTCCTGCCGACGGGCCGATCGGACGGCACCCGGTCGAGGACAACGATGGGGGCAAGGACGAAGATCGCGTTGGCGTAGTGGTCACCGCCGGTGACGATCTGGTGCCAGAGGGACGGACAGCACAGCAGGACGACCCACGAAACCTTGAGGGCGGCGCGCGTTGATCCGAGCTCGACGGCGACGATGAAGAAGAACACGGCCAGCCAGAAGAAGCTCTGATAGGCGCTGTTGCCGAGCAGCACGAACGGGGTTGCGAGGAGAAGGGATCCGGGAAACAGGTCCACGGGGCAGCGGAGATAAGTTGCGAGCCCATAGGGGCTATTGCCGGTCAGGAGGGCTTCACCGGCGAGGTTCAGCTCGTCATCGAGGTCGCTGCCGCCACCGACCAGGCCGGCGTTGGCGTAGGGGTAGACGAACGCGAACACGGCGATCACGGCGAAGAGCGTTGCCGCGGCGAGCCACGCGGCTCTCCGGTCGCCGAGGCGGTCGAACAGATCGTCCACTCGCGGCGACGTGCTCGCCAGGATGAGGATCGAGCCGAGAATGACGAACGCCAGCGTTCCCAGGTGACCTAGGTATTTCTCGGTTTGCTCGAGGGAGGGGACAAGCATGAAGAGCGCGAAGGCGAGATTCGAGGCGCAGAGCCGCGCCACAACGCCTTGTCTTCGCCGAGGATCTTCTCGCGGCGGGCGGTCCCCCGTGAACGGTGACGTGCGCGGTGGCATCATGAGACGGGTGAGCGAGCGGAGCCTCGAGCCTGTTGCCCGTCACGCCCGACGACGTCTGCCTGACTTGGAGAGCGACTTACGCATCAGGACTTGTCGCGCCGGCGCACCGACCTTCCGGAAGTGAGCTTCGATGGCGCGGCGCCACTTCTCGTTGCGGAATGGTCGGTAGCCGAGTTTGGTGTAGAGGTTGCGGGCGGCGGTGTTGTTGGCTGCGACGTTGAGCATGAGCTCTCGGTGCCCCGCCTTGGCCGAGGCAGTTTCCACAGCGGTCGTGACCCGGGCGCCCAAGCCGCTTCCTCGGAGCCACGGGTGGACCCACACGGCTCCGAGCCACCATCCGGGCAGCCCCAAAGATCGCCACATCGTGGAGCCAAGCGCGGAAGCGACCGGGCGCCGCAGAACCGTGGCACGAACGGCGATCTGCCTTGGGCAAGAGCTAGGCTGGCTTGCCTCAATGATGCAAAGTCCTGACAAGCCGGTGTGTCGCCTGAGTCCCCTGACGAAAGCGATACCGTTCGTCGAAGCCAGCGTGCGTGCGAGAATGGGTCTCAACCACCGTCGCACGGCTGCGGTTTGCCGATCGCAGGCCGACGCGAGCTGGGCGAAGCCGGTCCGGGCAATTAGCCCTGCAAACCTGACCCGCGCATCCCCGGCGCGCACGCGCCAGGCGCTCTCTTCCATCCACCTGCCGCCCTCTGCCACCGCGACAACGCGGCCGACAATCGTGCGCCGAGATACACGCTTCGGCCTTGCGTTCTCGTTGTCGCCGCACTGCCAGACACCTCCGATCGGGTCCACCCACAGGACACGGTGGGCCACGCTGCCGAAGATCATGATCTCCCCAGCGCGAGGGCGTGTATCCCTAGGATCGTAGACGACCAGGCCACCCGATTGGATCGTCGGCGTCATCGACGCGCCCACGCCGACGGCAACCTCGTAGCACGGCTCCCACCCGCCTTTGCCCCGATGGACACGGCGACGCGACCTATTCGCGACGCGGCGGGTACGAGCCTTCTCAGGCAGGCCATGCAGCCGAGATGCCTGGGTGGTCATGTCGCAGACCTTCCTCCACCGACCCAGGCCAGGGGGGTCGGATGGGCGGTACAGTCTGGACCAATTCTGCAGGCTGGTCTATGGCTCACCCTAATGTCCGGCCAGCGCCGCGTGAACATCAACGTCGCCACGATAGGGGTAGGGCTGGAGCTCGATCTCGATCGAGCCACGACGCAATCCATCGTTGAACGCTACGCGGCCTTCGCGACGACGCGGCCCCACGCAATTCTCAAGGTCACGAGATTTCCCGCACCGGGGCGTGATGAGATCGGAGACAGACCCTCGGCGCGAAGAACCAACGGAGCCCTGACGATCGAGCTCGAGGGAGCGTACACGGTTGCCATTGATGCCAGTCGACGCCGGGGCTTTCTTGAGTTCGCGGATCGCACCACGAACCTCGTTACGCACCCAGTACCACCGGGTCTGCAAGCAGCCTTGCGAGCGCTGTACTCAGTCCTAATCTGCGAGCGTGGAGGCCTGTTGATCCACGGATGTGGAATCGATCTCGGTTCCCGCGCCGCCATCTTCGTCGGGCCTAGCGGCGCCGGGAAGTCAACGTTGAGCGCGATGTTCGATAGCGGTCGTGTGCTCAGCGACGAGCTGGTTGCGCTGTCGTTCGAAGGTCGCAGCGTCGTCGCACACGGAACGCCATTCTCCTACACGGACGCAAGCCATCCCCGACATCTGAGTCTGCCGCTGGCTTATGGCGGTATCCTCTCAAAAGGGCGGAGGTCATCGATCGCCACGGTCACCGCCACCGCCGCGTTTTCGGCCGTCACCAAGTGCCTCGCCCTACCGTACGGTTGTCTTGATCTCGAAGACGCAGCATTCCAAAGGGCTGGTTGCTTGGTGGGTGGCGTACCCTGGACGAGCCTCCGCTTCTCCACCGACAGAGCTACCACGAAACGAGCAGTCAAAGCTGGGGTGAAGCTGTTTCCATGAGCGTCATGCAGAACCTTGTTGAATTGGCGGCAACTCAGGGTGTGCCTGCCCACGCAACAATCGAGCTCACTGCGAAGTGCCACCTGGCGTGTGCACACTGTTACGTCAGCCACGACCGTCAGACCAAGCTCAGTCTCGCATGCATCGTGTCGCTTCTTGCAGATCTCAAAGCTGCTGGCGGGCTCTTCGTCACATTCACCGGCGGGGAAATCGCTCTGCGGCCGGACCTGTACGAAATCGTCGCCGAGGCTCGACGAGGTAGGTTCGCCGTTCGCCTGTTCACCACCGGGACCCTGTGGGGCACCTCAGAATGGCAACGAGTCGCTGACCTTGGCGTTGAGAGCGTGCAAGTCAGCGTCTACGCAGACGGTCCGAAGATTCACGATCAGGTGACGGGACGCCGCGGCTCCTTCTCCAAGACGCTGGCCACGATCCACGGTCTTGTGGATCGTGGGGTGACGGTGGTCATTGGATGTCCCATTCTCTCCACAAACGCTCGCCATATTCACAAGGTCGCGGCGCTGGCGGACCGCCTTGGAGTCGGCCTCAGGATAGACCCACTGATCACCGGTTCCGACTGCGGAGGGCCGGCGCCGAATGCTGCAGCAGCCTCTCCTGAGCTCCTGGCAGTGGTATACGGCCATCCGAGATTCCGACGCGCGGGCCCCGAAACGGAGCTGCCAACAGAATCGCGAGGGGCGGCGGCGCGACCTTGTTCTGTAGGCGATGCCAGCGTGTTCGTGCGCAGCAGTGGTGACGTGATTCCATGTAGCCAGTGGCCGACCGTCGCAGGGAATGTTCTGCTCCAGCCACTCACAGAGATCTTCCACCGAAGTCCGGTATTCCGAGCATGCAGGGCCCTGACGAAGGATACCCTTTGCTCCGGCGCGGGATGTGTCCACGCGCAGACTTGCAGGCCCTGTGCCGGCATGAACCTCCAAGAGAGAGGATCACTTGCGCTCCCGTCACTGACGGTGTGCCGTGCAACCTTCGCGCGTAGAGCTAGCCATTCGCGGCGCCCACGACCTGCACAGATAAGCCCGCGCACTTGACGCGCGTCAGCTCACGTCTGGCCGAACCCGACGTCCGTACAGTTCGTGTTGGAGGACGCCTTGGCACACGCGAAGAGCACCTGGCGCTCGAAGATCTCTTCCTCTTGCACTCTCGGCCCGGTGTAGGTCCTCCGCGATTTCCGCTTCGCTTCGCCGTTCCCATTCCCTGCGTTCCTCAAGGCTGTCTTCCGCATATTTCACCTACCTGAATAGATAGATCGAACCTGCATCACGCGTGGAAAGTACCATCTGCGGTTCGGTCGCAGCAGTCCCAGGCACGAAGCCGTTGGCCGCCGCCAGTCCAGTGCCAAAACTGGGCGCCCCGCGGAGAATCGCTCGCTTCACGAAACCGCCTGCCCCAACATCAAGCGAGTACAAGTAGACACCAAAGTTTCCGACACCTGCGTTGTAGCCAGGACCCACCAATATGTCCACGCCGGACAACCCGTCAAAGTCGCCAACGGCCGCGAGGGAGTTGCCGTACTGAGTCGGTGGCAACCCGGTCCAGTCTGTCGGGTCAAGCGCGGCCGGCGACGGCACGATGCCAGGGCTACCGCCCAAGGCAGTCCCTTTGTATACAAAGACCTGCCCATTGCCAGCCGCTTGTACAAGGAGCCAGTCGGCCAAGTCCGCCGCACCGAGTGGGTTGGTGATGCCGAGAAGAGTCTGACCGAAGTTGACGCCACCTGCAGGATAGCGCAATACCGTCATGAGCTGCGAAGGCGCTGAATCCGGTGCTGCAACATCGCCCACTAGACCCGCGCCACCACGGTAGACGTAAACCTCGCCGCAATTGTTGCAGGACCCCGACGAGTCGTGGCTTGCCGTATTGTCGCTCACCACAACGTCACCCGCCCCGTCGCCATTGACGTCGGCAACGGTAAGGAAGAACGGAAAGAGGCCGAACAACGACGCCTTGCGCTGGAGTGAGAGCTCGGGCCGATTGGCGAAGCCGGAGCTGGGCGTTGATACCAAATCGAGGTTTATCAAGCTGGTAGCCGAACCCGAGGACGGGAAACGAGAACGGGATCCTCCAAAAAAGCCGTACACGCGCGGCTTGTTCCCTGTTGGCTGTGTCGTCACTACGATGTCGGCGCCGTGGCGTCCGTCCACGTCGCCAAGGCTCAAACGATAGCAGAACCTCGCATTGGCGGGTCCGAGCAGCGCGACATCCGGCGTCACTGAGGGCAACTGAAAATCCGTTGTGTTCAAGTCTCGGCGGATGCCTTCGCCTGCCTTGCCGTAGTACAGATAGAGCGCACCAGCCGCGGCCCCAGAACTAGTTGCACCGGTTGTCGGCATGGTGGGGGCGCACACGGCGAGGTCCGAGAGTCCATCGCCATCGAAGTCGCCGCCCGCGATGTTGACGCCGAAAAGACCAGGCCCGTTGGCCGGCGACATAATGACAACGTCTGGTGAGGTTAGGCTCCCACTGCTCAAGAAGAGCGACACCGAAAACACCTCGGTCCGTCGGGTCACGCCGAAATCGCCACGGCCGTCACCATCAAGGTCACCGAGGGCGGTCACGGTGTTGCCAAACCATGTTGATGAAGCGACAGAGGCCAGGGCCGCGGCAGCGCTGTCGTCGACCGGAGAAACCGGATCAAACCCCACCACCTGAGGATAATTGACGAGCGGCATCGCCCGCTCCCGAACCGAGCTGGCCACCACCGCCTTGTTCCCAGCATCATCGACGCCGAGAACCGCGAAGCAATACGAGCGATGCGGATAGAGGTCGGTGATGCCGGCCCGCTCCTGCCCGCCCGGCGCCGCGGTCGCCGTCACGTTGACGACCTGCTCCACCTTGGCCGCGTCCGTCGCCACGAGCTCGGCGCACTGGGTGTACGTGACGCTCTGGGCGGTGGGCGGCTGCGGGTATGGAATGCCGCGCGCCGCGACCAGGATCTGATAGCTCACGACCGCCCCGCCGCTCGCCCCGTCCTCCGCCGGCGCCTGCCACACGAGCGTCGCCTTGCCCTTGCGCCGATCGCACTTGCCGGTCACCGCGCAGTGCGCCGCACAGCTCGGGTCTTCGTAGGTCGAGGGATCGCTCGCCGGCGTCGAGACGGTGTACGGCGTCGTCGACTCGCCGATGCAACAAGTCGCCTGCGCCGCCCCAGGCACCAACACGTCGGTCTTGGCGTAAAGGGTCTCGGGATCCCGCGGCGTCGTGATCGTCGCCTGGTTCCCGGCCCGATCCATGAACGCCACCGTCAGCTGATGCGCCTCCGCACCCGCGAGCGTCGGCACGTTCAGCTCTCTGAACGTCGCCGAACCCGCCTGACAGGTCGGACAACCGGTGGCCGCCTCGTCGTTGCCCGTGAGCCCGCCCCGGTTCGACACCAGCCGCACCCGCTCGCCCGGCTCCACGCCCAACAACCGGACCGTGAGGGGCTTGCCGGTGGCGAGGATCGTGAAACCATTCGACGGCGTCAGGTCCTGATCCCCGGCCGCGTTCCAAACCGCCGGCGACGCCGCCCCCACCATGTTCGCCTGGTTGTCGCCGTCCCACTGCCCGGCGTCCACGCAGGTCGTCAGATCCGTCGGACAGATGCCGCCGCCGGTGAGCGGCACCCCCAGCTTGCACAACGAGCAACGGTCGAACTGGAACGTCGGCGGATCGATGTCGGCGATGATGTTGTTGTACTGCCGCAAGCCGCAATTCGCGGCGGCCGCGCAGTTCACCGTGACGATGACGCTGTTGATCTTGTCCGCCGCTCGGTCCCCCGGATGTGGGCTGGTCCGCAGGACCACCCCGCTGAAGTCGACCTCGAAGACCGTCGACGAGATCGTCGCGAGCGTCACATCCGCCGTCGTGCTGGTGTTCACCTGGAAGTCGATGGTGGTGGGCGTCAGCGCCGCAGCCGAGGTCCTCGTGACCCGCACCCGCAGATTGGTGGCGAAGGCGCCGGGCGCGCCGAGATTCTCCGCCGGCCCCCAGTAAATGTCGTTCGCCAGGAAGTCGCCGGTCGCCCCCGGCGGCACCAACCCGTTCAGTCGCTCCACGACCACCAACACGCCGTCCAAACTGAGCTTGAGGTAGATCGGGTCTGAATGACTGACGTTGTCGTTGCTGTCGATCGCCGCCACCCGCACCGCCCGCACCACTCCAGGCGCCAACCGGTAGCCCGCCGGGTAGGACCCGAGCGTCAGGTCGGTCGCCACCCCGATACGACTGGTGTCCACTTCTTCGTAGGTCGACGTCACCCCGACGATCAGCGACTCCAACCACACCGTGGCTGCAGATGCCTCGATCGTCGCGTCGCTGTTCACGAGGCCCGATAGCGTGTAGCGCAGGTCGGTGCCACCGTTGTTCCGATACGGATCGGTAGCATCCAAATCCAACAGCGCGAGGCCGTCGTTGTTGTCCGGGTTCTTGTAGTCCGCAACACAGCCATCCACCGCGTCGACCTCACAGGTCGACTGGTGCTGGAGCGGACTCACCGACCAGACCTGGAGCGTCAGACCCGGCCCGTAGAAGTCCGCCGGATACAGCGTCCGCGCCGTCGTCGTCTTGTTGCCCGCCGCGTCGACGAGCTCCGCCTCGAGGTAGTTCTTCCCCATGTGCAGCAGGAACGCCGGGAACGAGATACTGGTTTGGCCGGCGGTGAGCGTCACCACCGCGCTCTCGAGCGCCGTGCCCCCGGCGGCAGCGTCGAACGACCGCAAGGTCAGCTGCCCGCCCGCGAGATCCTCGTTGTCCGCCACCGCCACCAGCACGCCGACGCCGAGCTTCTGGTTCCCGTCCGGCGTCCCGTCCGCCGAGGTGTAGGGTGCCGCGCCATGCGCCGGCCCCGGCAGGCTCACCGTCGGCGGGATCAGGTCGACGACGACGTCCTGCGACGCCACCAGGTCGGTCGTGACGTCGTTGTAGTTGCCGGCGTCGTCGCTCACCCGCACGAACACATGCTGCCGCCCACCGTACAGATCCACGTCGACGCTCGCGATCTGCGTCGTCGCGTCGCCGCCGAGCACCACGCCCGCGACGCTCACCACCGTGCTCGCCGCCGGCACGTCGCTCAGGACGTCGACGCTGCGACCCGGGGTCGAGCCGGTCACGGTGATGTCGAGCCGGGTCCGGAGCCGGTCCGCCGTTCGGGTGCGCTCGGTCTCGCCGAGCAGGAAATAGCCGCTCTGGTCGTTCGCGGTCTTGTTGTCGACGTAGTCGACCGCGCTGACCGACGGCGGCACCGAGTCGACGCTGAAGGCGAAGAACGACGAGAACGAGTCGGGGTTCTTGTCCGGCGCCACCACCTCGGCGTGGATGGTCTGCAGCCCGTCGGCGAGCGTCACCGCCGACATGAACGCCGAGCTCGCCGCCAACGACCCGACGAGCACGCCGGTGGCGATGACATAGCCCGCGGTCGGATCCGGCGTCGCGAAGTCCGTGCGGATGTTCAGCGGGTTACCGTCCGGATGCCAGCGGCAACAATCGAGCTCGCTGCCGGCGGCGCAGGTGCCCACCGCGCCCGCCGTGGGCTCGGTCGAGCACAGCTTCAGCGTCGTCCCCGGCGCGAACGCCACCACGTTGAAGGCGAAGGTCGCCTGAATGCCGGTCTGATTCGGATCGTTGTCGCGCCCGTTGTTGACGGAGCCCGGACCGCCGGGGATCGCCCAGTTGACCCGCGCCTCCAGCCCCTTGACCTCGAAGCTGTAGGAGCTCGCCGGCGCCACGTTCCCGGCCAGGTCGGACACTGACGCGGTGGCCCGGTACAACCCGTCCGCGAACGCCAGGGTCGGGAAGCTCACCGTCGCCGTCGCGGGCAGCGTGAGCGGGAAGTCGCTCGCGGTCTTGCCTTGCGGTGGCGGGTCGATGGTCAACGAGACGTTGCCGACGGCGTCACCGGTCACGTCGTACTTGAACGCGTAGTCGACATACGTCGAATCGACATTGGCGTCGTCCGAACGCGACAGCAACGTCTGCGACGGCGGCGGCGACTGTTGCGTCAACACCGGCGGCACCATGTCGACGGTCAACGTCGCCGCCGTGCCGGTCGCCTGGTTGCCGCCGAGATCGGTCACCCGCGCCTGGAACGAGATCGAGCCCGACGTGGCGACGCCGAAGTCGACGTTGCCGAAGGTGACGAGCACCGGATCGCCGCCGGTCGCGAGCACCGTGCTGTAGGTGGTCGCGCTCCCGGCGCCCGGTGGCGTGACAGACAGCGACACCGTCCACCCGGCGGGATCGGCGCCACCGGTGTGCACGACCACCCCCACCGAGTGTTGCAGCCCGGCGAGCCCGGAGTCGTCGGCGACGAGGGTGTTGACGTAGCCCGGCGGGCTGAACACCAGACGCCCGGGCGTGCCGGGATCCTCGCTGCGCAGGTCCGGCGCCGGCGGCGCGGTGTCGTCGATGGTGACCCGGATCGTCTGGCTCACCCCCGAGCCGCACTCGACGCGAACGTCGTGCGTCGCTTCCGAGGCGTCCGCCGCGGTGTCGATCACGAGCGGCGCCGCGGTCGGCTCGGTCCAGGTGGCGGTGCCGTTGGCGCTGCCGTCGATGAACAAGGAGCACGCCGCGTTGGCGTAGGTGCCCGACGCCTCGGCGCCGACGTACACCGCGTGCACCTCGAAGGCGGTGTTGCCCGTCGCGCTGCCGGCGGGCGGCGCCGAGATCACGAGCTCCGGCCCCGCTGCCGGCGTCGTGATCGTCGCCATCGCGCCGCTCGCGGTGTTGCCGAGCGCGTCGGTGTAAACCGGCGTCAGCTCGATCCCCGTCCCCGACGGCAAGCTCGCGTCGGTGAAGGTCACGCTCGTCGCCCCGGCGCCGATCGGCGCGCTCAGGACATTGTAGACCGTGCCGCCTTTGCCGACCGTCACCGAGATCACGCCGCTCTGAGTGTCGGCGGCCGCGAGCTCCACAGTGAGCGTCTGGTTGAACCCCGGAAGGCCGCCGTTGCTGTCGGTCGGGCTCGCCGCCACCGCCGGGTTGAAGGTGGGCACCGGCGCCGTGTCTTTGACCGTCACCAGCACGTTCTCGCTCAGGTTGTTGATCGCGTCGTCGACCGAGACCGCGATGCAGTTCTGCCCCGAGGCGAGCGGCACGCCGGTGAACAACACGCCGCCCGCGGTCTCGAAAACCGTCGCGATCGGCCCGGCCGCGGGAACCCCGGCGCACTGCCGCACCCCCGCCGTCGTCGTCGAGCCCGGAAAGACCTCCACGGTCACGGTGCGCGGGTAGCCGGCGAGCCCGAGCCCGGTCGCGACGTCTAGATCCACCTGCGTCTGCCGGATGGTCAAGCCGTCGGCGAGCGCGCGCCGACGGGTAAAGTCGGCAACACAACCGGCGGCCCCGGTCGCGTTCCACATGCAACCGGCGGCCGAGGCGCACGCCGTCTGGTCGTTCACCGCACAGCCCGAGTTGTCGGCGACGTAAGGCGTCACCACCACCGCCGCGGGCGACGACGACACCGTCACCGTGATCGGGGCGCTGTCGACGTCGTTGTTGCAGACGTCCTTCACGCGCGCCACCAGGGTGTGGGCGCCGTCCGAGAGCGACACCGGCTGCAAGATGGTGCCGCCGACGCCGACCGGCGGCACGAAGTTGTAGGTCGCGTCGCCGGTCAACAGCCGCCCGATCGAGCCCGCCGGCACGTTGGCCAGCGTCAGCCCGACGTCGTATTGCAGGCCGGCGATGTTCCGCTCCATGTCGTCGGCCACGCCGAGGCGCGCCTGGTCGTCCGGCGCCGAGATCGTCACCGTCGGCGGCGTCGTCGACACCGTGACCTGGGCGCGACGCGCCGCGCTCCGATTCCCAGCGACGTCGAGCGCGGTGTACTCCACGGTCACGTCACCGTCCCCCAGGTCCACCTGACGCACGATGAAGCTGCCGGCGGTCACCGTCCCCACGCCGCGGCAGAATGCGTCGCGACACAGCTGCGGCGCGGCGCAGTCGGTATCGGCAACGCACGCGGTCGCCGTCCCGCTCGTCGGGTAGACCATCACCCAGACCTCGGCACCGTCCTCGGCGCCGGCGACGTTGCCGTTGGCGTCGGTCTGGATGCCGGGGATCGCGGTGTAGAGATCTTGCGAACCGACGTAGCACCCCCCGGGGCCCGGGGTGAGCGGCACCACGGTCGGCGGGTTCGAGTCGACCCAATAGCGCGTCGGCAGCGTCACACCCGACTGCCCGGGGTTCTCTTCTACCACGCCGACCAGCTCGATGTCGTAGCGGCTCGGGCCGGCGCTCTCGTCGAGCTGCACGCTGGTCATCCGGAAGCGCCACCCCAACGGATCCGCGGTCGCGACCGGCGGCGTCGACAAGATCAGAGTCGTGTACGCCGGCTGCGGATCATTCGCGCTGCGCTTGCGGTAGTGCATCGTGACCGTCGACGCGCTGCCGCAATTGGTGACCAGGTCGAGGGTCGCCTGCATCCCGCCGACCGGGTTCAGATCGGCGTCGTCTTTGGCGAGCAGCTTCGCGCCGTCGATCGGCTCCAACACCGCGAGACAGCGCGCGGTGTCAACCGTCACCGTCGCCGTGGTCGGCGCCCCCGATGCGGCCGCAACCTGGGGCACCGCGGCGAGGGCGTTCGGCCCCTCGGCGAGCGGCACCCGCAAGAACGTGGCGCGCAGCCCCGGCAGGCCCGACAGGGCACCCAGCACCGCGGTACGCGGCAGACCGCCGTTGACGCGCAGCAAGACCACCTCGCCCTCGGTGCCGCCGAAGCAATCGAGCTCGACGTCGACCTCGAACGGGTCGAAGGGATCCTGGGCGTTGACGTACTCCGGGTTCTCCGCGGTGAGGACGCTGCCGTCCGCCGGATCGTTGAAGGCACACGCCGCGAGCTTGACGGTGACGGTGACCTGGGCGCAACGGTCCCCCTCGCACTTCATCGACTCTTCCCAGGCCGGGATCGCGACCCGCAGGATCACCGCCCCCGACGGCAAGGTGTAGCCGGGGAACACGACCCGATCGCCGCTGACGGTCCCCTCCACCCGGTGCGCGGCGCCGTCGACGCTGTTCCACAGGTAGATGCTGTCGCCGTCGTTCATGTTGGTGACGGTCGCCTGGACGTTGCTCTGGATCCCCGCCGCCGAGCTGACATCGTCGGTGGGTCCGAGGACGCTGCCGTCGAGCGGAAACTCAAAAGCCAGCCGCGGCTCGTTGTACGTCACCCGCGCCCGGCCGCAGCTCCCCGAGCAGCCGAACGGCAACAGCAGCACCGCCACCAGCCCCAAACGCAGAGTCCGCATCGATGTCACAGCGACCTCCCCGAGCCCGTCTTGGCCCTGACCGGCACCAGCACGTCTCTTTTCGCGAGCACACCCACGAACCCCTGGGCGTCGGCGAGCGCTCGCGTCGCGGTGGTGTCGAACTCTCGCACGATCTTGGCCACCACCTGCGGGATGGTCGCGGCGTGCTCGAAGCTCTCCCAGATGAAGGTCCCGACCTCGTTCAAGCGCAGCATCCGGCTGTTCAACAGGATGAACGCGGTGCCGTCGAGCGTCCGGCACGCCACCCGCGGGTTCCACTGCCAGCGACCGGCCGCTTTGGCGCTGCGGATATTCTTCGGCCTCGCGGCCGGCTTCTTGGCCTTCGGCTTGGACTTGGTCGTCATGGCTCGGTCTCGATCTCCGTCTGCTTGTAATCGCGGCCGTCGAAGCGCTCCAGCACCACCTTGTCGTCGGCCCGGGTCACGATGCCCACCGGCCGGGTCCACATCGCGTGCAGGCTCTTCAAGGTGTCCCTCATCCAGTCCTGGCGGAGCGGCGTGCCCTCGTAGACGTGCTTCAACAACAGCTCGCCGCGGTTCTCGAAGTTGCCGTCCACCACCTGGATCACCGGCTGACCGAAGTTCGTCAGTGAGAACAACAGCTTGTTCTTCACCGCCTTGAACTCGCGGTCGGTGATCTCCCAGTTGTTGGTCTTCTCGTTGAAGCCGTAGGTGAACAGTTTGTGGTCGCGCACGAAGTCGATGGTCAGGAACTCGTCGATGAAGGTGACGTCATTATAGTGACGGCGCACCTCGAAGATCTTCTTGCGCCCCTGGCCCTCGCGCGTGTCCCAGCTCTTGCGCCTCGCGAGGCTGTCGCACTCCTGCCACTCTTTTCCGAAGCGACCCTTGTTCCAGCGGTCCTCGATGTCACGAAACAACTCGAGGCCGAGCTTGTAGGGGTTGATGGTCCCGGGCTGCACCCCCATCGTCCCGGCGTGGCGATCGGCGTAGTCGATGAGCTCCGAGGGCTCGAGCGCCTTCTGGGTCATGATCGTCGTGTGCCAGAACGACGCCCAGCCCTCGTTCATGACCTTGGTCTGGCCCTGCGGCGCGAAGTAGTAGGCTTCGTCGCGCAGCATCGCCATCACGTCGCGCTCCCAGTTCTCGAGCGGCGCGTTCTCGAGCACGAACAGCATCACGTCGCGCTCCGGCCGCTCCGGGAAGCGCCGCGCCCGCTCGCGCTCCTCTTTGATGCGCTTCTTCTGCTCCTCGATAAACTCGTCGGGGTTGATGTAGCGTTGCATGTACTCGCGGTCGGTCTTCAGGCGCGGCACGTCGGTGACCTCGACGTCGCGCTCCGGCTTCTCGGCCTTCTCCGAGCGCCGCTTGATGAACGGCGCCTGGCGGTCGACGAGGTTCTCGATCGACAGCACCCGGTCGATGAACCCCTCGACCTTCTCGACCCCGTAGCGATCGATGTAGCGGCGGATCCGGGTGCCGTGATTCGCCATCGTGTCCATCATCTTGCGGCTGGTGTGCGCGAACGAAAAGTTGTTCTTGAAGAAGTCGACGTGACCGTAGACGTGGGCCATCACCATCTTCTGATCGACGTCGGCGTTCGACACCATCAAGTAGGCGTACGAAGGGTCGTTGTTGATCACCAGCTCGTAGATCTTCGACAACCCGTACGAGTAGCTCTTCGCCAGGTGCTCGTACTCCATGCCGAACTTCCAGTGGGGGTAGCGGGTCGGAAAACCGCCGTAGGCGGCGATCATGTTCATCTCGTCGTACGACACCGACTCGAAGATGGTGTCGTAGAAATCGAGCCCAAAGTCGCGTGCATAGCGTTCGACCTGGGCGCGGATCTTCTCGAGATGTGCGGGCAGCGGCATGCGCCAGGAAGAGTACCCCGTAGGTCCGTGTTGCGCAAAGGTGAGCTTGTGGCCCCGCGCCGCCGGTGCCTATCCTAGCGCCGGGTTCGTCTATGCACCAAACCACCTCGAGCTTCGCGAATCGGATCCTCTACCTGTGCCAGGACGGCGCCCGCCTGCGCCGCCAGCTCGACGGCGAGCTCGAGCCCGCGCCGCCCGCCGACCTACTCGACAACGTCTCGACCGACGCTATCACCCCCGGGTGGGCGTGCTACTGGTACGACGACACCCTCGGGCGCTACTGCCTTACCGGCCTCGCGAGCCTCGCGGTCGGCAAGGATGCGATCCGAGACGGCCACTTCGACGTCGTCGTCGCCGGCCGCTCGTTCGGCTGCGGCTCGAGTCGCGAGACCGCGCCGTTCTCGTTCAAGGCCGCCGGGGTGCGACTCCTCGTCGCCGAGAGCTTCGAGAAGATCTTCGAGCAGAACTGCCAGAACATCGGTCTCTACACCTCCACCGACTTCGGGCTCCTGGCGCGCATCCGCGCCGGGGAGAAGATCCCCACCGCCGAGCTCTGTCAGAGCCAAGACCCGATCGCCGCCGCCATCATCCGCCACGGCGGCCTGTTCGCCTACAACCGCGCCCGCCTGAAGGGCGAGGTCGTCCCCGACATCCCGACGACCCCGAGGCGAGCGATGACCGCGGTGGAGAAGATCATCGCGGCGCACGCGGTGCGAGACCGCCACAGCGGGGAGGTCGGCCTCGATGCGGTCGCGCCCGGTGACGCGGTCTTCTGCCGCGCCGACCTGCGGTTCTCGCACGACTACGTCACGCCGATGGCCGCGGTGCTGTTTCGCGCCGGCTGCGGTCCGGCGCCACGGGTGGCCGACCCCGAGAGCTGCTACGCCTTCCGCGATCACCTGACCTTTCTGAAAGACGTAATGCCGGAGTCACAAAGGGGACAGGGCCTGCTCGCCCTCGCCGATGATCTCGCGACCGCCCAGGCGCGCTTCTGCCGCGAGCAGGGCATCGAGCTGTACGGCGAGGTCGACGGCGGCGGCAGCGTCAGCATCTGCCACAACGCCGTCCTCGACGAGCTGGCCTTGCCGGGGCAGCTCGTGATCGGCACCGACTCACACACCTGCACCGCCGGTGCCTTGGGCGCGTTGGCCTTCGGCGTCGGCGCCACCGACATGGCGAACGCCTGGCTCACCGGGGACGTCCGCCTGCGCGTGCCCGAGAGCGTGCGCATCGAGCTCATCGGGCGCTTCCGCGACCACGTCGCCGCCAAAGACCTGATCCTCGCGATCCTCGCCCACCCCTACGTCAGGAGCGGCAAGGCCATCGGCCAGGTGTTGGAGCTCTGCGGCCCCGGCGTCGCCGCCTTGCCCTTGGACGAGCGCGCCACCGTCACCAACATGGCGGTCGAGGCCGGCGCCTTCACCGGCTTCGTCGCCGCCGACCCCACCGTAGTGCAAACCCTCGCGGCGCTGCGTCACCTGCCGCCGCTGGAGCTCGAGCGTCGCGTCGTCACGTCGGATCCGGACGCCGGCTACGCCCACCGCCTCGCCTTCGATCTCGCGGCGATCGAGCCGATGGTGGCGCTCCCCGGCGATCCACGCTCGGGCGTGCCGATCGCCAGCCTCGACCGCCGGGTCGAGATCGACATCGCCTACGGCGGCTCGTGCACCGGCGGCAAGCGCGCCGACCTCGACGCCTATGCGGCGGTGCTCACACCGGCCGCAAATGCCGGCCGACGGGTGAAGGACGGGGTGCGGCTCTACATCCAGTTCGGCTCGCAGGCCGTCAAGGCCTACGGCAACGCCCAGGGCTACCTCGAGACCTTTGCGAAAGTCGGCGCCACCCTCATCGACCCGTCGTGCGGCGCCTGCATCAACGCCGGCCCCGGGGTCTCCGACCGCGCCTCGCAGGTCACGGTGTCGGCGATCAACCGAAACTTCGCCGGTCGCTCCGGCCCCGGGCAGGTGTATCTCGCTTCGCCCGCGGTGGTCGCGGCGTCGGCGCTCGCCGGGTTCATCACCGCGCCGTAGGTATTCGCGGACGGTTCTCCGTCGGCCGGGCAAAAAAAACCGCAGGTGGCGCGAGCTGCACCACCTGCGGTGTACGAAAACACAGCTCGGCTACGGACTACTTCGCGAAGCTGAAGCGCGGCTCGATCTGCCTGGCCTCGGGCGAGTTGTCATAGATCCGGTTGGAGCGCTCCTCGAGCGAGTTGCCGAGCGAGCTGATCTTGCCGGCGATCGCCTCGATGGCGGCGCCGACGTACTCCATCGTGTAGCCAATGGCCTTGCCGATCACGTACGGCACACCCTTGCCCGCGCCCACCACGATGCCTGCGCCGCCTTCGGCCACGCCGTCAGCGGCGTTCTTGATCGCCGCGGCGCCGTCTTGCACGGTGAACATCGCGCCCTTACCGATGCGCTCGCCGCCGCGAACGAAGGTGTTCCAGTCTTCGTCAGTCCAGCCCTTCTTGATGTGCGCCTTCACGGTGGCCCAAGTGGCGTCCAGCCGAGCGCGCTCGGCGCCGCCGATGCCCCTCTTGTCCAACTCCTCGTTGTACATCTTGTCCAAGAGCGCGAGCTTCTGGGTTCCGGCGCGCAGGGTGTGGAAACCCGCCCACGCGGTGTCCGGAAGGGCCGTGACCACGCCATACAGCAGGCCGACGCCCGCCTCGGGCACGCCGACGATCAGGTTGCCGGCGGCGGTAACCGAGTTCACCGCGTCCTTGGCCGCTTGCTTGAAGTTGGCGCCCGAGGACTTGAACAGATCGACCTCGAGGTTGCCGCTCCCGCCCTTGTAGTCTTGGTCGAGGCTCTTGCCGGTCCCGGCGCGGAACCCGACCTCGCGTTGATTGACGTTGATATTCTGGATCTCGCGCGAACCCGCACCCTTAGCTGCTTCGACCATGACAATCCTCCAGTTTTGGTTATTCCTTACGCCAAGTTATGGCATCCATTGCTCGAACGTGCCGGAAGGATACCGAACCGTTCGTTCGGAGTCAACGCGCTTTTTGCGCGCTCGCCCGACGCCCGCCCCGGTCCGACTTCGCCGCGCCCCGGGTCGGTTTCCCGGCCTTCGGCGCCGCCAGCCCGGCTGCGGCCTTGGTGGCCCCGAGCTTCGCAGCCGACTTGCCGCTCAAGAACCCGGCAAACGCCTTGAACACCTTCTCGCTGCCCACGATCCCGAGCTTGTTGTCCGCGATCGCCTTCTTGGCGTCGAACTCGCCGGCGATGAACGTATCGAGGAACCCCTCGTCCAGCATGATGTGCAACCCGGGGTCCTTGACCTTGCCGCGCAGCACGTCGTGCGCGCCCTTCTTGCGCAGATCAAACGTCCAGATGCCGCTGTTCTTGCCGGCCACGGTGAACATCACGTAGGCGTCCACCGCCGCGGCCCCGATCTTGTTGGCCTGAACGTGCGAGCGCAAGAGAACTTCGAAAAGGAACTTCGGGTTGATGGCCATGAGAATTCCCTTCTTTCTGATTGGTCAACAGGAGTAGAGCTCCCGCTTCCGGTGGCGGCCATGAGAACCAGACATCAGCGCCGCAGTCAAGGCCGGGTCTCCGTGGGTCTGGCTGCGCGGTCGCAAACTCGGAGATCGGCTTTGTGCCCGGCGAAAAGACCGAGCCACTGGCTTCACCAGGGCGAGGTGCGGGGGCACGGAGGGACGCAGAGCCGGCGCCCCTGTGGCTCCGGGGAAGGCGCGGCACTTCACCCGGCGGGCGGTCCCCCGAAAAAAAAGGGTGGCGGACCCGTGGACCCGCCACCCTCACTCACACGAAGAGGTGCGACCCTCGATTACGCCGCGGCCTTGATGGCGTTGAAGCGCTTCTCGAAGTCAGCGATGGTCTTCTCGCTGATCTGGTACTTGGCCTGGTCCGGCTGCGCGAGCGCGTTGCCGGCCGCCGCGGTCAGCTCGGCGCTGAGCAACGCCAAGTCGCGGGCGCCCTCGACACCCTTCTCCGCGAACTCGACGCCCACCTTGGCGACGCGCACCGCGAGCTCCGCCGCCTTCAACGGGAGCGGCGCCGCCGCCTGCAAAGCCGCGAGACCGAGGTTGCCGGCCATCGCGCCGGTGTGCATCGCGAAGTAGCCGACGTTGGTGATCGAGCCGGCCACGTGCCCGCCCGCCTTCGCGAGCTCGCGCGCCGCGTCGGCGTAGGCGTCCCAACCGAACGACAGCGCCTCACCCGAGAGCTTGAACTGGTCGCCGGCGGCGTCGAACAGACGCTCCGACAACCGCTTGGCGTTCGGGTCGCCGAGGCTCTTGACCACCAGCGCGTTGGTGCCGGCGTTGCCGAGCAGGCCGCGGTCGATCGCGTTCGCGAGCGCCACGAAGCCCTTGGCCATGTTCAGCAGCACGAAGCGCGCGCCGGTCGCCATCCCTTCGATGGCCCAGCCACCGGTCGCCACCGCGCCGATCGCCGCGCCGGCACCCGCCCGCATCGCCGCCTCGGCGTCATAAGCAACGCCGTCCAACGCCGCGAGACCCGCGAGGCCGGTGTGGCCGAGCGCAAACACCGCGTTCATCGCCGCGCCGTCGAGATGACCGAGAGCCTTGGCGCCCTCCTGGCCGGCCCGCTTCACGCTCTTGCCGGCCTCTTCCAGCGAGTTCTTGCTGGCCTTGGCGAGGGCGTCAGCGGCGTTGTCGAGCACGAGCGCGGCAGCTTGAAACTCGTTCTTCGGGGCGGCAACTTTGATCGACATGATATTTCTCCTGGTTCTTTCTTCCTGTGTTGAGAATAAGGTTGCAGATTATCGGCAAACGCAGCTAGTTGTTGTCTGCGGGACGCAAGAGCGCGGCCATGCCCACGAGCAACTGCGGGCGGCCGGTGAAAAACAGACGCTTCGCCTTCACCGCCTCGGCGGCATCGAGCTTCCCGGCGAGCAGCGCGTCAAAATCGTCCGCCGACAGCTCGAGGCGCATGTCGGGATGATCGTGATCGCCGTGGTTTACCTTCTGCTTCGGGAGATCGACAGTCCAGGTACCGCCGTCCTTGCCGTCCACCTTGAAGACGCAAACTGCGTTGAGCTGCTTGGCGATATCTTTCTGGGCCTCTAGGACCTTCGGGAGGAACTCCTCGAAGATCTGGGTAGCCGTGTACTTCTCGACCTGCTTAGACATCGACGGATGATGTATGGCCATGACTGCTTTCCTCCCATATCCTAGGGATATGCCGCCGCGACCGGCACATCCGGGCGCAAGGGTAGCGGAATCGTAAACAAGAGCCGTACGGATGTCAATCGCGTTCGCGGCAACAATTTGGTCCCCCGACAGCCAACGGCGCAGCCGCCGGTGCCGCCCCGAGTGCCACGCCGACGGCCAGCATCGCCAGGACCTGGTGGTTGCTGTAGTCGCCGTTCGCGATCGGCCACTGCTCTGACGGCGGCAGGGTGAGCGGGTTGACGATCTTGATGTTGGTGTTGGTCACCGTCACCGGCAGCCAGTACAAATAGCCGGCGGCGACGTCGACGAAGATCCCGAGCGGCAGATCGAGGCGCGCCCCGAGGGTCGCACCCACCTTGTCGAGATCGAGCGAGAACGCGCTCAGGTACTCCTCGGGCACCGCGCCCTTCTCGTAAAAGCCGCCGAGACGCAGCGCCAGGAGATCGGGGAGCAGCTGGTACTGGGCGCCGCCGCGAACGCTGAAGGTGTCCTGCCAATGAGACGTGATCTTGATCTCCTGCAACGTGGTGTCGCCGCGGCTGACGTCCGACATCACGATGTCCTTGGGCTGGAACAAGATCGTGTCGTTGCGATGCCAGCCTTCGTGGACGAACGCCAAGGACAGCGCCAGCCGCTCCTTGAGGGCGCGGTAGGTCGCCGCCACGGTGATCACCGCCGCCAGCTTCATCCGCGCGTCGATCTGGTCGCCGCGAACGCTCGCGAGGCGCGCCAGGCCGGAGGCCAGAGCGATCTGGTCGGCCTTGCCGGACGCATGGACGTCGAAGGGTAGCTGATAGGACGCCGCGATCGTCAGCGCCGGGGATAGCGCGCCCGAGATCCCGACGATGCCGCAGGGGATCCACGGATCGACGGCGCGCACGTGCACGTAGGCGTCGTACGACGGGTCCTCCGGCTGGGCGAGCGGCGGGAACACGCCGCTGATGTTCAAGCCGGCGTCCACGGTCTCGCGGATGAGCATCCCCGCGACCCCGAGCCGCAGCTGATACCAGGGCAGCTCGTACGCCGCACCCAAGGTCATGCTCATCTGCAGCGCGTGGTACTCGACCTCGGAATAGCGCTGTGCGCCCTCTTTCGGCCAGACGTGGTCGACCCTTGGTGGGCCGTAGACGCCGCCGCCCACCGTGAGCCCGCCGAGGCCGAGCCTCTCGAGGTTGTAGGACGCGAACAGCGCCGGGCTCGGCAGCGTCGGGGTCCAGCCGTTCGCGACCGAGGTGTAGCGCGTCAGCGTGCCGCTCCCAATCGGGTCGTCACTGGCGCGCGCGAAGGTGCGGGCATCGAAGATCCAATCGGCGTCCACGACGACGGCCAACCCCTTGACGCCGGCGAGCCCCGCGGGGTTGTGCATGATGGCCGTCGGGTCCCGCGGATCGGCCAGGCTCGCCGCCCCCTGCCCGAAGCTCGCCGTCCCCTTGTCGATGTTCCACCAGCCGGCGGCATGGGCCGCGATCGGCATACAAAGGAGGACGACGAGCGGCCACCACCCCTGTTGACAGCCGCGCCGCAAGATCCGATAGGCCAGGGGCCCGTCGGCCCACAAGGGCGCCCGGGTGCGGTGGGACGAGGAGCGCGGCGAATGAACTTGGAGGGGATGCACCGACGCGCCGCGATCATCAAGGCGGTGCGCGCCTTCTTCGACGGCCGCGGGTTTCTGGAGGTCGACACCCCGGTCGCGGTCACCGCGCCGGCGCCCGAGCCGCAGATCGAAGCACCGGCGACCGCCCTCCGCGTCGGGCACGAGGTGCAGCGCCGCTTTCTCCAGACCTCGCCCGAATTGATGATGAAGCGCCTGCTCGCCGCCGGTGTGACGCGCGCCTATCAGATCGCCCCGGTGTTCAGGGACCGCGACTTCACCAGCTGCCATCGCCCCGAGTTCCGCCTCCTCGAGTGGTACCGCCGGGACGCCGGCTGGCAAGAGCTCCTCACCGACTGCGAAGGGCTCCTCGCCGCCGCCGCCACCGCCGCCGGTCTGGGTGTCCGCATCCCCTACCAGGGCAAGAGCATCGACCTGCAGCCACCGTTTCGCCGCCTCAGCGTGGAGGCGGCTTTCGTGCAGCACGCCGGCTTCTCCATCCTCGAGGCCCAGAGCGTCGAAGGTCTCCAGGCCCGGCTGACCGCCACCGGCGTTCGGTTTGCCGCGGACGACACCTGGGACGATCTCTTCCATCGCGTCTTCCTCACCCGTGTCGAGCCCGAGATCGTCGCCGACCCCAAGCCCGTCTTCCTGACTCACTACCCGGCGCCGCTCGCCGCCCTCGCCCGCCTCGACCCGGACGACCCTCGAGCCTCGGAGCGCTTCGAGCTCTACGCCGGTGGCCTCGAGCTCGCCAACGGCTTCGGCGAGCTCACCGATCCCGGCCTGCAGCGCCGTCGCTTCGCGGACGACCGCGCTCGCCGCCGGCGACTCCAGCTCGCCGACTATCCCTTCGACGAGCGCTTCCTCGCTGCGCTCGCCACCCTCCCGCCTTCCGCGGGCATCGCGCTCGGCGTCGACCGCCTGTTGATGCTGCTGTTCGACGCCGCCGACATCGACAGGGTGGCGTTTATCCCCTGGAGCGAGTCGTGAGGGCAAGCGTCGATTCTCTTTGGGACGTGATCGCGACCCGTGACGCGGCGGCAAGGGGGCGCTGATGTCACGCCGGCCGCGCCACCGCCTGCACGCCAACCCCTTCAATGTCCGCGGCGCCGTCAGCGTGCCCGACTGGCGAGCGACCTACGGCCGCACCGCGCCCTTCGCCCTCGACGTCGGCTTCGGCGACGGCCGCTTCACGCTGGCGCTGGCGCGCAGCCACCCGGAGTGGAACGTCCTCGGCCTCGAGATCCGCCAACACCTGGTCGACGACCTGCTGCAACGAGCCCGCACCGCGGCAGTGGCAAACGTGTGGGCGATGCTCGCCAACGCCAACACCCACCTCGGGGAGCTCGTCGGCGCACGAAGCGTCGTGTTCGTCGCCGTCAACTTCCCCGACCCCTGGTTCAAGAAGCGCCACCAGAAGCGGCGGGTGGTGTCGGCCGCTTGGCTCGCGGCGCTGGCCCCGAAGCTCGCCGACGGCGCCGAGGTGCACGTGATGACCGACTTCGCGCCGGTGGGTCACGAGGCGCTGCGGGTCCTGGGCGCGGCGCCGGGCTTCGAGAACCGGAGCGACACCGGCGGCTTCAGCGCCGAGAGCACCACCGGCCTGCAGAGCGAGCGGGAGCTGACGCACATGAAGCGCGGCGAGCCGATCTATCGCCTGCACTTCCGCTACTCGGCGCCGAGGCCCGATCCGCAACCGGCCGCGGCTGTTGTGCCCGACACCGGTCGTCGCTACGATGAAAACGGATGAAGCGTCCCTCCCGCAAACCCGCGCGCAGCAACCGCACCCCGAGCGCCAAGCGGCGCCCGCGCCACAAGACCAAGACCAAGGCCAAGACCAAGGCCGGCAAACGGCGGGCGACGGCCGCGGGCTCCAAGCCGGAGGCACGTCGCATCCTCGCCGGTAAGCGCGCCCACGAGGTCGGCGGCGCCGCCCGCCTGCCACGGGTGCGCCGCAGTCAGAAGCACCGGCACCCCGCACCGCGACGCCCGGCGCCGAACGCTCGGCCGCGCGGACGCCGCAAGCCCCGGTTGCAGCGACTGTCGCCGGAGCAGCGCACCGCCGTCGACCGCCTGTTGCTGCGCGTCTACCAGCACGCCGCCAAGGAGCTCGCCGAGCTCGAGAAGCATCGGGTGCAGGAGCTCAAGAAGACCGACGACGAGCGCGCCAAGAGGTTCGCGGCGGCGCGCGACGAGATCATGGCAGCCTTGCGGCTCTGGGAGGCGCGGCAGAGACCCGAGCGCTGAAAAGTGGCCGCCAAGCCTTGTGGATGGCGCTCGGGGGTGGTACGCTCCTTTCATCTCGTAGATCGCCTGATGCCGAAACATATTTCACGATGGGAGGCCTTGTGACTCGGGGCCCCAACCGCAACAGTGATGCCCCTTCGTCGGCAGCCTGGGGTGCTAGAAACAAGTCCGCTGCCACCGCGACGACGGCTGACTCGAGCGCGGAGCATCGCCGCAAGCTGGAGGCGTTGTTCGGCGGCGGCGCGAGCGCGCCTGCCGGTAACGCCCTCGCGCCGGCTCGGGCGCCGGAGCGGGAGAAGGTGTTCTCCAGTCCCCGCAAGTCGACCGGCCGGGCGCCGTCGGAGTACCGCCTGCGCCTGGAGCGCCTGCGTGCCGCCCGCGAGGTCGAGGAGATCCGCGAGGCCGCGGACGCCTTCCTCGGCCACCATCAGCTCCCGGACGACCCCGACATCCTCTACAAGCTCCTGCAGCACCCCACCGAGAAGGTCGTGCGCGAGGCGCTCGGACAGATCTCGTCGTTGCTCATCCAAGGGCGGGTGTCGAACACCGTGCTGCTCGAGAACTACCTCGGCGCCCTCACCGAGCGGGTCGTGGAAGCCTCGACACGGTCCTACGTCGACGGCATCCGCGCCCAGGTCGCGCAGCTCAAGAAGTAGATCGCGCGCCGCGCCGTCCGCACCCTCCGGACGCCCGCCGGCGGCCGTCACTTCTTCTTGGGCCTCTTCGGCTTCTTCACCGGCTTCTTGGGCTTGGCGGCGCCGCGGCTGTCGTCGGCGCGGGCCGCGTCGTCAGCGCTCGCGTCGCTGGACGCGTCGAGCACCACCGGCGCGTTGCCGGGGGTCGCCACGGCCCCGAGGTTCCCCTCGCACCCGAGCACGCAGCCGTTCAACTGCCGCTGGCACTGGTCCAGACACTTGCTCTCGTCGGGCTCGGTGCCGCAGACCTCCCGACACGAATCGAACTGCGATTGCGCCCGGCCGTTGCAGGCGTCGGCGTCGGGCTCGAGCGGCGACTGCCGGCAGCCGACGAACGCCACCCCGGCCCGGGCGATCGGGCGATGCACCGAGAGCGCCTCCCCCGACACGTAGCCGACGCGCCCGGTGATGTCGGCGACCAACACGTAGTGTCCAGGCTCGCCGCCCGCGAGCAAGCGCACCTCTTCGCCGCGCTGCAGCTCACCGACCTTCGGGTACGCCTCCTCGGAGCCGGGGCCGGCCAACATCGGCGCGCGCTCCTCGAGAAACATGATCGGCGGCGCCCCGGGCAGAAGGACCGCGACCAGGACGCCGAGCGCGACGAGCGCCACCAGAGCGAGGCCGGCGAAGATCGCGACGCGGTGCTTGGGCTTCTGGCCGAGCACGAAGGCCCACAGGCTCACGAGCCAGGCGACGAGCGCCTGAACCGGGAACGGCGGCAACGCGGCAACCCCAGGCGGCGCACCGCGGCGCGGCGTGGTCGTCTCGCCGCCGGTGTTGCGCGCCCGCGGCGGCTCCTCGTCGAAGAACAGGCCGGTGCCCGGCACCGAGATCTCGCTCTCCAGCACGCCGATGCTGGCGCTCTGCCGGCGGCTGTTCGCAGGCGTCGCGATCGGCGGCTCGGTGGGCTCGTTCCCGGTGAGGACCTCCGCCGGCCGCGCCGAGGCCACGGAGAGCAACGCCGGCGCGATGACCGTCCGCACGTCTTCTTGCGGCCGCTCGGGCGACAGCGGCGTCGGCGTGCCGCCGTCGGCCTGCATGAGGTCGAGCTGGGCGCGCAGCTGCGACGCGGTGGCGCGGATCGTCCGATCGCTGCCCTGGGCGGCCGATCCGGCGACGATGGTGGCGGCGGTGTTGAACGCGCCCTTGTGGGCGGCGGTGACCTCGAGCGGGATCGTGCGGATCTCGGTCGACGCGAGGTGGAAATCGGTGACCGGCACTCGCGGCGCGGGCTTCAGGGGCGCCGGCGCCAGCGCCGCCGCGCTCGCCGTCACCTCGGCCGGTGGCGGGGTATTCGGGGTGGTGTCACCGCCCCCGGCGCTCGGCGCCAAGTAGACGAAATCCTTGCCGCAGCGACGGCAGACCAGAGCCGCACCACCACTCACGTCGCGCTCCGGCTTGGAGTGGGCGGTCTTGCAGTGCGGGCATTCGACGATCACGGTCGAAACATGGTAATCGAACGCCGGCCGGAATCAAGTCGGCGCGGGCCTACGCGAGGCGCCAGGCCACGAAGATCAGGCCGCCGCTCACGAGCGCCGCGACGAGCTGCAGCGCCGGCTTGAGCGGCGCCGCCGGCAACAGCGCCCCCAAGGCCAGGCCGGCGACGAAGCCGCCGACGTGCGCGTGGATGTTCGCCCGCGGGCTGAAGGCGGTGAACGCCAACAACAGCACACCGCCGGCAAACGCCCGCAGGCGCTCGCGGCCGACGAGCCCCGCGGTGTCGCGGTAGCGGACCGCATGCCCGGCGGCGGCGCCCAAGAGGCCGAACAGGCCCCCAGAGGCGCCGACGGTGACCCAGGCGTCCGAGAGCGCGACGCCGACCACGAAGCCCACGACCGCGGTCAAGAGCCACACGCCAAGGGTGACGCCGGTCCCGAAGCGCTCCGCCGCGCCCCAGGCGAGCACCAGGAAGAAGCTGGCGTTGCTCGCGGCGTGCATCAGATCGGCGTGCAGCGTCGCCGCGGTGATCAGGCGCCACCAGTCCCCGGCCACCAGGCGCTCGATGTCCAGCGCCCCGCGCCCGGCCCAGTCGCGCGCCGCGCCGCTTCCCGAGGTGATGGCGAAGAACACCAGGGTCAACATCGTGAGCCCGACGGCCAAGGCCAAAGGCGGCTGCAACAAGAGCGCCACGTGCGCCCCGACCGGCGACCGGGCCTCGCGGCGGCGCAGCTCTTCGCCCAAGACCTCCGAGAGGGCGCGCGCGGCGCGCTCGAGGTCCGACGTCGGTACGTCCAAGTGCGCCGCGCTCGTGCCCGGGATCGGGGTCCAGCGCGACGGGATACCCTCGGCGAGCAGGACGGCCTCGCACTGAGTCATCCACCAGGTGTCCGATGTGGCGAGTAGATCCATGATGCGGGCGCTGGTCTTCGCCGCGCATCGTGTCTATACCATAGCGCGTGACGACGAAACCTTCTCGCCTCCTTGCGACCTTCCCGAACCCGAAGCGCGACCGGCGCTACGAGATCCGCTTCGAGACCCCGGAGTTCACCTGTCGCTGCCCGATGACCGGGCAGCCGGACTTCGCGACGCTCTGCATCCGCTACCTCCCGGACCGCCTGTGCGTCGAGCTCAAGAGCCTCAAGCTCTACCTGTGGTCGTTTCGTGACGAGGGACACTTTCACGAGGCGGTGACCAATCAGATCCTCGACGACCTCGTGGCGCTCTTGCGACCGCGCTTCATGACCATCGAGGGCTGCTTCAACGTCCGCGGCGGTATCAGCACCACGGTCATCGCCACCCACGAAGGCAATTCAAAAACCCGGGCCCGCGGCTAGGGCCCAACCATCCCGAGGCTGTCATGCGACGCGAGCGTTCCACCAAGCTCTTCGAGCGTGCCGTCAAGCTCATCCCCGGCGGCGTCAACTCGCCGGTGCGCGCCTTCAAGGCGGTCGGCGGCAACCCGATCTTCATCAGCCGCGGCGAAGGACCGTTCATCCACGACGCCGACGGCAACCGCTACATCGACTACGTCTGCTCCTGGGGCCCGTTGATCCTGGGGCACGCGCCGGCGGCAGTGCTCGACGCCATCGGCCGCGCCGCCAAAGACGGTACCAGCTTCGGCTGGGCGACGGCGCGCGAGGTCGAGCTCGCCGAGAGGGTCGCGAACGCCGTGCCCTCCGTGGAGCGGGTGCGCTTCGTCAACTCCGGCACCGAGGCGACGATGAGCGCCTTGCGCCTGGCGCGCGGCTTCACCGGCCGCGACCGGGTGCTGAAGTTCTCCGGCTGCTACCACGGCCACGCCGACGCCTTCCTCTCGGAAGCCGGCAGCGGCGTCGCCACCCTCGGCATTCCCGGCTCTGCCGGCGTCCCGGTGGGCGCCGCCAAAGACACCCTCACGGCGCCCTACAACGATCTGGAGCAGACCCGCGAGCTGTTCGCGACCGTCGGCGGCGAGATCGCCGCGGTCATCGTCGAGCCGGTCGCCTGCAACATGGGCCTGGTGCCGCCCCAGGACGGCTTCCTCCCCGGGCTGCGCGAGCTGTGCGACGCGCACGGCGCGCTCTTGATCTTCGACGAGGTCATCACCGGCTTTCGCCTCGGGCTCGCCGGCGCGCAGGGCTACTACAAAGTTCGCCCCGACCTGTCGACCTTCGGCAAGGTGATCGGCGGCGGCTTGCCGGTCGGCGCCTATGGCGGCCGCGCCGACATCATGGAGAAGGTGGCGCCGCTCGGGCCGGTCTACCAGGCGGGGACCCTCTCCGGAAACCCGCTGGCGATGGCCGCCGGCCTCGCGACCCTCGAGGCGTTGTCCCGCCCCAGCTTCTACGACGATCTCGAGCGCGTAAGCGCGGCGCTCGCGACCGGCCTCAGCGAGGTCCTCGGCAAGCACGACCACATCGCCCGCTTCGATCGCGTCGCCTCGATCTTCTACCTGTGGTTCAAGGCCAACGCCGACCACCCGGCGCGTGACTACGCCGAGATCAAGACCGCGGACGCCGGCCTCTACGGCAAGTTCTTCAACGCCCTGCTGCAACAGGGCGTCGCACTGGCGCCGTCGGCCTTCGAGGTCGGCTTCGTCTCCAGCAGCCACCAGCAGACGCACGTCGACGCGACCCTGACCGCGGTCGATCGGGCCTTAGAGCAGATCCGCGGCCGCTAGAGTCGCTGGACTCAGGGGGAGCCCCGCACCACGACGTCGGCCGAGACCGCGGCCGCGCCGTTCGCGGCGTTGTCGGCGGGGGTCACCTCGCAGCGCCAGAGGTCGTTCAGCTTCACGAGCCGGCCGGGGACGTTGGTCGACGACGGCGAGAACGGCTGCGCCACACCGTCCTTCGACCAGACGTAGCGGTAGTGCACCGGATCGCCGTCGATGTCTTTGGACTCGGCGTCGATCACGCAGGCGAGCTCCTGCCCGGGCCTCGGACCCTCCGGGGTCACCTTCACCCGCGGCGGCGTCGGCGCCGAGTTCCGGACCACGGTCTTCGCGAGCACCGGACCGGAGGTCGCGCTGCCGTCGCTCACCGTGACCTCACACTGCCAGGTCTCGCCCCGCTTGGTCGCCGCGGCCGACACCACGCTCGACGGCGCAGCGCCCTTGGCGCCCGGCGCCGCGGTCGCCGCGTAGCGCTTGCCGTCCACCGTCCACGCGAAGGCGTAGGTCAGCGGATCGAGATCGGCGTCGACCGCCGGGCGGCTGAGAGCGCAGACCAGATCGGCCTCGGTTCCCGGGGACGCCGGCGTGATCGTCGCCACCGGCCGCTCCGGCGGCGTGTTAGCCACCGTGACCGGCGCCGACCTGGCGACCGCCGCCACCAGCTCGCCGTCGAAGGCGGCCATCTCGCATTGCCAGCTCTGACCCTTCTTGGTACGCGCCGCCGGCACCGAGTCTTGGCCGGGGGCGAGCGGCGCCGGCTGGCCATCGACCAACCAACGGCTGCGGTAGCTCAACAGATCGCCGTCCGGGTCGGTGCCGTCGACGGTGCGCTTGCACGTCAGATTGTCGGTGGCCCGCGGCGCCGCGGGCTCGATCGCGAGGCGCGGCGGCGCCGGCACGTGGTTCTGCACCCAGAGCTCGGCGACCGCGGCCTCGCCTTCTTCGTCGCCGTCGAACGCTTTGACCTCGACCCGCCAGTGTTGGCCTTTGCGGGCGTCGCCCGCGGCGAGCGCGCTCTTGCTCTGCGCCCAGGCGCTCATCGCGACGTCGTCCCTGTACCACCGATAGCGGTAGGTGAGGGTGTCGCCGTCCTTGTCGCTCGCCTCGCGGACGATCTTCACCTCGCTCTGCTCGGTGACCGTCGGCCGCTCGAGGGAGAGCGCGATCTCCGGGGCCGCCGGCGGCGTGTTGCGGATCCCGAAGCGCAACGTCGCCAGCGGCCCGTCGACCTCGCCGTCGGTCGCCAGGATCGCTACCTCCCACTGCTCGCCCTTCTTGGTGTCGGCCGCGGCGAGCCCGGCCTTGTTGTCGCGAAATCCGGCCGGCTTGCCGTCGCGGCGCCACAGATAGCGCAGCGTCAGGGCGTCGCCGTCGTCGTCCTTGGCGGCGACCCGAATCCGCGGCGTGATCGGCTCGTCGGTCGCGAACTGGTAGCGCGGCAGATCGACGTCGGGTCGGGTCGGCGGCGAGTTCTCGATCCGCGTCTCCACCGTCACCGCGGCGCCGTCCGCCTCGCCGTCGAACGGGGTGACCGTCAGAGACCAACGCTGGCCCTTCTTGGTCTCCTGGCTCGCGACCGTGGTCGGCAGCTCGACCTTGAGGCCGTCTTTCGCCCATTGGTGCTTCAGGCGCACCGCGTCCCGATCCGCGTCCGCCACCTCTTTCGCCAGCCCGAGCACCAGATCGTCGGCGGTCTTCGGATGCGGCGGCCAGATCACGACGGTCGGCGCCGGGGGCGCGGTGTTGACCGCGGTCGCGACCACGCTCGCCTTGGCGCCCGGCTCTTGATCGTCGTGCGCGGTCACCTCGACCTCGAGGCGCTGGTGCTTGCGCAAGGCGCGCGGCGGCACGCTCGCCAGCGTGTCTGCCAAGGCGAAGGGCGCACCGTCGATCGAGTAGCGGTAGGTGTAGGTGACGACGTCGCCGTCGGCGTCGGGCGCGGCGCGGGCAATCTTCACGGTGGCGACGTCGTCGATGCGCGGCGCCGCCGGCTCCAGCGCGACCTTGAAGTCGGCGGGCGGAGTGTTGCGGATCTGGACCGACGCCGTCGCCGGCGCGCCCTCGATCTCGCCGTCGAAGGGCACGACGATCACCTGCCAGACCTCGTTCTTCACCGTCAGGCTCGGCTCGACCCGGGTGGCGGTGACCGGGAGCCGCTGCGGGCGATCGTTCTTCAGCCACGCCTGCCGATACTCGATGCGGTCGCCGTCGGCGTCACTGCTCGCGCGGCTCACCGCGACCTCGAGGGTGTCGGTGGTGCGCGGCGTCTCCGGGCTGAGCTTGATCTCGGGACGCTGCGGCGCGGTGTTCAGGACCTCGACGCCGGTGCTCTTGAAGACGCGGCTCAGCACCCCGCTGTCGCCGTAGGCCTTGAAGTTCGCCCCCTCTTGGACGCTGTAGCTCCAGCGCTGGTGCTTCTCGGTCTCGCTGGCCGGGATCTCGCGCTTGTTGTCGAACGCCGCCTGACGGGCGCCGTCCTTGAACCACCGGATCTGGGTGTCGCGCTCCGGCTCCCGGTCGAGATCGAAGTAGGTGTACTTGACCACCAGCGCCTCGGTGGTGAGCGGCTTGATGTTGGCGAGCTGCAGATCTTTGAAGCGCGCCGGGTTCGGCGCGTGCCGGCCCGAGCGCTGCGGATCGTGGCCGACCATCGGCCAGTCGGCGATCGCCGCCTCCGCTTTGCCGGTCGCTTGCACCAACGCCACGTGGATCGCGGGCTCGGGCCCGGCGACCACCACCTCGAGGACACCGTCGCCGTTCAGGTCACCGACCGCCGGCGCTCCCTGGGCGCGACCCTCGATCTCGAGGGCGCGCTCGGCGCCCGCCGCGGTGAGCAAACGCAACACCCCGTCGTCGCCGGCGATCAAGATCTCGGGCCGGCCGTCGCGGTCCATGTCGGCGATCGCGGCGTCGGCGTCGAAGCGCGCCGGGGTGACGAGCGGAAAGCCCTCGAGCGCCTTGCCGGCCCCGGTCCCGGCGTAGACGCTCTTGTCGCCGGAGCCCACGACCCAATCGAGCACCCGGTCGTCGTTAAGGTCCGCGAGCGCGACGCCGGCGTAGATCCGATAGCCGCTGTCGACCGGAAAACCGGCGAGGCCGTTGCCGGCCGCGTCGACCGCGTGGATCTTGAAGTCCTGCGAGCCGAAGACGATCTCCGCCTTGCCGTCGTCGTTGATGTCGCCGACCGCCGGCACGCCGCTCAAACGAAACGACATCTTGTACGGGAAGCCGCGCCGCGGTTGGCCCTTGAGGTCGAAGACGTACAGGCGCGAGTCGCCGCCGCCGGTGATGAGCTCGAGGCTGCCGTCCAGATCGAGATCCGCCACCGCGACGCCGCCCTCCGCCCCCCGGCCAATCTTCGCCAGAGCCTTGGGCGCGCCGCCGGCGCCAGCGACGAGCAGCAGGCTGCCGGCGTCGGTCGTCAGCACGACGTCGAAGCGCCGGGTGCCGGGCACCGGGACACAGGCGGGCGAGCTGCGCGGCATACCGTCCAGCGTCACCGGAAAGCCGGCGACCGGGGCGCCGCCCGCCGACAGCGCGTAGAGCTTGCGCGACGAGCCGCTGACCAGGATCTCGTTCTTGTTGTCGCCGTTCAGGTCACAGACCGCGGGGTTGGGCGCCAACGTCACCGGCACCGGCTGCGTCGCGTCGTGCAGGCTCATCGGAAAACCGGGTCGCATCTTGCCGTCGTTGGTCAGCGCGACCACGGTCTCGCCGGCGGCGGCGACGATCGACAACCGCCCGTCGCCGTCCAGGTCGGCGATCGTGACCCCCTTGACGGTGTTGCCGCGACCGAGAAGCACCGGAAACCCGGGCGCCTCCGCGGCCTGGAGCGGCACCGCGACGACAACGCCGGCGACGAACGGCAGACAGAGGTGGGCGTGGCTCATTCTACTGCACCGGTCAACGTTCGTTGTGCCGAGGTCCCATGAGTGATCGACGACTCAGAGCTTCTCCGCCAGGCGCTTGTTGACCTCGCGCAGGCGTGAGCTCAGCACCCGCGCGATGTTGACCACCACCCAGGTGAAGCCGTTACGGAAGTTCTTCGCGAAGATGTGCAGGTTTTCGTTGGTGAGCTGCAACAGCACCGCCTTGGTCTTGGCGCGCACCGTGGCGCTGCGGTACTCCTTGTCGATGAGCGACATCTCGCCGAAGAACTGCGGCGCCTCGAGGGTCGCGATGGTCGCGAAGCCGGTGCCGGTGCGCCGGACGATCTCCACCGCACCCTTGGCGATCACGTAGAGGGCGTCACCGACCTCGCCCTCGTTGAAGACCACGGCCGCGCCGTCGAACTCGCGCACCGCGAACAGCTCGGCGAGCATCGACAGCTCGTTCGGCAACAGGTTGTCGAACAGCGGCGACTCCGCCAACAGCTCTCTCTTCGTCTGAACGTCCATAGACCCCTCGTTCCCGTAGCGGCTCGCGAGTCTGAGCCTACTGCGAAACCGTGCCTGCCTTCCCCGGGCCGGCGGCGAAGAACGCCTCGAGGCGCGGGTCGTTGTCGGCGGTCTCGCTCGCCTGCTCGCTGACGTCCCGAGCCGGCTCGATGAACTCCAGACCCCGGGCGCGCTCCAGGCGATACACCTGCAACGCGCTCACTTGAATGTTGAATTGGCGGCTCTCGTCCACGAGCGGCACGCACAAGGCCGCCTTGACGTCCTCCGAGTGCGGCCAATACAGGAACTCGTTGACCAGGGTGCACTCGAAGGTCTTGCGCCCTTCCTCCAAGATCGCCTCGTAGTCGCGGTCGAGCTCGGCCATCTGCTCCAGCGCCCGCTGCGCCTCGCCCTCGAGCTGCTCGACGCGGCGGCGATCGGCCACCGACCGGGCAAACAACAGCTCGGACTCGGCACGGACGCAGCGGCTCGAGTACGAGAACTCGGTGCGGGCCATGTTGGCGCGAAACGAGTTCGACCACGCGGCCTCGACCGCGAGCCACAGCTCCTCCTTGCGCCTCGCCTCTCGGACCTCGGCAGCCGCCGCCTGCTCCACGGCCTTGGCGTGCGCCTGGACCTGCAGCTCGACCTCCGCGAGCCGCACCGCCAACCGATCGGCCTCGGCGACACCCTCCGGGGTCTGATGCTTACGGGCCGCGTCGAGCCGCGCCCGCAGGTCCGAGGCGACCTGGCGGCCGTCCTCCAACAGCTTCTCGAGGCGATCCCGGTCGACGAGCGCGTCGATCGCCTTCTGCCGCTGCAGCTCGAACTCGCTCAGGACCTCGAACGAGTCGTTCTCGATCTCGGCGTACTCGGCGTGCGAGCGCGCCGCGAGGTCCTCGAACTCGCCGGCGGCGAAAAGCTTGTCGTCGGCGGTCTGCTGGGTCAGGTCGGCCTTGTAGCGCACCATGTGCGCCTGCCCGAGCAGGTCGGTGCGCCGCGCCTGCGCGCCCTCGATCGCCTGCCGGACCTCGCAGTAGCGCTTGTACCAGGTGGCGAACACCTGGGTCTGGAGCACGTTGCGGACCTCTTGCACCGTGCGCGTCCTCATCGAAAGCCTCGAAAGACAGCCACCGCGCTCAACTGGAGGGCGTGAAAATGAACGGGAAGTTGACCGTGACGCTGCCGCCGTTCGGCTTCGGGAAGCGCCAGGAGCGCAAGCGCGAGATGATGCAGTCGCCGACTGCGTTCGAGCCCATCCGGTTGGCGGCGACCTTGGCGTCGACCACCCGCCCGTCCTCGCCGATCGTGAACTCGATCTCGATCTTGCCCTGCAACGTCGGATCGCGCTTCAGCTCGCGTTCGTAGCAGTCCTGCACCATGCGCTGACGCGCGCGCACGACCTTGGCCACCGCCTCCGAGTCGAGCGCCCCGTCCACCTCGGGCGCCTCGGTCGAGACGCTGCCCGCGACCCGCGCTTCGGCCTTGCCGCCGAGACCGACCTTGCCGCCGCCCGCGGTCGCGAGGCCGCCGATGGTCGCCGCCTCGCCGGTGCCGCCGCCACGGGTGGAGCGATCGCCCGACCCCGCGGCCAAGCCGACGCCGGCGATGCCGTCGAACGCGCCGTCGAGGTCGCCGCCGATGCCACCCTCACCGAAGACGTTCGCCACCGCGCCGGCGCTGGTGCCGGCGCCCATCGTGCCCAACACCCCGAGGATGCCCTTGCCGGCGATCGACTCGCGGATCTTCGCGGTGCGCGCTGCCTTGGCCTTGGCCTTGCCGGCCTCGTCACCGGCCTCCTCCGCCTTGGCCTTGGACTTGGCGGCCTTCTTGCCGTCGTCGGCGCCGGTCTTGCCCTTCGTCTGGTCGACCTTCTTCGGCTCCTCTTTGCGCTCCGGGACGATGAGCTTCGCCCAACGCGAGTCGAGGTTCTCGAGGCTGACCTCCGGCGGCTTCGGGGCGACCTGGACGTAACCGATGAGCGGCGCCTCGAGCACGAACATCGCCGCGAGCGCGCCGGCGTACGGCCAGTCGATGCTCTTCAACAGGCTGCCGCGCGCCGCCATCGGCAGCTGCGGCTTCGCCGGCATCGGCGGCGGGATCACGAACTGGAAGATGACCGCCACGTCCCCCATCAGCACCTTGCCGCGGTGCTGGTCGTTCAACGGCATCACGTAGTAGTCGCCCTGCTTCTTCAACAGCCCCTGGGCCTTCAGGGTCGCGAAGTCCACCGGCTTGTCGGCCGCCGAGACCACGCCGCGCATGCTCTCGGTGAGGATGAGCTCGTACTGGCCGCCCTTGACGCCGAACAGCTGGTGCGTCTTCGGCAGCGTCGGATCGGAGATCACGAAGGTATTGCGGCTACCGCTGCCGATCGAGAGCGGCTCGCGGCGGCGCAAGCGCTGCTCTTCGATGACCTTGCCGCCCTGGACCACACAGGCACGCAACATCCGCGGCTGCGGCGGCCCCTTCTGCGGGGCGACCGGCAGGCGCAGCGACGGGTTTGTCGGATTTCGTTCCATCGTGCTCCACGCTGCGGCGGGCGCGCCGCGTTTGCGGTTCCCTCGCGGCCCTAGAACGGGTCGTTGTCGATGGTCTCGACGATCTTCGGGATGAAGCTCTGCTTGAGCTCCAGCCCCTCGAAGTTCAAGTTGCTGCGCTGCAGGATGTAGAACGCCTGCGGCTTCTGGATCCGACCCTCCACCTTAATAGCCTCCAACCGGATGATCTTCCGCTTCGCCTGGGCCAGCACCACCTCGGCCCACGTCAGCCCACACGCCAAGATGGCGATACTAACCGCATATCTGCTGATCGTTGCAAGCCACTTTCGTCGGACACTCATGGTTTGCCTCCGGCGTCGGTGGGCGCTGGCGCCGGCACTGCCTCCGGCGCCGCCCCGGCCTCGGCCGCCTGCTTCGCGGCCTTCGCGGCGTCGTCCTTGGCCCTCTCCTCGGCGCGGCGCTTCTCGCGCTCGAGGCGCTTCTCTTCGGTCTCCACCGCCTTCTGCGCCGTGGCGATGTACTCGTCGACCTTCTCGGCGTCGCCGGGCGCGAGCTTCCCCTTCGCCTGGTACGAGCGCAGGTAGTCGATGCTGGTCTTGTAGCGCGTCACCGAGTCTTTCCCCGGGAGCTCGTTGTCGAGATACAACACCCCGAGATTGAACAGCGCCCCGGGCACCCCCGACCCGACCGAGAGCGCCTTCTGGTAGGCCGCCTCGGCGTCGGCGAGCCGCTGATCGCCACGCAAGGCGTTCCCCAAGTTCAGGTAGTAGTCCGGCCGCTGCGGATCGAGCTTGATCGCCCTCTCCAACACCTCGACCGCACCCTTGTAGGCCCCGACCTCGTTGCGCAACGCACCGAGATTGTTGAGGATCGCCGGCACGCCCGGACGAGTCGTGGCGGCGCGCTCGAACGCCGCCACCGCCTTCGGCATTTCGCCCTGGGCCACGAGCACCAGCCCGAGCTCGGCGTACGCCTCGCCCAGGTTGGTGTCGATCTCCAGGGCCTGATTCAACGCCATCGTCGCGAGCTCGAACTTCTGCTGGCGGCGATAGACCATCCCGAGCGCCATGATCGCCACCGCGTTGCGCTCGTCGGCGCGCAACACCGCGATCGCCGCCTCCCGCGCCCGATCCAGCTCGCCCCGCCGCGCGACGAAGCACGCCAACGCCGCCCGCACCGGCACCGCCTCCGGCACCTTGGCCAGGTGCGCGGTGAGCAGCGCCCGCGCGCCCTCGACGTCGCCGCCGGCCTCCGCCAAGGTCGCGAGGCCGACCACCGCCGGTCCGAAATCGGGCTTGTGCCTCAGCGCATCCTGGTAGGCCCGCTTGGCCTCGGGGTACCGGCCTTCGTTTGCAAGCAGGATCCCGCCGTTGTACGACGCGGTGTAGAACTCGGGGCTCTCCTTGGTCGCCTGGAGAAAAGCCGCCAGCGCCTTTGCCGGCTCCGAGCTCGCGAGCAAGAGCCCCTTCTCGAACTCCGCCTTCGCCGACGCGCTCACCGACTCGAGGGGATCCTTCGCTGCTGCGGCTGCCTCCGGGGCCGGCGCCGCGGCCTCCGGTTTCTTGGCGTCCGGCGCCGCCGGTCCCTCCCCGCGGGCGGCCGTCGGGACCGGCGCCGGGGCGGCCTCGGGCTTCACCGCGGTCTCACCGCCGCACGCGGCGACGAGCGTGACAGCGAGCGCGACCGTGAGCCTCAAGCAGGTGGTGCAGAGCATCGCGAGTTACCTCTTAGGCGGCGGCGGCAACGGCGGCGGTGGGGGTGGCTCGGTGGTCGTGGGATCGCGGGGCGGCGGCGGGGTCTCGAGCGCCGCCGGCATCGTCACCGGCGGGGTCGCCGGGTCGCTCGGGGCGGGCGCCGGGCTCGACGCCTTGTTCTCGTCACCGGCAAGAGCGGCCGCGGCCTTCGCCGGCGCCTTGGTCTCCGGGGCGGGCGCCGCCTCCAACGTGGCGTCAGCGTCGCTCTCCTTTGGCGCCGGGGCCGCGCGTACCGGTGCGACGACCGCGCCTTGGAGATCGACCGTAGGCGGCGGACCGACGACGACCTCTTCGACGTAGCTCTTGGCGTCCTTCTGCAGCGGCCAGGCCTTGCGCCGCAGCTTGTTCAACGCCACCAGGGTCTGCTTGGTCCAGGTGTTGGCCACCTGGAACTCGCGGGCGCGGTTGATCGTGGTCTCGTAGGCCTGCACCGCCTTGTCCTCGACCGTGCCGGCCTTCTCTTCGATCGCCACCCGGTACTCGGTGCAGATCTCGTCCACCGGGACGCCGAGCTTCCTGGCCTGCGCCTTGACGTCGGGCGGACACGGCGACTTCATGATGGTGTCGGCCATGTTCTGGTACAGCTGACCGATGCGGAACAACGCCGCGAGCGTCCAGTCGATCTGCTTGAACTTCAGGACGCCCATGTACGCGGCTTCGACCTTCTTCAGCTGCTCCGCCTTCTTCGACAGCGCCGCCATCTGCTGCTTGCCGTTACCGGCGATCTCGAGCTTGCGGAACGCCGCCGCCTTCTGCTCCACCATCTGGAACTCGGCCTCGGCGGCATAGACGCCGGCGCTGCTCTTGGCCCCGGCGCGCGCGTACGTCTTGACCGTGAGGTCGTAGTATTTCTGCGCCTGGGCGTTCTGCTCCTGCTTGTCGTAGGTCTGGGCGATCTTCAGGTAGGCGTGGATCACCTTGTCGGCGTAGGTCGCGTTGCCCTTGAACTTGCGGATGTAGTCCTCGTAGGTGCTGACCAGGCGCTTGCGATCGCCCATCTTCTCGTAGACCAGCCCGGCCTTGAAGCAGACCTCGGGCGCGTCTTTGCGCTTCGAGAACAAGGTGCAATAGCGCAGGTACTCCTTCGCGGCGCGCTCGTAGTCCTTGGTGTTCTCGAGCGACAGCGCCTCGTTGTAGAGCGCGTCGGCGCGGCGCTCCGACTTCGGGTAGCCGTCGACGAGCTTGGTGTACGCGGTGATGGCGCGCTCGAAGTCGAAGAAGCGCTCGGCGTTCAGCCCGACCCGGAACAGGGCGTTGTCGGCGAGCGGCGACTTGGGGTGCTGGGCCACCAACCGCTCGTAGAGCTTGCTCGCCGACTCGTAGCGCCGCACCTTCTCGTAGTTCACCGCGGCGTTGTTGATCGCCGAGTCCGCGAACTGCGTCGTCGGGTTCTCGTCCAAGAGCTGCAGGTAGAGCTCGGCGGCCTTCTCGAACTCGCCCTTCTGGTCCATGTCCTCGGCGATCTTGAACATCGCGCCGGTCTTGAACTTGACCAGGTCGGACTTGAACTGCTTCTTGCCGGGCACCGCCGGCCGCGACAACAGGCCGCGGGAGAACTCCTCGACCAGCCTGAAGTTCTTCTCGGCGAGGTAGGACTCGACGACCCAGTTGGCGGCGAACTCGGCGACCTCGTTCGACGGGTAACCCTCGAGGATCCCCTGGAAGCGCCGCCGCGCCTCCTCGAGGTGGTCGTAGGCGTAGTAGATCTCGGCCGCCTTGTAGAGCACCTTCGGCACCTGCTCGGAGTTCGGCGCCGCGGCGGCGTACTTGTCCGAGGCGTCGATCAGCCCGGCGCGCATCGGCGGCAGCTCTTGCGGGGTGATGGCGACGGCGCTGTCACGCTCGGTGCTCTTCATGAGCTTCAGCGGCGGCAGCTCGCCGCTCTTCTCCGCGGCCTCGAGCATCCGCTGGTACGACAGGACGACGGAGAACGCCGCCGGCTCGAGGTACTTGTCGTCCTCGTTGGAGTCGCGGACCTTGGCGTACTCGCGCGCGGCGTCGGTGAACTGCAGCGAGTAGTACAGCGCCTCGGCGTAGAAGTAGGTCAGCTCGTAGAGCTGCCGATCGTGCGGGAAGCGCCGCAGATAGCCGCCGTACGCCTCCGCCGCCTTGCGGTACTCGTTGGTGGCGAGCTCGGTCTTGTTGTCCTGCTTGTAGGTCTGGGCTTGCTTGTGGTGAAACAGCGCCGCGGTGTACAGCGACTTCTGCACCAACTCGGTCGCGTCCTTGACCGCGCGGTCGTCGTCTTTGTACTTCGCGAACCAGCTGCCGCCCTCGACGTAGCTGTCGGCGAGCACCGTCCTCGCGTGCGCCGCGCCTTCGAAGTCGCGGTTGCGCTCGTGGGCGTTGACGATCTTCTGCTGCACCTGCGGCGCCTCCAGGTCGTCGGGGAAGCGCTGCTGCACCTCGCTGTAGGTGCGGATGGCGTCGTCGAAGCGGGTCTGGTCGAAGTAGACGTCGCCGAGCGCGGTCAAGATCTCGCGCTCGTAGGGCGGGTGGTTCTTGGCCTCGAAGTAGTCGAGCGCCTTCTTCAGGCTGCCCCAGTTCTCGTCGGCGTAGGAGATCGCGATGTACTGCGCCGACTCCTTGCGCAGCTCGCCGCCGCGCTCCTTGCCTTCGCTCTTGCTGCGCTCGTTGAAGTCGAGCAGCTCGACGAAGGTGTCGATCGACTTCTGGAACTCCTGCGGCGCCCGCTCCGGATCCGCGAGGCGGTAGTGGGTCCAGGCGAGCTTGTACATCGCCTTGTCGTAGAACGGGCTGTCGGGATGACCGAGCACCTGGGTGTAGGCCTCGAGCGCCAGCTGCAGCTCGTTGGCGCCGAAGTAGTACTCGCCGATGCGGGTCCAGACCTCGGGCGCGAACTTGCTCTTCGGGTAGCGGCCGACGAGCTCGAGGTAGACGTCGGCGGCGCGCTCCTCTTCGCCCTGCTCGCCCAAACAGAAGCCCAAGAGGTAGTACGCCCCGTCGATCAGGCGATACTCCGGGAACTCGGTGATCAGCCGCTGCATCATCCCGATCGTCGGCTCGTAGTGATAGACCGGCTCCACCGGCTCCGCGCCGAGGGCGGCGTCGGGCTTCACGCTCTCGATCGCCTTGTCGTACGCCTGCCGCGCCTGGAAGTAGACGTCGTAGGAGCGCTCGAAGTAGAGCTCGGAGAGCCGGAACATCGCATCGGAGCTGTAGCGCGGGTCCCCGGGGTGCTTGCGCAAGAACTCCTCGAACTTGGCGATCGCGGCGTCGCGCCGCCGGCGCTGCTCGCCTTCGAGCTTGACGATCGCCGCCTCGTAGGAGCTGAAGAGCTTGTCGCGCTTCTCTTTGTACTTGGCCTCGATCAGCCCGCGGGTCGCCTGGCGGTACTCGGTGGCGTACTTCTCGAACTTCAGCACCGTGTCCTGCAGCGCCTGCAGCTCCTCCTGCTCCTCGGCGGTGTAGGCGGTGCGCTCGCGGACGACACCGCGGCCCGAGTACGGCGAGCGCGGCGGCGCCGGCGCCTCCTCGGCGGCCGGCAGGGCGCCGGACGCGAGCAGGGCCACGACGCCCGCCACACACCCTCGTAGGACCGCCATCAGCTCATCGCCCTCTTTCGCACCAAGCGCTGCAGCGCTCACTCTTCGCGGAGGATCTCCGCGAACTCCGAGTCGAGGATCTGCAGCTCCCGCCGCTGCTCGTTGACCTTCTTGCTGATCTCGTGGGTCTCGACCTCTTTCAAGGCCCAGGCGACGTCGACGACGCCGACGTCACCCCGCAGCACGATGCTGGCAAACGTCGCCTCGACCTCGGACAGCGAGGTCGCCGCCACCTCGCCGACGACGCCGCGGGCCGCGACCCGGACCCCGTCCATCGCCTGGCGGTACGACTCGAGCACGCCGCGCTCCGCGAGCAAGGTCGCCTTGATCTGATCGGCCTTGCCGGCCACCGCGCGGTCGAGCTGGGCCTGGACCCGGTCCACGGTCTCGCCGCCGGCGTCGATCACGCCGCGCAGGCGCTCGATCTCCGCCATCGTCGCCGCGCCCTTGGCGTCGTCGATCTTCGCGGTCATCAGGATCTCGCGCTCGCGGGCCAGGTTGGCGGCGTATTGAGCGCGGACGCTGTCCTCCTCGACGCCGGTCGCGGTGGTGATCGAGACCATCCCCTTCTCGTGGTTGATCTCGGCCTCGAGCGCCCGGTGCAGCCCCTCGAGCTCGACGACCTCGCGATCTTGCTGCTCCAGGCGATCGTCGTACTCGCGCTTCGCCGCGTCCGGGAGCTGCTCGCGGCTGGTGGTGATCCACACCCGGAGCGCTGCGAGCTGCGCCCGCAGGCTGTCGATGTCGTAGCGCAACCGATAGGCCTTCTGCTGCAGTTCCAGGATCCGCCGCTGCATCGCGCCGAGCCGGCCCTCGTAGTCCTCTTTGACCTGCGGCAGCTTGAGATACGCCGGCTCGAGCGCGGCGCGCGCCGTCAGCACCGCCTGCAGCTCCTGCTTCGCCGCCTCGTCCAGCCCGCTCTCGGCCACGTTGCGCTCGGCGACCAACAGCCGCTTCGACAGCGTCAACAGCGAGTTGCGGTAGGCGAAGATGCGCGACTGCGCGTCCTGCAGCGTCGGGAAGAACGCGGTGCGCTTGTCGGAGTCGAGGATCACCAGCAGCTTGTCGATTAAGCCGTCGGTCTCCTTGAGCGAGGCGTCGCCCTCGGTGAGCGACACCGCCAGGTTTTGCGCGCCCTTCAGATCCCGCTGCTGCCGGGCCCACTTGACCGCGAGCGACGGCAACTGCCGCACCCCGGCGCGCTGGTCGGAGCCGACGACCTCGTCGAAGTACTGCCCCGGATCGATGCCCTGTCGCCGCAGGGCGCTCATGGCGTCACGCACCGGCCGGTAGCGGTCGACGACCTCGCCGAAGACCTTGGTCGCCTCGCCGAACTGGCCGAGGCGCAACAGGATGTTGCCGAGCAACAGCCGCGCCTCCGGACCGATCGCGTTGTCGCTCTCGGAGAGCAACAGGATCTCGAGCGCGTTCTCGGCCTTCTTGTACTCGGCGGCGCGCACCGCCTCGTCGGTCGCGGCGTCGGCGGAGCGCACGTAAGTCCAGGTGACCTCGTAGAGCGCCTCCTCGAAGAGCGGGCTCTTGCGCTCCACCGCCTGATAGGCGTCCACCGACTCGCTGAGCTTGCCCTCTTCGAAGAAGATCCGGCCGCGGTTCATCGCCGCCAGCTCTCGGATCTGGCGCGCCACCGGGGTGCTGTCGCCCGAGCGCAACAGCTCGTCGAAGATCGCCCGGCCTTGATCGAGCTCGCCGGCCTTGATGTGCCCCACCGCCTCCAGGTAGGCCGCCTTGGCGCCGAGCTCGGCGTCGCCGCGCAGCGCTTTGGCGGCGGTGATCGCCTCTTGCAGCTTGCCCTGCCGGAGCAGGCTCTTGGCGTGAACGTAGGCCACGTCTTTGGGCAGCGCCTCGTCGCCGAGGGCGCGGATCTGCTCCTCGAGCCCCTCCCAGTGCCGGGTGCGGTCGCAGATCTGAATCAGGCGCCGCACCGCGCTCTTCAGGTGCTGCTGATCGCGGCGCGCGATCACCCGCTCGAAGAAGCGCCGCGCCGACAGGTCGTGGCCGATCTGATAGAGCGACTCGGCGAGGAAGTAGAGCGCCCGGGGGTAGAGGGGCTCGGCCTCGTGCTCGCGCCGCTCGACGAGGTCGTAGAGCACCAGCGAGGCGCGTTGATAATCGGCGAGGAGATAGAGGATCTCGCCGTTCGTCAGGCGCTCGCTGAAGGTCTTCTCCGGCCCGAGGACGGTGGCGTTGTCGTACTCCGCCGCCAGGTTCTGCACCTTGATGCCGAGCGCCGCGAGCTCGCCGGCCAGGATCTCGAGCGCACGCTCCGCGGCGGTCGCCGGCCGCGGCCCGAGCACCACGGCGCCGGCCATCGCCACCCCGGAGAACAACGCCACCCAAGAACGCGTCATCGCTGCCGACCCTACCCCGCTCGCGGTTGCTGCCAATCCTCGGCGCCGACCGCCCTAGCGATTCGCCGGGCCCGCGGTCGCGGCGTCCGTGTTGTCGCCGGTCGCCGGCCGCGCCGCATGGGCGCTCTCGATGTCGTAGCGCACCGCGGGGCGATCCTTGAGCTCGGCGGTCATCCCGCCCTTCTCGTAGCCGACGATCTTGACGCTGGTCAGCTTGCCCTCTTCGGCGTTGAACGTGTAGCTCGACTTGATCTTGAAACGGTAGCCCTTCAGGTAGCTGAACACCCCGAAGCCGTAGCCCTGGTACTCCAGATACACCGAAATCTGGTGATTGCCGGGCGCGATGCTGCCATTGAAGACCTCGATCTCCTCTTGGTCGTTGAGCTCGTTGCCGGTCTCGTCGGTGCGATTCACGATCGGCGCGCCGTCGAGCGCGTACTGCGCCCGGCGAAGGATGAACGAGCTGCCCATCTCGTTGCGATGCGTCAACACCGCCTTGGCGCCGGAGATCGCGCCGTGCAGCACCACCTCTTGCAGCTGGATCAACCGCGCCTTCGACTGAAAGATCTTTTCCTTGAGCTCGTTGACCCGCTCCTCGATGTCCCGGAGCTTGATGTTCAGCGCCGCCTCGTTGGGCGGCGCGGCCTGCGCCGCCGGCGTCGTGGCCCCTGCGGCCGGCTTCTCCTCCGGGGTCGTGACCCCTGCGGCCGGCTTCGCCTCCGGGGTCGTGGGCTCCGCCGGGGCGGCGCCGGTCTCGACCACCGTCTCGGTCTGGCCCTCAGCCGTGCCGGCCGCGGCAAACGACGGCACCGCCAACACGGCGGCCGCGAACAGGATCGGGCTCGTGAGCACGCTGCAGCTGTTGTTCATGGTAGTTCCACGCGCGAACCTACTGGCGCAAGTTGCACGCCGCGAGTCAAGGCCTTGAACGACTCCGGTGAATGCCCTGTAATCGCGGCATGTTAGCGTTGGCGGTCGGACAGGTCAACGACTCTCTGGGGTGAACACCGGGGTTGCCGCCGGTCGCGTCCGGCGGCTACAATCTCCCGATGCAGCCTGGCCGAGCGTTTGGACCTGGGTTCTGCGCGGTGCTGATGGCGGCCGCGCTCTTCACGGTCGCCACCGAGGCCGACGCCAAGAAGCGACGGCCGCAGCCGGCCGAGCTGGCGCTGTTGCCGACGACGGTGACCGACGACGTCAACCTCGAGCTCCTCGGCGCCCTCGAGGCCGAGCTGGATCGCGGCGCCCGCGGCCTGTACGCCGCGGTCTACAGCGGCGATGCGCTGCAGGGTCGGCTGAAGGGGTCGCCGCAGGAAGCCGGGAGCAAGTGTCGCGCCGACCTCGCCTGCCTGGTGCGGCTCGGCAAGCGCGCCAAGGTCGACGACGTCCTGTACGGCGTGGCGACGCTCTCGAACAACGGCGTGTCGTTGACCGCGAGCCTGGTCAACGTCGCGAAGGGACGGCTCGAAGGCACCGCGACCTTCGTGCTCGCGGAGGCCAGCGAGGCCGCGGCGAGCGTCAAGGCCGGCTTCAGCGATCTGTTTCGCGCCCCCTACCCCGACGCCGGCACCGCCGACCTCGCGCTCCCTGACCTCGTGGCGCTCTCCGCCCCCGATCTCGCGCCGCTGCCGCCCCCGAACCGCGCCCCGGCCCCGGACGCGGACCACGGCGAGCCGGCGCCACCGACCCCGCAAAGCGAGCGCCCGACCGCCGCACGCCCGCCGGCCGACACCGGGGCGGCGGTGAGCCGCACGTCGCCGCCGCACGAGGCGCGCGGCGCCTGGCTCGCCTACACCGGGTTCGCGGTCGTCGGCGTCGGCGCCCTCCTCGCGGTCGCCGGGATCGTCCCGGGGCTGAAGTCGAAGGACGACTACAACCAGATCAAGCCGGACACCGACATGATCACCGCCGGCGATCTCAAGCAGAGCTCGTACGACAACGCCGACCGCGCCAACCTCCTGTGGATGCTGGGCGGCACCCTCGCCGCGGTGGGCGGGGCCCTGGTCGCCGTCGATCGCTTCATCCTCGCCGACGTCACCCCGAGCGCCACGGCCTCGCCGACCGGGGTCAGGGCGACGCTGCGCTGGCGGTTCTAGACCGCTTTCGCAGTGAGTTGATCGTTCCGCGCCCAGGGGCCAGGGGAGTGGGGGGTGGGGAGCGCCGCGGCAGCCGTGGCGCGGGAACCAAATCACGACGAAGATGGCGTGGCGTGCTGGCGTCGACGATGCGCAGAGAAACGGACGGCGATCAGCCGCCCTTCTTGAGCTCGGTCAAGACCAGCTTGGCGATGGCCTTCAGGGTGTCGAAGACGCCGTTGCCCAGCGTCGCCGAGGCTTCGAAGTCCGGCACCTGGCGCGGGTTCAACAGCCGCTTCAGCTCGTCGGGGCTGGCGGAGTTCGGCAGGTCGCGCTTGTTGTATTGGATCACGAACGGGATCTTGTCGAGGTCGTAGCCCTGCTCCGCGAGGTTGGTGCGCAGGTTCTCCATCGACTCGAGGTTCGCCTCCATGCGCTCGATCTGCGAGTCGGCCACGAACACCACGCCGTCGACACCTTTGAGGATCAGCTTGCGCGAGGCGTCGTAGAACACCTGGCCGGGAACGGTATAGAGGTGGAACCGGGTCTTGAAGCCGCGGATCTCACCGAGCGACAACGGCAAGAAGTCGAAGAAGAGCGTGCGCTCGGTCTCCGTCGCCAAGGAGATCATCTTGCCTTTGGCCTCGGGATTGGTCTTGTTGTAGATGTACTGCAGGTTCGTCGTCTTCCCGCACAACCCTGGGCCGTAGTAGACGATCTTGCAGTTGATCTCGCGCGAGCTGTAATTGATGAAGGACATGGTGCCGTGTGAGCCCTGCTACTCGCTGAACAGGTTATCGATGTCGTCGTCGGTGATCTCAGCGAAGGGCGTGCCCTGCGCGTGAGACTGCGCCTTCGCGATCATCGCGGTGAAGATGTGCGCGAGCTCGTCGCTCGCCTTCTTCACCCGAAGCCGCACCAGCCCCAAACTCGAGCGCTGGTCGAACATCACTACCAGAATCGCGCGCTGCGCGACGATCGAGAGGTGAAGGTTGTCCTTCTCGCCCTCGTGAAAGACGTTCGGGAATTCCTTCTCGCCGATCAACTTCGCGAGACCGCTCGTCGCCGCGATGTTGCCGGCGGTGAGCGACGCCAGCGACGTGGTGTCGAGGTTGTCGATCTCGCCGTGACTGGTGATGTACTGGCCGTTCTTGTCGACCAGAAGAACCGCCTTGGCGTTGGCTTCGCGCGTGAGGCGTTCGCAGATCGTGGAGATCTGCTTGAACTCCTCCTCATACATCACCATCTGCTGGTCGACCATGCCGAGGATGCTCCTGAACCGCCGTGGCCTAGTACAAAGACGTTACACGGGCAAGCGGGTGAATACCAGACACCGAATAGCCGTGCAAGGCGCTGTTGGAAAATCGACGCTCAATCTCGGTCCTTCGCGACCCGAGGTCAATACTCACGACGCTCGGTGAGCGCCCGCCCCAGGGTCGCGTGATCGAGGTACTCGAGCTCGCCACCCGACGGGATCCCGGAGGCGAGGCGCGTCACCTGCACCCCGAGCGGCTTGATCAGGCGCGCGAGGTAGAGCGCGGTCGCGTCGCCCTCGACGTCGGCGTTGGTCGCGAGGATCACCTCGCGATAGCCGCGCTCGGTGACTCTGGTGACGAGCGCGTCGATCTTCAGCTCGTCCGGGCCGATGCCGTCGAGCGGCGCCAAGGCGCCGTGCAGCACGTGGTACAGGCCGCGATAGGTCTTGGTGGCCTCGATCGCCTTCAGATCGACGACGCTCTCGACCACGCAGAGCAGGCCCTGGTCGCGGCTCGCATCGGCGCATACCTTGCAGCGCTCGCCGCGGCAGAGGTTGCGACACTGGCTGCAGAACCCGACCTCGTCGGCCACCGCCAACAACGCCGCCGCCAGATCGCGCGCCAGCGAGCCGGAGTCGCGACCCTGCGACTGGCGGATGATGTGGAACGCCATGCGCGTGGCGCTGCGCTCGCCGATCCCCGGCAACCTACCGAGCTCGAGGACCAGGCGCTCGATCGGATCGAGGCTCATGCCTTGGGCAGCAGGGCACCGAGCGCGGCCATGTCGACGCCCATCGACTCGGCGAACGAGCTGACCTTGCGCTGCATCTCGGCGAGCACCCGCGAGCTCGCCTGGTTGAACGCGGCGCGCAGCAGGTCTTCGAGGAACTGACGATCTCCGGCGGCGAGCGCCTTCGGATCGATGTTGACCGCGATCGCCTCGTAGCGGCCGTTCAACACCACCCGCACCATGCCGCCACCGGCCTCGCCGGTGATGCGCGCCGCCGCGGCCTCTTGGTCGCTGGCGCCGAGCTTCGCCTTCATCTGCTCGGCCATCTCCAACATCGCCTTCAGGTCCATGGAAAACCTCACGCCGACTCGTCACCCGAGGACAGCGGGATCACCTCTTTGACCTCACCGCCGAGTATGGAGATCGCGCCCTGCACCGCCGGGTGCTTCAACGCCCCGGCGCGGACCGCCGACTCTTTCTCAGAGCGCCTGCGCTCGTCGACCTCGGCCAACGTCGCCACCGGCGCCTCGCGGGTATCGAGGGCGCAGAGCTCCAGCGTCACGGCCTTGCCGAAGTGCTCCGCCAACACCCGCTCCATCAACGCCCGGTTCTCGCGCTCGTGCGCCGCGTCCCAGTAGAAGGTGCCCTTGGTGTAGCCGACCGCGACCTTGTCTTGGCCGAACTCCAGCGGCCGACCGTGCTCCAAAAGCGACGCCAAAGCCGGCCGCAGCTGCCGCATCCGCGCCACCAGCGCGTCCCAACCGGAGGCCGGCGGTCTCGACACCGGAGGCGGCGGCGCGACGACCGGGGCGCGCGCCGACACCGCCGGGGCGGCGTCGCCGTGCACCGCGTGGTCGAGCTTCTGCAAGAGGTCGGCGAGGCTCGTCACCGACTCGATCTCGAAGATCCGCAACAACCCCATCTCCAGGCTGACCCGCGGGAAGGGCGAGCGGCTGACGTCGTCGGCGACCGCGACCAGCGCCTGAAAACAGCGGTGCAGATCGGGCTTGCCGAGCGCCCGCGCCTGGGCGGCAAGCGCCTGAATCTCACCCGGGGAGCGGTCCAGCAGGCTCTCTTTGGGCTCCGGCACCGCCTTGACCACCATCAGGTCACGGAAGTGCTCGACCAACAGGCCCACGAGGTCGGTGAGATCGTGGCCGCGCAGATCGATCTCGGCCACCTGTGACAGCAACCGCTCGGCGTTCTTCGCGATCAGGCTGTCGGCCAGATCGAAGACCAGCTGCCGATCGACGATGCCGAGCGCGGCGATGACCTGGGCGTCGTCGGGCTTGCCGCCGGCGTACGACAACACCTGATCGAGCAACGACAACGCGTCGCGCACCGAGCCCTGCGCCTCGCGGACGATCGCGGCAAGCGCCGCCGCCGACAGCCCGAGCTGCTCCTTGGCGAGGATGCCCTTCAAGTGCAGCAAGAGCTGCGTCACCGACACCCGCCGGAAGTCGAAGCGCTGGCAGCGGGAGAGGATCGTCGCCGGGATCTTCTGCGGCTCGGTGGTCGCGAAGATGAACTTCACGTGCGGCGGCGGCTCCTCGAGGGTCTTCAACAGGGCGTTGAACGCCTCGGGGGTCAGCTGGTGGACCTCGTCGATGATGTAGAGCTTGTGCTTCCCCTTCGCCGGCAGGTAGCGCACCGTCTCGCGAAGCTCGCGGACGCTCTCGACGCCGCGGTTCGAGGCGCCGTCGATCTCGAGGACGTCAGGGCTGCGGCCCTCGGCGATCTCGACGCAGGCGGCGCAAGTGCCGCACGGCGTCGGCGTCGGCCCGGTAGCGCAGTTCAACGCCCGCGCCAACACCCGCGCCGTGGTCGTCTTGCCGACGCCCCGGGCGCCGGTGAACAAGAAGGCGTGATGCACCCGGTTCAGGGTGATGGCGTTTTGCAGCGTCCGGACCACGTGGTCCTGACCGACGATGTCGCCGAACGTTCCGGGGCGGTACTTGCGCGCCAAGACCAGGTAGGACACGGGCAGATCCTTTGGTTGACCGCGTTGCCGAGCGCTTCACTTGTAGCCATTCGCATGCGGTCCGTCCAGTGCGATCCACAGACCGCCCAGTCGGGCAATCGACTTCTCGCGTTTATTGATTCCCGGCGGGCGCTTCGCGCCCGTCCTCCCCACCCCCACCCCGGAGCGTCGCCTTCGGCGCCGCTCTCGGCCCGCCCCCGGGTGGCTGACTCGGGATCACATCTTCGCATCGTCGGTCATGGCGGCGTGCTGCTTGGCGGCGGCCCAGCCAACCATCCGCTGCTGGAGGGTGTCCCATCCGCGCCAAACGGTCTGC
>JACRCV010000098.1 GCA_016218825.1 Deltaproteobacteria bacterium
CTCGGGATTGCTCCGCCGCCACCGGTGCTGAAGGTCGATCCAACACCTACGCTCACGCCTGTTTCGGCCCAGGGGGAGATCTGCCCGGAAGATCACGTGAATCTGGAAGTGGGTGAGTAGGATGTGTCAAACTCGGGCTGCACGGCGTCCACGGCGGCCAGTGCGCCGGTCGCGCTTGCTGGGTCGTCGCCGGGACCTTGTGTCACGATCGGGTCCAGGGTTCGTTCGCCCAAAAGGGCGCCCAGTGCATGACGTGCGACTTCTACGATCGGGTCGCCAAAGAGGAGTACCCGCGCTTCGAGCTCAGCGCCAAGCTGCTCGCGCGGCTCCGGCCGTCCTGAAAAGAGACCCGCCGCTCCTCGGTCGGCCCTGCGAACGCACGTTGCCGGCAACCATTGCCTCGGGTAGCATCCGAGAGTGAACCGCGCCGTTCTCCTCTTGGTGTTGCTCGCCGCCCCGGTCGCCCGCGCCACCCGGGTCGAGCGCGCCAGCCTCGAGAGCCTGGTCGCCGGCGCCGGCCTCGTCGTGCTCGGACATCCGCTCGCGAGGACGGCGTTCTGGGACGGCGGCCGCATCCTGACGCGCGTGACCCTCGCGGTCGACGAGACCTGGGCTGGCACGCCCCCCGCGGCGGGCACGCTCGACGTCGTGCTGCTCGGCGGGATCGTCGGCGACCTCGGGCAGACGGTGTCGGGCGAGGCCCGCATCCCCGACGCCGGTCTGGTGGTCGCCGCGCTGCAGCAGGTCGAAGGACGCTGGCGTGTGCTCGGCATGAGCCAGGGCCTCTTCGAGGTCAGAGCCGAGCGCCCGGGGCCACCGACGGTCGTCCGCCGCCTCGACGGCCTGGCGTGGCTCGAAGACACGGCGCCCGCCGCGTTCCCGGAGCGGCTCGACGCGCTGCGGCAGCGGGTGATGGACCTGGCCAATGCTCGCTAGGCCTCCACCTTCTGAATTTGATTCCCGCACGGCCGTTGCGGCCGCGCTCCCCACCCCCAGCCAACCTAGCGGGGGGACCGCCCGCCGGCGCTCCGTCCATGGACCACGTGGAAGGTGGAGCGCCGGCTCTGCGTCCCCCCGTGCCCCCGCACCTCGCCCTGGCAAAGCCAGCTGCTCGGTGCCCCCGAGTGGGGCGGGGGTGAAGCTCGCTGCAGCGCGGGTGTGGTCCGGCGTGCTCCTCGTGGCGGTGCTCGGCGCGGCGCCGCCGGCGCGCGCTTGGGTGTGCTCGCGCGTCGTCGACGCCAGCAACCGCGAGAGCGGCCCCTCCCTGTCCTGGGCGAAGCGCAACCTCGCGTATGCCTTCTTCGCCGACGGCACCGCCGACATCCCGGGGACCGCCGAGCTCGACACCCTGCGGGCGTCGTTTCAGGTGTGGGAGGGGGTGCAAGGCTGCGCGCCGCCGAACGCCAGCGCCGACGTCGCCTTCTCCGAGCTGCCGAACCTCGTGGTCCGCGACCTCGTCGGCTACGACTTCCTGCATCCGCTGCAAAACGAGAACCTGATGATCTTTCGTGACGGCGGCTGGCCGCACCCCGGCCAGCAGGGCAGCAAGATCATCGCGCTGACCACCACGACCTACTCCGCCCAGACCGGCGAGATCCTCGACGCCGACATCGAGTTCAACTCCGCCGACTTCGCGTTCACGGTCGGCGACACCAACGTCAAGACCGATCTGATGAACACCGCGGTGCACGAGATCGGCCACGTGCTCGGGCTCGGCCACCCCGACGCCTGGACCGCCATCGACCCCACCTGCCGCTCCCACGCCACGATGTGCTCGACCGCGCAGCTCGGCGACATCGACAAGCGCGATCTGGCTTGCGACGATCGCGACGCCCTGGTGTTCAAGTATCCGGCGAGCAAGACCAACGGCTACTGCTCGCCCCCGGCGTGCGCCGTCGGCACCGAGGGCTGCGGCGCCTGCACCACCACCGAGTGCAGCCCGTTCGTCCTCTGCGGCTTCTGCGCGCCGCCGGCGCCGCTCGCCGCCACCGCGGCGATCACCGTGGTCGGCTTCGACGACGGCATGGGCGGCTGCGGCTGTCGATCTGCTTCGGGCGCCGCCGCTGCCGTCGCCCTGCTCGTCGCCGCGCTCGGCGCCCATCGGGCGCGACGCCGGCCCTAGTCGTCCTTGTCCGCCATCCAGTGGGGATTGGTGACGTCGGTGGTCGCGGAGCTCTCCAGGCGGGCGGGGCTGCCTTGCCGCCGCCCGGCCCAATAACGCTTGCAGGCGGCGATCGCCTTGCGCTCTGCCGGCGCCCACGCCACGTAGACCACGGCGGCGACCGCGAGGCTCCCGAAACACCCGAGCCCCAACGCCCCTTCGCCCACGAGGTAGCGCAGCGCCGGGCTCTGATTGGCCGCGGCCGTCAGACCCCTCTGCACCAGGGGGACGACCTCCGGATGGAGCACGCCGCCGACGGCGACCGCGACCAGCCCGCCGCCGCTCACCCCCAGCCACGGGCCGTAGTGGCGGCCGAAGGTGAACAGCTCGTCCAAGAGGACCCGGCCGCGACGCACCACGAGCTCGTCGGCCAAGAGCACCCCGACCACCGCCGCGATCGCAGCGAGCAGCGCGACCACCACCCGCCCGCCGACGCCGGTCGCCGCGAACAGCGGCGCCAAGACCACCGCACCGGCGAGACACACCGACAGGCCGCGCCCGAACCCGACCCGACGCGGCCACAGGCCGCAGACCGCCAACGCCGACGAGTACAGACCGAAGAGGGGCGCGGCCGCGAGCCACAGCGCCAGGCACAAGAGCACCGCGACCCCACCCGCGCCGACGCCGCCGAAGCTCGCGGCATCGGGGATCGGGGAGGCGCGCGCCGTGTCGCCGACCGCACGCGCCGAGCTCATGAGCAACACCCCGACGAACGCCAGCCCGACTGCGACCGGTGCCATGCAAAGCGGCACCAGGCGCCACAACCAGGGCCGGCATCCACCCCGCTGTGCGTCGTTTGCGACCCGAAAGCGGAGCCAATCACTGCACGACGCCAGGTTGGCGAAGAGCGGCAGCGCCACGAGCGCCGCGCCCCGCCACACCTCACCCCACGAGAACGCGCCGGGGCGCGACAGCCCGTCACCGAAGCCCCGGGACGCGATCCCCGCCCACACCACCAGGGCGAAGGCGATGAGCACCGCGGCCGTAAGCGCCACGCGGCTCACCCGCCGCACCCGGGCCATGCCGCCCTTCGCGACCCACCAGGCGAGCACGACGTACGGGGCGCCGCCGACCCATGCCCCGTATCGACCCCAGGGCCCGTCGCCGATGCCGGCGATGGGCAGGGCGGCGATGACCAGACGCGCCGTCCAGCCGCCGAGCTCGGCGCTGACGAACGCGACCCCGGCGACCCCGGCGAGGAGGCGCAGCACGATCGGCAACCGCGCCCCCTGCACCCCGAACGCCGCCCGACTCACCGCCACGAAGCCGAGGCCGTAGCGGACTGCGGTGCGCCCGAGCGGCTGGGTCAGGATCGCGACCAACACCGACGTGCAGCAGACGATCACCAGCCCGGTGCGCCAGCCGACCTGCAGGCTGGCGGCGGCGTAGGTCGTCGGTCCTATGGCCGCGGCGCCCCAGAGCACCGCGACGTCGGTCAACGTCAAGCGGCGTTGATCGCTCGCCACCGGCCGCAGCTCGACGTTCGTGAGGCGGGGATCGCCGAAGTCCCCGGAGCTCTTGGCCCCGGGCTTGACTGGTGCTGACTTGTGGGGGGGACTCGGCATCGGCATCGCGCCCCTCGGGGCCGCTCGAGGCCGGATCCTAGCGCGCTTTGGCCAGGGTATCGAGATCCAGGCGCGCCAGTGCCTGGCGGATCAGCTCGCTCTTGTTGGCCTTGTACACCCCGCGGCTCTTGAGCTCCTGGACCATCTGCTCGAGGCGGGCGATGTCCTCGTTGTAGAGCGAGATCGAGACGATCTTGTAGTGCTGCGGCTTCGGCGCCGCCGGCAGCGGTCGCGCCGCGGCTTCGCGCCGCCGGCCGCCGTAGACCGCGTCGACGAGCAGATCCTCACCCTCGAGGGGGTTCTCGGCCAGGGCCCGCTTCGCGGTCGGCGCCGGCCGACCGCCCTCCTCGACGATGGTGCCGTTGTCGAAGCGGCCACAGGATTGGTATGCGGTCTTGGCGGCGATCATGCTGCCCTCGGCATCGCGGCGCTGTCCGCGGTCCGCAGCCACTCGACCACCCGGGTGTAGTCCCGCGCCCCGTGCGAGTCCGGGGCGTGCTCGAAGATCGTCTTCTTGAAGCTCGGCGCCTCGGCGAGCTTGATGTTGATGCGGATCGGCGGCAGGGTCTTGGCGCCGAAGGTCTTGCGCAGGATCGAGACCACCTCGGCGCCGACCTTGTCACGGACGTCGTAGAAGGTCGGCAGCACCCCGGCGACGTGGATGTCGCGGGCCAGCTCCTCCCCGACCCGCCGCAGCGTCCGCAGCACCTGCTTGACGCCGACCAGCGCCAGGTAGTCGCAGCTCACCGGGATCAGGACCTCGCCGGCGAACGCCAGCGCGTTGTGGTTGAGGATCGAGAGCGACGGCGCGCAGTCGAGCAGCACCACGTCGTAGCCGCCGACCGTGGACAGCACCTCCCCCAGGCGCTTGACGCGATCGGCGGCGTTGGCGCGCGCCAGCTCGATCTCGACCGCGGCCAACCCCTGGTCGGAGCCGATGACGTCGAGGTTCTCCCGCGCCCGGACCACGATCGCCGACGCCGGGGTGCCGGCGAGAAAGGCGTGATGGATCAAACGCGGGCAGGTGAGCCCCAGCGACACCGCGACGTTGCCCTGCGGATCGAGATCGACGAGCAGGGTCTTCAGGCCGGCGCGCGCCATCCCCGCGGCGATCGACACCGCGGTGGTCGTCTTCGCGGTGCCGCCCTTCTGGTTGAGGATGGCGATGACCCGGGCGGGCTTCGCCGCCACGACCGGGGTCGCGCCGGCGGCCGGGCGTAGGCACTGGTCCGAGCAGAAGTACTGCCGGCCCTTCGCGGTGTCGACGAGCTGCAGCGCCAAGGTCGGCTGGAACGCGCGGCCGCACACCGAGCACGACACGCTGCCGCCTTGCAGCTCGGGATGACGACACCCCTGCGAGCAATAGAAGCGAGCGCCGTCATCGCTCGCCACGGTTTGGAAGCTCAAGCGCGGCACGAACTCGCGACCGCAGACGCTGCACTTCTCGGGCTTCTGATCCACGACATTCCTCCGATCGCCTTCGAGGAGCCCGCGACGCGCATCGCAGATCCCTCCTTGTGGCACCTGCCGATGGTAGCGCCGCGATCCGGACCGTCAAGAAATCGGCAGGCCGCCGTGATCAAAGAGCGCCGGCGCCGGGCTACGAGGCGAGGGTCGGGTCGAGGTTGCCGCCGCCGAGCCAGGTCAGGTCGCCGGAGCCGCGCCGCAAGATCTGCGGCTCCTCGCCGGACAGATCGATGATGCTGGACGGCTCGCCGTAGAGCGGCCCGGCGTCCAGCAGCACGTCGATGGAGCGGCCAAAGAGGCGGACGACCTCGTCGGGATCGTTGGTGTAGGCGGCCTCGCCGTCGACGATGCGGCTGACGGTGGTCGAGATGATCGGATGCCCCAGGGTCCGGACCAGATCGATGCAGGTGGCGCAAGTGGGGATGCGGATGCCGACGGTGCGCGTCTTGCTCTGGATCAGCTTCGGCACCTCGCGGGTCGCCGGCAGGATGAAGGTGTACGGGCCGGGGACGTGGTGGCGCAGGATGCGGTAGTTGCGATCCTCTACCACCGCGTAGCGGGCGACCTCCGACAGGTCGGCGCACAAGAACGACAGGCGGTGATCGCGATCCAGCCCCTTCAACGAGTAGATCCGATCGATGGTCCGCTTGGCGTAGATGTCGCAGCCCAGACCATAGGTGGTGTCGGTGGGATAGACCGCGAGCCCGCCGGCCTTCATGAGCTCCACGGCGCGTTGGATGTGACGCGGCTGCGGGGTGTCGATCTTGACGTGCAGGCGGAGCATGGCGAGTAGCCTCGTTGTCCGGCGCGCTCGCGCTAACGGCGGGGGGTCGCGAGGCCGGGCGGCACCGGGACCACCCCGGAGGGCGCGGTGCCGTGGGCCCACGGCGGCGCGTCCTGACCACCGGTCAAGAGCGGCGACAAGCTCACCGCCGCCTTCGGGCTCGGGGACTCGGGCCAGACGTATTCGCGGTCGAGGGCCGCCGGGTCACCGCCGCGGGCCGCGACCACCTTGCGCAGCTGGCCGAGGAGGATCGAGAAGACGTCAGAACGCTCACGCATGGGCCGCGCCATACCACGCCCCAAGGCGACGAGCCTAGCCCCAACGACGATCGCTGGCGCGCGACGGTTGACTTGGCGCGCGCCGCCTGGGGATGATACCAGGTCCCGATGGCACGACGCCGCGATCAGATCGGGCAGTCTGACGAGCACAACGCCCGCGGTATCGAGCTCGCGGACCGTGGCTGGCTCGACGAGGCCGTCCGGGAGTTCAAGAAGTCGATCGAGCTCGACCCGGCGGCGGCCCACGCCCACGACAACCTCGCCACGGTGCTGACCGAGAAGGGCCAGCTCTCCGAGGCCCTCGTCGAGTACGTCGAGGCGCTGCGCGTCGACCCGGCGAGCCCGACGGCGCATCACTACCTGGCGAGCTTCCTCGCCGGCCACGGCTACGACCTGGCGATCAACCTCTACCGTCGCGCCCTCGAGCTCGAGTACGACTTCCCCGACGCGCACCTGAACCTGGCGATGGCGCTCGAGGAGCGTGGCCAGCTCGAAGACGCGCTGGCCGAGCTGCAGATCGCGCACGGGCAGGCGCAAGACGACGAGATGATCCACCACGAGCTCGCGTGTTGTCTCATCGACATGGAGCGCTACCCGGACGCCATCGGCCACCTGAAGCGGATCGTGAAGGCCTACCCCCAGCACATCGAGGCCTTCGTCGACCTCGGGATCGCGTACACCGCGCAGGGCTTCTACGCCGAGGCCGAGGCCATCCTCACCAAGGGGTTGGAGATCGACGGCCACGACTTCGCGACCCACTACCACCTGGCGGCGCTGTACGCGACGTGGGGACGGCCGGCGGAGGCGCTCGATCACCTGGAGATCGCCGCCAGCCACGATCACGAGAAGGTGCGGTTGTGGTTGAAGGACGACCGTCTGTTCGACGCCTTGCGCGGCCACGAGAGATACCTGAAACTGATGGCGTAAATACCACCCGGGTAGGGATCATGGCGGAGCCCCAGAAACTCGCGAAGCTGTCCGACAACAGCGCCACCACCTCGGGCGTCAAGGCGAACCTGGCGCTGCTCACCGAGGCGGCGGGCACGTTCCGGCGGGTGAAGGGGGACGAGGCGTACGACGCCCAGGGCGTCCGCACCATCTGGCACCAGGGCCGGCCGCGCATCGAGATGCTGAGCTGGGAGAACAAGGCCGGCACCATCCTTCGCCAGGAGCTGTCGTTCTTCGCGCGGGTCGTGGACTTCCGCCAGGGCAAGCCGGTCAACACCGGCCGCGTGCCGCACGAAGAGCCGACGACCGACTCCGGGGCGCCGCGCGGCAACGTGGTGACGCACGATCCGCGGCCGTCACACGAGACCCTGCGCTACGCTTCGCACCTGCTGAAACACGTGCTCGAGCGCGACTTCTACAGCCAGCACCTCCTGAAGCAGATCAACGACGCCATCAACACCGAGTTCGACGACACCCACACCGTGGTCTCGGGCATGGACGGCTACGCCAAGGAGCGGCCGACGAGCCACGCCGACGTCGCCACCCAGGTCGGCGTGCCGGCGACGATGATCCTCGGCCCCGCGAAGGCGCGGACCTCGATCCGGGTCCTGGCGTTCGCGCTCCTGGTCGTCGCCGGGTTGGTCTTGGGGGTCGGCATCGGTCTGCTGCTATGGTGACCTTCGACATCGAAGCGGACCCGCTCTATCCGCGGGTCTGCGCCGCCGGCGCCTCGCTGCGCCGCATCGAGCGCGCCACCGAGCCCGACGCCGAGGGGCGGCGCTCGATCTGGCACCAGGGCAAGGAGCTCACCGAGATCACCAGCTGGGAGGACGCCAGAGGCACGCTGGAGCGCCAGGAGCTGCTGTTCATGGGCTACGCCGTCGACTACCGCAGCGGCCAGGGCCTGCGGACCGGCGCGGTGAAGGACGGCGGCAACGGCGCGGCGATGCCCGGGATCGATCTCATCGAGTTCTCCGCGGCGCCGTCGCAGCGCATCGTCGAGCTCGCGGCGCGCCTGCTGCGCGAGGCCAAGCGCGACTACTACACCCAGCACCTGCTGCAGCACCTGAACGACGCACTGACCACCCGCTTCAACCGGCCGCAGACCCAGGTCTACGAGCTCCGCCGCTGGCGGCAACGCCTCAACCGGGCGTCGCAGCGGATCTTTTCGACCAAGCGCCGTCACAACCAGATCGCCGTCTACGTCGGCGCCGGCGTGATCGCGGGCGCCATCCTCACCGCCGCCATCCTCGCGTTCACCCGCCGTTGACACCCTCGCTGCAGGTCGCGGCCGCGCTCACGTTGGCCGTCGGTATCGGGGCGGGGCCGGCCTGCAACGAGCAGCGCCCGCCCGCGGCCCACCACCCACCCGAGCTGACGAGCCCGCTCTGGGCCCACGACCTGTTGCCGTCCGAGCGCTACCTCTTCACCTTCGCAAAGCCTCCCGACTCGTGGCCGGTGTGCACGCTGTGGTCCGGCGACGCGCTCGCCGGCTCCCCTTGGGCGGTCATGGAGCGGCTGCCGCTGATCCTCAAAGCCGACGACTTCGGCAGCGCCCTCAACATCGAGGGGACGCGTTTCCTCACGGCCGTGACCCGCCGCCAGGGAGTCGCCGCCCTCGGGATCGTCACCGCTTCGCTCCCGGAGACCCCGGCGGTCCTCGACACCTATCGCCGGCTCGCCGCCGCCGGCTTCGAGCTCTGGTTTCACGGCCACACCCACGCCATGGACAAGGGCCGCACCGAGTTCTTCGGCGCCAGCCTCGACGACCAGCGGCGGTCCTTCGTCGCCGGCACGCGCCGCGGCGCCCTGCGCCTCGGAGTGACCTTCGAGACCTTCGGCGCGCCGGGCAACATGCTCGACGACAACACCCGGGAGGCGATCCGGGCCGCGCCGGCGTTGGCGCTGTGGCTCTTCGGGCCACCCGCCGCGCCCATCCTGACCCTGCCGCGCCAGGCAGACGTCGAGACCCGGCCGGGGTTGATCGGCGCCCCCGAGACCGGCCTCGCCGCGATCGAGCTCGCGATCCGCCAAGGCGCCCGGGTGCTGGTGCTCCAGGTGCACCCGCGCTCGCACGACGACGGCTCGGCGGCGCGCCTCGAGGAGATCCTGGACCGACTGCAGCAGGCGCACCCCTACTACCTGACGACGCCGACCGCGTGGCGCCGCTTTCAGGAGAACGCCGCAAGGGTGCGCGTCACCAAGCTCGCCGACACCCAGTACCTGGTCGATCTGAGCCTCGCGGCGGCGCCGCTCTACCTGGCGCTCGATCCCGACGGCCCCTTGCCGATCGGGGTCGAGCCGACCGCGATCGACGCCGCGGCGTGTGCCGCGACCCCGGCGCCCTGACGGCGGCCGCGCGCCCAGCCCCGCCCGACGCTCCGGCTCCAGGCGAGCAGACGACGCCAACGCCGCGACCGGCGCACCGCGCGCACCACCCCCACGAGGCGCTGCGCTCCGAGGTCGGCGCCGGCGGCGCCGGCGCTATCACCCGCGACCACCACGCGACCGTCGGCGAGGCGCACCCGGTGGGCGAGCAAGCGCTGCCCGGCGCCGACGACCACGATCTGGCCGGGCCGCGGCTCCGCGCCCGCCGCCGGACCGACCACGAGCACGTCGCCGCTGCCGATCGCCGGGTGCATCGAGGCGCCGAAGGCCCGCACCGCGAGATGACCGCCGCGGCCGACAACCGCCTCGCAGAGCGCCGCCAGCGGCCGCGCCCCGAGGTACACCCGTCTCATCGCGCCCTCAGGAGGCACTGCACCGCCGCCGGCTGCGGCAGAAACGCTAACTTTCGCGCGGTCACCATCGCGCTCAGCCGACCGACCGTGGCGATGGTCCGCTCGACGGCTGCCTTCGACCAGAACGGACAGAAGCACAGGCTCAGAAGCCGCGCCGCGACGCCGAGCCCGGCGAAAGGCGTCAACGCATTCGCCGCCCCGTGCGCCAAGAAGACCAGCGCGCGCACCGGAGCTTTCGCCTGCGCAAAGCGCCGCTCGGTGCCGTGAAAGGGCGTGCCGTAGGCGAACAGCCGGCCCGCCTCTTCCCGCAACACCGTCCGATCATCGCTGAGCACGGTCGCGCCGGCGTCCGCCGCGAGCCCGGCCAACGTCGACTTGCCGGCGCCGGAGGCGCCGAGGAGCACATAGGCGTCGCCGGCGAACGCGACGGCAGCGGCGTGGACGTACAAGCCCCCCAAGCGGTTGAGGTGCACCGCCAGCAACAGCTCGCCGAGGTGGCTGGTGACCGGAGCGCGGCGCGTCTTGGCCGGGGCCTCCGGGTGCACGTGGATGACGCCCTGCGACCAATCCGGCGCCAGCGCCGCGGTCAGCATCGCGTGCTCGCGCGGCTCCCCGAGGCCGCTCCACCACAGCCGGTCACCGTCATCATGAAGCCGCCAGGCGCGGTTCTCCGCGAGGCACTGCCCTCGGGTCGCGTGCAGCGCGCCGACCTCGACCTCGTAGGAGCCCGCGACCGCGCCACCCCCGTCGCTCGCGAACGCCGTGAAGCTCGCCGGCAGATCTTCGGAGCGACAGCCGCAAAACGCCAGCCGCACGCCGCCGATGTCGAGGATCGATTCAGCTCCCGGCGGCACCGCAGCCTCCACCGCAGATCGAGAAGGCGCCCTGCTCGCCGCCGGTCTTGCACATGCTGAGCATCGCCTCGCCGGCGACGATCTCCACCTGCTCGAGCCGCGGCGCCTCGTAGGGCTCGCGCTCGGTCGGCGGCGTCGCCGGCTCCGGCGGGTTCGAAGGTTCGTCGACGCTCACGGCAGCTCGGGCTCTCGCTGGTCGGCGTCCAGGGGCGCGGTGGCGCTCTGAGGACGGAGTCTTTCGGGGTTGCGGGCGGCGCGCAGGTGGGCGGCCGCGCACACGTCCGGCACCGCGGCCTCGGGGTCGCCGGTCTCGAGCTCGGCCACCCCCGGACAGGTGCCGCAGACTTGCCGGATCGCGCAGCCGGCGCAGCGCTTGGCCGGGCTGGAGTAGCGCCGCGCCGCCTCTTCCCCGAGCGCCGCCCAGGCGTCGGCGAAGGCGATCTGCGACAAGTCGAACCGCAGGCCGCGCGTCAAGGTGCAGGCCTGCAGGAAGCCGTCGGGCGCCACGGTGAAGGCGAAGCGACCGGCGCCACAGCGGTAGACGTGCTCCGGGTCGGGCGGCGTTGATCGAGCCCCGGTGCCGCGGGGCTCGAAGCGGACGGCCAGGGCCTCGGCCGCGACCGCGGCCTGCGGCGGCAAACGACGGGCGCTGGGCGCGCGCGATCGTCCGAGGGTGGCGTGCACCAGGGTGTCGAAGCGGAACGGCGCCCCGAGCGTAGAGGCGAGGGCCTGCATCGCCTCGAGATCCGGCCGCGTGGCGTCGAACACCATGGTCTTCAGGTGCACCGCGAGGCCGGCCCCGACCGCCCGCCGCACCCCGGCCATCGCCGCCTCGTAGCGTCGCGCCTCTCCGGTGACCTGGGCATAGGTCGCAGGTGAGGCGCCGTAGAGCGAGATCTCGAGGGTACGGGGCGGCAGCCGCACGAAGAGCTCGATGACGGCGTCGGCGAGAGTCGAGCCGTTCGTGAACACGGTGACCAAGAGACCGCGGCGGATCGCGTGCTCGTAGATCGCGGCGAAGTCGGGGTGCAGCGTCGCCTCGCCGCCGGTGATGGTCAACCACAGGCAACCGGCGGCGGCGATCTGGTCGATGATCGCCGTCCAGCGCGCCGGGCCGAGCTCGGCCTGGTCGCGGGCGTCCTGCTGAAAGCAGTGAACGCAGGCGAAGTTGCAGCGGTAGGTGAGCTCGAGAGCGCCCGCGATCGGCAGGTGGTGCCGCCTGACGCTCGCCAGCAGCCGGGCCTCGAACTCAGGGTACGGGAGCATCGTTCGCCTCCCGCACCAGCTCCGCGGTCCGGAGCTCGGCGATGAACGCCAACACGTCGCGCGCCGCGACCTCGCGGCTGACCTCGAAGCGGCGGATCACGAGGTCGATGATCGCGGCCGGGGCGCTCGGGCGCTGCAGCTCGGACCACACCAGCGCCGCGACCCGGTTGAGCGCGAACACCGCGAGCTTGTCGTCAGGGCGCCGCCGGATGGGCACCAACAGACACTCGTCCCCGAGCCTTCGAAACGCCACGTCGGGGCGGGCTTGGAGGAGGGGCCCAGACACCATCCCGGGAATGTAGCACGCAGATGCGCGCGGCGTCACCGGGGGCGTCTTGTGGCCGCTTTGTTGTTGGATCGTGCACCGCGCGCTACCCTATCTCTCTTGAGAAGGTGTCTTGGCGGCGGGGTGGAGGCGATCGTGCGACGCGCGCTATCGTGCCTGTGTGTGGCGTTGGCGGCGACCCTGCCCGCCCGTCTTGCCGCAGCCTGCTCTGCGCCGCTGCCGACCGACCTCACGCCCACCGACAGCAGCCTCGCCGACTGGACCTCGAGCCCCTACTGCGTGTGGGGAGAGACGGACGCCTCGGGAGATCAGGCGACCAGCGGCGCCGACATCCTCGGCTTCGGGGTCACGCACACCGCCGACTCCACGACCACCCCGAACCACCTCTGGTTCTTCCGCCTGGCCGGCGCCCCCGTCGCCGGGCTCACCTACCGCCTGGAGTTCAGCAAGCCGGGCGAGGTCGTCAACATGGACATCACCTGCCCCGCGACCCCCGCCGGCGGGCCGCGCAGCTGCACGCTCACCTGCACCAGAAACGGCGGCGCCGCGCAGTGCAACAACAACGTCATCAGCGCCTATCAGCTCCCGAACGGCGAGTGGGCGATCGAGCTCGCGCGCCGCAGCACCCAGCTGTTCTTCAACCTGGTCGACAGCTCCACGGTCACCGCCTACACGCTGAACGGCAACACCGTCCTCGACGCCACCACGTCGGTCCCCGGCTACAGCTCGAGCGGCTACGCGGGCGCCTTGATGGTGCACCTCGAGTCGTTCTCCACCTGCCGCCGAGACCGGGCGACGGAGATCCGCTGGCGCACCCGCGCCGAGCGTGACACCGTCGGCTTCTTGGTGCACCGCGACTCGCCGCACGGGCCGCAGGTCGACCTGCGGCTGACCCCCGGCGCCTTCACGTCGCCCGCCGGGGCGCGCTATCTCGTGGTCGACGCCGACGCGGCGCCGGAGACGGCGTACTATCTCGAGGAGGTGACGCCGAACGGCCCGCAGCTCTACGGCCCGTCGGTCGCGGACGGCGCGTGCGCGCCGGAGACGGAGCCGCGGCCGGTCTCGTCGCCGGTGGCGATCGCGCCGCCGTCACTGCCGGACGGCGAGCGCGCCGAGGCGCTGGTCCTCACCGTTCGGGCGCGCGGCGCCTACCTGGTGCCGCACGGCGAGGCGCGGTTGCATCGTGACGGCCGGCTCGTACCGCTGAGCCCGGTCGCACCGCGGTTCTTCTTCGCCGACGCGCCCGTGGCCGCCGACTCCGACGGCGAGGCGTACGAGCTCGATCGCGGCGCGGGTCTGCCGATGCGGTCCCGGGCGGCGCTGGTCGCGACCCGGCCGGCGCCAAGCGCGATGACCGTGCAGCGCTTCGCCGAGCACCACGTGTTGAACCCGACGGCGCCCGCACCCCTGCGCTTCCCATGGCTCTACTCGTTCAGCGGCGCGGCGCCGCGTTCGGTGGCGCTATCGCTGCCGCGCTACGCCGGCGGCGACGTCCAGATCAGCGTCAGCCTCTCCGGCATGTCGAGCTTCCACCAGCCGGGCGAGCATCACGCGCGCCTGTCGGCCGGCGACGTCGTGGTCGCCGAGGCGATCTTCGAGGGCACCGACGAGCAGATCCTCACCGGCGTGCTCCCGGCGGGCGCGCTCACCGACGGCGGCCTGGCGCTGGCGTTTCAGGCGATCGCGGACGGCGGCGTGCCGTTCGACATCATCGGGTTGAACTACGTCGACCTCTGCTACACGCGGACGCTCGAGGCCGACGGCGCCGCGATCGTGATCGAGGCCGACGCCGCGCCCGGCCTGACGCTCTCCGGCTTCGCCGCCCCCCCCGTGGTCCTCGACGTCACCGACCCGCATGACCCCGTCATCATTACGGATCTTTCCATGACGGCGGGCGCCATCTCCTTCGCCGACGTCGGCGGGCTGCGGCGCTACTGGATCGGAGAGCCACAGCCGGTCAAAGACGCCCGCCCGCAGAAGAGGCTGGCACCTGTGCCGGCCGACTACGTGGTCATCTATGCCGATGGGCTCGGCGCGGCGTTGCAGCCGCTCATTGAATGGCGCGCGCAGCAGGGCCGCACGGTGCTCGCCGCGAGCATGCTCCAGGTGGCGGACACCTTCGATCACGGCCGGCGCTCGCCGGACGCGATCCGCCGCTTCCTCGAGGCGATGCGGGACAGCGGGCTCAAAGACGTGCTGCTCGTGGGCAGCGCGAGCATCGATCCCGGCAACCGGCTCGGGATGGCCAAGCGCGACCTGGTGCCGACGCACGTCGGTGTCTCGAAGCCGTTCGGCACCTACTCGGCGGACGACGCCTGGTTTGTCCGCGCCGACGGCGATCCGGAGCCGTTCGCGGCCATTGGCCGGTTGCCGGCGGCTGACCCGGAGGCTCTCGCGGCGCTGGTCGCCAAGATCTTGAGCTACGAGCGCGCCGCTTTGGGAAAGCGCGCCTTGCTGGTCGCGGACGCGGTGGATCCGACGACCGGCGGCTATGACGACTCGTTCATCGCCGAGAGCGAGCGCACCGCGGCCGGGCTCGTGGGCTTCGAGCTCGAACGGCTCTACGCCCCGGAGGCGGGCCACGCCGAGCTGCTCCAGGCGCTGCAACAGGCACCCGACCTGGTGCTGTATCGCGGCCACGGCTCGGGGATGACTTGGAGCAGCACCGGTCTCTTGTCGTCGGCGCCGGGGAGCGACGACCTGGCGGCGCTTCGCGACAACGATCCGTTCTTCCTGATCACCGCGACCTGCTGGGACGGGCAATTCGCGATGCCGATGGGCGACGCCCTCGCCGAGGCGCTGTTGTTCGTCGCGCCGGGCGGGGCCATCGGGACCCTCGCGTCGTCGTCATTGTCGGGGACCGAGGCGCAGCCGGCCTTCGACGATGCCCTGGTCACGGCATTGTCGACCGCCGCGGTCCGAACGCAGGGCGAGCTCTGGCGGGCAATGCAGCGCGAGCTCGCGCACGGCGAGCTCGAGGCCGAGGAGCTGTCGCGGACCTACAATCTGCTCGGCGACCCGGCGACGCGCTTGCCGGATCGGCATGCGGTCACCGCGCCGCCACCACCTCCGCCACGGGAGGGCAACACAATGGCGGCGGCCGCGCAGCATCTCGAAGCGCCGGTCTGGAGCCCATGGGGCGGCTGGGTGTGCAATGGCAGCGGCGGCGGCGAGCTCGAGCTGGCGCTGGTGGTGGTCGGCGTCGGCGCTTGGGCGCGACGGCGGCGAGCGACCTCTCCCGGGCGGTGAGCGACGAGAACACCCCGGTGATCACGAGGCACCGTCCTGCTCCGACCGACTGGTGATGCCGGTCGGCCGGCTTGCGCCCGATTTACCGTTCACGGGGGACCGCCCGCCGCGAGAAGATCCTCGGCGAAAACAAGGCGTTGTGGCGCGGCTCTGCGTCCCCCGTGAGCCCCACGCTCAGGGACCGGCAAGGCCGGATCCTTCGCGTCTACGGCCAGTTACGAGAGCCATCGTGATGACCCCGTGGACGCTTACGCGCCCGAGCCGCCGGAGCCGCCGCCCGGCACAATCGATGCAGACTCCTCCGGCTGCCATGGTCGAGCACAGGAGGCAGCATGAACCGCACCCAGATCTGCGTCCCGGCGTCCGCGCGCTCACGCCTGGCGACGGTTGTCGTTCTCGGGGCGATCGGCTCGGCGTCCGGGTGCGGCGCGACGGCAGAGGTCGCGGTCGGTGACGGGCTCGGCGCCGGCGAGGCGGCGTCGGCGGGCGGGTTGAGCTATTCGGCGGACGCGCGCCAGATCTACAGCATCAACTGGCGCGGCACCGACATCTGCGACAAGAGCCGCGTCGACTGCCTGATGGTCATCGGCTCGTGCAGCGGCGCCGACACTCCCGGAAACGTGCGCTCGACCGACAGCGACGGCCACACCCTGCTCGCGCCCGGCTCCTGCCCGGGCTCGCCGTTCTCTTTTCGGGTGACCGGCAGCAACCCGATCCACGCCTCGATCTCGGTGGGGCCGCTGGTCACCGACTACGCGCTCTTGAGCGTGCCGTTGTGCATGACGCCCGAGCACTTCTCGACGTACACCGTCAGCGTCGCGCGCCACGAAGAGGGCTGCGGCGCCTCGTGGCGATCGCGCGCCAACAACGGCGGCCTGCTCAGCTCGATCTGGAGCCCGTGCCGCCTGGTCTACGACGGCAAGTACCTCGGCCAGGTCGGTCAAGCCCGCGTTCGGCCGTCCGCGGTCGGTCAATGGGCCGAGCTCGACGGCGGCAAGGCCAAGATCCACGCGGCGATCACCGCCGGCAACCCGCACGTGCTCGCGATCACCAACCACCCGTATACCTACTGCATCGAGCCGGGCTGGGAGCGCTTGAGCCGCGGCAGCACCGTGACTCTGGAGATGGACATCTCGTTCTCCGATCCGGGCGCGACCCCACCCCCGCCGCCGGACCCGCCACCGCCGCCGCCACCGCCGCAGGGCACCGCCGATGCCGCGAGCCTCGTCGCGGTGAACGTGCCGGCTTCGGGCGTCGCCGGCAGCCAGGTGTCGGTGAGCGTCACGGTGAAGAACACCGGCACCGCGACCTGGAGCGAGCCGGCGAACCACCTGGGCGGCACGCGCCTGGGCTCGATCGCGCCCGGGACCGTGACCTGGGTGGTCGGCGCCGGCGGTTGGTCCCGGTCGCTCACCGACCAGCGCGCCTATGTGCCGGCGAGCGTCGCGCCCGGGGCCTCGGTCACGTTCTCGTTCCCGATCAAGCTCCCCGCCGCGGCCGGCAGCGCGACCTTCGCGGCGCAGATGGTGCATGACGGCGTCACCTGGTTCGGGCCGACGATCACGAAGGCGATCACGGTGACCGGTGGCGGCACCCCGCCGCCGGTGTCGGGCTCGTTGGTGTTCGAAGCCGAGGGTGCGGGCATGGGCCACGTCGTCGGCCGGGCGGAGAGTGGTGGCTGGGCGGCGGCGACCGCTCTCGACGCCCCGGGCCACATGCTCTTCGGCCCGTACACCACCGCGGTGACAGTGGGACATCACACCGCGACCTTCCGGCTGCTCGTCGACAACAACACCGCCGACAACTTGAGGGTCGTGCGCCTCGAGGTCTACGACTACACCGCCAACCGGATGCTCGGCGCGACCCGCGACGTCCACCGCCGCGATCTCAGCGCCGCGTTCCAGTACCAAGACTTCGCCGTGGGCTTCGACGTCCCTACCGCCGGCCACCAGCTCGAGTTTCGGGTGTATTGGGACGACACCTCGTACGTGAAGGTCGACAAGGTCAGCGTGAATTAGGGACAGCCCTGGTCGGCGCGCGCCGCACCCCCGCGCCAGGCCGGACGGAACCTGAGGCGAGCGCAGCGAGCCGAAGTCCGAGCGCAGCGAGGACCGAGGCGAAGAGCCGAGGGTGGAGGAGGGCCGCCGCTCGGCCGCGAGGCCGAGCGGGGCGCCCAGAAGCATCGGTCAATGACGCGCAGCCATTGGGACCGACCACAGTTGCGGCGTCCGCTCCGACGCGACGCTGTAGTGCTGGGGCGAGAACAGTCTCGCCGAGATCGGAGTAACTCCGCGGGCCAGCTTGGGGATGCGACGAGAGAGGCCAAGAGCGCCCCGAAACCCGTCGGCACCGCCCGAGACTGGACGGCGGTGACGGCCGGCGGGTGGCACACCTGCGCCAGTCGATGAAAGCGCAGAGGATCGCCCTACTCAGGTAGATGTGGGTCTACGTGGGAGAAACGCCCCAATAGACTTGTGGTCGCAAGCGAAGGACACTTGAGACACCAAGGGCGGGGATCAGCGCTTCATCGATCGCCGAAAGACCGCGTATCCAAGCTGGGAGGAAGCATGGTGGAGCACCAGGGTGGCGGAGGCTTTGACAGCACCACGACGGACCAGAGTCAGACGCGGCAGCCACGCACGTCGCTCCTGACTGGGTGGCTTGTTTCTCTGCTCTCGGCCGGCCTTGCTGCTGGCGGGTGCCGGGGCACGAATTCCGATCATTCGAGCTCGATGCCTCCTCCCGGCGCATCCGACGAGGCGCGATTCGGCTTTCTTCAGGTAGCTCTGACTGACGGGCCGTTGGAGGAGCAGGGCATCACCGCCGTGAACATCTGTGTCGAGCGCGTTGAAGTGCTTTTCGCCGACGACCAGCTGCGAGGCACCGTCCCGGTGTCGCGGACGGTCAACGTCCTCGACCTTCGGGAGGGTGTGACAACCACACTCGGGATCTCCCAGTTTCCGGTCGGAGTGATCCACCAGGTGCGCTTGATTCTTTGTCCTGACGGCGCCACGGTCATCGTGAACGGCACCGAACTACCTCTCAGAGTCCCAAGTGGCGACCAGACCGGCATCAAGCTCAACTCTCCCGGCGGGTTCGAGATCCAGGAGGGCGTCACGACTACGATCGTGATCGACTTCGACGCCGAGCGAAGCATTCACTACGCGCCGGGGCGAGGGTGGGTCCTGACGCCCGCGGTACTCCTTGTGGAGAAGGCGATCGTTTTGGCCGTGACATGCCCGACTGCAGGCTCGTTCTTCCAGCCACCGGTGACGGTGCGGGGAACGGTTGCCTCCGAGACCTCACTCCGTTCATTGGTTGTCAACGGTGTCGACGCGGTGATCAACGGCCTGGATTGGCAGGCGACAATCACAGCCCCGGATGGGCCGGTCACCGTAACGGTGGAGGCCGTAGACAGCATTGGTCGCACCGCCGCTGTCAGTGTCGATATTGTTGTCGACGGAACGCCGCCCGCAATAGACGTCGTCTCGCCGGTGCCTGCGGCGATCTTTGGGAATAGATTCGGAGTGCCATTAAATCTCACGGTCGGGGACGCGGGCAGCGGAATAGACCTGCCGGCGACGGAGACCACCCTTGATGGTGTTGTTCTCCCACCTGATGCCATCTTGGTCTCTCCGACCCGAATTGGAGGAATGCTCACTGCGAGTCCTGGGGTGCATGAGCTTGGCGTAACTCTGGTCGACCTTGCGGGCAATGTGAGCTCTGTTTCGAGCGTCTTCACCGTGGTGGACGTGGCATCCGCCGTCATGGATGCCCTGTTGGCGCTGAGGGATCCCCTCATTCCGGGGTGACCGCGCCGGCTGGTGTTTTGGTTCGAAGGGGATCATGAGGGCTGGATGAAAAGCCCTTGGAATGGTGGCAGCTCGACACGGCTCGGGTGTTTCGAATGGTGCAGGCGGTCTTC
>JACRCV010000099.1 GCA_016218825.1 Deltaproteobacteria bacterium
CGCCGTCGCCGACCCCGGCCGTCGTACCCGCAGAGCCGCCGCCCGCGGCCGACCCCGTGCCGAAGACGGCCGAGGTGGTGGTCGCGGTCGCGCCGGCGGAGGAGAAGCCGGCCGCGGTCGAGGCGCCGCCGCTCGCGCCGCCGCCCGCGCCGCCGGCCCTGACCGTGGGCGCCGTCGTCCGCGGTACGAGCGCCGCCGGCGAGCCGGGCGCGGCGATCGGGGTGCGCGGCGCGTACGGGCTCAACCACCGGCTGTCGGTCGGCGCCGCCGGGTTCGTGACCGTCTGGGATCCGCGGGCCAGCGCGTTGAGCTACCGCAACGCGCGCTACTTGCGCTTCTACTACCTCGGCCTCGAGCTCGGCTACGCGGTGACTCTGCCCGACCCGCTCGGGCTGCGGCTCCGGGGCCTCGTAGGCGCGGGCGGCGTGACCCACCACTCCTACCACGCGAACGACGTGAGCGCGCCAACTCAGGCGTTCGTGGTGGCCGAGCCCGGGCTCGAGCTGTACTGGCCGATCCTCGACAAGCTCACGGTCGCCGCCGGCGTCGGCTATCGCTGGGCCTGGGGCGCTGACTTCGCTCCGAGCTTACGCGCGGTGCGCACGGCCAACGGCGAGACGACCATCGACGGCGCTCTGCAAGGCGTCACCCTGGACTTGAGCGGGACCTTCGAGCTCTGGTGAGCGCGCTCAGACGAACCACCCTCGCGAATCGGATAGACACCCTGCGTGCCTCTGGATAACGTTCGAGGGTGATGAAGATACGATCGCGGGAGGTCGGGTCGTGGCTTCCGGCCGTGGAGGGCGCGGCGCTCGAGCCGAAGAGCGACGTTCGCCCGGGGCCGGGGGAAGACGTTCTCGAGAAGGCCGCGCTCGGCGGCGCCGAGAGCACCCTGTCAGCCGGACTCACGCCACAGGCGATCAAGAACGTCCAGGAGATCGTGACGACGCTGGTGCAACGGAGCAACCTCGAAGCGGCCCTCGAGTCGCTGGGACGGGCGCGGGAGGCCTTGGGCGACGCCGGCGCAGCGGCGACGCTGATCCAAGCGAGCGAACGGGCGGGCGCGTGGCGGGCGAAGAGCGACGCGCCGAGCGCGGTCGTCGACGAGGTCGAGAGAATCTACCGCCAAGACCCGCACCTCGCGCCTCTCGTCGGCGGCGTTCGCGCCCAGCTGCAGAAGCTCATGCCGGGTCTCGCGGGCGAGACGGGCCGTGGAGGGCGTGTCGGTTGGAGCCCGCTGCCGCTGCAAGCTTGCCGCGCCGCCCCCGGCCGCCCGGCCGCCGATCTCGCGCTCGCCGGCTTCGACGAGCGGGCGCTGGAGCTGGATCTTGGGCCGCACACGATGCGCGACGTCTCGGCGTACGTTCGTCACCAGTTCGGCAGCGAGATCCTCCGCGACGTGGTCTCCGGCGCCGCGAGCTTCGAGCTGCACCTCGGTCTCGCCGACCAGGCGTTGGCGTCGGCCGCCGAGCGCGGTCTGGTGGTGCTCGGCGAGATCCACCCCTTCAAGTCACCGCGCACGAAGCGCATCTTCGCCGCGGTCGATCCGAACGACGGCCGGCGTCGCTATCTCATCAGCGACGTCGCCGGCGACTACAACGCGCTGCATCTGCAGATGTGTCTGCGACGGGCGGGCGTGCCCGAGGCCGGCCTGCGTCGCTATGGCACCCCCGCGGCGACCTGGCACACCGTGCGCGAGTCGCTGCGTGCCGGCCTCGCGGCGCTCGGCTGCGTGCCGGAGCGGGCGTGGTTGGGCTACTTCGAGCAGCTCAAGACGTCGCTGATGCGGCGCGAGCGCTCGGTGCGCATCGTCCAGTCGCTTCGCGATCACCTCGGGCCGGACTACGTTCGGGAGCTTGGTGCTCGGCTGCGAGCAGAGGCGACGTCGGCGCCGGCGGCGACCCGCGCCACCTACGCCGGCCTCGTGAGGCAGCTCGATGCGCACCAGGACCTCGACAGCCTGCGGCCGGCGGCGGTGTTCGGCAAGGCCGCCCGGGCGATGGCGGTGAACGATCTCGAGTTGCTGCTCGTGGAAGGCCACGTCTCCCTCCCTGACAGCGCCGTGCTCGGTGAGATCCTTCGAGCCGGCGCGGTGAAAGACAGCCTCCTCGAGCCGGGCGACGACTGGCTGGTGATGCGCTCCGAGGTTGATGCGGTGCGGATCGAGATCGCCAAGGTTACCGACGACGACCGAGAGGCTCGCGGCCTGCTGGCGATCAGCAACCCGTTCCAATCCTTCTACGGCGATCTCGCCGCGGTGATGGTCGAAGAGCTCGCGCGCGCTGGCGTCAAGGAGTTCTACGTCGCGGGCTCGGCCGGCGGACTCGGGAGCTCGGCCCTGGGCGACGTCAGTCTCCCTACCACGCTGGTGTCGGCGGACGGCGAACGGCGGACAGTCGACAACGTCCTTGTCGCCGAAGCGGCGCCGGACGCGATCCCCGCGCTCAAGATCGGGACTGTTCATGGCGGCGTCGTGTCGCCGGTGGAAGAGACCGTCCAGTGGCTCGAGAGGATCGGTCGCGCCGGGGTAGAGGCCGTCGACGTCGAGGCCCTGCTGGTGGCCGACGCGCTGAGCAAGATCGAAGGCGTCCGGCTGGGCATGGGCCACGTGATCACCGATCTGCCGGGCGGCAAAGACACCCTCGACTTTCCCAACCGGGCGAACAAGGGGCAGGCGGTCTCGCGGCTGCTCGATCTGCAGATCAGCGCCGCCCGCATTCGGCGGGCCGGTCACGTGGACGTCGGTGAGCTCGGCCGTCGGCTGCAACGCGCCGCGCCGCGCTGGCGCGAGCTCTTGGGCGCCGAGGTGCGCCTCGACCCCACGCTGCGCGAGATCGAGCGCTGGGCCGCGCGCCTGGAGCGGGCGACGACCTTCGATCGCATGGCGCTGCAGGCCGAAGGTCAGGCCCTGTGCAAGGACCTGGGGGAGGCCGCGCAGGCGCTGGCTCGCGAGCCCATCGGGCGGGTCGCGACCGAGCTCGCCGAGATGCTTCACGACTACCTGCCGCCCTCGCCGCCGCAGCAGGAGGAGCAGCGCTCGTCGTTCATCAAGGTCGCCGACTACTTCAAAGCCAAGGACCAGATGCCTCCCGAGCAGGAGGCCGCGATGCGGGAGCGAGCCCACGAGGCGCTCATCGTCAAGACCCTGCCTTCGGTGATCGCCGCCACCGGCGAGCTCCGGCCGGCGCTCGAGACCCTTAACGCCACGGTCCTCGAAGAGCGCCAATGGAAGGACCTGCCGAAGCGCGTCTTCGCCGGCCTCTTCCCGCAGCTCGCCAAGGGCAGGTATCGGGTCACCTTCCAGCGCTCCGGAAAGTACCGGGCCCCGGCCGCGAAGGATGTCGCGCCGTTGCTCGATATCATCGGTCGCGAGATCAGTGCGGCGGCGCAGACCCCCGGTGGCGGCGCCCCGGCCGTCGATCTCGCGGCGCTCACCTTCGCCGCGGTCGTGCTCGTCCATCCGTTCATGGACGGCAACGGGCGTACCGGCCAGGGAGCCGCGAGCTTCGTGCTCGGACGCCTCGCGGGCGAGACCATCGACTTCCCGTTTCCGCGGGCCGTCTGGCGCACCTCGGACGTCTGGAACCGCTATCGCGAGCTCCAGCGGGCGGTTCGCGAGCACGTTCAAGGCCGCGCCGATGCCGGGCGGCCCTACCTCGAGGTCCTTCGGGAGGTCCTCGGGACGTTGTTCGCGAGCGGCCCGGCGGTCCTCGCGGGCCACGAGCCGGACGCCGCCGTTGCCCCCTTCGCCGCGCCCCTCAGGGCGTTGCGGGACGCGATGGCGCTCTTGCCTCGCGTGCCGCTCACGACATCGGTCGCGGCCTAGGATCGCCCGACGCGCGCGGCCGCCCGGGTCGCGATCGGACGACCGCGGGCGCCGACGATCGGCTCCGTGGATCCCGAGCCCCGCTACAGATACTTCTCGATGGTCTTCAAGACGTCGATGCGGTGCACCAGGTCGGTCAGGTAGTAGAGGCGGTCGGTGTCGATGGTGATGGCCTTCGACGTCTTGTAACGCTCGAACCAGCTCTCGTAGAGGTCGTTGAGGTTCTTCAAGTAGGCGGTCGGGATCTTCTGTTCTTCGGGTCGGCCGCGCAGCTTGATGCGCTGCCGGATCGTGCGCACCGAGGCCTTGAGGTAGATCATCAGATCCGGGGGCCGCAGCGACGACAGGATCGTCTGGTAGAGGTCCTGGTAGACGCCCCAGTCGCGGCCGTTGATGAACTTGCGCTCGTGGAGGTAGGCCGCGAAGATCTCGGCGTCCTCGTAGATCGTGCGGTCCTGCACCACGGTGCGGCTCACCCGCCGCAGCTCGAGCTCCTGGTGGATGCGGAACTTATGGGTCAGGAAGTAGACCTGGGAGTGAAACGCCCAGCGCTTCATGTCGCCATAGAAGTCGACGAGGTAGGGGTTGGCGGCGTTCGGCTCGAAGAACGGCTCCACCTTATAATGTCGGCAGATGAAATCGACCAGCGTGCTCTTGCCACAGCCGATGTTGCCGGCGACGGCGATGTAGGTCGGACCTTTCATGGTCACCCCGATTGAGCGCGGACCGTAGCACGAGGCGCCCGCCGGAATCCATCGCCCCCAACCGGCCGCCGCCTTCAGCCCTTGCCGGCCAGCCCGTAGGACAGCGCCTTGCGTCTGAGCGTCACCGCGTTGGTGTGCAGCTGCCGCGCCGCGCGCCGAATGACACCGCCGTTCTGGGTGAGCGCCGCGGCGATGGTGTCTTTCTCGAAGCGGGCGACCTGATCCTTGAGCGACGTCGCTCCGACCGGCGCCGACGGTCGGGCCCGCTCTTGGATGGGCTCGGGGAGATGCCCGAGCTCGACCTGCGCCGCGCCCTCGCACATCAGCATCGCGAACTCGACGGCGTTGCGCAGCTCGCGGGCGTTGCCCGGCCAGCCGTAGGCCAAGAGCGCGGTCTCGACCGCGGCGGCGAAGCCGGTCACCCGCAGCTCGAGCTTGGCGTTCGACTGCTCGCGGAAGTGGTGCGCCAGCGGCAGGATGTCGTCCTGGCGCTCGCGCAGCGGCGGGATGCGGATCGGGAAGGTGTTCAAGCGGTAGAACAGGTCGGCGCGGAAGCGCCCGGTCTCGGTGTCGTGGCGCAGATCGCGGTTGGTGGCGGCGATGACCCGGACGTCGACGTGGCGCACCCGAGCGCCGCCCACCGGCCGGACCACCCCGGTCTCGATGACCCGCAAGAGCTTCGCCTGCAGGTCGGCGCTCATGTTCTCGATCTCGTCGAGGAAGATGGTGCCGCCGTCCGCCATCGTGAACAAGCCGGGGCTGTCGGCGATCGCACCCGTGAACGCCCCGGCCACGTGGCCGAAGAGCTCGCTCTCCAGCAAGGTCTCGGGGATCGCGCCGCAGTCCTGGGTCACGAGCACCGAGGCGCCGCGCGGGCTCTCGTCGTGGATCAGCTTCGCCAGGACCTCCTTGCCGGTGCCGGTCTCGCCGTGGAGCAGCACGCTCACCTTGTGACCCGCGACCCTTCGAACCCGGGCGAGGACGTCCACCATCGCCCGGCTCTGGTGCACCACCTGATCGAAGCGCTTGGCCTTGGCACCGGCCGACCGGGCGCGGCTGCGGTCGCGCAAGAAGGCGCGCTCCAGCGCGTGGGCGACGCGCGACTGCTCGGTGCGCTGGCCGTGGGCCCCGCACGCCGCCTCCACCGCCTGCAGCAGGGCCTCGTTGTTGAGGGGGCGAAACAGGGCGCGAAACACCCGTCCCGAGTTGAACAGCGGCACGACCTCGTCGGCGGAGCCGGCGGCGGCGAAGATCACCGCCGGGAGCAGGTCGGGGGCCAAGACCTGCGGTCCTTTGCCGCTGACCAGCGAGTCGTACATCCGGTCCACGACCCGCACCGCCTCGCGGCCGTCGTCGCCGCAGACGATCACCGCGGAGATGTCGCCGCGCGCCGCGATCCGCAGCAGCTCTTGTTCGTCGGCGGCGAGGTGCACATCTGCATGCCCCGAAACCGTCGCCGCGATCACCTCGCGCTCCCCCGGCGACGCATACACCACCGCCACCTGAAAGCGATGCTCCCGCAGCCAACGCTCCAACACCACCCGGCTGTCCGCTGCCAAACTGTCGAACGCCACCCCGAGCGCCGTCTCCACCCCCTGCCCCGTGCTCGCCGTCCGCCCATACATCCACACCACCGTCCCCCGACCCCGAACCGCACCCCCCACTCCCGGCAACGACAGCTCGAACCCCAACCCCTGCCCCTCGCGTAACACCGACTCCACACCCCCCGCCGCCACCAACCCGATCCCCGATTGACTCACGTTCACCGACCAACAGTCCGGCAATAACGGCTCCGTCACCACCTGCACCACCAACGGATACCGAGGCTCCCGCAAATGGAAATCAGCGTCGTGGCTCACTATTGATGCTCTGGCCTTTTCATTCTTGGTGCTTGTAACCATTTAATAAATATACACATCAAGTCATGTTCCGACAACAATGTTTCGATAGTGTTCCATCATGTTCGGGGGGCGTCGGAAAATGCCGTTAGGTTGCAGCGATCTCTGGTTGGTACGGAACGTGGATCAAGGTCCTCAACCCTCCACCAGGAGTGCGCGATGATGACGCTGTCGTTGAGGACGTTTTGGAGCTTCGCGATTTGTCTGTTGTCGGCGGTGAGCGCGTTGGCGGCGGAGGCGGGGGTTGATCCGGAGATCGAGGAGTTCGCGCTCTTCTTGCGTACCCGCAACGATCCGAACGTGCCCGCCGACATGTCGGTGTGTGCGAAGGCGCCGTTCAAGGCCAACGTCGCACTTGGTGCGTCGGTGTGGGCGCCGCGCACTCGCGCCAGAGATGCCGGCGTCGTCAATCCGTTTGCCAATCAGGTCGGCACCGGCACCGCGTGCATGCAGATCACGGACCTGCGGATGCCGCGCTTCAGCCGGGTGCCGGTCTACGCCCACTTCGACCTCGTGGACGGCTCCTACACCGGCGTCGGCGAGTGCCTGGTCACGACCCAGAACTCGCCGGTCTTCGGCGTGTTCTTGATGGACTGCGCCGCCGACGTGACGAGCGCACCGGCTGACGTGATCGGCGCCACCGCCAGCACCACGACGCTCATCAACCTCTACAAGGTGCCGGGCTACGAGACCGGGTCGTACATGACCATCCGTGGGTTCCGCGTCAAGCAGGCCGGCGACGGCGACGGCGACGGCGACCGTCATGACCGTCACGGCCGGCACGACGGCGACGTCCAGCGCCGCGCCGACGATCGCGACGACGACGGCCGCGACGACTGAGCGTCGGCTGCGACCAGCTTCACCCTGGAGTCACCCATGGAATCGTTTCCGTTCAAGATCGCCGGGCTCGCGTCGCGCTTGGGTCGCATCGTGCCGATCGACGAGTGGGCGAAGCGGGTGCCGATCCCGCATCGCAGCAAGCCCGACACGGTGCTGTCCGGCGCCGACATCGTCCGCATCCTCGGCATCCAGTCGAAGAGCTGGGACCCGGAGCTGTTTCGCGACTTCGGCACCGTCCGCACGACCGCGCTCGCGGCGTTGAAGTCGGCGGGGCTGCCGCCGGCGAAGGTCGACGGCCTGGTGATCGTGACCTGCACGCCCTACGAGGTGATGCTCGACCAGGACGCGTTCCGGCTGGCCCGCGAGCTGCAGCTCCCCGATCACGTGGTGCCGATGCAGATCAACGCCGGCTGCGCCGGGCTGCTCAGAGCCGCGAACCTGATGCGGCGGATGGCGACGCAGAACTTCCTGGTCGTCACCTACAACATTCCGAGCCTGTTCCTGATGGTCGCCGACGACCGCCCGAGCCCGGCCTATCTCAACAACGGCGATCACCCCTCGGCGGAGACCTTGTGGGCGTCGCCGGCGATCTTCTCGGACGGTGCGGCGGCGGTGGTCTTCGAGCGCGACGAAGCCCGGGCCGGCGCGATCTCGTACTCGCGCGACGCGATCCGCTTTGGCGACGGGCCCGGGTTTACGAGCCCGCTGGTCACGTTCCTGGGTGGCGGCGCGCGCTGTCCGCCGGGCTCGGAGCGCTGCGCCGAGCTGAGCTGCTTCGCGATGGAGGGGGAGGCGGTCAAGCAGTACTACGTCAAAGGGATGCTGCTGAACCACGCGGACCTGCGCTGGCAGCGGCCGGGTTACGCCGGCGAGGTGCGGCGGCTCTACGTCCACCAGTCGAGCCCGGCGTTGGTGCGCACCTTCGTCGACATCGCGCGGCTGGACGCGAGCCGGGTGGCGATGAAGGCCGACCAATACGGCAACCTGGTGTCGGCGAGCACGTTGCGGCTGGTGCACGAAGACTTGGCGCAGCGGCTGATCGACAACGGCGATGAGATCTGCATCTCGGTGGTCGGCGCCGGGCCCGAGCGGGGCGCGCTCTTGTGCCGGATCGAGACTTGCGAGCCGGTGGCGCCGTGATAAGACAACCGACGTCGAGCCGCCGGCGGCGCAGAGGAGGGTAGGTACCCATGACCAGCATCGGCACCTCGGAGGCGGGGGGCTTCGTAAAGCCGGTCTGGACCGGGAACGAGGACGTCGCCGCGCGGCTCGAAGCGATGCCGAAGGGCGCGGTCGCCAAGGGCATGTTCTTGGCGATGATCGCCGACACCCTCGCGGAGACCAAAGGGCCGGACAAGACGGTGCCGCGCTACGTCCGCTTCAAAGACTATCCGCTCAGGGATTTCGTCGAGCTCGCGGTGGCGGCGGCGCGGGTCTGCCACCCGGGGGCGGCGCAACGCGAGGCGCTGCGGCGCTTCGGGCAACAGGTGTACCCGGTGTTCGCCCACAGCATGGTCGGCAACGCGATCTTCTCCATCGCCGCCCGCGACTGGCCGACGACCCTGCGGCTCGCGGCGCGCGCCTATCCGGTCAGCATCAAGCCCGGCACCGTCGTCATCACCTCGATGGAGGCGCACCGCGCCGTGATCGAGCTGCGCGACGTCTGGAGCTTCCCGGAGACCTATCAGGTGGGGGTGTTCGAAGGGGCGATGAGCCTGCTCGGGGTCGCGGGTGAGATCCAGGTGCGGCCGCGGTCGCTGTGTGACACCGACCTGTTGATTACTTGGCGCTGAGTGACATGTGTCAATAGACTTAGTCCGGACTAAGTCGTATTATGAGGCCATGGTCAAGCGCAAGACGGCGGTCAACGTACACCAGGCAAAGACCCATTTTTCGAAGCTCTTGGCGCGGGCGGAGCGAGGCGAGCGCATCGCCATTGCCAGGAACGGGGTGCCGGTGGCGGAGCTCGTGCCCATCGGCGCTGACCGGCAGGCGGCGCGTCATTTTGGCGAGTGTGTCGGGAAGATCGAGATCGCCGAGGACTTCAACGCCCCACTGCCGGCGGAGGTCCTCGCGAGCTTCTACAAATGAAGTTGTTGCTCGACACCTGCACGTTTCTCTGGATGGTGGGCAAGCCGGAGGCGCTCAGCGCCCGGGCGCGCGCGGTGTTGGGGGATGCGACGAACGTGCTGCATCTGAGTGCGGTGTCGTCGTTCGAGATTGCGGTGAAAGCGGCCTTGGGGAAGCTCACGCTCATGGAGTCTCCCGAGGCCCTGGTGCCGCGGCAGATGCTGCGCAACGGCATCGTGCCGCTTTGCTTGGACCATGTGCACGCCTTGAAGGTGCACGCGCTGCCGATGCACCACGCCGACCCCTTCGATCGCCTGCTCGTAGCGCAGGCGCAGGTCGAGCGCCTCACGGTCGTCACCCCGGATCCGGCGTTCGCGGCCTACGGCGTCTCGGTGTTGTGGTAGGTCAGCGAGGGTCCGAGAGCCCGTCGACGAAGCTCGCGAGCGCCTCGTGCGACGCGAACAGCCGTGGGACCCCGGCCTTGGCGAGCGCTTCACAGCGCTTGGCGGCCTCGGCGTCGCCGGCCTTGCGATACGACGCCCAGAGGAGCGCCGCCACCGCGGGGTGGGCTTGGATCGGCTTCGGCAGCGCGGTCGCCAGGCGGATGAAGTCTGCGACCGCGCCGCGCTTGATCGCCGCCTCACAGACGACCCCCAGCGCCTCGACGTCGGTGGTGCCGCGCCGCAAGAGCTCGTGGGCGGTGCCGAACGCCGCGCCGCGGTTGCCGGACAAGAGCTGCGCCCGGAGCAGCAGGCTCAGGCAGGCCTCGTCGGCGGTGCCGCCGGCGCGCAGGAAGTCTTCGATCTCGGCCTGGGCCTCGGCCGCTTTGCCGATCCGATGGTCGAGGAAGAACAGCGCCCGGGTGTTGACCAGCGTCAGGTTGCGCGCCAACGCCGCCGCCGCCGCGTCGAGCTGACGCAAGGCATCGTCGGCGCGGTCCTGTGCCAGGTAGATGGCCGCGAGCGCGTAGTGGAAACCCGGCTCTTTGGGCGCGAGGGCGAGGCCTTCGCGGAGCAACGTCACGGCCTGGTCCACGTTGCCCGCGGCCATGCTGGTGATCGCCAAGTCGATGCGGGCCTTGGCGTCGCCGTGCGCCGCCGCGAAGAGCTTCTCGAAGTCGGCGAGCAGCGCCGCCATGTCGCGCTGGCTCAGGTGTTTCTTGATGTCCTTCGCCACCGCGGTGGGGCGGCGCCGCGCCGGGTCGACCTTCTTGCGCTTTGGCATCAGATTGGGATCGTGAGCCCGAGATAGAAGTCGGTGCTGCCGGCTTTCTTCCCGGTCAGGTCGAAGGTCTTGCCGCCGTGGAGATCCAACACGAACGGCAGATCCGACGCGACCCGGAGCCCGGCGCCGAACATGCCGGTGAGCTGGTCCTCGCCCCTGCTGACCGCGGCGGCGCTCATCACGTACGGTTCCCACATCCCGAGCTTGGGGCCGGCGGTGGCGCCGACGCTCACCGTCAGGCGGTTCAGGTACTCGGCCTCGACGCGGATGGTCCCCTGGATCGCGTTCGGACCCAGCCCGATCCACTCGCCGTCCTTGGCCTCGATCTGGGCGCTCACCGCGGGGAGCACGTGGCCGTTCTCCCCGAGACTCAAACCCATCTTGCCGCTGAAGTTGCCGGTGAACGAGCTGTCACCGCCGCCGGCGAGCCCGGTGAGGTAGAGAGCCTTGGTGGTGCCCTTCTCGTCCTTGAGGTTCACGAATTCGAGGCCGCGGTTCCAGTACTCTTGGCCGCCCTGGACCCGGCCCACGGTCACAGCCGCCGAGGTTCTGCCGTGGCCCTGCTTGTCGAACTTCGACTCCTTGTAGGTCGCGGCGATCTCCGCCTCGAAGCTCTGTGCGGGGTTGTTCGACACGCGCAACGACTTGTCGCTCGAACCGTCGGTGCCGGCGCTGCCGCTCACCGTGACCTGCATCGGGTCGAGGGTCTCGTTGAGGGGGACCTCGGGATCGACGGCGCGCTTGCCGGTTTCGAACAGGTTGTGCCTGGCCTTCGAGGAAATCTTGTCGTCGCCCATGGTCGCGCCCTCCAGCGAGTCTATCGGTGTGCCTCGTCCGTCCTGTGAATACTACCCAGGATTCTCCGAATCGCGCAACGACGGCGTGGCCGCGGTCTTCAGCCCAACCGGCGCCGCAGCACCTCGTTGACGATCTTGGGATTGGCCTTGCCGCCGGAGGCCTTCATCACCTGTCCGACCAAGAAGCCGAGGATGTTGGTCTTGCCGGCGCGGTAGGCGGCGACCGAGCCGGCGTTGGCGGCGAGCACCGCGTCGACCGTGGCCTCGATGCCGGCGGTGTCTACGAGCTGGGCGAGGCCGCGCTCTTTGACGAGCGCCGCGGGCGCGCCCCCGGCCGTTACCAGCTCGGCGAACAGGTCTTTGGCGATCTTCCCCGAGATCGTGCCGTCGTCGATCAACCGCACCAGCTCCGCGAGGCTCTCCGGGGTGAGCTTCAGCGCCGCGAGCGGCTGACCCCGGGCCTCGCGCAAGAGCTCGTTCAAGATCCAATTGGCGATGCCCTTGGCGTTCTTGTGGCCGGCGACCGCGGCCTCGAAGAAGCGACAGAGCTCGGGCTCCTCGGTGAGGAGGGCGGCGTCGTAGGCGGTCAACCCGAGCGCGTCCACGAAGCGTTCTTTCTTGGCGGCCGGCAGCTCCGGCAGCGTCGCCCGGGCGGAGTGGATCGCGGCCGCGGTCAGCACCAAGTCCGGCAGGTCGGGGTCGGGGAAGTAGCGGTAGTCGTGGGCCTCTTCTTTGCTGCGCATCGCTCGCGTGACCTTGGCCTGCGCGTCCCACAGCCGGGTCTCTTGGACCACCGCGTCGCCGGCCTCGACCACCGCGATCTGGCGGTGGATCTCGAAGTCGATCGCGGCCGCGACGAAGCGGAACGAGTTGATGTTCTTCAGCTCGGTGCGGGTGCCAAGGGTGGTCGCGCCGACCTTGCGGATCGAGACGTTGGCGTCGCAGCGCAGGCTGCCCTCTTCGAGGTTGCCGTCGCAGACGTCCAAGAAGCGCAGCGTCCGCCGCAGCTCGCGCATGTAGGCCGCGGCCTCGGCGCCGGAGCGGATCTGCGGGGCGCCGACGATCTCGATCAACGGCACGCCGCCGCGGTTGAAGTCGACGTAGGAGCGCGATCCGGCGAGGACATCGTCGTGGACGTTCTTGCCGGCGTCCTCCTCCATGTGGATGCGGAGGATGTCGATGGTGCGCGCGCTGCCCTCGACCTCGAGGTCCAGGTGGCCGTGGGTCGCGAGCGGCCGGTCGAACTGGCTGATCTGATAGCCCTTCGGCAGGTCGGGGTAGAAGTAGTTCTTGCGCGCCCACTGGCTGCGCTCGTGCACCGTACAGTCGAGCGCCAGCGCCGCGCGGACTGCCAGCGTCACGGCTTCGCGGTTCAACACCGGCAGCGCCCCCGGCATCCCGAGACAGACCTCACAGGTGTGGACGTTGGGGCTGGCGCCAAAGGCGGTAGCGCAGCCGCAAAAGAGCTTGGAGCGCGTCAACAGCTGCGCGTGCACCTCCAGGCCGATGACCGCTTCGAAGCTCATGGGCGCGCGAGCGGCGGTCGCCGCCGACTCCAGTCGTGCTCGCGCTCGTAGGCGCGGCCGGCGCGGGTGAGCGTCGCTTCGCTCCACGCCGGGCCGAGGAGCTGCAGGCCGATCGGCATGCCGTCGTTTGCGAAGCCGCACGGCAGTGACAAACCCGGGATCCCGGCGAGGTTGCAGCCGACGGTGAAGATGTCGGCCAGATACATCTGCAGCGGATCTGCGAGGCGCGCGCCGAGGCGAAACGCCGGCGTCGGCGAGGTCGGGGTCACGAGCAGGTCGGCTTTGGCGAAGGCCGCGGCGAAGTCGCGCCGGATCAAAGTGCGGACCTTCTGCGCCCGGTCGTAGTAGGCCTCGTAGTAGCCCGCCGACAGCACGTAGGTGCCGAGCACAATCCGGCGCTTGACCTCGGGGCCGAAGCCTCGAGCGCGGGTCTGGAGGTACATGTCCCGCACCCCGCGGCCCGGGTCGCGGCGTAATCCGAAGCGTACGCCGTCGTAGCGCGCCAGGTTGCTCGAGGCCTCGGCGGTGGCGATCAAGTAGTAGGTGGCGATGGCGTACTCGGTGTGCGGCAGCGACACCTCGACGATGTCGGCGCCCAGCCCGGCGTAGGTCGCGATCGCGCGCTCCACCGCGGTGCGCACCTCGGGGTCGATGCCGGCGACGAAGTACTCCTTCGGCACGCCGAGCTTCAGGCCTTTGACCCCGGCCTCCAGACCTTCAGTCGCGGAGGCGGCAAGGACCGGTGCCGACGTCGAGTCCTTCGGGTCGTGGCCGGCGATGGTCTCGAGGAGCAGCGCGCAGTCGCTGACGTCCTTGGTGATCGGGCCCACCTGGTCCAACGAGCTCGCGAACGCGATGACCCCGTAGCGCGACACCCGGCCGTAGGTCGGTTTCAGGCCGACGACGCCACAGAGCGCCGCCGGCTGGCGGATCGAGCCGCCGGTGTCGGTGCCGAGCGCCGCGAACGCCGAGCCGCTGGCGACCGCGACCGCCGAGCCGCCCGACGACCCGCCCGGCACCCGGGTCGGGTCCCACGGATTCTTCGCCGGGCCGAAGGCGCAGTGCTCGTTGGACGAGCCCATCGCGAACTCGTCCATGCTCAGCTTGCCGAGCACCACCGCGCCCGCGTCTTTGAGGCGGCGCACCACGGTGGCGTCGTAGGGCGCGACGAAGTCCTCGAGGATGCGGGAGCCACAGGTGGTCTTCAGGCCCGCGGTCAGGAAGATGTCTTTGAGCGCCAGCGGCACGCCGTCCAACGGCCCGAGCCTTTGCCCGGCACGGCAGCGCAGGTCGGCGGCCGCCGCTTGCCGCCTCGCGCCCTCGGCGTCGATCAGGAGGTAGGCCCCGAGGCCCTTGGTGTCCGCGGCGCGCGCCAGGCAGGCTTCGGTCGCGGCGCTGCTCTCGTGCTCGCCGCGCGCCAGAGCCCGGCTCAGAGCGGTGAGCGACAGGTCGCAGAGCGCGGTCATCACTCACTCGAGGATCTTCGGGACGCCGAAGCCGTCGCCGATCCGCTCCGGGGCGTTCGCCAGCGCCCGCTCGAGGTCGAGGCCCGGGCGGCTGACGTCGTCGCGCAACGGGGTCGCGAAGCCCACGGCGTGCGCGGTCGCCTCGACGCCGGTCACGTCGACCTCTTCGAGCTTCGCGACGTGCGCCAGGATCTCGGCGAGCTCCGGCGTCATCGCCTCGGCCTCGGCGTCGCTCAACACCAAGCGGGCGAGCGCGGCGATCCGCAGCACCTCGGCCTGCACCGGCGGCTTGGGGGTGGTCATCGTCGTCCGACTCGGGGGCTACTGCCCGAGGTCCTTGAGGGCGCGGCGCGCGACCTCGGCGTCGGGGCCGTTCGGCATGATGTTCAGGTACTCTTGGAAGTGCTTGATCGCGTCGCGGCGGCTGCCCTTGAGGCGGTACGCCTCGGCGATGCCCATGTGCGCGTCCGAGAGCTTCGGCGCGTTGGCCAGGACCTGCTTGAAGGTGGCGACCGCGGCGTCCGGCTGCTCCATGTCGACGTAGCACCAGCCCATGCCGGTCATCGCGTCGGGATCGTCGGGCTCGACGTCCAGGGCCTTCTCGTAGAGCTTGATGGCCTTGGCGGCGCGGTCGGTCTCGCGCAGGCGGTCGGCCTGGGCGAGGAGCTGGTCGAAGCTCGGCTTCTTCTTGTCGGGCTCGGCCGGCGGCGGCGGCGGCTCGGGGGTCAGAGGCGCGGTGACCGGCGCCGGGGTGAGCTCCTTCTGCAACGCCAGGGCGCGCTCGTGGTCGGGGACGTCCTTCAACAGCGCCTCGAGCTGCCGCAGCGCCTTGTCCTTGTCACCCTGGGTCACGTAGGCGCGCGCCAGCTTGTAGCGCGCCCGCTCCAGGGTCGGATCGAGCTCGAGCGCGGCGTTGAAGTGCGCGATGGCGCGATCGGCGGCGGCGGCCTCGAGCAGCAAGCTCGACCCCAACACATAGCTGAGGCGGGCGTCGACGGGCGCCGCGGCTTTGGCCTGGTCCAAGAGCGGCCGCATCTGGTCGGTCGCTTTCTTGAAGCGATAGTAGTCGGCCATCGCCCGCAGGCCCGCGGCCGCGGTCGGCTCGAGCGCCAACGCGGATTTTGCGGCGTTGAAGGCCTTCTCGCTGTGCTCCGAGGCCTCGCGGCGCCGGGTCTCGATCTGCGTCGTCAGGTTGCCGACCTCGGCGTCCGGCGCGCCTTTGCGGGCGTTCGTCAGATCGTCGGCCTCCTCGGCCAGGTACTCGGCGCGCGCCAGCTCCGCCTCGGCGAGGCCGGCGGCGGCGCCGGCGAGCGACGCGTCGATGCTGATCGCCTTGTTGAAGTTCTCGATGGCGCGGTCGATCGCGGCGTAGCTGTCCTTGTCGAGCTCCTTGTAGCCGGTCTTCACGTGGGTGAGCGCGAGCTCGTTCCCTTGCCCCAAGAGCGCCCGGAACCAGGCCGGCTTCAGGTAGTACGCCGCGCCGGCGCCGCCGCCCAAGATCAGGACGACGAGCAAGAAGACCAACCAGCCCTTGCCGCCGCGCTTGATCGCGAGCTCGTCGTCGGCGAACGGGGCGCGCATGTTCGGGTCGGTGGTCGGCGTCGGCGCCTGTCCCATCTGCCACGCGCCGCTCGGCTGGTTGAAGGCGAGCGGTTGCGGGCTCTGCTCCCAGGCGGCCCCCTGGATCGGGTACGACGCCCCGGGCTGAGCGGCCGGCGGATAGGCCATCGGCGCTTGCGGCCCGGTGGGGTGGCGCATCGGCTGCGGCGCCATCGGCGCGCCGTTTTGGACCACGCCCGGCGGCCAGGCGACCGGGGTCTGCTGCCCCGGCAGCGGTTGCGGCGGATAGCCGGGTGGGAAGATGCTCGCCGGGATGCCCTGCTGCGGCATTGGTGGTGCTGCGGGATAGAGCCCGGGTTGCGGCATTCCCTGCTGCGCCATCGCCGGTGCGACGCCGCCCGGGACCATGCCGGGGTGGGCGACGGCGGGGTGGGGCGCCACCTGGGGTACCGCGCCCGGGATCGGGGCCTGCGGCAGCGGCTGGGCCTCGACCACCTGGAAGAAGGTCGCGAGCTCGGCGATGTCGCCGAGGCGCTTCCATTGTTTGCCGGTCTTGGAGATCACGTCGTCGCGCGACACCTTGCGCTCGACGATCCAGCGCTGCAGCGTCGTCAGCTCGCGGAAGGTGAAGACGTTGCCGTTCACCTGGCGGATCGTCCAGTCCTGCGCGACGCCGGTCGCCGCGGGCCCGAAGGCCGAGCCGGCGCGAAACACCCGAAAGACGTTGCCGCAGGTGCTGCACTTCACCGACAGGCCGGTGTCGGGCACCCGGGCGTCTTCGAACTCGTATTCGCTGTTGCAGCGCTCGCAGCGGACGTCCATGAGATCCTCGCAGTCGCCTCCTTATACTCGTTCCACGAATCGCGCGACAATAACCTTGCGCCCCACCCCCGGAAAATCAATCGTCAGCTTCCGCCGCGGGCCCTCGCCGTCACTCGCCAACACCCGCCCCTCCCCGAACGTGCTGTGGTGCACCCGGGAACCGACCGCCAGGCCGTCGTCGCTCGCCGGCTCCGGCTCCGGCTCCGCGCCGGGATCTTCCACGAAGTCCTGATGATAGGTGATGTCCCGGGCTAGAGAGGTCGGGTGGGGGTGGGCGACCCTGCGAGGCGCGGGCGGCTCGGGCGCGCGGTCGCCGAGGTCCAGGAGCTCCTCGGGGATCTCGGCCAAGAACCGTGACAAGTCCGAGCGCCGCAGCTCGCCGAACACGCTGCGCATCAGGGCCGCCGACAGGTACACCCGGGTCTTGGCGCGGGTGATGCCGACGTACCACAACCGGCGCTCCTCCTCGTGCGCCGCCTTCTCTTCCAGGCTGCGGCTGTGCGGGAACAGGCCCTCCTCCATGCCGGGCATGAAGACCACCGGGAACTCCAGGCCCTTCGCGGCGTGCAGCGTCATCAGGGTGACGCTGCCCTGCGATGGATCGAGAGCGTCGACGTCGGTCGCCAACGTCGCTTCCTCGATGAACGCGGTCAGGCTCGGCTCCGGGGCGGTGTCGACGAACTCGGCGACCGCGGTCTCGAGCTCGTTCAGGTTCTCCAGCCGGTCGCTGGCCTCGGGGCTTGGGTCGGCGTGCAGCATCGCCAAGTAGCCCGACTCCTCGAGGACGCGCGCCAGGAAGTCGGCGAGCGGCGTCTGGGCGACGTCGGCCCGCAGATTGCCGAGCAGCTCGACGAACGCCGCGAGCTTGGTGCGCGCCCGGGTCGGCAGGTCGCCGTCGCCGGTCGCCGCCCGGGTGGCCGCTTCGAACAGCGAGACGCCGTGGGTGAGCGCCAGGTCGCTCAAGCGCTCCAGCGAGGTCTTGCCGATGCCGCGCGCCGGCTGGTTGACGACCCGGAGGAAGTCGGCGTCGGAGCGCGGGTTCTGCACCAGCTTCAGGTAGCTGAGCGCGTCCTTGATCTCCTTGCGGTCGTAGAAGCGAATGCCGCCGTAGACCGCGTACGGCAGCCGCCGGCGGCGGAGCGCGTCCTCGATCGGGCGCGACTGGGCGTTGGTGCGGTAGAGCACCGCGAAGGCCTGCGGCACCCGGTCGCCGGCGGCGAGGTCGAGGATGGTGTCACCGATCGCGTCGCCCTCTTCGCGCTCGCTCTCGAACACCCGCAGCTGCAGCCGGTCGCCTCGGGCGCCGGCGGTGAACAGGGTCTTGCCGAGGCGGGAGCGGTTGTGGGTGATGACGGCGTTCGCCGCCTCGAGGATGGTCGCGGTCGAGCGGTAGTTCTGCTCCAGGCGTATGATCTGCGCCCCGGGGAACTCGCGCTCGAAGCGCAGGATGTTGCCGACGTCGGCGCCGCGCCAGCGGTAGATCGACTGGTCGTCGTCGCCGACCGCGGTGATGCTGTGGCGCTCGGTGACCAGGAGCTTCAAGAGCTGGTGCTGCACTGGGTTGGTGTCCTGGTACTCGTCGACCAGCACGTGGGTCCAGCGGCGCCGCAAGATCTCGCGGACCTCGGGGTCGTGCCGCAGCAGGGTCACGGTGTGCAGCAGCATGTCGCCGAAGTCGACGGCGTTGGCCTTCAAGCACGCGGCCTCGTACATCCGGTAGACCTCCAGCGCCCGGCGCGCGATCGGGTCGACGAAGGTCGGGGTCACCTGCTCCGGGGTCTTGCCCTCGTTCTTCCACTGCTCCAGGCGATGGCGGATGGCCTGGGGCGCTACGACCTCGGTGTCGAGCTTGAGCTCGGCCAGCGTCTTGCGGATCAGGGTGAGCTGGTCGGCCTCGTCGTAGATCACGAAGTGCGGGTCGAGGCCGACGCCGGCCCCGAAGCGCCGCAACAGCCGGCCGCAGATGCCGTGGAAGGTGCCGATGTCGAGAGCCCGCGGCTCGATCTCACAGTAGCGCGCCGCCCGCTCCCGCATCTCCCGCGCCGCTTTGTTGGTGAAGGTCACCGCCAACAGCTGGTCGGGGCGGGCGCGGCGCTCGTGGATTAGGTGCGCGATGCGGCGGGTGACCACGGTGGTCTTGCCGGTGCCGGCGCCGGCCAACACCAACAGCGGCGAGTCGCCGTGCAACACCGCCTGCCGCTGGGCCTGGTTCAGGCCGTCGTCGCTCATGCGGTGTCGTCCGCTCGCCGGTTTGCCGCGTGCGTTGCCGTGCGTTGTCGGCGCATGTCGCCGCCTGATACCACGCGGCCGCGGTCGGCGCCTACCCGCGCGGTGTGAGGGGTCGCGACCAGCCGACCTTGACAATGGCGCCGCTGCGCCCACCGTACGCGCGGTATCAACGACCATCAACAACCTGACACCCCGAGGAGGTGGACCATGGCTATCATTCGTTGGCGTCCCGAAGCGGACGTGTTCTCGCAGTGGGAGCGCATGCAGCACGACATGGCGGGCATGCTGGCCGCGTCTCGACCGTGGGCCGGCGGTGACGAGGCGACCTTCAGGCCCGAGGTCTACCCGGCGCTCAACATCTACGACGACGGCGAGACCTTCGTCGTCCGGGCGGAGGTTCCAGGCGTCGATCCGAAGAACATCGAGGTCGAGGCGACCGGTGACACGCTCACGATCCGCGGCGAGCGGGTGCTACCGGAGCCGGGCGCGAACGCTTCCTATCACCGGCGGGAGCGCGATTCGGGCCAGTTCCGGCGTTCGTTCACGATGCCGAAGCCGATTGACAACACCAAGGTCATCGCCGGCTGCGTCAACGGTGTGCTCGAGCTGCGCCTGCCTTATGCCGAAGAGGCCAAACGTCGCAAGATCACCGTCAAGGCGCTGTGAGCGAGGAGACCACCATGGCAACGACAGACAAGAGAGAGCTGGAAGTGACCGAGAAGAAACCGATCGAAGCGAGCGGCGGCGAGCCGACGCGCCAGGGGATCACCTACACGCCCCAGGTCGACATCGTCGAAGATCCGAACGCGATCACGGTGTACGCGGATCTCCCCGGCGTCAAGCGCGACGACCTGGTGATCGACGTGCGCGAGGGCGTCTTGTGGCTGACGGCGACGGTCGGCGCCCACCCGGATCATTGGCAACCGGTGCATCGCGAGTATCAGGAAGGCGGCTACGAGCGGCGTTTCTCGTTGGGCGATCGGATCGACACCGAGAAGATCAGCGCCAAGCTCGAGAACGGCGTACTGGCCCTGGTGTTGCCCAAGGCCGAGGCGCAAAAGCCGCGCAAGATCTCGATCGCTTGACCGGCGGCCGACTACAGGCGGATGTCTTCCCGCACCGGCTTCGAGTACAGGGCGGCCGAGCGCTTGGCAGCTTGGCCGAACACGTCATCTGACTTGTCGGGCATCTGGACCTTGAGGTCGACGTAGAGCTCGCCACGGCTCTTGCCGCGCGTCAGGCCTCTTCCTTTGAGACGGAGTCGACGGTCGTTCTGGGAGCGCGGTGGAATTCGCATCACGATGTTGCCGCCCGGCGTTGGGATCTCGATGTTGGCGCCGTTGTAGGCCTCGTCGATGGTGATGGGCAGGCTAAGGAACAGGTCCAGACCTTGGCGTTTGAAGTAGCGGTGCGGCCGGACGCGGGTCTCGATGATCAGATCGCCGGCCGGGGCGTTTCCGGTGCCCGCCATGCCCCGTCCTTGGACCCGCAAGCGTGAGCCGTCATCGGCCCCGGGCGGAATTCGGACCGTGACCTCGTCGGGCGGGTCACCCGGGATCTGCAGGCTAACCGCGGTGCCGGAAATCGCCTGCGCCAGGTCGATTTCGACGATGCCCTCCACGTCTTGCCCCCGCGTCGGTACCCCGCCGCGACCGCCGTGGCGGCCGCGGTGCCCGTCGAAGCCGCCCATGAACTGGTCGAAGAACGCGCCGAGGTCGAAGGCCTCGGCATCGCCGCCAAAGCCGCCGCCAAAGCCGCCGGCGAAGGCCGCCGAGGATCCGCCGCGCGTCCGGCCGTGGCCGCTGCCGGCTTCGGCCTGTTGGCGGTAGGCGCGCATCTTCTCTGGGTCGAAGCCGCCGCGCAGCGCTGCTTCGCCGAATTCATCGTAGAGCTTGCGCTTCTCGGGATCGGACAGCACCTGGTGGGCGACCGAGATCTCCTTGAAGCGCTCCTCGCTCTGCTTGTTCCCGGGGTTGAGGTCGGGGTGGTGCTGCTTGGCGAGCTTCTTGTAGGCCTTGCGGATCTCGGCGCTCGAGGCGCGCCGGCCGACGTCCAGGATCTGGTAGAGGTCTTTGGCGGCCGTCATGGGCGCAACATAGTACCGTCGCGAATATCGTCAACGTCGACCGTACGTACCTCCACCGAGCGCGTGGTCCGCGCCCGCGAGCCAGCGCCGGCGTCACGATATGTTGTATTTAACGACTATTGGCGACGACATTTTCTAATAACCGACACCTTGCCGAAACCCTGGATGGGACGATCGTGGGGGCGACATCCAAAGAAGGCGCTGAAGTCCAACGCATCTAACCATCGGCCGGAGGTTTCCAATGAAGACCCTGAGCAGACCCACCTACGTAGTCGCGAGCCGGCTGTTGACCGCGGCTGCACTCTCTCTCGCGATCGCCACCGGCTGCGGCGACTCCACCGATGGAGCGGCAACGGGCGGTGGGAGCCTGACGAGCCCCACGGTACTGGCCAACAGCCCCTTGAACGGCGCCACCGGCGTCCCCCTCAACGGCAGAGTCAGCGCCATCTTCAGTGAGGCGATGGATCCGTCGACCATCACCGCATCGACGATCACCTTGAGGAGGGGGGCGGCGGCGATCGCTGGGGCTGTGACCTACACCGGCGTCACCGCCACCCTCACTCCGGCGACCGTGCTCGCGGCAGACGCGACCTATGCGGCGACCGTCGAAGTCGGGGCCAAGAACCTGGTCGGGACGGCCCTGGCTGGCGTCCACGGATGGAGCTTCACCACCGGGTCCGTCTTGGACGCGACGCCGCCCACGGTGACAGCCACCGACCCTGTCGCCGGCGCTGTGGCGGTGGTCGTCAACCGAACCCTGACCGCGACGTTCTCCGAGGCGATGGACCCGACGACGCTGACGACAGCTTCGTTCAAGGTCACCGGGGCCGGTGCAGCGCCGGTGTCCGGTGCGGTTGCTTACGAGGGCAGGCGAGCGACCTTCAGCCCGCTCGCGCATTTCGCCGCCAACGCGCAGTTCCATGCCGTCGTCACTACCGGCGCCAAAGATCTTGCCGGCAACGCCCTGGCGACCGATTTCGCCTGGAGCTTCACGACCGGCGCGAGCGCGGCCTTGGGGCCGGACCCGGTGCTGCTCGGTCGGGCCGGAGACTTCGTGATCCTCGCGAAGTCCGGAATCGATACGGTGCCGACGTCCGCGGTCACCGGCAACATCGGCGTGAGTCCGATCGACTCGACCGCCGTGACCGGGTTCTCGCTGACGATGGACGCCGGCAACCTGTTTTCGACCTCGACCCAGGTCACCGGACAGGTGCGGGCAGCCGACTACTCGTCGCCGACACCCTCGGGTCTGACGACCGCGATCAGCGACATGGAGACCGCGTACACCGACGCAGCCGGTCGGCCGACACCTGACTACACCGAGCTCGGCGCCGGCGAGCTCGGCGGTCTGACGCTCGTCCCGGGCCTCTACAAGTGGGGCACGGGGGTGTCGATCGCTACGGACGTGACTCTCGCCGGTGGCGCGAATGATGTCTGGATCTTCCAGATTGCCGGCGACGTCACCCAAGCCGCCGCTACCCGCGTGAACTTGAGCGGCGGGGCGTTGGCCAAGAACGTCTTCTGGCAGACTTTCGGCCAGCTCATGATCGGCACGACCGCGCACTTCGAGGGGATCGCGCTGTGTCAGACCGCGATCATTTTGGGGACCGGCGCGTCGGTGAACGGCAGGCTGTTGGCCCAGACGGCGGTGACGCTCGACCAAAACGCGGTCACCCAACCGGCGCCTTAGGTCTCAACCCGGCGGGCCCGCTGCGAGAGCGCTGGGTGTCTTTCGCAGCGGGCACGTCTTTGCGAGCACCGCTACTCCGATCTTCCGCACGACGTTGGCCTCGATCTGACGGGCGCGCTCGCGAGAGATCTGAAGCCAACTGCCAATCCCCTGCAGCGTCTCCGGCTCCTCGGTCATCAGGCGGTGGACGACGATGTAGCGCTCCTTGTCGTTCAGAGCGCCCATCGCGCCGGAGACCGCGCCACGCACCTGCAGCCGCTCTTCGACCGCGGCCAATCGCTCCTCCTGAGAGGCGTCGGGCGAGCGCAAGCGATCCAACTGGGTCTCGCCCGCGTCCTCGCCGATCTGGGCATCGAGCGACGAGTCGCGGGCGCTGAGCTGGTTCTCCATGTCGACGATGCTCGCCGCGCTCACCGCGAAGCGTTTGGCCAAGAGTTGAACGGCCGTCAGGCCGCCGGCTCGTGCTTCCCGATCCGCGACCGCGCGCGCGGCGCGCAGCTTGAAGAACAACTTGCGGCGAACACGACCGGTGCCGAGGTTCACCAGCGACCACGAGCGCGTGACGTAGGCGTAGATCTGGGCCCGGACCCACCACACCGCATAGGAGATGAAACGAAAGCCCCGCGTCGGATCGAACTTGCGCACCGCCAACAGCAAGCCGATGTTGCCCTCCTGAACCAGGTCGGCGAGCGGCAGGTTGTAGCCGCGAAACTCGTGGGCCACCTTCATCACGAAGCGGAGGTTCGCGACCACGAGGCGCCGCGCGGCATCGATGTCGCCGTGGTGCTGATAGCGGAGGGCGAGCGCCGTCTCCTGCTCGCGGCTCAAGAGTGGGTATCTGCTGACGTCGGTCATGTACCGATCGACGGCGCGGTCTTCAATGAGGGCATGAGCCATGGGCGGTCCTTTCCGGTCTCGCCATTCTTGGACCCATGCCCATCATGCGACTATTAGGAAGTTTCATCGGGTTCCATCGACAAACACGACATATGCGGGACCGCGGGAAGACGCGTCGTCGGCCGGTAGGATGCCCCCAGCCGGCGCTGCGGTGCCAGAAGCTGCAGATTGCCTTTGCCGGAGTATTTCGCCTGCTGATATCACCGGGCGGATGTCCTCGCCTATCGCGGCTGCTGCGGCTGAGCTCGAGCTCCTCGTGACCCGGGCGGCGCGGCGCGGACGAATCGACCCCGCCGAGCTCGTGCCGGCCTACGCGCGGCTGAAGCCGGGCAATCACCCGCACCTCGCCGATCCACGCCGCGTCGACCTCGACGCCTTGGTCGCGGCCCTCAACAGCCTGCCGCCCGGCTTCGTCACCGCGCCGCGGCTGAGCCTCGTGCCCCGCCTCGGCCTGTTCGCGCACGCGCCGCTTTCGTCCCCGGTGTTTCCCGCCGGCGTGCTCGAGGACCACAGCCTGATCGCCGAGTGCCGCTTCGGCCAGGTGTCGCTCGTCAGCCTCGCGGCGTCGCTGTGCGTCGTCGTCCACGAGCGCGACAAGGCCCGGGCGCTCCTCGCCGACACCCCGGTCAATCCCGCGAGCTTCGGCGCCGCGGCGTTCGCGCTCGGCGTCGACGAGCTCGGGTTGCTCGCGGCCAACGAGGCCACCGGCGGGGCGCTGGCCGAGCTCTTCGCCGGCGCCGCGCTCCCCGAGATCGTCGTCCATCCGGCGCTCTGCCCCGACGCCGTCAAGGAGCGGGCGGTGGCGCAGGCGGAGCGCCGCCTGGCGCTGATCGCCGAGATGGGCTTGTTGCAGCGGCCGATCCATCTCTGGCTCGGGAGCCCGGTGCTCAGCGATTGCCTGTCGCCCTACGGTCGAGACCTGCGGCAGCTGCTGTGCGCCTGGGGCGAACGACACCCGGAGGCGCTCGGCGAAGACCTGGTGCCGCTGGTGACGCCGGTCGGCGAGGACGCCACCTACGGCCTGCTCTACGACTTCTTGCAGAGCGACCCTGGCCTGGTCGCGGAGCGCGCCGCGGCCGACCGCAGCGTCGGCATCGTGCGCCACCACGACGACGACGGCGCGGCGTGGGAGAGCATCGACCTCGGCCGCATCGACCGGGGCGCGGTGGACGCGCGGCTCTTGAGCTTTCCGGAACCGGCGCCAACAGCGACCATCCTGCGCCTGCCGGTGGAGATCGAGGACGACGACGCCCACGGGCTGCGGACCCTGCTCGCGGCGCTCGGGCCGAGCCTGCGGAGCGTGACGGTGTTGCTGGCCGGCACCGCGCTCTCCGGCCGCTCGGGCGAGGTGTGGCTGCCGCAGCTCCTGGTGCGCTTCGCCGGCGAGACCAAGCTCTCGGTCCCCGGGGCGGTGACGCTCGCCGCCGACGCGCTCGCCGGCTTCGCCGACGGCGGGGTGTCGACCGGGGCGGCGCTCGCGGTGACCTCGGCGTCGCTCTTGAACCCCGCTGCGATCATGGAGCTGGCGCGCACCTACGGCGTCGGCGCGCTCAGTGTGGGTGGGGCGGGGCTGGTGGCGGCCCTGGCGGATGCGCGTTGGAGCGGTCAGCTCGGCGCCGACGTCAGCGTCGCCTGGGCGCTGGTGACGACGGCGGCGGCCCGCACCGGGCGGCCGCTGCTGCCGACGTTGGCGGCGCAGTCCGGCGTTGCGGTGGCACGGCTGCGGTCGCTGTTCCTGACGGGTGTCACGGGGCCGGCCGTCGAGCCCGAACCTGAGCCGGCGTCGCCCGGGAGACGGCGCGGCTCAGGTCGAGGCGTCCGAATCAAGGCCTGAGTCGGGGTCGGCCGCGTCGCCGCCCCGCTCTCGGACGATGCGGTCGATCAGCTCCTGAGAGGCGGCGTCGAGGTTGACGAACTCGAGCCCCATGCCCGGCACCGCGTGCGCCGGCGGGTTGACGTGCACGACCTTGGCCAACCCTTCGATGAGCTTGGCGCCGTCGGCGAGGCGGAACTGCAGATAGACGAACGCGCCCTTGGGGTACGGATCGGTGGAGCGGATGAACATACCGCCGGCGGAGACGTTGACCGCGAACTCCCGCATGAACTCCTGCAGGTCGTGCAGGCGGAACTGCACCACGAGCTTGAGCGGCAGGCGCGGGTAGACGCGGCGGTCAGCGGGGGAGTCCATGCGATCAGCCTCCGGTGGTGGTCAGGTCGAAGTGGTAGCGGACGAGGAGCGGGTGGCCGCCCAACGTCTGCCAGAAGGCGCGCGCTTCATCGTTCCACACCGCGGTGGAGAGTTGAAGCTCGGTGAGGCGGCGCTGCCGAAACCAAGTGCGCGCCGCGTCCACCAGGGCGCGGCCGATGCCGTGGCGCTTCGCCCGGCGCCGCACCGCGATCTCGGAGATGAAGCCGACCTCGGGGAGCCGGTAGATCACCGGGTTCTTCGCCACCCAGCCGACGCAGAAGCCCTGCAGGCCGTCTCGAGCTTCCGCTGCGAGCACGAAGGCGTCGTCCTTGTACAGCAGCTCCTCGGCCTGGTCCTGCCACAGCGCCGCGGCGGCGGGCGCGAGCGCGAAGCGGGCGTCGCGGCTCTCGTGGTCGGTCATCATCTCCAGCCAGATCTCGGCGAGCGGCTGCAGATCGCTTGCGGTCGCCGGCCGGATCTGCAGCTGCTGTGACGTCGCGATCGACTGCACGTGAACCTCGGCCACAGGGTTTCGATGCCGCGCGCCACGTCCATCCTCGACTCTCGGCGCCCAGCAGTCAACTCGGCGAGCTCAGCGGCGCCCGAGGTCCAGCTCTTCGAGGGCTTCGAGCACGGTGGCGACGCCGAAGAGCGGCAGCTCGGGGGGCGGGCCCTTCCAGCGCTCGAGGTCGACCTTGGGCACCAGCAGGCGGGCGAAGCCCAGGGCTTTGGCTTCGACCACCCGGGCGGCGAGCTGCGCCGAGGCGCGGACCTCGCCGGAGAGCCCGACCTCGCCGACGACCACGGTGTCGGCCGGGACGGCGCGACCGCGCACCGCCGAGGCCATCGCCAAGAGGACGCCGAGATCGGCCGCCGGCTCGGCGACCCGCACGCCACCGGCGATGTTGACGTAGACGTCGAGCCCGGCGATGTCGACGTCGGCGCGACGGTCGAGCACCGCGGTGAGCATCGCGACTCGTTGGCTGTCGAAGCCGACGGTGATCCGCCGCGGCGCGCCGTAGAGCGCCGGGGCGGTGAGCGCCTGCACCTCGAGCAAGATCGGCCGCGACCCCTCGAGCGCGGTGATGACCGCGGCCCCGGGGCCGTGGGCGCGCTGCGACAGGAAGATCTCGGAGGGGTTGCCGACCGCGCGCAGGCCGTCCTCGTGCATCTCGAAGACCCCGATCTCTTGCGCCGAGCCGAAGCGGTTCTTGTGGGCCCGCAAGATCCGATACGGGCCGGTGCGCTCGCCTTCGAAGTACAGCACCGTGTCGACCATGTGCTCCATCACCTTCGGGCCGGCGATGTTGCCCTCTTTGGTGACGTGGGCGACGACGAACACCGTCAGCCCGCCCTGCTTCGCGAGGTCGAGCAGGTGCTGGGTGGCGGCGCGGATCTGGGAGACCGAGCCGACCGCGCTCTCCAGGCTCGCGATCCCCACGGTCTGGATCGAGTCGACGATCAGCACCGCGGGTTGGAGCTCGGCGCGGGCGGTCTCGAGCGCCTCGAGGCTGGTCTCGCCGGCGAGGTAGAGCTCGGGGCTGTCGATGCCGAGGCGGACGGCGCGCAGCTTGATCTGCTGCACCGACTCCTCGGCGCTGACGTAGAGACAGCGGGCGCCGGCGCCGGCGAGCTTGCCCGCCGCTTGTAGCAGCAACGTCGATTTGCCGATGCCGGGATCGCCGCCGACCAGCACCAAGGCGCCCTTCACCAGGCCGCCGCCCAGCACCCGGTCGAGCTCCGGGATCCCGGTCGTGCGCCGCATCTCGGCGGCGCCGGTGACCGCGCTCAGGCGCACCACGGTCGCCGGCGGCGGGGCGCTGACGTCCTTCTTCGCGGTCCCGACCACCTCCTCGACCAGCGACGACCACTCGTTGCACGCCGGACAGCGGCCGAGCCACTTGGCCTCCTGGTGGCCGCAGGACTGGCAGACGTAGACGGTGCGGATCTTGGCCACGAGTGCGAGCTAACGCGCGCCCGCCGGCCGGCGCATCCCAGGTCGCGACACCGGCGCCGCCCCCGGCTGGGCGACCAGCTCGGTGAGCTTCATCTCGAACTCCTTGATGGCGCGCTCGCGGTTGGCGCGGGCCACCTCGGGGTCCTTGCGGCCCTGCTCGATCTGATCGAGCGCCTTGCGGAAGCTCTTCGCCGACTTCTTCACCTCGTCCATCTGCGCGTCGCTGAGCTTCGCGAGCTGTGGGTTCTTGCGCTTGAGCTCGGCGAGGTAGGAGTCGTCACTGCTGCTCGGGGTCGGCGTCGGGATGTCGAGGATCGACGTGGTCTCCGGCGTCGTGCCGTCGAGCTTGCCGTCGACGTCGTGCATCAAGCGCCGCATGTCGGGGTCGCCGACCGCGAACCGGAACGAGTCCTCGTGGGTGCGGCCGAGGAGCACGACCGGGTCGACGCTGACCAGGCGCGCGCCGCCGTGCTCGCGCTCGAGGGCGTTGGCGATGATGCCACGCTCTTCGGCCGACAGCGTCGGCAGCAGCCGGACCACGGCCTGGTACCAGCCTTCGCCCTCGTTGCGCTGCAGCGCGAGCTTGCCGTCTTTGAGGGCGCCGCTCTTGTCCAGGGTCGTGACGATCGACTGAATCCGATGGGCGCGTTCGAGGTACTGCCGCAAGTCTTCGGGTGCGCTCGCCGGGTTCATCCGCATCACGTAGTCGGCGACCGACTCGCCGGGCTGTCGCGTGAAGTCGGTTTGGCCCATCGCCTCGGCGAAGACCCGCGCCGCCTTGAGGTCGCCCCAGCTGCAGCCGAGGGTCGGCACCGCGGCGTACAGCGGGCCGCAGAGGCCACCGGCGCTCAAGCTCAGGGTACGCCCGAACAACCCTTTGGCCTCGGCCGTGGAGGTGGCCGGCGTCAGCTGCAGCTCGAACGAGCCGGCCGCGGCGCCCTCGGGGCCGGGCGGGGCCGCCATCGGAATGCGCCAGCCGGTGTTGGCGTTGGCTTCGGGGGTCATCGTGAACGACGCCGGCTCGAAGCGCGCCGCCGTCCAGATCTTGTTGGCGATCCCGGTCTGCAGGGTCTGCAGCTGTTCGGGGCTCAAGAGCTTCGGCCACGCGCTTGCGCCCTGCAGCCGGTCGAGCGCCTGCGCGGCGCGGCGCCGCAGATCGAAGCGCAGCACGTGCGCCGCCGGGCTCGGCGCCGGGGCGCCGTCCACCGCCGGGGTCGGCGGCGTGGTGCGGTCGTACTTCTCCCGTTTGATCTCGGCGACGTACGCCGCCATGCGCTCGGCGCTCGGCAGGTACAGCGGCGTCCGACCGCCCCGGTTCAGCTCGTAGACGACCTGGGTCATGATCGCGAGCTCGAGCTCGGCGTCCGCCGGCGGCAGCTGCAGCAAGCGCTCGCGATCCGCGAACGCCACCGCGTCCATCACGTTTTGGGTGACCTGCAATTGCAGCGCCTGGCCGAAGACCGGCGTTGCGCTCACCTTGGCCGGGTCACACCCCGCCGCGATGACCGCCGCGGCGATCTCCGGCGGCGGCGTGGCCGGCACCGCTTGTGTCTCTTGTCTGAAGTGGTTGCCCACCAGCCGCGCCAGCTCTTCGAGCTTCGGCACCGCGACGACCGGAGGCAGCCCGGGGCCGAGATTCACGCGCTTCAAGAGCGCGGTGACGATCGCCTTCTCGTCGCTGCTCAAGGCGAGGCCCGACAGCTCTCGATCGACGAACGTGCTCCAGGTATCACCGGCCCGCGGCACGCTGACGTGGTAGCCGCCGAGCTGCTTCTCGATGCCGCGCACGATGTCCGCCGTCATCCCCGACGGTGTCTTGGCGTCGGCGGCCCGCGCGGCGGCGCGATCGCTGTGATACTGAAGGTAGAGCGCCTCCGGCTTCCAGACCGTGATCTTGTCCGGCAACGGCTGGTCTTTGCCGAGGTTGTTCAGCGCGCGTACGAAGTCGACCAACTCCGAGGAGACGCTGCCGCCGTAGTGCTTGGCCAAGACCTGCGCCAGCGTCGCGCCGGCCTCGACGCGCAGCGGCGTGCCGGGTTTCAGGGTCTTCACCGGCGCGCTGGCGACCAGGTGGCCGTCGCCGCTCGCCTTGGTCTGCAAACCCTTCTCGAAGCCTGTGGGCTGCGGCGCAGACTCGTCGACGGCCGTGGGCTTGGCGTCGTGAACCACGACGTCCTGGGGTGGGGTCTCGGTCTTCTGTTGGCCCTGGACCTGGCCGACCTGCCGCTCTTCGACCTGCTCGGTCTCCTGCCGGCTGCCGACCTCCTGCTTGCCCGCGACCCCATGGTCTTTGTTGACGACGGCCGGCCTGTTGTTGGTGACCACCATGACTTTTCCCCTGGTCCAAGGAGAGCTCGCTCACCCTCTCCTATACACCGTCGCGCGTCCGTGTGCCTACACGTCACCCAGTATCCCAAGTTATCGGCGCCCACGCCTAGATCGTTGCGTCATTATTCTCCCGCAAGAAGTGGCTGGCACCTGTGAGGGGCACCTGTGAGGCCCCGCAAGAAGTGGCTGGCACCTGTGAGGGGCACCTGTGAGGGCGAGGGCTTTCCTCGTGACGCGCCGTGTCACTGGTGGTCGCAAAGCAGCCGTGCTAGGAAATGCTCGGACCATCACTGACGGAGCAACCCATGCCTGATTTCATCGCCGACCTTCGTGACATCAAGTTCGCGCTCATCGAGCAGGCCGGCATCGAGAAGCTGTTCAAGACCGAGAAGCACAAGGAGCTCGACCGCGGCACGGTGGAGTCGATCCTCGACGAGGCCTACAAGTTCGCGCGCGAGGTGTTGGCGCCGATCAACGCGGTCGGCGACGCCGACGGCGCCAAGTTCGACAAGGCCACCGGCAAGGTGACGCTGCCCAAGGGCTTCAAGGAGGCGTTCGGGCTTTATCGCGAGAACGGCTGGCTCGGGTTCTCGGCGAGCACCGAGTGGGGCGGCCAGGGGATGCCGTACGCGCTGCAGATCGCGGCGAACGACCTGTTCTTCGGCGCCTGCCTGGCGTTCTGTCTCGAGGCGCTGCTCACCACCGGCGCCGCGCACCTGGTCGAGACCTTCGGCAACGACGAGCTCAAGAAGATCTTTCTCGAGAAGATGTACACCGGCGTCTGGGCCGGGACGATGTGCCTGACCGAGCCGGGCGCCGGCTCCGACGTCGGCGCCTGTCGCACCAAGGCGAAGAAAGAGGGCGACCACTACGCCATCGAGGGCGAAAAGATCTTCATCAGCTACGGCGAGCAGGACCTCACCCCCAACATCTGCCACGCGGTGTTGGCGCGCATCGAGGGCGCCCCCGAGGGCACCAAGGGCCTGTCGCTGTTCCTGGTGCCCAAGGTGCGGGTGAAGGCCGACGGCTCTCTGGGCGAGCCGAACGACGTGGTCTGCTCGGGCATCGAGCACAAGATGGGCATCCACGCCTCGCCGACCTGCGCCCTGGTCTTCGGCGGCAACGGCAAGTGCCACGGCTATCTGCTCGGCGAAGAGCACAAGGGCATGCGGGCGATGTTCCAGATGATGAACGAGGCCCGCATCGACGTCGGGCTCCAGGGCGCGGCGCTCGCCAACGCCGCCTACCAGCTCGCCCTGGCCTTCGCGCGCGAGCGCAAACAGGGCAAGAACTTGGTCACCGGGAAGGACGCGACGATCCTCGAGCATCCGGACGTGCGCCACATGTTGATGTGGCAGAAGGCGATCGCCGAGGGCTGCCGCGCCTTGCTGTTGCGCACCGCGATCTTCGAGGACCTCGCCAACACCAGCGCCAGCGAAGAAGACCGCAACCGCTACAACGGCCTGGTCGAGATCTTGACGCCGATCTGCAAGGCCTACGCCTCGGATCAGGGCTTCCGCTCCGCCGAGCTGTCGCTGCAGACGATGGGCGGCTACGGCTATCTAAAGGAGTACGGCGTCGAGCAGTACCTGCGCGACAACAAGATCGCGTCGATCTACGAAGGCACGAACGGCATCCAGGCGCTCGACCTGATGGGGCGCAAGCTGCCGGCCAAGGGCGGCGCCGACTTCAAGAGCCTCATCACCTTGATGAGCGAGCTGACCCAGAAGTACGCCAAGCACCCGACGCTCGGGCCCGAGGTCGGGATCTTGGCGCAGGCGCGCGACGTGCTCGTGGACGTGTCGATGTTCTTCGCCGCCGAAGGGGCGAAGAAGCCGCTCTTGCCGGTGCTGAACGCCACGGTCTATCTCGACCTGTTCGGCCAGGTCGTGGTCGGCTGGCTGCTGATCGAGCAGGCGACCTTGGCGATGCCGCGCTTGGACGCCATCCTCAAGGCCAAGGGCGTGAGCCTCACCGACGCCGCGGCGCTGCAGAAGCTGTGCGACGCCGACGCCGACGCCAAGTTCTACGCCGGCAAGGTGAAGGTCGCGCAGTTCTACGCCCGCCGCGCGCTGACCCAGTGCGCCGCCAAGGCCGCGGTGCTGAAGGCCGGCGACCAGTCGGCGCTCGAGGTCGCGCTGTAGGCGGCGCGTCAGCGTCGCAGCTCCGGCCGCGCGGTCGGGATGAGGTGCGCCAGAGCGCCGCGATCTCGCCGAACACGTGACTCGCGCGTTCGGCAGCTCGGCTGCCGTCGCCTCCGCACCGGTTGTGCCGTGGGCGCCGATGCCCTACAACCGGACGACTCGGGGAGGGGCTCGTTGCTCACGCTCGCGCCAATGATCGCCGTCGTCGCCCTCGCGGGCTCGCCGCCCTTCGTCGCACCCCGGCCCGCGCGGCTGCCGGCGCTGGTCGCGGAGGCCAGAGAGCCGTCGGCACCGAGGCCCGAGGCACCGGAGTGGCAGGAGGTGGCGCCGCCGGTCGAGGCCGACACCCACGCCGCCTTCGAGCCCTTGGTCTCGAGCCCGCGCGGCCTCACCGCCGGGCTGCGCCTCGACAGTGATTGGATCGCAGTCAAAGACGGCGTCGGCTCCGCCCCGGTGATCGCCGCCAACTGGAGCGGTCGCGAGGTCGGCGTCGCCACGGCGCTGACCATCACCCGCCCGATCGGTTGGCGGCTCGAAGGCCGCTTGTATCCGTGGCCCCGCGGCGGCGTGCGTCCGTTCGCCGGTCTCGGCGCGGCGCTGTTCTGGCCGGACGTCGCGGTGCGGGCGGTCGCCGGCGGCGAATGGAAGCCGTGGGGTCCGGTGGTCGTGCAGCTCGACGTCGCCTTCGAGCGCTTCGTCAGAACGTCGCCGGCGTTTCGCAGCAGCGCCCTCGTCGTCGGCGTCGGGGTCGGCTACAACTTCCTCAACTTCTGAGCGTGACCCTGAGCCGTCTTGCGTTATCTTCGCCGCGTGGAGGGACGATGACCGCAAAGAAATCGGAGCGCCTCTCGGCTGCCTATGACACGCTGAAGCGATTCGGGTTCGATGCCCGGGGCATCGAGTCGCACGCGGAGCTGGTTGCGGGGTTCCAGCCGCTGCGCGAGCAATACAAAGACCAGCCGGACGGACGCGCGGCGACCTACGACACCGCCATTCGCCCGGCGTTCGTCGCGATCGCCAACGGCATCAAGAAGATCCACCCGAAGCTGCACCGCAACGAGAGCACCCGCATCATTCCGGGTCGCGGGCGCTGAGGCGCTGCACTTGCTTTGATTCCCGCGCGGGCGTTGCATCCGCGCGCCGCGCCGCGCGCCGCAGGAGCCCGAGCACCGCGAGCGCCGCGAACGGCATCCCGTCGCCGGTGGCGGCACAGCTCAGGTGCGAGCGCTGTTTCAGGTACTCCCAGGTGTCACCGAGCGGCGTCGCGTCGGTGACACCGCCGTAGAGGAGCGCGCGCCGCCGGCCGCGGTCGAAGGCCAGGCTCGCGAAGCGCCGCGCCGCCGGGCCTTGGTCGGGAGTGGTCTCTTCCCAGCGGTCGCCGTCCCACTCCCAGACGTCGCCGAGGTCCGCGTGCTGCGGCTTGTCGCCGCTCATGAAGCGGTACTGGCCGCCGTGGAGGATGACGCGGGCCCGCTCGGGGTCGTAGACCATGCTGTGGTGGGCGCGCGCCGGCGGTGCCGGCTCCGAGGAGCGCTGGCGCCAGGCGGCGCCGTCGAAGGCCCAGGTGTCGGCGAAGTACTCGATCCCGGAGTAGCCGCCGAACAACACCATCTCGCCCTGCGCCTCGTCGAAGGCCATCGCCGCGCCGACCCGCGCCGCCGGACCGGTGACGTAGATGCTCGTCCAGCTGCTGCCGTCGAAGGTCCAGGTGTCGCCGAGCTCGCCGGTGGGGGTGCTCGGGGTCGAGACCCCGAAGCCGCCGAACAGCAGCAGGCGCTCGCGGTCGCGGTCGTAGGCGAGCGCGAACAGCTCGCGGGGCACCGGGCCGCCGCTCGCCAGCTGTTGCCAGACGTCACCGTCGAAGGCCCAGGTGTCGGAAAGCACGGTGGCGGTCGTGGCGCCGGGGTCGATGTACCAGCCGCCGAACATCACGACCTTCTCGAGGCCGGGATCGAAGGCCATGCCGCCGTAGGCGCGGGCGCTGGGGTTGACCGCCGGCGACACTTGCCAGCGGCTGCCGTCGTGCTCCCAGACCTCGTTGACCAGCATGCCGCCGGAGGCGCCGCCGTAGATCACGACCACGTCCCGCGCTTCATCGTAGGCGACGACCGCGCCGCCACGCGCCACCGGTGACGGCTCCGGCGTCGCGTGCAGCCAGCGCTCGGAGCCGCCCAACAACAGAGTGACGAGGAGAGCCCCCATCGGTCGCTCATATCACGGCGGCCGCGGCGTTAAAGGGGGCGCCGGTCTTGGCGCCGGTCTTGGACGAACGCCCGGGGTCCGCAGGTCGACCGCGGCGGTCAGTAGATGCTCTGACCGCCGCAGCTGAGCACGAAGAGCGAAAATGCCGGCAGGCTGACGCTGCCCGTCTGGGTCTCGGTCGTCGACGCGACCGTGGGGGTCGCGCGGCTGTCGGGGCCGGGGGCGCTGTAGAGGTCCCAGGTCGCGCCGCCGCGGCACACCGAGTCGATCTGCAACTGCTGCGACTCGTTGCCGAGGTTGACGCCGATCACTCGCGCCGCCCGGGTCGTCAGGCCGCTGCTCTTGACCACCACCGCCTGCAGCGCCGGGAAGCCGGGGGCGCCGGGCGCCGCGGGGTTGCCGTCCGGGTCGCGCCAGGCGGCGTCGGAGAGCGCCAGCGGGCGGGCGACGTTCGCGAACCGCGCCGCGCTGCCGCTCTGGAAGCGCAGCGCGTGGGCGATCGCCGCGAACACCGTCCCGGAGAGTGTCAGCGTCGGCCCGGGGCCGGTGCGGACGACGCGGTAGTTCGGCTCGCCGAGAACGTTGTGGAGCACGGCCATCTCGACGCCCTGCTCGCCGATGAGACGCAGGGTCATCGACGCCACCGTCAGCGCGTGCGCCCAGGTGCCGGCGATCTCGCTGCCGGTCGACAGGTCGTGGGTGTTGTACTCGGTGAACCACACCTTGCGTTGTTGGGAGCGAATCGTCGCGATCGCCTGCCGCGCCGCCGCCCACGAGTCGTGCACCAGGAAGAAGGCGCGGGCGTAGGGGTCGGCGCCGGCCAAGCCCGCGTCGCGCAGCGGCACGTAGTAGTGCAGAGTCACCGCCGCCACCTGGCTCTTGTCGACGCCGTCCAAGACGCTCTGGGTCCAGCCGGGCTTGCCGAGCGCGCCCACCGCGGCGAGGCGCGCCGCCGGAAACCGAGCCTTCACCGCCGTGGCAAAGCGATTGGCGGTGCGGACGTACTCCGCGACCGTCGGGAACCGGGTGCGGTTGTCGTTCGCCAGGCTGTCGCCGTCGGCGCTGACCGCGTTTTGCACCCCGGGCAGATAGAGCTCGTTGCCGAGCTCGACCAGTTCTACCGGCATGCCGACGCGGTCCGCGGCGCCGAGCATCTTGAGCTGCCAGTCGAGCTGCGCGGTGAGGAGGCTTTGATCGGTGGGCTCGAGCACGGTGTCGCGGTAGGTCAACAGGTTGAGCATGAACAGCGGCGTGGTTTGGGTGTTGTCGATCGCGTACTTGAATTCGGGCACGCCGTTCGCGAACGGCACGTCGGCGCCGCGCGCCGCGAGCCGGTCCATCAGCCAACCGTGTCCCTGGCCCGACACCTTGGTCCAGTCGTAGTAGTTGCCGACCGTGCCGCCCGGCAGGCGCAGGGTCGCGGGCGCCGCGGCCCGGACTCCGTCGATGAGCTCGGCATCGGTCCAGCCCGGGCCTTTGAAGTTGTTGCCGTTCAGCCCGAGGAAATAGGGCTCGAGCCCGTGCGCGTTGCCGGCGCCGGTCACCGTCACCACCGGCCGCGGACAACCCGCCGCGGTCAGGGCGCAGCCGTCCGGTACGCAGACCGGCCACAGCGGACAGGGCGCGGCGAAGCACTCGGTAGGTCGCATCTCGCAGTGCGTGCCTTGGACGCAGGTCACGTTGTCACAGGTCAGGGTGGGGTCCGGCACACAGGCAGGTCGGGGCGGGCAGGGCGTGCCGAAGCACTCGGTGGGCGGCATCTCGCAGTGGGTGCCTTGGACGCAGATCACGTTGTCGCAGGTCAAAGGGTCCGGCACGCAGGTGGGCAGCGGCGGACAGGGGGCGCGGAAGCACTCGACCTGCTGCAGCTCGCAGTGGCTGCCGGGGTAGCAGGTCACCCGGTCGCACGACGGCTCGGTCACGGGCACGCACTGGCCGTCGACGCAGCGGCCCCGCGTGCCCCAGGTGACGCAGTCGGCGTCGGCGCTGCAGCGGCTCGCTTCCGGTGCGCACGACGAGTGCACCACCGCGCCGTTGACGTAGGCGCACACCATGCAGTCCGGGTCGGGGATCTCGATCACCTCGCAGACGACCGCGCTCGCGTCACACCCCTGGTCGAGGACGTCGCCGTTGTCCAGCGTGCACTGCTGGCAGGTGGTGCCGGTCGAGCTGTCGATGCTGATCAGGAGGGTTTGGCACGCCCCACCATACGGGAGCGCGGTGCAGGCGCCGCTGGCGTCGCAGTACTGCAGGTCGCCGTTCGCGAGCCGCGCGAGGGTAAGCGTCGTGTCGCCGACCCCGACCTCGCCGAGCGATGCCTCGCCGACGCAAGCCGTAAGGCCGATCCCCCATGACCACAACAGCGCCCGAAGCATGGTCTGTTTCATCACGTCCCACCTCTCCTCGTCGATCGCCCCCACGCGCGAGCCGATGACCCCACCGACCCGACTCGCGATGTCCGTTGCAACAACAGATCCAACTCCAAGACCGCGTTTTGACGGGTGTTTGAGCGGCACCGGCCCACCGCTCGTCGGGGCCTCTTGCCCGCAGCTGGGGACATCGAGCCCCGCATCGACCCCTGCCCATGTCGCGTCTGTGACCTCGCTCACGGCAGCGTGTGATCTAGATGAATCGTACAATCACTCGGTTAGGAGAATGCCGATCTTGGTACGAAGCCTGCAAACTGGCGGGCGCGGCGGTTGTTGGCCGCCGAATAGAATTCTCGAGCCATAGGAGGCGAAGGTGAAGCTCACTCGAACCAGGTTGGCGTGTTGCGTGTTGGCGGTGGCGATGCTCGGCGGCACGTCGGCGGCGGGGGCGAGCGCGGGGCCGGGGGCGGCGAGTGGGGGCGGCGAGCCTTTGGCGTTGTCGCAGGTCATCTTGCCGGCGCGCGTGCTCGTGGCGTTGGACGACGAGGCGGCGCCGTTGCCGGCGAAGGCGGTCAAGCCCGCGCCGCGGCAGGTGTGTGGTCGCAAGCTCGCCGGGCCGATCGTCACCGCGATCGGTGCGCACGTGATGCTCGCCGGGCTCTACGTCTTCAAGAGCGACGAGTCCTTCGACAGCCAGGGCGCGGCGCCGGCGCACGGTCTTTCGAACCGAGATCGGGCGGCGTTGGTGACGCTCGGCACCGGCGCGGCGGTCGCGGCGGTGGGGGGGATCCTCTGGGCGATTCACGGCAACCAGCAGACCTGCACGACCATCGCCGACGCCCGCGATTGACGCGAGGGAGGCTACTCATGTCGCTGGTTCCCCACGTCGAAGGGAGGACGCCATTTGCGCCTCGCGACCCGGTTGCGGGTGCGGGGCTGTTGTTCTCTTCGCCGAGTGCTCCTGACAAGCAGTGCACAGCGTCGAGTCCCGAACGGTCGAGCAGCGATCGGGCCGCGGCCGGGAGCAGCGACCGCGCAGCCGAGCGTCCTCGCCCGGGTGCCTCGGCTCGGACGGCGAGATCTCGAGGGGCGGTGCCGCGGCCCACGTGTCGTGCCGACCGTCAGCCCTGAGCCTTCGACGCGGCCCCACCGTCGCCTCGCCACCTCGGGCTTGCGGGCGCGGGCTGCGCTGGTGGTCTTGGGTGGGTGGGCTGAGGTGTCCTCAATATGCGTACGTTGCAGAATTCTTGCGGTACGCGATCACGGGAAAAGGCGAGGCTGCTGCGTCGGCGCGTCGCCGTCGATGACGCGCGCCAAGGAGCCGTGCACCAACGACTGGAACAGAAACCGGAACAGGCCGACAACAGCTGCGCGCGCCGGCCCAAGGGAGCCAAGTGACCGCCGCTTGCCTAAATACGTAATTCGCGTACATTCATACGTATTATGCGTAACACCTCCTCGCTCCTCGCGCCGCTCTTCGCCCCGACCCTGCAGCGGGTCCTCGGCGCCGTCCTGCTCCGACCCGAGCGCGACTGGTACCTGAGCGACCTCGCGGCGCACCTGACCGTGCGACCCTCGTCGCTGCAGCGGGTGCTGGCGGCGCTCACGACCGCCGGCATCCTCCTGCGCCGGACCGACGGCAACCGCGTCTACTACCGGCCGGACCCGGCCTGCCCCATCATTCACGAGCTCACGAGCATGATGGTCAAGACGGTGGCGCTCGCCGACCCGCTTCGTAGGGCGCTTGCCCCGCTCGCGCGTCGCATCCGGGTCGCCTTCATCCACGGCTCGGTGGCCGAAGGCCGCGAGCGCTCTCTGAGTGACGTGGACCTGATTGTCGTCGGCGACGTGGCCAACGCCGACCTCGCGCTCGCGTTGCGCCCGGCGCAGGAGCGGCTGGGCCGCGAGGTTAGCTTCACCCGATACACGACGGGCGAGCTTGCGGCCAAGGCGAAGGCCAGGCATCACTTCGTCACGTCGGTATTGCGGAAGAAGCGCATCTTTCTGATCGGTGGTGAGGATGAGCTGGAAGAAGCTGTCGGCCGCCCGGCAGGTGGCGGCTGAGCCGACGAGCGAGGGCCCCAAGTGACTACGCCGAGCCCCGTCCGCGGCCACCTCGTGCGCGCCCTCGCCGCCGACCTCGTGGGTCCCCACGACCTCGACAACGACATGGCTGCCGGCGACCGAGGTCCTGCGCGTGAAGACGCGCGATGCCGACATGTCGAGGTCCGCATCGACGAGCTTGCGAAGCTCGACAGCCCGGGAGCTGTGGACGCCGCGTTCTCAGCACTGCCCGCGGCCTACGGCGCCTGGATCGCTGGTCACCAGCGCCCGTCTTCAGGCGGCAGGGATTGCCAACGCCCAGGACGCCGTGGCGTATCTCGCGGGGCTCGACGCGTTGGCGGTTGGCCTACACGGCACGTGCCTGGCTGACCATCCGCCGCCTATCCGGAAGTGAACCACTGCGCGCCCCACGCCCGTCGACGACGCGCGCCGAGAACCCGCGGCCGGCGCTCAGAGCTCGAGGCGGAGCTGCAGCGACGGTCGGAGCGCGAAGCCGGCGGTGATGCTGCTCGATTCGCTGCCGCCGTAGATCCTGCCCGTCGCATCCACGCGGTCGCCCTCGGCGGTGGTGTAGGCCGCTCTCAAGATCAAGGTCGAGAACCTGAGGTAGAGCGCGTCGATGAGCTTGCGGTCCAGGCAGAAGCCGAAGCCGGCGCCGACGGTCCAGGCCGAGCCGCGCTCGACGCCGTCGTAGGGGCCGTCATAGTAGCTCCGGTCGACGGCTTGCGACAGCCCGGCGTAGCTGAAGCCCGTGACCGCGAACGGTGACACCTCGACCGTGCCGCCCGGGTTCACGACGTTGCGCACGCCCAGGGACGCGGCCGCGGACCAGGCCGAGTCACTGGTGTTGCCGGAGGCGTCGCGGGCATAGTCGGCGCCGAGCTGCAGCAGAAAAGAGGCGTTCTTCTTGCCGTGACGCTCCACCATCAGCTGCATCTCCGGTCTGTTGGCCGTCGCCAGCACGACCGCGGGCGCGTCGAGGACCAACAGCAGGTCTCGAAGGTTGTCCGCGAAGCTGCTCATGCCGACACCGACCGCAAACGACCATCGCGGCCGGGGAGCGAGCTCGGGGACGGCGACCGGCGGCTCGACGGTGGCCACCTTCGCGGGCGTTTCGGGGGGCGTCGGTGTCGGCACCGGCACCGGCGTCGCGGGCGCGGCCTGGACCTCGGCCGGCGGCAGCTCCCGGTCGACGACCACCGGCTGACTCTCGCCCTCCGGCGGCGGCTCTTGTGCCAAGACCGCTGCGGCCGGAAACAAGATAGACAAACCGACACAGCTCGCGACGCGAACCCAAGCCATCATCACCCTCCAGGTTGGAAATCCCCAGCGCCCAGGTGTCCCAGGAAGCCGGTGCGGGTTCAATCCATGCCGGAGAAAAAGGCCGTCGGCGCCGCGTACTCAAATTGAGGACAACCGCCCCGCGCATCGGCCGCGATCGACTGTCGCAGATCGGTCGGTCGCGGCGGTCGTAGAAGCGCGCCGGCGCCGGGCGGCGCGGGCGACCGGGCGCGCGCGCGGCCCTGTCCGGCCGGACCCGACCGTGGTACTGATTTCGAGTGCCGCAGGGGGAACCCGGAGGCGAGGAGCGGTCGATGTCGAGGCTCACGCGGTCGGTGGGCGTTGCCCTCGCAGAGCGGCGCGCGGCCCTCACGGCGCCGCTCAACGCCGCTCGATCTCTCGCGGCGTGCCTCGCGATCTCGCTCGCCGCCAGCCCCGGCCACGCGTTGTCGCCGACCCGGCCGCTCGCGAGCGCCACCGTGCAGCACTGGAGCTCGGCCGAGGGTCTGCCGCAAGACTCGGTGAAGGCCATCTTGCAGACCCGGGACGGCTATCTCTGGATCGGGACCGAAGAGGGCCTGGCGCGCTTCGACGGCGTGCGCTTCCACGTGTTTTCGCGCGCCAGCAAGCCGGCGCTGCCGCACGACTTCATCCGCTCGCTGTTCGAGGACGCCCAGGGCAGTCTCTGGATCGGCACCGACGGCGGCGGGCTGTTGCGCTACGCCGGTGGCGCGTTCACCACGCTCACCACCAAGGACGGGTTGACGTCGGACTCGGTGTGGGACGTCACCGAGGACCACGACGGCGTGCTGTGGATCGCGACCTTGGGCGGCGGCCTGAACCGCTACGCCGACGGGGTGTTCTCCCGTATCGGCGTCGACGACGGCCTGGCGTCGGCGGCGGTGGTCGCGCTCACGGTCGCCAAGGACGGCAGCGTCTGGGCGACCACCAAGGGCGCCGGCCTCGCTCGCATCGAAGCGGGTAAGGTGACGACGATCACCACCCGCGACGGGCTGTGCGCCGACGACCTGTGGGCGGTGCGCGAGGACCAGGACGGCGGCATCTGGGTGAGCACCGAGGGCAAGGGCGTCTGTCGTTACAAGGACGGCGCGTTCTCGCAGTTCACGACCGCCGACGGGTTGGCCGCCGACAGCGTCTGGTCGATCTACGCCGACCGCCAGGGCGCGTTGTGGTTCGGGAGCGAGGGCGGCGGCGTCAGTCGCTACGCCGACGGGCGCTTCGAGACCTTGTCGACTCGGGACGGGCTCGCGAACGACATCGTCGTCTCGATCGGCGAGGACCACGAGGGCAGCCTCTGGCTCGGGACCTACGGCGGCGGCCTGGACCAGCTGCGCGAGCGCAAGGTGTCGGCGTTGACCCGCAGGCAAGGGCTCGGCGGCGACACGGTGTGGGCGGTGCGCGCCGCGGCCGACGCTGCCTTGTGGGTGGGCTTGGACATCGGTGGCGCGGTGCGCTTCGGCGCCGGTGAGGCGCCGCAGCGCTTCGGGCCGGCGACCATCCCGGGGTTTCCCGCGACCCCGATTCGAGCGATCGCCTTCTGCCTCGGCGGCCGCACCTACCTCGGCAGCGAGGCCGGCCTGGTCGAGCTCAGCGGCAAGCGGTCGCGAACGCTGACCGTCAAAGACGGCCTGCCCGACGTCGAGATCCGGGCGCTGTTGTGCGACGCCGCCGACACCCTGTGGGTCGGGACCAAGGCCGGCGGCCTCGCGCACTACGAGCGCGGTCGCTTCACGGTGCTCGGCGCCGCGGACGGGCTGAGCTCGCCTTACGTGCGCTCGATCCTCGACGCCAAGGACGGCAGCCTCTTCGTCGCCACCCCCGAGGCGCTGCACCGCTTCGCGGACGGTCGGCTCACGCGGATCCCGCTGCCGCCGCCATCGGCGCCGATGGAGCTCGGGCCGCTGTACCAGGACCCGCAAGGGGCGCTGTGGATCGGGACCTTCGGCGCCGGGTTGTGGCGTTACCAGGACGGCGCGGTGAAGACCGTCGGCAGCAGCCAGGGGCTGTTCGACGACACGGTGTTCTCCATCGTCGACGACGGCCTCGGGTTCTTCTGGTTCAGCTCCAACAAGGGCTTGTTCCGGGTGCTGAAGGCCGACCTCGAGGCGGCGCTCGCCGATCCGGGGCGCCACTTCGACTCGACGCCCTTCACCCAGGCCGACGGCATGCCGTCCTCGGAGTGCGCCGGTGGCGGCAACCCGCCGGCGTGGCGGGCGGACAACGGCCGGCTGCACTTTCCGACGGTGCGCGGCGTCGCGATCGTCGACCCCGGTCGGATCCCGTTCAACCACGAGCCGCCGCTCGTGCACCTGGAGCGGGTGCTCGCGAACGGCGTCGAGATCCCGTTTGCCGACGCCGGCCGGGCGGCGGTGATCCCCGCCGGCACCGAGCGGCTGCAGATCGACTTCACGGCGTTGTCGTTCGCGGCGCCGAGCAAGGTGCGGGTGCGGAGCATCCTCAAGGGCTTCGACGCCGGGCCGCGCGAGAGCTACGAGCAGCGCAGCGCCGGCTACACCAACCTGCCGCCCGGGGACTACACCTTCGAGGTCGCGGCCACCAACGACGACGGCGTCTGGAGCCCTCGTCCGGCGACGCTGTCCTTGCACCTCGAGCCGCACCTCTACCAGACCCGTGGCTTCTTGCTCCTCACCGGCGTCGCGCTCACCGCCCTCATCTACGGGCTCTACGTGCTGCGCACCCGCCACCTGCGCGCCCGCCGCCGGCAGCTTTGCGCCCTGGTCGAAGAGCGCCGCCGCCTGTTGGCGTCGGAGAAGCGTCGGGCCGACGAGGCGCGCGCCGTGGTCGAGGAGCAAGCGCGCGAGCTCGCCGCCGCCGCCGCCGAGAAGTCGCTGTTCTTCGCCAACGTCTCGCACGAGTTCCGCACCCCGCTGACGTTGATCATCGGGCCGTTGGAGCGGATCTTGGCCGACCGCCTCGACGCCGCCGAGAAGCGCGAGCAGCTGGAGATGATGCGCGGCAACGCCGATCGGCTGTCGCGGCTCATAGACGAGCTCTTGGCGTTCTGCGAGCCGGACCGCAGCAAGCTGATCCTGAGCTGCAAGCACCTCGATCTCGGCCGCTTCCTCACCGCCAGCGTCGATTCGTTCCGGCCGCAGGCAAAGGCCAAAGGGGTGGCGCTCGAGCTCAACGGTTGCGCGTCGGGCCCGACCACGGTGTGGGCCGACGAGGACAAGCTCGACCAGATCGTCGTCAACCTGGTCGGCAACGCGCTGAAGTTCACCCCCGCCGGCGGCCGGGTGACCGTCAGCCTGAAGGGGTTGGCGCACGGCGCCACGATCACCGTCGCCGACACCGGCCCGGGCATGTCGGCCGAGACCCGGGCGCGGCTGTTCTCGCCCTGGCAGGGCGGTGACGGCGGGGCGGCGCACGTCGGCACCGGGCTCGGGTTGGCGTTGGTCAAGGAGCTCGTCGATCTGCACGCCGGCCAGATCTCCATCGACAGCGAGCCCGGCCACGGCACCCGTGCGTGCGTCGAGCTCCCCGCGGTCGTCGCCGACGCCGAGACCCCGGTCGCGGCGCTCGGCACCGGCCACGTGGGGTCGCCGAAGACCGCGCTGCAGCTCAGGGACGGGCGCGCCGACGCCGAGGAGAAGGACCTGGTGCGGCCGAACAGCCCCCGGATCCTGATCGTCGAGGACAATCGCGACATGCGGCTGTTCGTCAGCGCCGTCCTCAAAGAGGAGTATTCGGTGCACCGGGCGGCCGACGGCGAGGAGGGCTGGCAGCGGGCGCAAGAGCTCGGCCCCGACCTCATCGTCTCCGACGTCACGATGCCGTGGCTCGACGGCTACGGTCTGTGCGAGCGCTTGCGGGCGCACCCGCCGCTCGCCGAGGTGCCGGTGTTGCTGCTCACCGGGGTCGCGACCGCGCAGCTGCGGGCCGCCGGGCTCGCCGCCGGCGCCACCGACTATCTCGTCAAGCCCTTCGATCCCCGCGAGCTCTCAGCCAGGGTGAAGAACCTGCTCGCGGCGCGGCAGCGCACCAAAGATCTGCGGCTCCTGTACCAGGCGCTGCACACCGCGGCCGGCACCCAGTGGCGGACGTTGATCCAACACGAGCGCATCGGCCGCTACGTGTCGAAGAAGCTCCGCCGCCGCATCCTCTCCGAAGACTCGGCGACCGAGTCGCTGGCGTCGACACGCAAGGTGGTGACGGTGTTCTTCTCCCACCTCGACGGCTTCGACCGCCTGGTCGGCACCATCCGCGCCGACGTGGTGCAAGACACCCTCAACCAGTACCTGAGCCGGATGGTGGAGCTCATCGACCAATACGGCGGCACCCTCGACAAGTTCATGGGCGACGGGGTGATGGTGTTGTTCGGTGCTCCGGACGAGCTCGAGCCCAAGGACCAGGCGCAGCGGGCGCTCCACATGGCGGTGCACATGTCGCGCGCCCTCGAGGAGCTCTGCCGGGGGTGGGGGCACAGCACGCCGGCGTGGGCCCAGATCCGCGCCCGGATGGGCGTCAACCAAGACTACGTCACCGTCGGCAGCTTCGGCTCGTCGACCTATGCCACCTACTCGGCGCTGGGCGGTGGCGTGAACCTGGCCAGCCGCTTGGCCTCCGCCTGCAGCCCCGGTCGGATCATGGTGAGCTACCGGGTGTACTCCCAGACCCGCGCCGACTTCGCGTTCGCGCCGCTCTTCGAGCGCGGCTTCAAAGGCTTCGCCCGGCCGCTGCGGGTGGCGGAGCTCGATCCGCAACGGCCCCCGGCCTCGGCCGCGGACGGACGCCGATGATGCGCCGCGCGCTGGTCGCCGCCGTCGTCCTGGTCGGGGTCGCTTCGAGCGCTGCGGCGTGGGCGCTGTCGCCCGACCGGACGCTGACCCAATACGTCCTCGACGTCTGGCAGGTGGAGCAGGGCCTGCCGCAGAGCTCGGTGTGGGACATCGTCGCCAGCGGCTCGGGCTACTTGTGGCTGACGACCGACGAGGGCTTGGCGCGCTTCGACGGCAATCGCTTCAAGACCTTCGACCTGCGCAACACCCCGGCGCTCGGCACCCGGGCGGTCAGCACCCTCTTCGAGGCCAAAGACGGCACGCTGTGGATCGGCACCTGGGGCGCCGGCCTGGTGTCGTACAAGGACGGCGTCTTCACGCCGCAGGCCGCGGCCGCCAAGCTCGACAACGTCGAGATCAACGACCTGACGCCGGACCCCTACGGCGTCGTCTGGGCGGCGACCAGTCGGCACGGGGTGCTGCGCTACGAGCGCGGCGCCGCGACCGCGATCACCACCGCGGAGGGGTTGTCGACGAACAGCATCACCAAGGTGTGGGTCGATCGGGCCGGGCGGCTGTGGGTCGGCACCGAGGACGACGGCGTCGCCCAGATCGCGCTCGGCGAGCGCTCCGCGACCCTGCAGGCGACGTTCTTGCCCGGGGCGCCGATCACCGCGTTCTTCGAGGCGCCGCAGGGCGACCTCCTGGTCGGCACCCGGGGCCGGGGCCTGTGGCGGATCGGGGCCGACGTGGCGACCGTCGAAGAGACCCAGCCGCCGGCGCCGGTCACCGCGATGCTCATCGACAAGGACGGCCGCTTCTTCGTCGCCACCGACGGCGCCGGGGTCTGTCGCCTCGAGGGCAACCGCTACGTCTGTCTCGGCGTCGACGACGGGCTGTCGAGCATGCGGATCGCGTCACTCTGCGAGGACCAGGCCGGCAGCCTGTGGGTGGGGACCAAGGACGCCGGATTGGCGCGGCTGCGCGAAGGCCGGGTGGTGTCCTACACCACGCGCGAAGGGCTGGCGCACAATCAGGCGCGCGTCGTGCTCGCGGCCGCCGACGACTCGATGTGGGTCGGCACCCTCGGCGGCGGCATCAGCCGCTTCGCGCGCGGTCGGGTCGCCGGACACTTCTCGCGCGCTGACGGCCTGCCGGGCTTGATGGTGCGCGCTCTGCAGCAGCGCCGCGACGGCACGATCTGGATCGGCACCTTCGACGGCGGCCTGGCGCAATACGACGGCCGGCGTTTCACCGCGGTCACCAAGCCCGCGGCGCTGGCGTTGGTGCAGGCGTCGTCGTTCGCCGAGGACGAGCGCCGGACGTTGTGGATCGGGACCTACTTCAACGGCCTGTTCGAGACCGACGGCCAGGTGGTCAAGCATTGGGGTGCGGCCGAGGGGCTTTCCAGTGACCGCATCCGCGTCCTGCTCGCGGGCGCCGGCGGCGCGTTGTGGATCGGCACCCACGGCGGCGGCCTCGATCGGTTGCAGGCAGGAAAGGTCGAGGCGGTCGACCTGGGCGCCGACGTCCTGCACCCCATCGTCTACGCGCTGTTCGAAGATCAGGAGGGCGCGCTCTGGGTCGGGACCGGCGGCGCCGGCTTGCTGCGCCGAACGCCCTCGCAGCTGGCGCGGGTGACGACCGCCGACGGCCTGGTCAGCAACACCATCTATCAGATCCTCGAGGATGAGAGCCGCGACCTGTGGATGTGCTCGAGCCGCGGTATCTTCAAGGTCCGGCGCGCCGAGCTCGAGGCGTTCTTCGCCGGGCGGCTGTCGCAGGTGCACGCCGACGTCTTCGGGCGCTCCGACGGGGTGCAGAGCTCGCAGTGCGGCGGCGGCTCGCAGCCCGCCGGCGCGGTGGACGGCGCCGGGCGGGTGTGGTTCCCGACCTCCAACGGGGTGATCGTCGTCGATCCCGCCGCCACCAAGGCGCCGCGGGCGTCGCCGACCGTGGTCATCGAGCGGGTCGCCGCCGACGGTGTCGACTACAGCGCGGCGGCGGTGGGCGAGCTCGCCGCCGGCACCCGCGATCTGGAGCTGCAGTACACCGCGCTCGGCCTCGCGGCCCCGGAGAAGGCCCGGTTCCGGCACCGGCTCGAAGGCTTCGACCACGACTGGGTCGACGCCGCCGGCGGTCGCACGGCGCGCTACACCAACCTCGACTCGGGCGCCTACCTGTTCGAGGTGGCGCTGCAGGACGACACCGGGGCGCCGTCCGCGACCCGGGCGCAGGTGGCGTTCAGCGTCCGGCCGCAGCTGCACGAGCGGCGCGCCTTTCAGATCTTGCTCGCCGCCTGTCTCTTGGCGCTCGGGGTCGCCGGCTATCGGACGCGCTTGCGGGCGTTGCAGCACGCCGACCGGGTATTGGCGCGCCTGGTGGAGGAGCAGACCCGGAGCTCGTACGAGGAGACCCGCCGCGCCGAGGCGGCGCGCGCCACGATCGAGGCGCAGTCGGAGCAGCTGCGCGAGATCGAGCGGCGCAAGATGTCGTTCTTCGCCCGGGTCTCCAACGAGTTCCGGACGCCGCTGACCCTGATCATGGGGCCGCTCGAGGGCATCCTCGCCGACCGCTTCAACACCGCCGAGGAGCGCGAGCAGCTCTACATCATCTTGCGCAACAGCCGGCGGCTGCTGCGCCTCATCAATCAATTCCTCGATCTCTCGAAGATCGAGCAGGCGCAGATGGGCCTGGCGTGTCGCGCGGTGCAGCTCGACGAGTTCCTCAAGGGGGTCATCGAGTCGTTCCTGCCGTTTGCGCGCCGCAAGAGCATCGAGCTGAAGCTCTACGTCGAGGGCGAGCTCGGCCCGGTGTACGCCGACCCCGAGAAGATGGAGAAGGTGTTCTTCAACATCCTGTCGAACGCCGTCAAGTTCACGCCGGTTGGCGGCAAGGTCGCGGTGATCTTGCGCGACCGCGACGCCCAAGTTGAGGCGCTGGTGCGCGACAGCGGCCAGGGGATCCCGACCGCGGACCTGCCGAAGATCCTGACGCCGTTCGCGCTCGTCGACGCCGCCGAGGGCGGCGACCACGAGGGGACCGGGATCGGGCTGTCGCTCGCGCAGCAGATCGTCTTGATGCACGGCGGCAGCATCGGCATCGACAGCGTCGCCGGGGTCGGCACCGACGTGAAGGTCAGCCTGAAGAAAGGCACCGCCCACCTGCGGCCGCAGCAGCTCGTCGCCGACGCCGCCACCCGTGACGTCGCCGACATGCCGGCGCGGGCCGCGGTGGAGATGGCCGGGCCGCGCTGGGAGCAAGAAGACGTCGAGCCCGGACCGACCGGCGACGGTGAGACCGTGCTGGTGATCGACGACGAGCGCGACGTCCGCCGCTACCTGAAGAGCGTGCTCCAGGAGCACTACACCGTGTACCTCGCCGCCGACGGCTTGACCGGGCTCGAGCGGGTGAAGGAATTGATGCCGCACCTGGTGATCTCCGATCTGCGGATGCCGAACCTCGACGGCCTCGAGCTGGTCCAGGCGCTGCGCGACATGCCGGTCGCCCGGCACATCCCGGTGTTGATCCTCTCGGCGCACACCAGCGAAGAGAGCCGCCTCGAGCTCTTGAACCGGGGCGCCGACGACTACCTGGCCAAACCGTTCGGCTGCGAGGAGCTGCTGCTGCGGGTGCAGAACCTGCTGTCGGCGAGGCGTCAGGAGCGCGAGCTGTTCGGCGCGGCGCGCGCCCTCGAGGAGAAGATCAAGTCGCAAGGCGTCGCGCTCGAGCGCGGCCAGCGCTTCGCGCAGTACGTCGCCGCCGGGGTGCTGGAGCAGGCGGCGGCCACCGACAGCTCCTGGCAGCTCGCCACCGAGCGCCGCGCGATCACCGTGGTCTGCACCGACCTCAGAGGCTTCACCGCGCTCACCGACAGCATCGAGCCGGAGCTGATCGAGCGCATCTTGAACGCCTACCTCGCGGCGATGATCCGGCAGATCGACCATCACGGCGGCACCCTCGACCGCATCATGGGCGACGGCATGACGGTGTTGTTCGGCGCCCCGTGGCAGATGGCGCCCGAGGCGCAGTGCGAGCAAGCGGTGCGAATGGCGGTGGCGATGCAGCAAGACCTACGGGCGCTCGGGGCCGAGTGGCTCGAGGAGGGCCTGGACCACAGCATCGAGCTGCGCATCGGCATCCACCACGGCCAGGCGACGGTCGGCAACTTCGGCACCCCGGAGCAGATGGCCTACGCCGCCATCGGCACCAGCGTCAGCCTCGCGCGGCTGCTCGAGACCACCTGCACCCCGGGACGCGTCCAGATCTCGAGGTCGGTCGCCGCCCTGCTGCAAAACACCTACCCCCTCACCCCCGCCGTCGAACGCGACTTCGGCCCGGGCCTCGGCAACCTCGAGGCCATCGAGGTCGTCTCGTAACCCGCCCTGCGGACGACCCGTCCCCGCCTCTCCACCATACAAAGGACGCGCCGTCCACCAGCGCCCCCGACCGCCCCCGCGGCCGGTCTCCGCAGGGGCTCGAAACTCACTGAAACATCAGAGGAAAGTCTACTGGCGCGCGCGCCCGGGACACCGCAGGCCGGGTCGGAGGCCGGGTATGTGGCTTGCATACATGTAGGATGCTGCAGAAGTGGAGGCGCGCGATGCCGATGGGTGACGGTGGAAAAGTCTATCGAATGTGGATCGGGGTGGCCTTGGTGCTGGCAACCTCGGTGACCATTGGTTGCAGCGGATCGGCGGGGGTACTGACCGGCAGCAAGGACGCGCCGGACGCCCATCCGGGCGGGGACAACGACAACCCGTCCGAAGACCCCCTGCAGGCCGACGCCAAGACGGCGGACCACGACCGCGCGGTTGCCGACCGCGACGGCGGCGACGCGACGGTGGTGGAGGTGGTGCCGCCCTCCAACTGGGACGGGGTCTGGGACGTCTCCGGGCACGACGGGCGCGGGGCTTACACCGGTCAGGTCGAGATCAGCAGGCACCCGGGCGAGCGGCGCTTCACCCGGGTGATTCAATACACCGGGCTCACGGTGGAGGACGGCCGCGAGCTCTGGTGGCTGTGGCAGAGCCCGGTGAGCGTCAGCGACAGCGCGCTGACGACCGCGGTGACGCTGCAGCGCGGCGCCTTCGTCCGGGCCCGGGGGACGCTGACGCGCAGCATCGCCGAGCCTCCCGACGTCGTGACGGGATCGGGGGCGCTGTTGTCGCCGACCACCGCGAGCGCCGACTTCGCGGGGCCGGGGGTCGCGGCGCACGACACCTGGTCGAACCGGCGGGCCTCGACGACCCCGATCTTCGCGGGCATCGACCGGGTGCTCAAGCCGACGCACGCGCCGATCCCACCGGCGACGCGCGACGCGCTCTTCGAGGCCTTCTCGTCGTCGCCGTCCACCGGCGACTACGCCGGGTTCTACAACCGCCCCGAGGTGCTGCCCTACGTCGACAACCCCGAGTTCAAGGCGGCGCAGCACGGCCTCTTCGTCGATCGCACCGACCTGGACTTCTACCGCGCGCACCCGAACGCGCTCCGGGTCGTCAACAAGGTCGTCGACGACATCAGCCTGCTCGAGACCCTGTCGCGCGCCAACGCCTTCAAGGACACGCTCGCCGCCAAGGCGGCGTTCTTCGACGCCGAGATGCGCACCAAGTACATCGACCCCGGCGGCGGCATGGTGGTCTCCGGCTACGTCGCCGGCGCGCCGCCTTTGCGCTTTCCGGGCGGTGACGCGGCGCTGTGGACCGGCTGCTACGTCGCCTCGCAGGCGTTCCGCTTTCAGAGCACCGGCGACACCGCGGCGTACGACCACGTGGTCCAGGGCGTGACGTCCTTGATGACCCTCCAGGACATCACCGGCGATTCGACCCAGTTCGCGCGCACCCTGCGGCCCGCGACCGGCGCCCTGACCGACAACTGGTACGCCGGCGCCGGGCCGTTCGCGAGCCTCGAGTGGAAGGCCGGCGGCAACAACGACATGGTGAAGGGGATGTTCTACGGCTATCTGACCGGCTGGCTGACGCTCTGCGACCCGCCGACCGCGAGCACCGCGGCGCTGTGCGCCCACCTCGCCGCCAACGTCGAGACCTTGGCGAGCGACGTGCCGGTGGCGAAGGCGCAGACCCGGGTGAACAGCCTGTTGTCGAGCTGGCTCGCGGCGCTCGTGACCGGCAGCTACTCGTGGTTGTCGAAGGCCGAGGCCCAATGGGTGTTCTGGGAGGCCTCGGGGCTGCACTACATCTCCGGCGGCACGCCGGTCGACCTCACCACCTATCAAGACCTGCCCTTCGTCATCGACTCGAGCGGCACGCACCTGAACTTCGTCAGCTACACGACCCTGATGCTCCTCGCTACGCGGAAGCCGCTGCCGCTGCACCCGAGCGCCAAGAACGACATCCGCGCCGGCATCGAAGCGACCTGGGCGAGCCTGCACGCGCAACGGCTGGCCCTCTGGGGTCTCGCGGCGGCGGCGTTCGCGTCCGATCCCGACCCGGAGGCCCTCGCAGACGCCAAGCTGCGTCTGCGCGAGGTGTCGTGTCCGAAGACCCGGGCCGACGTCGACCTGCGGGTCGATCCGGCCTTCGTGATGTCGCCGTTCCCGAGTCTGCCGTGGAAGCGCGATTGGGATCAGGCCGGCGGCGACGGCCGGACCCAGGCGCTTCGCGGCGTGCCGCTGTTCGAGATCGGCTTCGACGACTACATCTGGAAGAACGGCGCGCTCGACTACAGCATCAACAGCTCCTGGCGCGAGGTGCCCGGCACCGACTTCGTGCACGCCTACTGGTTCGCGCGTCGCTTCGGCCTGCTGCAGTCGACCGACTGACGGGCGTGGTTGCCGCGCCGCTCTGAGGCCCTATCTTGTGATCGTCGTTGGGGCTCGGCCGGGCGTGGGGAGCGCCACGGCGGCCAGTCACCGGCGCTCGGACCGGTAGCCCCGGCGGCGAGGCGACGATGACCGCCTTCCGGGTAGGAACGAGCGGCTTCAGCTACAAGGAGTGGCGCGGGATCTTCTATCCCGAGGCGCTGCCGGAGCGGCTCTTCCTCGGCTTTTACGGCGAGCGCTTCGCGACCGTCGAGATCAACAACACGTTCTATCGCATGCCGGCGCCGGCCCTGCTCGCCAAGTGGAAGGCCGAGGTGCCGCCGGCCTTCATCTTCGCGCTCAAGGCGCCGCAACGCATCACTCACTACAAGCAGCTCGCGGACGTCGCCGGCGACGTGCAGCAGTTCTTGGAGGTCAGCGCCGGCCTCGGTTTGCAGCTCGGGCCGCTGTTGTTCCAGCTGCCGCCCTATCTGCGCCGAGATCTCGGCAAGCTCCGGGCGCTGCTGGCGCTCGTGCCGCCCGCGCGTCGGGTCGCGCTCGAGTTCCGCCATCCGTCGTGGCACGACGCCGAGACCTACGCCGTGCTCCGCGACCACGGCGCGGCCCTGTGCCTGGCGGACACCGACGCGATGCCGGAGGCGGCGCCGGTGGTGTCGACCGCGCCGTGGACCTACGTCCGGTTGCGCCGCGAGCACTACAACAAGGCGGCCCTCGCGTCGTGGGCGCACGACCTCGAGACCTTCACCGAGGCCTTCGTGTTCTTCAAGCACGAGGAGCGCGGCGCCGGGCCGGCGGTGGCCGCGGCGTTCGCGGCGCTGGTGGGGGAAGAGCGCCTCCCGGCGCCGGTGGCCGCGGCGGTCCGGCCTGCGGCTCTCAGCCCGGCAGGCGCGCCGCCAGCCGTTCGAGGGCCGCGACGAGGTCGGGCTCCTCGGTCAACACCGGCCGCAGTGGATCGCCCAGCTTATCGAGCCGCCGCCGCGACGTGCGGATGGTGAACGCCGCGGGGTCGAGCTTCGGGCCGACCTCGCGCCAGGTCAGCGGCATCGACACCGGCGCTCCGGGGATCGGTCGCACCGCGAACGGCGCCACCAGGAGCCGGCCGTGGCCGTTCTGGCCGTAGTCGAGGTAGACCCGGCCGCGGCGCGCCGCGAGCGGGCGCGTCGTGGTCGCGATGTCGGGGTGGCGGCGCTCGACTTCGCGCGCCAAGATCTCGGCGAGCGCGCGCCCCTGCTCGTAGGTGCAGCGCCGGCCGAGGGGAATGAGCACGTGCAGGCCGCTCTGGCCGCTGGTCTTCGGGTAGCTCGGCAAGCCCACCGTGGTGGCGAGCTCGTAGAGAGCGCGCGCCAGGGTGACGACGTCGGCGAAGGGCGCGCCCTTCGGGTCGAGGTCGAGGATGCACCAGTCGGGGGCAGCCAGCGTCGCGACCCGGCTCGACCAGATGTGCAGCGGGATGGTGCCGAGGTTCGCGAGGTAGGCGAGCGCGGTGGCGTCGTCGCAGACGAAGTAGTTGATGTCGCGCTCGGTGTCGCCGCTCCAGAGGCGCTCGGTTCGGATCCAGCTCGGCACGTAGGTCGGCGCGTCCTTTTGGAAGAACGACTTGCCGTCGATGCCGTCGGGGTAGCGGGTCAGGACCACCGGCCGGTCGCTCAAGTACGGCAGCAGCTCGGGGGCGACGTCCTGGTAGTAAGCGATGAGATCGCCCTTGCTGTAACCCTCGGCCGGCCAAAAGACCTTGTCGAGGTGAGTGTAGGGGACGACCTTCACCTCTGGCTCGGGGCGAGGCGGCGCCGGCGGCGCGTCGCCGGTCCGGGGGTCGAGGCTGCAGTCGGCGAGCGGCTTGTCGTCGCGCACGCGCAAGAACACCGGGTGGCGCAGACAGCCGTCCGCGGTCCTCTCGGCGTAGCGAACCTCGCACGCGAAGCGCGGCGTGACCCAGACGTCGGCTCGGGACACTGCGCCGACCGCGCGGCAGGCGGGGCGGGCCCGGACGTCGGCGCGCAGGCGCTCGAGGAGCGCTTCGCGGTCCCGCTCGGTCATCCCGGTGCCGACCTTGCCGCACCAGACGAGAGCACCGTCGACGTAGGCGCCGAGGTGCAGCGCCCGGGCGCCTACAAGCCCGCGGCCGGGCTTGGCGTAGCCGACCACGACGAAGTCGGCGGTGGTGAGGGCCCGCACCTTCAGCCAGGTCTTCTGGCGGCCGGGGCGATACGGGCTGTCGGCGCGCTTCGCGACGATCCCTTCGAGGCCGAGCCGGGTCGCGGCGTCGTAGAGCTCCCGGCCCCGGGTCTCGACGTGGGCGACGAAACGTACCGGGCCGAGCGCCGGCGCCACCCGCGCCAAGAGCGCTTTGCGGGTCGCGAGCGGCAGGTCGCCGAGGTCGAAGCCCTCGAGGGCCGGCAAGTCGAAGACGAAGTAGGTGGCGGGGTGCAAGACGCTCAGCGCCGCGATGTCGGCGGCGCGCGTCTGATGGGCGCGCTCGGCGAGGAGCTCGAAGCTCGGCCGGCCGGTCGCGTCGGTCACCACGATCTCGCCGTCCATGACCAGCCGGTACGGCAGCGTCGAGAGCGCCAGCGCCACCTCCGGAAACAAGTGGGTGGCGTCGCCGCCGCGCCGATACCGCAACCGCACCTCCGGGTCGCGGCTCGCGAGCAGCCGGAAGCCGTCGTACTTCGGCTCGAACAGCCAGCCGGCGCGGGAGAACGGCGCGGCCGCGGTCTCGGCGAGCATCGGCAAGAGGGCGTCGAGCGCGATCGGCCGCGGCGTGGCCCCGAGGGCTCTGGCCTCGGCCGCGAGGTCTCGGGCGAGGGTCGTCGCTCGGGCGCGCTCTTCGATCGTCAGGCCCGAGAGCACCGAGGGCGCGGGATAGCTCATGCGGTCCAGGTCGGGGGGCGCGAAGGCGTCGGGCTTCTTGATCAGCAGCCAGTCTTTGCCGGTTCCGCGTTTGCCGCCGGTGCGGACCAGGGTCCAGAGCCCCTTGAGCTTGTAGCCGTGCAGCGTGAACAACAGCTTGCCGAGGGTGACGCCGGCCGCGGGATCGGAATGCGGCTCGAAACGTCCTCGGTCCCACAAGATCGACGCGCCGGCCCCGTAGTTGCCGTCGGGGATCACGCCTTCGAAGTCGCCGTAGGCCAGCGGGTGGTCCTCGACGTGGGCGGCGAAGCGCTTCTCGGCCGGGTCGGCGGCGGGGCCCTTCGGCAGCGCCCACGAGGCCAGGACGCCGCCGATCTCGAGCCGCAGGTCGTAGTGGAGCATTCGGGCGTCGTGCAGGTGCACCGCGAAGCGCAGCGGCCCGGCGCCGATGGTGGCGGCGGGCGGGGCGAAGGGCTCGGGGGTGCGGCCGGCGGCGCGTTTGCCGCGGTAGGCGGCGAGGCGCAGATCGTGGTTGGCGCGGCTCATCACCATACCTATATTGGGTCGCATGCCGGCGCGCGCCATGAGCTCGGCGACGTTATCGTTCGGCCTGGTCGCCATTCCGGTGAAGATCTACTCGGCCTCGGCCGCCTCCGAGGCGGTGTCCTTCAACCTGCTGCACAAGAAGTGCGGCTCGCGGGTCAAGCAGCAGTACATCTGCCCCACCGACGACGGCGCGGTCGTCGAGCGCGACGACATGGTGAAGGGCTACGAGTTTCAGAAGGGCCACTACGTCACCTTCACCGCCGACGAGCTCAAGGCGATCGAGGAGGAGGCGACCCAGGCGATCGAGATCACCGAGTTCGTGCCGGCGGCGACCGTCGACCCGGTCTACTTCGACAAGGCCTACTACCTCGGCCCCGAGAAGGGCGGCGACAAGCCCTACCGGCTCCTGATCGCAGCGATGCAAGAGACCGGCCGGGTCGCGCTCGCGAAGTACGCCGGCCGCGGCAAGCAGTACCTGGTGATGGTGCGCGTCAAGGACGGCGCGCTGGTGATGCAGCAGCTGCACTACGCCGACGAGGTCCGGCCGTCCTCCGAGGTGCCGGTGCCCACGGCGGCGGTGGGCGACACCGAGCTGCAGCTCGCGGTGCAGCTGGTGTCGCAGATCGCCAAGGACGAGTTTCACCCCGAGGCGTACCACGACGACGTCAAAGAGCGGCTGCTCGGTCTGGTGCAGAAGAAGATCGAAGGCCGCGAGACCACCATCGCCGCGCCCGAAGCGCCCAAGGCGCAGGTCATCGACCTGATGGAAGCCTTGAAGGCGAGCCTGGGCCAGACATTCAAGGGTGGAGCGAAGGCCGGTCCCCGGGCCGCCGAGCCGACGCCGGCGACCCCGACGCCGCGCGAGGTGACGACTCTGAAACCGGTGCCGAAAGCTGCACCGGCGGAAGGTGCGCCGGCCCGCAAGCCGGCCAAGCGCGTCGAGCGCCTTCCCGGTGCGGCGCCGTTGCCGGCGACCGGCAAGGCCCGCTCGCATCCGCGGTGAGTGAGGCGACGCGACATTGCCGTCGGCGCCGCCGGCATCGGTGGTGCGGACTCAGGGCGCGCTGGCGCTGCCCATGGAAGGCGGCGGGGAGAAGTTCCCGGCGCAGACGCACCCGGTGATGGTGTTGACCCGAATGCGGCCGGCGCCGCCGCCGCCGCCACCCGCCCCCACCGCCGCCGTGCCGCCGATACAGCCTGTGATTTCGTCGTAAGAGCCGCCGTTCTTGCCGTCCCCGGCGAGCACCGAACCGGCGCCGCCATCACCGCCGCTCGTATGGCCGTACAAGCTGCAGCCGTAGCCGTCGTTTCCCGCGCCGCCGGTCGCGGCGTTGAGGCTCAGCTGCCCGTCCTGTCCAGGTTGGCCCGAGCTCTCGCCGTAGGACCCACCGCCGCCGCCGCCACCGCCGTTCGCAGCGATCGTGCCCTGTACGATGACCTGCGCCGCCTCGAGCAGGACCGCGCCGCCGCTGCCGCCGCCGGCGCCCGCCAGATCTGCAAAGGTCCAGCGACCGGCCGATCCACCACCGCCGCCGGCGTGAATGTCTCCGGCGATCGTGATCGAGACGCCGGCGCTGACTTGCAGCGCTCCTCCTCCGCCTCCGCCCGCGTTGGCCGAGTCTTGCCCGTCGCACCCGCCGATGAGCGGCACGAGGCTCGGGCTGCCGTAGGTGTCGAGCGGATTCCCGCCTCCCTTTGAGGCGAACACGCCACCCGCGCCGCCGAAGCTGTAGCCGGTTTGGGCGGGGACGACTTCGCGGCTCGCCCCCGGACCCCGCGTCGGCCCTTGGGCGGCGACGCTGAGGAGGCTGTTCACGGTCACCGACCGCCACGCGTAGATGACGAGCGCCCGCGCTCCGGTGACCACCAACGAGCCGATGGTCAGCTCATCCATGCGGCACACGCACGCCTCCGGCACGCTCGCCGAGTCCGAGACGGTCACCGCCTGGCACGCACCCAACACCGAGCCGGCGGCGCAGTCGGTGTCGGTGTCGAACGTGCCGTTCGGTGGTCCGACGACGAGGCCGGTCGGCAGCAGCTGTCCGAAGTCCCGAGCGTTGGCGGGCACGATCCCGGCGCCACAGCACGCCGGCCCGCAACAACCGGCGGCGCCACAACGCCCGGGGTCGCACGACGCCGAACCACCCCCATCGGCGGTCGCGTCGTGGTCCGACGGCGCCCCCGCGTCGGACCAGGTGTCGGTATCCGATCCGTCGTTGTCGGACGGCGCGGCCGGTTTCTGCGGCGTACGGCCACCGCCGTTCCAACCGCAGCCCACCAAGGCGGCAGAGATCGAGAGCGACAGCACAGCGTTGAGCAGCGTCGACGTCGTCATGGGATCTCCTCACAAGTCGCCGCAGCGCGACCGGTGCCTACTTGAGGCTCGCGGTCGAGCCCAGCATCAGCATCACGGATTGGGACGTCGCGTCGGTCACCACCGGTGCCGCTCCCGCTCCGTAGCCGAGGATCTGGCCGCGGCCGCGCGCGTACACCAGCGCGAGCCACGTGGTCGCGAGCTCGCCGGCGTAGCCCATGCCCAGGGTGAGGCCGACGCGCGACAGCCGGGTCTGGTAATACTCGGACACGGCGCGCTCAGGGGTGGCTGACAGGTCGGTGAAGAGGCCCGCCTGGGCAGCGAGGGCGTCGGTCACCTGGTACGAGCCGCCCAGGTTGACGTTGATCGCCGGGGCATAGACGTTCCCTTCTTGGATGTTCACGGCGCGGCTCGGGTCATCGATCTGGCCTCCGGGAAACGTCGGTGGCAGCGACACCTCGCCGTTCGGTCCGGCACGGGTCACGTAGTCCCCGGTGCCGGACGTCAGCCGCAGGTCGAGGGCCGCCGAGAACGTCGCCGGCGCCACGTAGGCCACGCCGGCGGCGAGTCGCCACGGCTGGCGATAGTCGAGGTACGGCTTCGTGACCTCGACCCGGTCGACGTACGCCTGGTTGTTGGCGGTGTCCACGACGCTGTGGGCGTGAAGCACGGAGCCGCGGCTGTAGACGGTGCGAACCGGCGAGCGCAGGGTCAGGCCGACCCAAAGCCTGTCGGTGACAGCGACCTGCGCCCCCAGCTGCACCCCGAGCGCCGCGGCCAACAGCTCGTTCTTGCGCGCGGTCGAGGTGTCGTAGGTGGAGCCGTTCGCGTATTCGGTGAACACCGTGCTGATGAAGGAGTCGTTTTCGAGGTGGATCGCGGCCGCGGGGGCCACGCCGACGCAAAAACGGCCGTCCAGACAGGCGCCGTAGCCGGGAACGATCCAATAGGTCTTGGACTCCGACTGCACTCGCGCCCGCATCTCGAGCAGGAGATCCTCGGCGGGCAGTTGCAGCGCGCCGTCGAAGAGATCGTAGTCCGGGACCACCACCGACAAACCGATCCCGTGCGTCAGGCCGAGAGCCACACCCAGAGGCTTGACGTAGGCGAAATCAGCAGGGAAGACATCCACCGACGTCGAGCTGAGGCTGCCCTTGATCGGCAAGCCGCCGCTGCTGTCGTTGACGTAGGCCGGAACGCTCTCGGTCGTCAGGCCGTAGGCGCTGACGCTCGCCGACACGCCTTGTTGTGTCAGGCGGCCGAGCCCAGCAGGGTTGTGCCAGGCGTCGGTGCCGGCGCCGACCGCCACCCCACCCATGCCCTGTATGCTCGCCCCCACCGGGTAACGCTCGGGGTTGCCGGGTCTGGCCTGGGCGAGCGACAGCACCCCGAGGTAGACGAAGACGCCGGCCGCCGCTGTTCTCATGGTGTGCTCCCCGAGTCGCGCCCGCACAGGAACCGCGACGAGCGACGACCCAATAGCATCCGGTATTCACTCGAACAAGGTACGGGCTCCACGCGCTGCATCCGGCATCGGGCCGACCGTGACCCGGTTGAGGACGAGTCGAGGTCGACGAACGGGCTGCGGCTGCCGATGGCGCGGGTGTCGGCGCCGGCTGCTCACTGGCAGCGACAGCGCGTCCAATCGATCTGGAAGCCGTCGCAGGCGTAGAGGGTGGTGCCCGGCAGGTTGTCGTACATCACCGTCGCACAGGTCCCGGACCCGGCGACGCACATTTCGTTCGGTACATAGTAGTAACGGTAGGCGCCGTTGGTCCCGGCGGCGTCGACGCCGATGGAAGCGCAGGTGCGGCCGCGGTCGGTGCACAACGCCGTACACGGTCGTCCGGTCTGGCTGTTGACGACCACGCAGGTTCCGGTGACCGGGCTCCCGGAGGCGCAGCCGCCGGCGCCGTCGCAGTGGTCGTCGGCGGTGCAGCCGTCGAGGTCGTCGCAGTCGACGTCGGTGCCCGGGTAGGTCTCGGTGCAGGCGCTGGTGCCGTTGCAGCTCTGCTGCAGGCGACACTGGCCCGGGTAGCTCGTACAGGTGATGAGCGTCCCGGCGCACTTGCCGTCGGCATCGCATTGGTCGGTGTGGGTGCAAAGCTCGCTGTCGTCGCACCCCACACCGGGATCGGTCGTGCCATCGCAGGCCGCGCCCGTGGACGTGAACCGGCAGGCGTCGCAGGCCACGGTGCTGCAGCGCCTGCCGTCGGCGCTGCAGGTGGCGTCGCCACACTCGCACTGACCGATGCCGCAATCGTCGGCCACGAGGCAGGGACCCGCGACGTCGACCTTGCACAATCCGGCGTAGCACGATCGGACGCCGTCACAGCGATCCGGGTCGTCGACCGCGTCCGGGACGCCGAGGCCGGGGGTGCACTGCAGGCCGCCGTCGAGATGCTCGCAAGGATCGCACGCGAGCTCGGCGCAGAGCCGGCCGGCGCACGCGGGGTCGGCGCACTCACAGGCGTCGCTCGCGCACTCGCTCGCAGCGCCGCAGGCCACCCCGACCGCGAGCTTGGGCGGCAGGGTGTCGGCGGCCCCGCGGCCGTCGGCGGCCGTGCGGTCGTCGGCGGCTCCGCGACTGCCACAGACCCCCTCGGTGCACGACCACCCCGCGGGGCAGTCGCTGTCGACGTTGCAGGGCAGCTTCGTGGCATCCACGGTGTGCACCAGGGGGCGGCATGCGCAGAGGGCGAGCACTGACGCCGTGAGCATCGTGCCATGGGCAACGCCGCGCGGTATCGGAAATGACGGCACCAAGCGTGCCTCCCCCGGTCTATTGTCGCGCCGGGCAGTTCATTGTCGAGCTCAAGCCCGAGGCGATGCGCAACACCACGACCGCGTCGCCGACGTCGTACGCGCCGGAGTTGTTGACGTCGCAGATCGCGAGCGTGCAGGCGCTCGACAGCTCGACAGCAGCGCGCTGGACGGCGGTGGCGTCGGCCGAGGTGACATAGCCGTCGCCATCGACGTCGCCGCAGCAAGCGCCGGTATAGGGGCAATGTGAACAGTCCGCGATCACCTCAGGGGTTGGCGTGCCCGAGGCCAAACAACAATCGCCCGGGCAGATGCCGCCGACCTCGTGACCGTTGCAGACGCCGTCGCCGCAGACGGTACAGGCCCCGGCGCCGTTGCAGGTCTGGGCGCCGCAGCTGTTCTGGGAGTCGTTCGCGCCCTCGGCGACCGGGGAGTTGCACGCGCCGAAGCCGTTGCAGTTCATGCAGGTGGCGCAGTAGGTCCCGGCCGCGGTCTTGCCGTCGTCGGGGCAGAAGGGGCTGCCTCCGGTGCACACCTCTTTGGGGTCGCAGGCGCCCCCTTCGGCGCGGCACTCGGTGCCGATGGGGCTGTAGCTGTTGCCCGGGCAGGCGCCGGCGGAGCACTTTTCGGCGGGGTCGCAGATGCCCGCGGACGCACGGCACTCGGTCGTCGACGGCGCGTCGGCGTAGACGATGCAGTCGGCGATGCTGTTGGCGGCGCGGCACTGGCCGAACGCCTTGCAGCGGTTGCCGGTCGTACTGTCGAAGTCGCTGTAGGTGCGGCAGGTGCTGGAGAGGCCGGCGCAGACGATGGTGCCGCAGTCGGCGTCGTCGGCCGGCATCTCGTTGCACTGGCCGTCGGCGCCGCAGGCCTGGCAGACGCCGGAGCAGGCGCTCTCGCAGCAGACGCCGTCGACGCAGTAGCCGGTCGCGCACAGGCCGCCGTTCAGGCCGCAGGACTTGCCGGGCTTGAGCTTGCAGCTCGGGGGGCCGACCTCCGGCGTGGTGCAGACGCCGTCGTTGAGGCTGGTGATCGTACAGTTCTGATTCACCCGCGCCGCGGCGTCGTGCACGCACACCGCCTGCGGGTCGCAGGCGTCCACCGTGCACTGGTTGTCGTCGTCGCACTGCGAGAGCTCGGTGCAGCCGACGCAGGCGCCGGCGTGGTCGCAGTGGCCGGTCCACTCGGTCCGCGGACCTTCACCTGCGAACGGACAGTCGGGCTGCGGCTCACCGCTCTCGGCGGGCCAGAGCGGCGCCCCGTGGCACGCGCCCCCCTCGCAATAGACCACGTAACAAAGCGATGCCGACCTACACTCGACGTCGGCCGCGCACTCGCCGGCGCCGGCGCCGCACACCTGGGTGTCGGTGCAGCGCTGGTCTTTGGGACACTCGGCGTCGGTGTCGCACACCTGGGTGCACACGCCGTCGAGGCACACGGCGCCCTGGACGCAGGCTTCGGTGCTCATGCACGCGCCGCCGATATCGACCGGCTCGCCGGCGGGCGCCGTGACGCCGCCGATACAGGCACTCGTTCCCAGGGTCCATCCGAGCAGGAGCGTGAAACGGTGGGTTGACATCTCGACAAGTATACACGGTGCGGCGACTTCGGGCTCGACAACTCCGGGTGTCGTCGAGAGCTCCAGCGCTGAGCCGGGCGCCACCGTGCACGAGCGCCGCCGCCTGGACTCGCGACCGTGCGGTGCCCACCTTACGTGCTCTCGGTCGAGCGCCGGGGGAGGAGGACGCGATGTCCGAGTACGACTACCTCATCATCGGCGGCGGCATGACCGGACGCGCGGCCGCGAGCGGCATCCGCGAATACCAACCGGCGGCCAGCATCGGGCTCATCGGCGACGAGGGCCATCGGCCCTACAAACGACCGCCGCTCTCGAAGGCGCTGTGGAGGGGCGAGCCCGAGGCGAGCGTTTGGCTCGACCCGGTGCCCGGCGTCGAGCTGCTGCTCGGGCGCATCGCGGTATTCATCGACCGGGGTCGCAAGCGCGTGGTGGACGACCTGGGCAAGGCGCACGGGTATCGCAAGCTCTTGCTGGCGACCGGCGCCAGACCGCGGCGGCTCGGCGCCGGCGACGACGGGGTCATCTACTTCCGGTCCCTCGACGACTTCTGCACGCTGCGGGCGCTTGCGGCAGGGAGCCACGTCGGCGTGGTCGGGGGCGGCTTCATCGGCACCGAGCTCGCGGCGGCCCTGGTGACCAACCAGATGAAGGTGACGCTCTTCTTCCCCGAAGCGAACGTCGGCGCGCGCCTGTTCCCGTCGGGGCTCGCCGAGTATCTCACCGGCTATTACCGGCAGAGGGGCGTGGACGTCCGCCCGGGCGTCCGGGTCACGGGCGTGGACCGCGGCCGCCGGGTGCTCTTTGACGGCGGCGGGCTCGACGTCGACGCGGTCGTCGCCGGGCTCGGTACGGTCGCGAACGACGGTTTGGCGCGGGCGGCCGGACTCGCGGTCGACGATGGGATCCTCGTCGACGAGGGCTTGCGCACCGATGACCCCGACATCTTCGCGGCCGGCGACGGGGCGCGCTTCGCGAACGAGCTCTTGGGCGCGCGCCTGCGCGTCGAACACGAAGACAACGCGCTGACGATGGGGCGGCTGGCGGGCGCGGCGATGACCGGTCAGCCGGTCAGCTACCGGCACTTGCCGTTCTTCTACTCCGACCTGTTCGACCTGGGCTACGAGGCGATCGGCGACGTCGATGCGCGCCTCGAGGTGGTCGCCGACTGGAAGACCGAGAACCGCGAGGGCTGTCTCTATTATCTCCAGAACGGCCGGGTGCGCGGCGTCGTGACCTGGGGGATCTTCGGCCAAATGGACCAGGCGCGCGCCCTCATCGCCGAGCCCGGCCCGCACGACCCCGCGAGCCTCGTGGGCCGGCTGCCCCGCGTCAGTTGAGGCCTCAGACCTACACCACACCACCTCCAGCAGCGGCCGGGTTCCCAAGTAATTCGCCTGCGCCGACGAACCGGCAAAACCTGGAGGTCTCCCATGAAGCGCTCGTTGACCCTGCTGTTGCTGGTTTCGTCCTATTCCTGCGCGATTACGTCCGAAGAGGCGACCCGGCCCGCGGTCGGCGAGGCGCCGGAGCCGGCGGTGCCGGACGACGCCCGGTCGGAGGACCGTGGCCCGGCGAGCGACCGGGGCGGACGGTACGCGACGCCGCCGGCGGGGGTCGCGACCGCGCGCGGGTTCGAAGAGCGGCGGGAGCTCGCGCCGCCGACCGAGGCGCAACCGCGCCCGCGCCCGCCACCCGCGGCCAAGTCGCAGGCTCCGGACGACGGTTCTTGGGGTCCGTCGATGAAGGACAGCGCGCCGGCCGCAGCGCCGGAGTCGGCCGCGCCCGCGCCCGCGCCTGCGGCACCGTCAGCGGGTGTTGGCGGCATGGCCGCGGAGTCCCGGAGCGCCGAGGCGATGGACGAGCCGGCGCCGGTGCTGCGGTCGGGCGACAAGGCCGGCAAGGCGTTTTCCGGGCGGGCGCGCTCGATCCCCGCCCCGGAGCCCGAGGTCCGCCCGGGGCTCGGCACCAGCTGGGGCGAGACCCGGTACTCGTCGGTCTCCGAGGTGGCGTTCGAGCGCGACAGCTATCGGCCGAGCTACACCGCGTCGCTGCACTACGACAACGAGCGCGGCGCGGCGGCGCTCGCCGGCTCGGGGCTCGCCGCCACCACCGCCCGGGTGGGTCTCGGTGCGGCGCTGACCCTGATCTTGCAGAGCGACGACGGTCGGACGCTGCCGGCGTACTACGGCCACGGCCACACCGTCGCCATCGGCGCCGACGGCCAGCACTACTCGATCGTGGTGCACAACAACACCAACGAGCGCTTCGAGGTCGTGCTCTCGGTCGACGGCCTCGACGTGCTCGACGGCCGTGACGCGGCCTACGCCAAGCGCGGCTATCTCATCGACGCCTACGGCACCATCGAGATCGAGGGCTTCCGCCAGAGCGACAGCGCGGTCGCGGCATTTCGTTTCGGGACCGTGGCGGACTCGTACGCCGCCCGGACCGGCAAGGCGAAGAACGTCGGCGTGATCGGCGCCGCCGCCTTCGGCGAGCGCGGCTACTCCGCCCGCCTGCGCGCCTACCAGGAGCGGCTGGCGGCCGAGCGCACCACCTTCCGCGAGGTCGTGAGGAGGCAGAACGCCGACCCGTTCCCGAACCGCTACGCGACCGAGCCGCTCTACCTGGTGCGTTAGCCGACCCCGCCCGGCGAACCCACCGTCGTCCTGCTTAACCTACCCATTCGACCCCGCTGCCGAGCCAGCGGCCACGAGCATCCGGGCGAGCGCCAGGATCGTGAGCGGCGCCGAGCCCTCGAGCTCGTTGTCGACGACGACGTAGGCCGGCAGGTCCTTCATCAGCGCCAGCAACCGCACGACCTCGCGGCGGAGGTCGACCTGGCGATCGCGGATCTGATCGAAGGGCTCGAGCTCGGCCCGCCGCGCCCCGCCGCGGCCGGTGGGGTCGACGAGGTGCAAGATGAGCTCCGGGTTCTTCGGCACCAGCCGCGCCTGGGTGAAGAGCGGCGGCATCCCGAAGGCGGTGGTGAACACGTGGGTGACGTTGAAGGCGGCGAGGAGCTTGGCGTGCGTCAGCGTCAGGTAGGGCGTCTCGTTGAGCTCGATGGCGTAGTCGAGCTCGGGGGGCAGCGCCGCCAGGAAGCGGTGCAGGCGCTCGGCGAACGCCGCCGGCGTGATCCCGGCCTTCGCGAGCTGCGGCGGAAACACGAACAGCAGCGGCCCGAGCCGGTCGCCGAACGCCGTCAGGTAGTGCGGCATCACCTCCTGCAAGAAGAAGCGGCTGTCCAGGAAGTGCGGGTTGACGCTGCCGCTGCGTCCCGAGGCGAGCGCGGCGTCGGCGTGGGTGAAGCGCGGCGTCGTCACCTCGGGGTGCATCTGCAGCACCGCGTGGACGTGGGGCGGCACCATCGCCGCGATGCGCCGCAGATCGTGGTCGATCGGCACCGCGTCGACGCCGGGCGCGAGGTAGATGGCGCGAAACAACGGACAGCCGCCGTACTCTTTGAGGCCGGTCGTCTCGAGGTCTTGGCGCCGGCGCTCGTGCCGCCAGACCAGCTCGCGCCAGCCCGGGAACAGATAGCCGCAGGTGCCGAAGTGGACCGTGGCCGGAACCGCCGCGGCGATACCGGCGAGCGCCTCCGGGCTCGGGACGGCTTCGAGCACTGCCCCGGCTTCGGCTCCGGGCGCCAGCTGCAACGCGAGCTGGGCGGGGCCGCGCTCGGGGTCCTCGGTCATGTCTCTAGGGCGCGACGAAGAGGGTCAGGCCCCAATGCAGCAAGCGCGTCGTGTTCAGGAAGGTGTCGTCGCTCGCCCATAAGGTCCACGTGCCGCCCAGTGCTTGGCCGTTGAAGGTCGTCAGGTCGCCTTCGGGGCGGTAGCTCCCGGTGAACGGCGCGGTGCCGAGAGTGATCGACGTCACCGCTGCTTGGTCGAAGATGGTGCCGGTGTAGTTGTCGCCGGCGCCGCCGTTGTCGGTGGACAGCTCGACGCAGACGGTGGTGGTGCCGTCGAAGTGCTGCAAGAAGAGATCCAGATCGGTGTCAAAGACGAGGCTCACGTCCACCGACACCACGACGCGGCCGATGGTTCCGGTGGCGGTCACGACGCGGGAGTCTCCCTGCCACCAGCCGCAGGTGGCGGCACTGCCGCTGCCGTCGGTGATCGCGAGGTTCGGAAACCAGTCGAGCTGAGTCGGTGGTCCGTCGAAGCCGTCGCAATCCTGGTCGAAGCCGTCCACCGTCAGATCCGGCATGCCGGGGTTGATGCTGGCGTCGGCGTCGTCGCAGTCGGTCCCCAGGTCGCACAGCGGGCCGTAGCCGTCACTGTCGCCGTCCTGGCCGGCGGTGCCGGCGGTGCACGAGCCGAAGTCCGCCCAGTGCCAGCCGTCGGTCGGGGCGCAGTCGGTGATGCCGATGTCGCACGCGGGGCCGCGGCCGTCGAAGTCGGGGTCGTCGCAGACGAGGCAGTCGAACCAATGCAGCTTCGAGCTGTCGTTGCAGTCCTCGCCGTTGCGAATGTTGTAGACGTCGCAGCCGGTGAAGTAGGTGTCACGGTCAGCGTCGACGCAGGTGGCGCAGGAGAGCCAGTTGTCGGCGTCGGTGTCGAGGCAGTCGGGGCCGGTGACCGTCACGTAGGCGTCGCAGCCACCGAAATAGGTATCGCCGTCCTGGTCGCGACAGTTGATGCACGCCGCGTTCGTCCAGACGTTGGGGTTGCCGGGGGCGCAGTCGATGGTCCCCAGGTCGCACAGGGTGCCGCGGCCGTCGTTGTCCGGGTCGACGCAACGGCCGCAATCGGCCCAGTGGCGGTCGTCGCCGACGTCGCAGTCGCTGCCGAGGTTGCAGCCGGGGCCGCGGCCGTCGCCGTCGCTGTCGACGCAGGTCAAACAGTCGTTCCAGTGGGCGAGGTCCGAGTCGTTGCAGTCCGGCCCGGTGTGGGCGAAGTAGGCGTTGCAGCCGGCGAAGTAGCCGTCGCCGTCGCCGTCCAGACAGGCGCCGCAGTTGCTCCAGTTGTCGCGGTCGAAGTCGCTGCAGTCGGGGCCGGCAACGGTCGCATAGGCGTCGCAGTTGCGGTAGTACGCGTCGCCGTCCAGGTCCCTGCAGGTGGCGCACGCGTCCCAGACGTTGGGGTTGTAGTCGTTGCAGTCGAAGGGGCGACTGACGGTGTAGCGGTCGCAGTCGGAGTAGTGACCGTCGGCGTCGCGGTCGGCGCACAAGCGGCAACTGTCCCACACCGAGGCCTCGCCGTCGCCGCAGTCCGGGCCCTGGCGGTTGACGTAGGCGTCGCAGCCGACGAACCACAGATCGCTGTCGGTGTCGACGCAGGTAAAGCAGGACACCCAGTTGTCGGGATCGGAGTCGAGGCAATCGTCACCCATGTCGCAGCCGACGCCGCGGCCGTCGCGATCGCCGTCGGCGCACGCGCCGCAGCTCTGCCAGTGGTTGGCGTCGGTGTCGTCGCAGTCGGGTCCGGCGCGGACCGCGTAGGTGTCGCAGTCGATGAAGTAGCCGTCGTGGTCGCCGTCGCGGCAGGTCTTGCATGAAAGCCAGTTGTCGTCGTCGTCGTCGTCGCAGTCGGCGCTGTCGAGGACCGGGAAGCGGTCGCAGGCGCCGCGGTGGCCGTCGCCGTCGAGGTCGAGGCAGGTGTTGCAGCTCTGCCAGCTGAGCGGCTCGGCGTCGTTGCAGTCCGGGCCGCTGTGATCCTGGTAGCGGTCGCAGCCGACGAAGGCGCCGTCCAGGTCCAGATCTTGGCAGGCGCCGCAGCTCGCCCACGCGTCACCGTTGCCGTCGTCGCAGTCCGAGCCGAAGTTGCAGCCGGGGCCGCGGCCGTCGCCGTCGGCGTCGTCGCAGCGACCGCAGTCCGACCAGTGCTCCGGGGCCTGGTCGTCGCAGTCGCCGCCGCCGTTGCAGTGGGCGCCGAAACCGTCGCGGTCCAAGTCGACGCAGACGAGACAGTCGTCCCAGTGCCCGGCGTCGGTGTCGTCACAGTCGCGGCCGTTGCAGCCCGGGCCGTCGCCGTAGGCGTCGCCGTCCTGGTCGATACAAGAGCCGCCGGAGATCGTGCCGCTGCCGCAGCCGGTCGACAAGATCAAGGAGGCGACGCCCAGAAGCTCAACCGCAGTTCGTCTCATGGGTTCCTCCCGCGACCGCTCTCGCGGGTCACGAATCCCTTCGTATAGCGAAAGCGCCGCCGACTGTCACGGCCGCGCCCGAATACGTCACGACCGTGGGTTGAGTTGCGCGCCGATCCGAGGTACGGGTGTGGCTCTGGGGAACTCTGAACCGTGAGGAGTGAAGCGATGAGGCCTACGAGAGCCGTATGGCTGGTGATGGCGATGAGCGTCATCGGCGCGTGTTCCACTGACACCGACACCACCCACCAGCCCCTGTTCGACAACGGCGTCAACGTGTTCGAGGCGCAGGTGATCGACGGCCAGGTCGGCGCGGTGATCACCAACGCGACGATCACCATCCAGGTCGGCCGGCACCTGATGCAGGCCAACAACGACAACGGGTTCTACTCGGTCTACGGCATCCCCTATGGCACGTTCCGGATCCTGGTGAGCGCGCCGGGCTACAATGACTTCCAGGCCATGAAGGCGTTCACCGCCGCCGGTCAATTCGCCAGCCTCGCCAACGGCGACCCCATGGTCTACTACTTCAACAACGTGTTGATGTACCCCTTGGGCCACGCGCCGGGGGACGTGAAGGTGTCGGTGTACGACAGCCGCGACGGCGCCGCGGTGCGGGGCGCCACCGTGGCCGCGACCCTGTCGCAGGTGACCCAGCTCATCAACCTCACCGACGTGCTCTTGCCCACCATCGGTTACACCCCGTCGACGATGGTGGCGACGACCGACGCCGACGGCAAGGTCAGCTTCGCCTCGGCCAACCTCATCATGGGCGCGACCTACGACGTCGACGTGTTCGGGGCGCTCGACGCCGACGGCGTCTACCTGGTGCCGGACACCGCCAGCCAGGTCAAGGTCGGCTATGCGCTCCAAGACCTCGTGGTCTTCCTCGACCGGCCGGTGCTGGTCCCGGTCGCGGTGATGACGAACAACGAGGACAACACTCTGTTGGTGTCGGAGCTCGTGGTGACCTTCCCGTACGCCGTCGAGATCTGCAACGCCGCCACCAACCACACCTGGTCGAACACCACCGACAACCACGGCGCGCCGTTCAGCGACGACACCGACGGCGACGGCGTCTTCGCGGCGATGGCGCCAACCAACCCGGTGGGCGCGGCGCTGTCGGTGAACGACACCGTGTTGACCATGACCTACGCCGCGCAGAACGACGACGTCGGCGACGATCTCTGGGTCACCTTCTCGGGCCTGACGGTGAAGCCGCGCGGCGCCTCGGACTCGAGCTGCACGTCCCTGACGTCGGTGAAGCTCCGGACGATCACCGGCGGCGCGACCATCGACACCGAGATCCACGTCCGCGACGTGCCGTAGCCGCGGTCGACCACGATTCGTTAGCAGGAAGGGATCAAGATGGCACACGCTCTCCGGCGTAACCTCTCCTTCAGCGTGACCCTCGCCGCGCTCTTCTGCGGCGCTCCGGTCGGCGCGCAGCCCGCCTCGATCGAGGCCAACCCGGTCGCCGAGCCCGCCGCCGCGCCGACGCCGCCGCCGGTCGAGGCGCAAAAACCCGAGGTGGTTGCGGCCCCGAGTCAGGCGCCGGCGCACGCGTCGGGCGCCGCGACGGTCGCCGGCAGTTGGGAGCCCACCGGCGGTGCGATCTTCAGCCTCTTCAACATTCTCCAGAACGCGCCGTTCTTGGGCAGCTACCGCGGCCTGGGCATCGCCGGGCAGTACCACCTCGATCCGAAGAGCGCGGTGCGCCTCGGCGTCGCGTTCGTGCGCTCGTCCAACCCGGCTGTGGTCCGCAAGAACACCACCACCGAGGGTGGCGACGAGGTCGTGTCCTACCAGGTGACCGCGGCCGGCCCGACCTCGGCGTTCGCGACCGTACTCGCGGCCGACTACCTGATGCGGCTTTCGACCTCGAGCCTGAGCCCGTACTTCGGCGGCGGCCTGACGTTCGGGTACAGCCAGTCGAAGACGCAGTACACCGACGACCTCTCGGTGCCGCAGCAGGTGACCAGCGTCGACAACGGCAACAAGACGTCGGGGTTCGCGATCGCGGGCATCGGCGGCGTCGAGTGGCGGCTGCACGAGCGCTTCTCGGTGTTCGCGGAGTACAACCTCTCCATCAACCTGGTGCAGTGGAATTCTGACCACCAGGACACCACGGTCGAGGACTCGTCCAGCGGCACCCCCGGCAGCAGCCACACGCGCTCCGAGTCCGAGACCACGCGCTTCTTCAACGTCAACCTCGGCCTCGCGCAGGGCGGGCAGCTCGGCTTGATCGTCCACCTCTGAGCGGTCGCGGCGCCGGCGACCGCCGCCAAATCCCTTGACTCGCCACGGTCGTGAGCGATGATGCGGCGGTGAGTATCCGCCCCACCATCGCCACCGTCGATCTCGGCGCGATTCGGCACAACCTCGAGGTCGCGCGGCGCTTGGTGCCGGGGCAGGCCATCTGCGCGGTGGTCAAGGCCGACGCCTACGGCCACGGCATGAACGAGGTCGGCCTGACGTTGTCGCGCGCCGGCGTCGAGTGGCTCGCGGTGGCGCTGGTCGAGGAAGGCATCAGCTTGCGTCGCGTCGGGGTGAAGACCTCGATCTTGGTGCTCGGCAGCGCTTTGGGCGGCACGTTGTTCGAGCTCGTGGCGCACAACCTCACCGCCGCGATCTACCGCCCCGACCAGCTCGAGGCGCTGGCGATGGCGGCGCGCGGCAAGCCGGTGGCGTTTCACCTCAAGATCGACACCGGCATGGCCCGCCTCGGCGTCCGCCTCGAAGAGCTCGACCAGGTGTTGGACGCCCTCGACAAGACCCCGAACCTGGTGCTCGACGGGGTGCTGACCCACTTCGCCGACGCCGACCTCGCCGACCGCGACTTCAACAGCGCGCAGCTCCGGCTCTTCGAGGGCGCCTGCCGGCGCCTCCAGGCGCGCGGCTACAAACCCAAGTGGCAGCACATCGCCAACTCCGCGGCGGTGCTGTCGTTCCCGGAGGCGCAGGTGGGCCTGCTGCGGCCGGGGTTGATGATCTACGGCCTCGACCCGCTCGCGAAACGGCGCGCCACCGAGCTGGTGCCGGCGATGCGTTGGACCACGCGCCCGGTGCATCTGAAGACCGTGCCGCAGGGCGCGCGCATCAGCTACGGCGGCCGCTTCGTCACCAAGCGCGACAGCCGCATCGCGACCCTGCCGGTAGGCTACGCCGACGGTTACCCCAGGGCGATGAGCGGCAAGGCGCAGGTGCTGGTGCGCGGGCGGCTGGTGCCGGTCGTCGGCACCATCTGCATGGACCTGTGCATGGCCGACGTGACCGACGTCCCCGAGGTGTCCCTGGACGACGAGGTGGTGTTGATGGGGCGGCAGGAGGGGGCCGAGGTCAGCGCCTACGACCTCGCGACCTGGGCCGACACCATCCCCTATGAGATCATCTGCGGCGTCGGCGCCCGGGTGCCGCGCTACTACGTGGACTCCGAGCCATGAACGCCGTCGTCGCCAAGCTCAAGGGGGCGCTGGAGTTTGCCGGCCAGGCGACGCTCGACTTCTTCACCGAGGTCGGCCTCGTGACCCAGTTCATGGCGCGGATCCTCAGCGCCTCGGTCCGGCCGCCGTACCGCGTCAAGCTGTTGTTGCAGCAGGCCGAGTTCGTCGGCGTCGGCTCGGTGTTCATCATCCTCCTCACCGGCTTCTTCACCGGCGCGGTGTTCACGCTGCAATCGGCGCAGGCCTTTCAGCGCGTCGGCATGGAGAGCATGGTCGGCTCGACGGTGCTCTTGGCGGTGGCGCGCGAGCTGGCGCCGGTGTTGACCTCGTTGATGGTCACCGGGCGGGTGGGCTCGGCGATGGCGACCGAGCTCGGGACGATGCGGGTGACCGAGCAGATCGACGCGATGGAGGTCCTCGCCGTCGACCCGATCAACTACCTGGTGGTGCCGCGGGTGTTCGCGAGCGCGGTGATGGTGCCCTGCCTGTCGCTGATCTTTTTGGTGGTCGCGACCGTCGGCTCGTTCATCGTCGGGGTCTCGGTGCTCGGCATCGACGAAGGCGCGTTCATGGCGCGCATCGAGTGGTTCCTCGACCCCTTCGACTTCACCCACGGCCTGTACAAGGCCATCGTCTTCGGCGTCGTGCTGTCGCTCATCGGTTGTTACAAAGGGTACAACGCCGCGGGTGGCGCGCGCGGCGTCGGCATGGCGACGACGCAGGCGGTGGTGATCGGCTCGATCTCCATCTTCGTGCTCGACTACGTCCTCACCTCGATCCTGCTCATCGGCGCCCCGGACTAGTCGGCCGGCGCCGCTATTTCGATCTGCCGTGGGTTTGCAGGTATACTGCGGGCAGCTGTGATTCATATTGAAGGACTCTACAAGCGCTTCGGCGGTTACGAGGTATTGAAGGGCGTCAACCTCCACGTGCGACGCGGCAAGACCCGTGTGATCCTGGGGATCTCCGGCTCCGGGAAGACCGTGTTGATGAAGCACATGATTGGCCTGTTGAAGCCCGACCGCGGCGCCGTGAAGGTAGACGGTGAGGACATCTGCAAGCTCGACGACAAGGGGATGTTGCAGGTGCGGCGCAAGTTCGGGATGGTGTTTCAGCAGGCGGCGCTGTTCGACTCGATGACGGTCGGGGACAACGTCGCGTTTCCGCTGCGCGAGCACACCAAGCTGTCGCCGGAGGAGGTCGCGAGGAAGGTGGCGGAGAAGCTCGACGTCGTCGGGCTCAACGGCGCCGAGGCCAAGTTTCCCTCCGAGCTCTCGGGCGGCATGCGGAAGCGGGTGGGGTTGGCGCGGGCGCTGGTGTTGGAGCCCACCTGTGTGCTCTACGACGAGCCGACGACCGGCCTCGATCCGATCACCACGGAGAACGTCGATCAGATGATCCTGGAAGCGTCCGCCAAGCTGAAGGTGACGAGCGTCGTCATCTCGCACGACATCGGCAGCGCGATGCACGTCGCCGACGACATCGCCGTGATCCACCAAGGCGTCATCGTCGAGGATTGTCCGGCCGACGCGCTGCGCCAGAGCCGGCATCCGTTCGTGCAGAAGTTCCTCGCCACCTGGTTCGGGAAACAGTGACACCATGAGCCCACGCACGCCGCTGCTCGTCGGTCTGGTCCTGGTGGTCGCCACCTTCTCGCTGTCGTGGTTCCTGCTCACGACCAGCAAGGACAAGTTCGGCGAGGAGGCGACCTATTATCTTTACGCCGACTTCTCCGACGCCAGCGGCATCCGCTGGAAGACGCGGGTGCAGATCAACGGCATCGACGTCGGCAAGATCGAGGAGATCAAGCACGTGCGCGGCACCACCGGGGCGTTGGTGGCGCGGGTCAAGCTCCGGATCCTCAACGACTACGAGGTCTACGAGGACGCGCTCTTGCGCAAGGTGGCGGAGTCGCTGCTCGGCGACTTCCGGCTCGACATGCTGCCGGGCTCACCGGCGAAGCGCAAGCTCGAGCAGGGCGACGTGATCGCGAACGTCCGCAGCCTGTCGGACTTCGACGAGATCCAGTCGCAGCTCAAGCAGGTCGCGATCAACGTCAACGAGGTCACCGAGAACTTCAAGCGCGTCCTCGCCGGCCCCGAGGGCGAGGGCTCGATGCGCGCCATCTTCAGTCGCGTCGAGCGCTCGATGGAGGCGATCGAGAAGGCGACCGCGATGCTCAGCGAGACCATGACGAGGAACGAGGGCAACATCGACCGGGTGTTGACCAACGTCGGCGCCTTCTCCGAGTCGCTCGCCAAGGCCGGCGGGCCGGACGGCGACCTGACCCAGCTCACCGACAACCTGGCGCGGTTGAGCGCGCGGCTGACGAAGATCGCCAACTCGGTGCAGGACATGGTCTCCGGAGAAGGGGGCGAGTGGGAGCAGGGCGCGTCGCTGCGCCGCTCGATCGAGAACTTGAACGAGTCGCTCAACCACATCAACGGCATCGCCAAGAAGATCGACGACGGTCAGGGGACGCTCGGCCACATCGTCAACGACAGCGCCATCGCCGACAAGGTCGAGCAGACGCTCGACGACGCCAGCGAGCTGATCGGCGGCCTGTCGAAGCTGCAGACCGAGGTCGAGCTGCGCAGCGAGTACGCCGTGCCCATCGACGCGCCGGTGCCGGGCCGGCCCAGCCCCGACGACGTCCGCGGCATCAAGAACACCCTCGGGGTGCGCATCATGCCGAAGCCCGACAAGTACTACATCATCGAGGCGGTCGCGGATCCGCGCGGCAAGCAGATCGTGACCAAGACCACGACCACCATCGGCACCAGCACCACCGCGGTCGACAAGACCACGACGACGCAGAACGAGCTGAAGTTCTCGGCGCAGTTCGCGAAGCGCTACTACTTCCTGACCTTGCGCTTCGGCATCATCGAGAACACCGGCGGCCTCGGGGCGAACGTGCACGCGCTGCGCGACGATTTGGAGCTGCGCCTCGACGCCTTCGACTTCTCGCGCCGCAACCCGAACAACAACACCCAGATCTTCCCGCGCCTGCGCTCCTACGCGATGTACCAGTTCGTCAACCACCTCTACTTGCAGGCCGGCATGGACGACCCCTTCAACCGCTTCTACCGCGCCTGGTTCGCGGGCGGCGTGCTGCGCTTCAACGACGACGACCTCAAGTCTTTGTTGAGCGTCGCGCCGAAGCCGTAGGGTCACCGGAGCGTACACCAAAGAGCTGCAAGCGGCGCTCGGGCAGCCGCAATCGGGCGGCGAGCTGCCGGTGTCGAGGGGCGTACCGCCGATGTAGCGGCGGTCGTCGCGGTGCCGGGGGGCCGGGCGCTCAGCGAAAACCGTTGGCTCGCAAGGCGGCGATGAGCTCCTCGGGGGCGTCGGTCTGCATCACCTTCAAGCCGCTCGCGGCGCGCTCCAGCCACAGGGAAGAATCACCCGTCATTCCCGCCACGTCGGCGACACCCATCACGTCCAGGAAGACCTTGGCGCCCGCGGCGGTGGCGGCGTCGACGAAGCCCGCCGGGATGGTGGCGAGGAGATTGGAGTCGAGGTAGACGATGGCGAACGGCAGTCGACCGGCCAAGGCGCCGACCGCTGCGGCGTCGGCGGCCGCCGGCATCAGCCACAGGCGCGGCTCGGCCTGATGGAGCGCCGCGAGCACGGCCTCGTCCTGTTCGAAGATCACGACCTGGTCGGTGGCGCCCGCCGCAGCCAGCGCCGCGACCAGCGCCGCGACGCTCGCCTCCTTGAGGTCGATGTCCACCCACGCCCGTCCGTCGACGAGCGCCAAGACCTCGCTCAAGGTCGGGATGAAGCTGCCGTCCGGGCGTTCCGCGCCCGGCGGTTGGCGCACCACCAGCGCGCGCGCCTCGGCGGCGGTCATCGCGCTCAACGCGCCGCTGCCGTAGGTGGTGCGGTCGACGTCGGGGTCGTGGAGGATGACGAGCACGCCGTCCGCGGTGGTGCGCACGTCCACTTCGACCGCGTCGACCCCGAGGGCGAGGGCGTCCGCCACCGCAGCCAGGGTGTTCTCCGCGGCGCGGGTCTTGAGGCCGCGGTGCGCGCACACCATCACGCGGGCGCAGTCTGCCTGGTGCAGACACTCGAGGGGCGGACGACTGTCGGCCGGCGACACTCCGGGCTCGGCCGGCGCGCCGCAGTGGAGGACGCTCGACGCGAGCAGCAACGGCGGCAGAACGCGCATGCGGCGCGCAGAGTAGGCACGGGCCCTCGTGCTTGGCAATGCAGCGCGTGGGTGCGCGGCGGTTCGCGCCACACCGGGCGGCATTCCGATCCGGGTCGGTCGCTCACCCTCAGCGCGTGAGCGCGCGCACCAACGCCGTGGTGGCGTCGATGATCGCCTGCGGCTCGCAGTCGACGTCCACCGTGGCGGCGTAGGCGGTGGCGGCGCTCGGCACGTCGACGGCGGTCGCGGTCAACGCACAGCGCGCGCCGTTGCCGGTGAGCACCGGCAGCAAGCGATGCGTCGGCTCGGCGTCGGCGCCGACCAACGTCGCCGTGGTCTCGAGCACCAGGGCGGTCGCCAACGCCTGGTCGATGGTCGCGAGCGGCGCGACCCCGGGTTCGGCGCAGTCGTCGGTGATCGTCAGGAGCTGCAGGCGCGCGGCGGCGAGGGGTGGCTGGGCGCTCAAGCTCACGGCGCTCGTCAGCGGCTCGTAGCGCCGGGTGTTGTACGCCGCGATGTACGTCTGGTGGGTCGCGTCCTGGGGGTAGGACTCGGTCGCCGGGTAGGGGTAGGCGCTCATCTGATGGAAGGGCATCGGCGCGGCGTCGCGGTCCCAGTAATACTGTTTGTAGTACAGGTCGCTCTTCAGCATGAACGAGCGCTGCATCCCCGGCGGCGGCGCGCCCGGATCCGGGAAGCTCAGCACCAGCTCGTCGCCGTGCTGCATCACGACGTAGAGGTCGTCGCGCGCGGTCACCAGCTCGGTGACCTCGCCGAGGCGGGTGAAGTCGCCGTAGCTCAAGCTCGGCTCGCTGACCGGCGCCGCGTCGTCGGCGGCGAGGATGCGGTGCTCGAACTCCGCGATCTGATGCGAGGCGACGCCCTTGTGGCCGAGGTAGGCGTAGGCGGCGCGGATTTCAGTGCTGAGGGTCGCTTCGGGCGTCGAGGTGTCGAGGCCGACGCTGTCGATCACCCAGCGGACCCGGCCGCGCCGGTCGGAGCCGAGCACGATCTGCACCCGGCTGTCGGTAGCACGAAACAGCCCCGTCAGATCGACGACCATGCGCTTCTCGTCGCCCGCCGGGAAGCCCATCGTCCGCGCCGTCACCCACCGGCCGGCGGCGTCCAACACCCGGACCTCGGAGCGCACCGGGTTGTCGTGGGCGTAGCGGTTGCCGAACAGCGCCCAACCGTCGATGACCAGCCGCGCGCGCCCCAGGTCGTCGACGGCGCCGAAGTCGAGGGTGAGCAGGTCTGGGCCGGCGGGATTCGCGGCCACCGGGACGCCGTCGCGCGCCAGCACGGCGGCGAGGCTGTCTTGGCCCGCGAAGTTGATCGCGGCGATCGGCGGCTTGGGGGCGCGGTAGGTGGTGAGGCGGTGGCTGAGGGTCTCGAGCTCGCGGCGGTCTCCCATCGCGGTCGAGCTCACGACGCCGGTGCCGAGCGGGTGATCGATCGCCACCAGGGTCAGCTCGTCGACGTAGTCCATCTCCCGCAAGGTCTCGCGCACCTTGATGCGCAGCAGGCCGTCGCGGTCCGGGGCCGGCGGGTCGAGGAGGATATACTTCGGGCCGTAGGTCGTGACCTCGGTCATCGGTTGGCCCTTGGGCGGGATGCCGAGCACGTTGGTGGCGTCGTCGGTCTCGTAGCGCCAGCCGGCGCCGTCCCAGGCGTAGATGAAGGGGCAGCTGGTGGTGGGCGTGTAGCAGGTCGTGGCGCAGGCGCCGGAGAGGCAGTCGCTCGCCTCGTCGCAGAGCTCACCGTCGGCGAGCCGGTCCTGGCAGGTGGCGTCGCAGCGCCAGCTCAGGCAGTCGCCGTCCTCGTCGCACGCCTCGCCGTTCGCGAGCAACGGCATGCAGGTGTCGTCGCAGCGCGTCGAGATGCACTCGAGGTCGCGGCTGCAGGGCTCGTCGTCGACGAGCTTCGCGGCGCACACCGCGGCGCGACACAGACCCGAGCCGCACTCCCAGTCGTAGTCGCACGGATTGCCGTCGGTGTTCGCGTAGCAGCGGTCGTCGGCCCGCAGACAATGGTAGCCGGCGGCGCAGTAGGAGCTGTTGTCGACGGCGCAGCCGGTGTAGCACAGGCTCGTCGTCCACGGCCGATACGGGATGCAGGTGACGCAATCCGGGTTGGTGAAGCCCGCGGCGCCGCAGGTGGCCGCCGGGTCGACGCCGGTGTTGGCGCCGGTGCCCGGGTCGCAGAGGTACGCCGCCGGCTGCGGGTTGGGCTCGACGGCGAGCGCCCAGACACCCTCGCTGGTGCAGCGCCAGTAGCTGCTCGGAGCGGCGACGCAGAAGCCGCCGTTGACCGGGAAGGTGGCGCCCTCGTCGACGCAGGTGTCGGCGGCGGCGCAGCTGTCCGGGTGGTCGTAGCCCAGATCGGCGGCGCAGTTGCGTGACGAGCACTGGCTGTCGCGCTGGCACGGCGCGCCGTCCGCGAGGCCGACGATGCAGGTGCCGTTCTCGCAGTGATTGCCGGGGCTGCAGCGGCCGTCGGTGTCGACACCGAGGACCGCGCAGGTCGCGAAGCAGCCTTGCGCGGACGCGGCGCGGAAGGTGCCGCAGGATTGGCAGGGAGGGTCGGTGAAGCCGGTCGGCGTGCAGCTCGCCGCCAGGTCGTAGCCGACCCCGTTCTGACACAGGTCGTCGGCGACGTCGGGGCTCGGCTCGCGAAACTCCGACCAGACGCCGCCGGTCTCGCAACGCGCGAGCTCGGCGTCGGCGAAGCAGTGCACGAAGCCGGCGAGGGTGAGCTCGCCGGCCGCGGGGCAACTGCCGGCCGGGGCGCAGGTGCTGACGCCGCTCAGCAAGTCCGGCGTGCAATGACGGCTGCCGCAGTCGCTGGCGTCACTGCAGGGTTCACCGGGCGCCAGGTCTGCGACGCACAGGCCGGCGTCACAGTGGTAGCCGTCGTTGCAGCGGTTGTCGTTCTCGCCGCAGCCCGAAGCGCAGGTCGAGGTCGCGAAGTCGCAGGGCGCCACGAGGTTCGGGTCCGCGGGGCAGTCGGCGTCGGTGCGGCAGCAGCGCTCTCCACTCGCGCAACAGACGTACGCCGGCTCGGGGCTCTGGGTGTCGCCGCAGTGCAGGTCGGCGGCGCAGACCCCGCTCGGGCAGCTCGGGCCGCCGCAGCAATCGCCGGCCGCGAGCATCGGGGTACAGACGAAGCTGCTGCCCGCGGTCGCGCAAGCGAGGCCCGGGTCACAGAGGCCGGGGTTCGGCGTCGACGGCGCCGTCGTGCTCTCGCAGGAGGTGCGGCAGATGGGTGGGCTCTGATCTGGACTGTTCGTACACACCGCGTCCTGGTAGCGACCGCAGTCGGCGGCGACCCGACCGTCACAGCCGCTGTCGTCCGCCACCACGCGGGTCAGACACAGGTGCGCCGGACCGCAGTAGCCGTCCTGGCGCTGACCCTGGCAGGTGCCGGCGTCGACGCAGTACGCCGCGATCGAGAACGCCGCGCAATCGCTGTTGCTCACGCAGCAGTCGCCGTTCGCGCAGTCGACGCAGCTGCCGCCGAGGCACCGGAGAGCGCCGGAGCCGGCGTCGCAGGGGACGCCGTCGGCGAGCGCCGCGTAGACGCAGGTGCCGGCCTGGCAGGCGGCGCCGGCCGCGGTGCGGCAAACCGGGGGCGTCACACAGTCATCGAGCGTGGCGCAGGTGGGGCGCGGACCCGAGAGGCAAGCGCCGTCGGGACCACAATACTCTCCCGCGGCGCAGTCGCCGTCTGCGGTGCAGGGCGGCGACGACGGACCGTCGCCGTCCTTCGGCGCGTTGTCGCAAGCGCCGAGCAGGCAAGCCACAAAGACCGCGGTGGAAGTGCGAGCGTTCATCATGCGGGTCCCTATGCGAGGCTGACGGCAAGAGCCTCAGGTACGAGCATCGCGAGCCTGGCGAGCATCGCACGGCCCGCCGATTCCCGCCAACCCCGAGGCGCCTGCGGCCGGCCCGCCGAGGCTGGCGGATCGCCCGCCATTTGCGATATGGATGACGCGACTGTGGCACATTCGACTTGTCAGGGGTCGCCGATGTCATACGTTCTCCGGGCCGTCCTCGTGCCGGTTGCGGCGTGGTCCGTGGCCTGTAGCAGCCCGCGGCCGATCACCAGCGAGCCCGCCCAGGAGAGCACCTGCTGCGGCTGTCACGTCGCCGCACCCGACGCCGGGTGCCGCGCGGTGGCGCGCTACGCGCTCGAGACCACGCGGCCGATCCACGAAGCACACCTGCCGGCGAGCGACTGGCACCGCCCGGTCCGCTGCGACAGCTGTCATCAGCTGCCGGCTGCCGTCGCCGCGCCCGGCCACACCGACAGCGCGCTGCCCGCCGAGGTCGTCCTCGGGGGTCTGGCAGTCGCCAACGGCAGCCCGGCGCAGTACGAGCCGGAGAGCCACACCTGCACGAGCTACTGTCACGGCGCGACGCTGGGCGCGGCCCACCCGATCGTCTGGCAACAGGTCAAAGGCGGTCTCGCCTGCGACGCCTGCCACGGGATGCCGCCCGCGCCGCCGCACATGCCGCGAGCCGACTGCAGCGCCTGTCACGAGACGGTAGATGCAGAGCGGGTCTTCGTCGCGCCCGAACAGCACATCGACGGCGTGCTGCAGCTCAAGGAGGGCGACTGCAGCGCCTGTCACGGGACCCCGGGTTATCCCGCGCCGCCGGTCGGCATCAACGGCGACCGCGCGACGACGGCGCGCGGCGTCGGGGCGCACCGCCAGCATCTCGGGATCTCGACCTGGCACGCACCGATCTCGTGCGCCGAGTGTCACGTGGTCCCGGCGACGCCGCAGGCGCCGGGGCACATCGACACGCCGCCGCCGGCCGAGCTCAGCTGGGGCGGGCTTTCAAAGGCCGGCGGGGCGACACCGAGCTTCAACGCCGACACCCTCACCTGCGCCGAGGTCTACTGTCACGCCGCGGGCCCCCGGCGGGGTGGCTCCGTGCCCGAGCCGCTCTGGACCAGGGTCGACGGCACGCAGGCGGCCTGCGGCGCCTGTCATGGTCTGCCGCCCGCCCTGCGGCACGTGGCACGCACCGACTGTGTCGCGTGTCACGGGATGGTGGTCGACGCGGCGCGGGCCTTCGTCGCCCCGGCGTTGCACGTCAACGGTCAGGTCGACGTGGAGCCTGCGGGCTGCAGCGGTTGTCACGGCGGCGAGGCCAACGCGGCGCCGCCGGGGTCGACGAGCGGCGAGACCGCGACCACCGCGATCGCGGTCGGCGCGCACCAGCGCCACCTGCAGACCGACGGACAGCACAGGCCGATCACCTGCGAGAGCTGCCACCAGGTCCCGGCGACCGTGGACGCCGACGGCCACCTCGACGCCGCGCCCGCCGAGGTACGCTTCGGACCGCTGGCGCGGGTGGACGACGCCGCTGCGACCTTCGACCGTGAGGGCGCCAGCTGCGCGGTCTATTGTCACGGCGTGACGCTGACCGCGGCAGGCGGCGCGCACCCCGAGCCGGTCTGGACCCTGGTGGACGGCACGCAGACGACCTGCGGCGGCTGTCACGGCTTTCCGCCGGGTGGCGCGCACCCGCCGCGCACCGACTGCGCGCGCTGCCACGGCGGCGGCATGACCGACCCGACCCGACACGTCGACGGCCACCTCGACGTCGGCCCGCTGGCGTGCGACAGCTGCCACGGCGAGGCTCAAAACGCGGCGCCGCCTCCAGACCTGAGCGGCAGCCGGGCCACGAGCGGCCGTGGCGTCGGCGCGCACGCCGCGCACTTGCAGCCGTCGACCCGTCACGCGGCGGTTTCCTGCGCCGACTGTCACCAGGTCCCGGGCTTCGTCGAGGCCGCGGGCCACGCCGACACCGCGGGGCCGGCGGAGATCATCTGGGGAACCCGCGCGCAGCTTCACGGCGCCGAGCCCGAGTATCTGGGAGCGACCGGCACCTGCCGCGACACCTACTGTCACGGCGCGACCCTCACCGGCGGCGACGCGACCGCGCCGGTCTGGACCGTGGTGGACGGCAGCCAGAGGGCCTGCGGCAGCTGCCACGGGATGCCGCCGTCTTCGAACCACCCCGAGAGTCCGAGCTGCAGCCGCTGCCACCCGCAGGTCGTCGCCGCCGACCTGAGCTTCGTGACGCCGGAGCTGCACGTCAACGGCCACGTCGAGGTCGCGACCGCGTGCGACGCCTGTCACGGGAGCGCCGGTGTCGCGGCGCCGCCTCTTGATCTGAGCGACGCCTACATGACGACCGCGCCCGGCGTCGGCGCGCACCGCACCCACCTCGACGGCACGGCCACGCACGGTCCGGTCGCCTGCCAGCAGTGCCACCAGGTCCCGGCGTTTGTCGCCGCCGCCGGTCACCTCGACCTCAGCCCGGGCGCCGAGCTGACTTTTGGGCCGCTGGCGAGCTACGGCGGGGCCAAGCCGGACTACGACCGCGCCCAACGCCGCTGCAGCGAGACCTACTGCCACGGGGCGACGTTTGCCGGCGGCGGCGGGGCGACGCCGAGCCCGGTGTGGAACGTCGTCGACGGCAGCCAGACCGGTTGCACCGGCTGCCACGGGATGCCGCCCGCCGGGATGCACCCGCCGCGCCCCGAGTGCGCGATGTGCCACGGCGACGTCGTCGACGCCGCGAACGCCATCATCGCCCCGACCCGGCACGTGGACGGCAGCATCGATCTCAACAACGGCGCCTGCAGCAACTGTCACGGCGGCACCGACAACGCGGCGCCGCCGGCGGCCCTGTCGGGAGAGGCCGAGACCACCGATCGCGGCGTCGGCGCCCATCAGGCCCACTTGCAGAGCTCGACCTGGAGGGCCGCCATAGCCTGCGGCCGCTGCCACCTGGTGCCGGCCACCTTCCTCGACCGCGGCCACGTCGACTCGGCGAGCCCGGCGGAGGTGGTGTTCTCCGGCATCGCGACCTACTGGGGTGCGAGCTACAGCGGCGTGCCGCAGGCGTGCTCGGTCTACTGTCACCGGCTGGGCGGCGCCAGCGGCGGCAGCGTCCCGGCGCCAACCTGGACGATGCAAGGCGGCAGCGCCGGGGACTGCGGCGCTTGTCACGGCTTGCCGCCGGGCGGCGGTCACCCGGGGCGCGCCGACTGCGCGACCTGCCACCCCGACGTGATCGACAGCGGCGGCGCCATCATCCAGGCGGCGCTGCACATCGACGGTGGTGCGCAGTGGCTCCACCCACCGCCGGGCCTGGATTGCGGCGACTGCCACCACGGCTCCGTGTGCAGTGATTGTCACTGAGACGCCGCGCTGGGGCGCGCTGTCGGTGCGGGACATCGCCTGGGGATGGCGCGCGGCGACGGCAAGCGCCCGTCAGGCCTCGGTGGCGACCTTCGCGATCTCGTCGGACAACAAGACCCGAGTGCCAGGATTCGGGGAGGCGGCGAGGTGCACCATCGCCCGGGCGACATCTTCGCCGCGGATCGCGCGGTACTTGCGCCAGGGTCCCACGAGCAGCGGCCGGCCGATACCGAGTATCAGCTCTCCCATCTTCTCGCCGGCGCGGGCCGTCGCCCGCTCCCCCAAGAGGAGTGACGGCCGAAGCAGGTGCAACGACGGGAAGCCGAGCGCCTGCATTTCGGCTTCGCGCTCGCCCTTGACGCGGCTGTAGAACACGCGCGCCCGCCGGTCGGCTCCCAGAGAAGAGATCAGCGAGGCATGGGCGGCGCCGGCGTCGCGGGCGGCGCGCGAGACCGCGAGCGGCAGCTCGAGGTCGACGTGGCGGAACTGCGCTTGGCTCCCCGCTTGTTTGATCGTGGTTCCGAGGCAGTCGAAGACGTCGTCGATCTTCGCGAACCGCGTCCACGTCGACCGGTCGTCGAGATCGACGACGTGCCAGCGGAGCTTGGGGTGGGAGGTGTTGGCGGCGCGGCGCGCCAGGACCGTCACCTGCCCCCAGGTCGGCGCTTCGAGCAGCCGACGGACGACGTGGCTGCCGATGAGCCCGGTCGCGCCGAGGACGAGGGCGTGGCGGTCACTCACGACGCGACTCGTCGTCGGCGGAGCAAGGGCAGGGCCGTGAGCAGGCTCCAGCCGCCGGCGGCGCCGCGGCAGCCGCAGCCGTCGTCGGTGGCGCGGGTGCCGGTGTCGGCGTCGCCGCCGGGTGCGACCCCCGGGTCCCCGGGGGTAGGGCCGGAGTCGTGCTCGAGGCAGAGTTGGTCGCCGCCGGTGCAGTCCTGGTCGATGCCGTCGCCGCAGAGCTCGGCGGCGCCCGGACGGATGTCGGGGTTTTGGTCGTTGCAGTCGATGTTCGACGGATAGCCGTCGTCATCGTTGTCGGTGGGCGCAGCCGGGGTGCACGCCGACACCCGATACTGCGGCAGCTTCGTCAGATTGACGCTGTCGAGGGTCGCGCCGGTCTGGGAGTCGACGGCGGTGAGCGTGAGGCTGAGATCGGAGATGTTCACGCGCACGTGGTGGAACTTGTCGTTGCGCGACGCCTCGCCCGCCGCCCACACCTGGCCGAGGCCGTCCAGATACGACAGCGGGACCAGGGTAGCGCCGCCGCCGCCGGTGACCATGTAGAGCGAGCCCCAGGTGGGCACTCTGCCGCTCGCGTCGCGGGTGCCGGCCACGGTGCCCCGGAAGCTCGGCGCTTCTTCGACCATGCTCGGCTCCGAGCCGCCGCCTTTGAGCGGCTTGCTGCGCTCGTAGAAGTGGTTGTGGCTGGCGATGACGAGGTCGACGTCGTAGCGGTCGATGAGATCGATGAGCACCGGGTTTTGGCCGAGCTCGTTCGGCGGGTGGCCGCAGATGATGCAGCCGAGCGCGGTCTCGCCCGGCGTCGTCGTCCACACCGGATGGTGGAAGAACAGCACCTTCCAGGTGGCGGGGTTGTCCTGCAAGATCTTCTCGACCCACGCCCCCTGGGTCGCGAAGTCGTCGCCGGCCTGGCCGTCTTCGGTGTTGAAGGCGATGAACAGCGCGTTGCCGTAGCGGAAGGCGTAGTACTCCTCGCGGCCGCTCGGGTTCTGCGGCAGGGTGTAGAGCAGCTCGTAGTTGTGGTTGGCGCCGCTGCCGCCGCGGTCGTGGTTGCCGAACGACGGCATCACCGGCAGGAACGGGTAGTGGTCGACCCCCTGGTTGAAGAACTCGTTCCATTCGTCGAGGTTGTCGCCGCTGTAGACCAGGTCGCCGGGGATCAGGAGAAAGTCGGGATTGTCCTCTGCGAGCCGGTCGAAGACCATCGGCCAGCTCGAGCCCGAGTTCGGCAGCCAGCTCAAGTACGACAGGCCGCGCACGTCGCCGACCATGTCGAAGACGAACGGCGCGCACGGATCCTGCGGCCCGGTCGTGAAGGCGAACGAGCCGTTCTGCGGCGCGAAGCCGTCGGCAGCCGAGCCGACCCGGTAGCGGTATTGAGTCGCCGGGGTCAGGTCGTTGAGCACCGCCGAGTGCACGTAGCCCAAGCCGCCCGCGAGCGGGCTCGAGACCACCGCGGTGACCTCGTGCTCCGCGGTCGACGCGGCGCCGTACTGGACCACCTGCGGCGTCGCCGAGTCCGAATTCCAGGTGATCCCCATCTGCCGCGAGGCGTCGATGCTCGGGTACGACAGCCGCACCATCCGCGGCGAGGACTGCGCCACGCCGAGCGTCGGGGACAACACCGCCAGCGACGCGGCGAGCAGGGCGAGCGGTCTACGAGCCATGCGGGCCGCCTTTCTCGATCTTCGCGAGGATGGTGAGCGCGGTGGCGCCCACCGCCTCGACCGTCCGCAGCGAGCCGACCCACGCCGCCGGGCCGTCGAAGGCCACGATCTCGTCGCCCCGGGTCCGGCCGATGAGCCGCACGTCGTCGGCGCAAGGCGAGCGGTCGCGGCCGATGCGGACGATGTCGCCCCTCGAGTGGCCGCTGATCTTGCTCCGGCTCTCGACCAACACCTCGAGGGTCGCACCGACGCGGGCGTTGTTGTGCCGCAGGTTGATCTCCGTCTGCCGTGCCAAGAGCTCGAGGTTGCGGCGGTGCTTGACGTCGTCGGGGACGTCGTCGGCGAAGCGCTTCGCGGCCACGGTGCCGCCGCGGGGCGAATACTGAAACACGAAGCAGTTCTTGTACTGCGCCGCGTCGAGGAGGCCGAGCGACGCCTGGTGGTCGGCCTCGGTCTCGCCCGGGAAGCCGGCGATCATGTCACCGGCCAGGCAGACGTCGGGGAGCGCGGCGCGGGCGCGCTGCAACAGCTCGAGGTACGCCGCCGCGGTGTAGCCGCGGTTCATGCGCATGAGCACCGCGTCGGCGCCGCTCTGTGCCGGCAGGTGGAGGTAGCGGCAGATCCGCGCCGCCGCCGCCATCACCTCGAGCGTCGGCTGGTCGAAGTCGCGCGGGTAGGAGGTGACGAAGCGCAGGCGCGGCAAGTGCGGCACCGCCTCGTGCACCTGCCACAGCAGATCGGCGAAGGTGGTGCGGCGGTCACCGTCGACGTGGACGTAGTGGTTGACGGTCTGCCCGAGCAGCGTCACCTCGAGGATCCCGGAGTCTGCGAGGCGCTTCACTTCGTCGACGATCTGTCGCGGCGCGCGATGCACCTCTTGGCCGCGGGTGAAGGGCACGACGCAGAACGTGCAGAACTTGTCGCAGCCCCGGGTGACCCTGACGTAGGCCTGGAAGGTGGCCGCCTGCGGCGCCACGCTGCGCGCCAGGTCGATGTCGGCGGCGGGCTCGGCGTCGGCGTGGGTGTCGCGATCGTCAGCGGCGTGGAGCCTGGCCCCGTGGCCGGCGATCGCCACCTGGGGCTTGCGGCTCGTCATCGCGTCGCGGATGAGGACGGGGAGGCGGTCGAGGCGGTCGGGGCCGCAGACCAGATCGACGTAGGGCATGCGCACCGCGATGTTTTGCCCCTCGCGCTCCGCCATGCAGCCGAGCACGCCGATCACGAGCCCGGGCCGGTCGCCCTTCTTCTGGACCCCGAGGCGGCCAAGGTGGGACCAGACCTTGTGCTCGGCCAGGTCGCGCACCGAGCAGGTGTTGATGAGCACCACCGAGGCCAGCGCCGGGTCGGTCACCATCTGATAACCGGCGCGCCGCAGGCGATCGGCGACCAGCGACGAGTCGAGCTGATTCATCTGGCAGCCGTAGGTCTCGATGTAGACCTTCGCGCTCTCGGTCGCCTCGGTCATGGACGCCACGGTGTACCAAGGTGGGGCGCGATCGGTAAAGGTGTAAGCGCCGCGGCGGGCTCACGCCGCCTGGCCGTGCTCTACCAGGTCGTTGACCACCAGGCGGGCTTCGTCCTTGAGGGTCAGGAAGCAGACCCCGATCCGATGCGCCTTGTCGCTTCGCGCCCAGACCACGACGACCGTCGCCTCGAAGACGCGGCCGCTCGGGAGGATGGCCGAGATCCGGAGCAGCGTGCCGACCGGCAACGGCTCGGCGACCGCGAGGGCCATCCCGCCTGTGGAGAGGTTGACGCAGACGCTGTCGGACTGTGTTGGATCACCCCACATCGACACCGGGCAGTACACCGGCACCCGCGCGCTCGCTCTCTTGGGGGATTCGTCGTTCATGATAGCTGGTACCTGCAGCCCGGATGCCAGGCCGATCCTTTCGCATTGGAAGGTAATCACTGCCGATTCAGGCTCGGCGAATTGTGAGTGGCGTCACAGTGCTGACAGGGGTGTCGCCTTCGCGCAGGCAGCTACGCGCTTCGCGGGGTCGGTGCTAGAGATCGATCTTGGCCAGGCGCCTTGCGGCGAGGCCCGCCGGCACGACGATCCAGAACAGCACCGAGGCGCAAAGCGCCAGCGCCGCGATCCCGCCGCCACCGGTGAAGCGCAGGAACGCGAGCGACGCCGACCCGAACGCGGCGGTGCCGACGACGCTGAGCAGCGCCGCGGTGCGCACCGCGGCGACCGGGTTGACGATCACCGCGACGATCAGCACCCGGGAGGCGATGCCCGACGGTAAGAGCGACGCGACGCCGAGCGCGGCGACGTCGAAGAGCACCGTGGTGACGAACCAGGTGACGATGGCAGCCGCGAGGCCCTGCACCCGCCGGCCACCGCTGACGACGACGGTGACAAAGGCCGCCAGGGCGAGGAACACCGCGCTGAGGGCGAGGCCGGCGCCGACCAGGGTCGCGTAGTCGCCGAGGCCGTGGTCGCCGGCGTTGGCGAAGATCACGATCCCGGCCAGGCCGAAGCCCACCGCCTCCGCGGCGCCGAGCGCGACGAACAGCCCCGCGAGCTTGCCCAAGAGAATGATCGGGCGGGACAACGGCTGCGAGAACAACAGCTCGGAGCTGCCGGGCTCGAAGCTGAGCGACAGCACCCCCATCAGCAGCGCCGCGAGCGGCACGAGCAGCGTCAACAGCTCGACCTGCGAGGCGCTGGTGCGGGCGAAGTCTTGAAAGCCGTAGCCGCCGGAGAGCACGTACCCCGAGATCGCGACCCCGAGGGAGAGCGCCGCGAACGTGCCGGCGAAGATCTGCGTCCAGCGCGAGCGCACCGCCAACAAGAGCTCGTGGCGCGCCACCAACAGCAGCGCCCGCCCGGGCGACAACAGCGTCATCGGCGCTCCGGCGCCGCCGCGCCGCCAAAGAGCTCCACGGGGCTGACGTTCGTGCCGTTGTTGCCGGCGGCGTCCAGATCCCTCGAGGCCGGGTCGCGGTGCGCGATGAGATGCGACGCCATCGGCGTCCACAGCTCCGGGACGCGACTGTAGGTCGCTCGCCATGCTGCGACCCAGCTCTTGTCGCGGTGGTCGGCGACGTAGGCGACGCTCGCGGTCGCGAGCCTCGGGGTCTTCTTCAGGTAGGCGGCGAGGCAGCCGAGGTCGTCGAAGAAGCGCGGCTCCTCGCCGGGCGCCACGATCTGCGCCGCGAACCGGGCGTCGGAGACTCGCATCCGGCAGAACGCGCACTCCTCGTTGCGGGTGTCGAGCGCCGCGGGCGCGGGCGGGGTGCGGGCGCAGGCGAGCGCCAACAGACAGCTGACGGCGATGACAGGGCGACACCTCATGGGCTCTTCCGGATCAAGTCCTGGTACAGGTCCTCGAGACGGCCCTCGTCGGCGGCGAGGCTCGAGATCTGAGCGCCGGCCCCACGCACGACCTCGAGCGCGGCGGCGCGGGCCTCGGGCGACCCGGAGATCACGACCTCGCGGCCCTGGAAACGAGCGCCCGGGACCGCCCGCCTGACATCGTCTTCGAGCCCGGGGCTCGAGGCGCCGACGCCGACGCGCAGCACGCCGCAAGCGGCGACGCGGGTCACGAGCTCCTTGCGGCTCAGGTCGGCGACCAGCCGGCCGTCCACGAGGATCGCCACCCGGTCGGCGAGCGCCTCGACGTCGGCGAGCTGGTGCGAGGTGAACAACAGGGTGCGGCCGCTCTGGCGCTGGGCCTCGGCGGCGGCGTAGAAGGTCGCCATGCCGGCTTGATCCAAGGCCGCGGTCGGCTCGTCGAGCAGCAACAGCGGCGCCTCGGCGATGAGCGCCACCGCCAGGCCGAGCCGTTGCCGCATCCCGCCGGAGTAGGTGCCGACCGCGCGCGCCGCGGTGTCGTCGAGGGCGACCTGCCGCAACACCGCCGGGATTCGGGACGCCGGTCGCCGGCGCAGCCCGCGGTACAGCTCCAGGACCTCGAAGCCGGAGAGCGAGTCGGGAAACGTCACCCGTTGCGGCAGGAACGCGAGCGCCGCGCGCGCCGCGGCGCTGGACGCCGCGAGCCGAGCGGCGCCGATGACGACGCTGCCCTTCGAGGGCTGCAGCAGACCGGCGGCGGCTTTGAGGCAGGTGGTCTTGCCGGAGCCGTTCGGGCCGAGCAGGGCGACGACCTCCCCCGGCTGCACCGCGAGGCTGAAGGCGTCGACCGCGGTCACCGCGCCGAAGGTCTTCGAGAAGGAGTCGAAGGCGATCACGGCGCCCTTCTCCGAGCGCGGCGGCGACCGCCGGGGGCGAGGATCCAGGCACCGCCGAGCACGAGGGCGAGCGCGGCGCCGAGGTTGGTGGCCGATGGTCCGCCGCCGCCCTTCCCCGGGCGCGGCACGGCGTCGAGACGGGGCGGGCGGGTCAGGGGTGCCGGGTCGCGGACGGTCGAGACCGCGAGCACCGGGAACGAGCGCTCGGCGGCGGCGAGGGCGCGGGCGGCGAGGCTTTGGGCCATCAGATCGGCGGCGGTGAGATTGCCGCGCAGGTGGTCGAAGAGGCTCGAGAGCACGTAGGGGCGGTCGCTGTGGCCGTCGCCGTCCAGGTCGGGCTCGTCGTTCTCCGACCAGTAGTTGCCGGCGAAGACGGTGTCGGTCCGGCGGCCGACGAGGTAGAGGGGCGAGAGGTTGCCCAAGAAGACGTTGCCGCTGATCTCATTCGCGCCGCACGAGTCGTAGAGGACGATGGCGGCGTCGGCCTCGGCGATGACGTTTCGGCGGAGGACATTGCGGTAGCTGCCCTCGAGGAAGATGCCGCGGGCGTTGTCGGCGATCAGGTTGTCTTCGGCCACCGAGTCGTCGCAGGCCTTGAACAACAGGCCCACGGACGCGAAGCCGCGGTTGTGCATGATCTGGTTTCTGCGGAGCACGATGCGCCGCGAGTACATCAGCACCGCGCCGGCGTCGGTGTCCTCGAAGCGGTTGTCTTCGAACTGGTTGTCGTCGGAGTACATGTAGTGCAGGCCGTAGCGCACCTCGCGGGTGGTGTTGCCGCGGACCACGCCGTTTGCCGACGACTGGATGTAGATCCCATCCCGGGTGAGCGCGATGTCGTTGTCGACGAGCGCGAAGCCGGTGGTGTCGAAGACGTGCAGGCCCGAGCCCTTCTCGCCCGGCTCTTTGCCGGCGTCGCCGCGGATCACGTTGCCTTCGAGCCGCGCGCCGTCCGCCGCACGGAGGTAGATGCCGAAGAGGGTGTTCTGGATCCGGCAATCGCGGATCACGGCGTCGAACGCGGCGACGTGGACCCCGGAGGCGTCGCGGCCGAGATCGCCGCCGCCACGGCCGTCGATGTCGAAGCCCTCGAGGATCACCCCCGCGGCCCGGATGCGGACGACGCTGCCTCGCCCCGAGCCCGAGAGCAACGGCCGGCCCTGTCCTTTGAGGGTCAGCGGTCGATCAACGTAGAGGTCGCCGTCGTAGGTGCCGGCCTCGACGACCACGACCGAGCGCGCGGCCGCGGCGTCGATGCGGGCTTGCAGCGGCGAGCGCTCCTGGTCGGTGGGCCGGCCCTCGAGGCTGCCGGTCGGAGCCACCGGCATCTCGAGCGCGGTGACCACGAGGCACGCGACCAGGACCGGCGCCGTCATTGGGAAGGAACGGCCGCCACGTCACGGCGCCGCCAGGCCACGAACAGGGCGGCGACGAGGCAGGCGCCGGCAGCCGCGAGCGCGTAGGTCGCCGGGCCGGGGTACGAGTAGACCTCGAAGTTCGCGAGCTGTTTGTAGCCGAAGAAGGGCGGCGTGAACGGCCCAACCTTCACCGCCGCACTAGGATCGAGGTGATGGCCGTAGGCATAGAGCTTGTAGGCGAACGACCCCATGCCGTAGAGGCTGAAGTAGCCGAACAGCGCTACCAGGTCGATCAGGTGGCCGAGCCGGCCGAGCACCGCCGCCCGCAAGAACAGGATGACGAGCCCGCCGATCATGAACGGCATCCACTTGAACTCGTCGAAGTCCTCGGTCGCGATCTCGCGCATGCCGATGTAGTGGTTCAGGAGGTTGATCTCCTTGGCGTCCTGGCCACCGCGACCGCTGTCGAGCTTGTGCGAGTAGATCGAGAGCTCGAGGCCGTCGGGATACTGCGGCGCGAACATCGTCATCTTCCAGAGAGGGGTGAAGAGCGCCGGCAGCAGGCACACGGCGGCGGCGAGGACCAGGCCCCGGGGGACGAGCCCCTGCGGTGCGTCGAGGGTTCCAGGGAGCAAAGTGAGCGAGCGCCACATGGTTTCCTCTTCGGCACCGCGAGGGGGGCTCGTGAAGCCCCCGGCAGCGCTGGTGATGGTCAGAGACTCTCAGCCGCGCGGCTTGACGACCAGGTACCCCTGCATTTCCTGGTGTAGCGCCGAGCAGAAGTTGGTGCAGTAGTACGGGAACACGCCGGCGTTTTGGACCTTGAAGGTCACGGTCTTGGTCTCGCCGGGATCGACGACGATGTTGATGTTGTAGTCGAGGATCGCGAAGCCGTGCAGCTCGTCGGTGGTCTGCTCGATGTTGGTGAGCGCCACGGTCACGGTGTCGCCCTGCTTCACCTCGAACGCGGTCGGGGTGAGGGTGGAGCGCACCGCGACCATCTTCACCGTGACCTTGTCGCCGCTGCGCGTCAGGCCGGCGTCCTTGACGTCCCAGATCGCGAGCGGGTGCTTGTTCTCTTCTTTGGGGTAGACCTCGATCGGGTGGACCTTGTCGGCCTTGATCATCTGGGCGTAGTGCGGCTCGGGCTCGGTGAAGGCGTCGTAGACCAGCTTCATCTTCTCCTCGGTGATGTCGACGAGCTGTGACGACTCCGGCTGCGACGGGCCCACCGGCAGATGTCGGCCGTGCGACAGCTTGTTCAAGCCGACGAGCCATTTGCCGTCCGGCGACACGGTGTCGCCCTCGGCGGCGCACAGGTGGCCGATGGAGTAGGACATCGGCACCTTGTCGACGACCTCCCAGGTGCCGAGCTTCCACTTGGCGATGGCGCTGTCGACGAAGAGCGAGGTGTAGGCGAAGCCGTCCGGGCCGAACTGGGTGTGCAGCGGCCCCAGGCCCACCGGCACCTCGGCGTCCTTGATCGACTCGTACTTCAACACCGGGATGCCGTCCTCGTCGCCGGTGAAGTCCTTGTTGCGGATCGCGGTCGCGATCTTCTCGAAGTTGAAGACCGTGGTGACGCCTTGCAGCTTGCCCGAGCCGACGACGTACTTGCCGTCGGGGGAGACGTCGACGCCGTGCGGGGACTTGCCGCACGGCATCAGGTAGACGAGGCCCGGCACCTTGGCGGGGTCGAGGACCTTGACGCCGCCGATCAGGTCGCCCTTGCCTTCGGCCGCGGCCTTCTCCGCGTCGCGCCAGTTGATGGCGGCGATGTAGTCGCGGTCGCGCTGGGTGCTCGTGACCTCGAGCTTGCCGGTGGCGCGCTCCGAGTTGTACGCGGTGAGGAACATCCAGCCGTCGGACGCCAGTTTGCCGGCGTCACCCAGGTCCCAGTCGAAGGGCGGCAGCAGGATCTCGAAACCCAGCGACATCGTGCCCGACTGCGGATCGATCTTGATGCCGGCGACGACGCCCTTGTAGAGGCTCGCGTACTTGTCGACGTCGACGGCGGTGCCCTTGGGGATCGGGATCGAGAACCGCGACGCCATCATCGAGTACTCGGTGTTCGGGGTGACGAACGCCGAGGCGTGGTTGCCGGAGATGTTGGGGATCGGGCCCAAGATCTGCTTGGTCTTGAAGTCGCGCAGATCGATGCGGGCCAGCCGGCCGTTCATCTCGTTGACGAACAGCCAGCGGCCGTCATAGTCGCCTTTGGTCTCGGAGAGCGAGGGGTGGTGGACGTCGCCCCAGGTGAGACCGCCGAGCATCTTCTTGGAGTCGTCGTCGAAGCCGTAGCCGGTCGCCGGATAAGGGGTGAACACCGGGATCGTCGACAGGTGGCGCATCGACGGCACGCCGTAGACGTAGACCTGACCCGAGTGGCCGCCGGACGAGAACAGGTAGTACTCGTCGAGGTCGCCGGGCGCGACGTAGGTCTTCTGCGCCGCGATCGCCACGTCGGACACCGGCGTCATGCTCTTGGCGCGCTGCGGGGCGCTCGGGGCGCAGTGGCCGAAGACCACCGCGACGAGCAGCAGGGCTGCGACGCTCGCCAGTTGGATCAGGCTCTTCTTGGACATCTTCATCGTCGACTCCCCTTCCTTGAATTGGGTCAGTGGGCGCCAGCGGCGCCCGGTTTTTCACGCTGGGTCTTGTTGTGCTCGGCGAAGGCTTCGCGCAGCTTCTGGATCGCGATGCCTCGTTCTTCCGGGGTCAAGATGATCTGGCGCGACAACACCACCGCCATGGTGCCGGTGGGCGCGGCCAGGAAGTCGTCGAGGGTGCGACCGAAGCGGGACTGCACGTCCTCGACCGCGGTCGACAGATCCGGTCCGATCTGCGCCGGGCTGCGGACGTTGAACGCGCCGATCGAATGACAGACGAAGCAGCCGGTCTTGACGAACCACGCCCCCGGCCCGGACTTCATCTGCTCCTCGGCCTGCACTTCTTCCGCGGTCTGCGGATCGGTGCGCGGCGCGCCCGCCAAGAACGACGCCGCGACCGGCGCCCGGCGCCAGGACAAGATCAACATCGCCAGCGCCTGCGCCTCGGTGGTCGTCAAGTGGAAGTTCGGCATCACCGAGTCGGAGACCAGGGCGCGCGGATCTTTGAGGTGCGCCACGTGCCAGGCGAACGAGGTGTGCTGCCCCATCAAGCGGGTGTGGTCGTACTGCTCCGGCGCCTTGTCGCCGACGAAGGTCAGGTCCGGGCCGATGCCGCCGCCGCGGCCGTTCACCACGTGGCAGGCGCGACAGCCCTTGTCCTTGATGAGCTGCTTGCCGAGGTTGATGGCCTCGGCGCCGGCGGTCTCGCGGTCGAAGCGATGGCAGACGTTGCAGCTCATCTGCAACAGCGCCGCCTTGTTGCCGGCGAGCGAGTACTGCTCGCCGAGGCCGCGGCTCAAGAGCGGCTCCTCCCAGTGCGCCACCTGGCCGTGCGCGGCGTCGACGTCGATCGCGTAGCCCTGGCCGCCGTGGCAGGCGGTGCAGCCGAAGCGCTCCGGCGGATGCGCCTTGAGGATGGCGCTCGGGTGGGTGCGAAACGGCTCCGCGGCGGTCTCGAAGCCTTTGAAGCTGACCGCCTGGTGGCAGATGATGCAGCGATCGGCGCGCTTCAGGTCGGGCACCCAGATCTGTGACAGCCCCCCGGGCAAGGTCGCCGCCTTGTCCTCGCCGAGCTTCTGCGCCACGAGCTCTTTGAACATCGCCTGGTAGTAGCGGTAGTCGTGGGCCTGGTCGCTGCGGATGAAGAGCACCGTCGACACGACGAGCGCCAGGCCGACGATCGCCAGCGCCAAACGATCCCGGCCGCGGAATGGGGCGCGACTGAGGCGTTCCATCTCAGATCCTCCCCGGGATTTCCGGCCACGCCTGCCAGGGCCAGAAGAAGTGCCAATAGGGGCCGCGCAAGAAGGTGCCGACGATGGTCAGCGCCAGCACCAAGGCGACGAGGAGGAGGAACACCAGGTTCTGGCGCCGGCGGTCGGCGGCGAACCAGACGCCGGTCGAGGTCTTGGCGCTACGGTCGAGCCACGGCCAGACCGACAGCAGCACGACGAGCAGGCCCGGGAGCAGCACGCCGCCGATCAGGGCGCCGTTCACCGTGAACGCGCCGAGCTTGATCGTGGTGTCGGTGACCACCTCCTGGAGCCAGAGGAAATACCAAGGCGCTTTGGCGGGGTTCGGGGTCACGAGGGCGTTCGCCGGCTCTTCGAGCGGCGAGGCGATGAACACCGCCAGGATGCTGATGATCGCGAAGGTGCCGAGCACCGCGATCGCGATCCGCCGGCTGAGGTCGGGCACCGAGTTGACGGTGGTGTCTTCGGCCTCGATGCTGGTCGCGACGATCTTCGGCGAGGTGCCGCGGGCGACGCCGAGCAGGGTGTAGGTCTTGGTGGGCTCGGTGACCGGGTGGGCGGCGGTCGTGGCCTCGAGATCGACCACCGCCAGGCCGCCGTCCTTGCGGATGCGCCACATGTGGTAGGCGAACAGCAGCAAGAGCAGGCCCGGCAGCGCCACGACGTGCAGCGCGTAGAAGCGGATCAAGGTCGGCTGGTCGATGACCCGGCCGCCGAGCAACAGCTCGCGGATCTTGGCGCCGACGACGGGCACCGACGACGCGATGTTGGTGCCGACGGTGATCGCCCAATAGGCCAGCTGGTCCCAGGGCAACAGGTAGCCGGTGAAGCTCAAGAACAAGGTGACGAGCAGCATCGCGACGCCGACCAGCCAGTTCCACTCCCGCCGCTGTCCCTGGCCGATGCCGTTCTTGTAGGCGCCGGTCAGGAACACCCGCATCAGGTGCAGGACCACCGCGATCACCATCGCGTGCGCCGAGAGGCGGTGCACCGCCCGGATCCAGGAGCCGAAGGTGATCACGTACTCGATGTCCTTCACCGAGGCGTAGGCGCGCTCCACCGACGGCACGTGCAAGAACATCAGCGGCAGGCCGGAGACCGTCAGCAGCAACAACAGCGCCGCCGAGATCGTGCCCAGCCACAGCGAGTAGCGGACGTCGAGCGAGCGTTTGCAGCTCTTGGCCGCGAACGCGTGCAGCAGGAAGTTGGAGACCACGGCGTCGCCGGCCTGGCGATCGGAGGCCGGCCGCAGGCTCCAGAAGCTCGAGCGGTGCACGCCCGGGGCGGTCGGGGGCTGCTGCGGGGTCGGAAGTGGAGCGTCGGCCACGGCGTTCTCCTTGGCTCGCATCAGGCGATCGTGAGGCGGAAGTCGTGCGGCACCGGCTTCGCGAGGTCGACGACCAGCTGGCCGTCGTCGGCGGCGATCGACAGCTCGTACCAGGCGAGCGGTGTCGGCGCCGGGCCCTCGGTGTTGACCCCGTCGCCGCTGTACGCCGAGCCGTGGCACGGGCACTTGAAGGCGTGCGTCAACAGCAGCTCGCCGTTGCCGACCACCTTGGTCTCCGGGCGGGGGAGGGCCTCGGCGCGGACCGTGCAGCCCAGGTGGGTGCAGACCGCGGAGATCGCGTGGAAGGTCTTGCCGCTGCGGAACACGAACAGCCGTTGTTCGGGCAGGAACTTCATGCCGTCGGGGAGCTCGAGGGGCATGCCGAGCTTCACGGTGGTCGGCGGATCGTAGGAGACGTTCGGGCCGAGCGACCGCAGCGCCGCGGCCCCTTGGGCGCCGAGCGCCACCAGGCCGGCGCCGATGCCGACCGACATCATGAACTCGCGGCGATCTTTGGTCTCGGTCATCGCGGCCGTCCTCCTACGCCTGGGCTCGTGGTTCGCCCTGCAAACGCTCGGTGATCGCGAAGCGCTCCATCGTCATCGCGTCGGTCGGGCAGCGGATCGCGCACAGACCGCAACGGATGCAGCGGCTGTCGTCCTTGATCATCGCCGCCAGGGGCGCGCTGCCGTCTCCGGCCGCGTGCGCGAGCCGGGCGGCGTCACTCGCGGGCAGGGCGAGGGCCGCGAACGGCACGAGCGCCAGGCAGTGCTCGGGGCAGACGTCGACGCAGCGGCTGCAGAGCACGCACTTCTCCGGGTCGTAGATCGTCTGCACGTGGCAGTTGAGGCAGCGGGCCGCCTGGGCGCGCGCCGCGGCGTCTTCGAAGCCGGACTCGACCTCGCTGATGCCGGTGCGGCGGTCGAGGCTCAACGTCGGTGGGCTCCGGCGGTCGATGAGCTCGAAGCCGGCGATGGTCCGATAGCTGCGGGTCGGGATCTTCTCGACCGCGATGGTGGCGCGCCGCTCGGCGGTCTCGCCGGAGAGGTAGTCGTGGATCGAGCGCGCCGCCTGTTTGCCGTTCTGCACCGCCTCGATGAGGTTCCTCGGGCCGAAGGCGACGTCGCCGCCGGCGAAGATCCCTGTGGCCGAGGTCGCGAGCGTCGCCGGATCGACCTTGATGGTGCCGGCGGCGGTGAGCTCGATCTGATCGGCGGCGGTGAGAAACGACAGGTCCGGACACTGGCCGATCGCCAGGATGCAGGTGTCGGCGGCGACCTCGGTCACGTCGGCGTCGTCATAGGTCGGCGCGAAGCGGCCGCCGGGGTCGAACACCGAGCGCACCCTGCGGAGCTCGACGGCCTTCAGGCGGGTGTCGCCGAGGAAACGCTTCGGCCCCTGGCGGGTGACGAAGCGCACCCCTTCGCGTTTGGCCTCCTCGAACTCGTCGTGCCCTTGGGTCGACTTGAGCACCGGCATCTCGGCGAAGGTCTCGAGCGAGACGACGGTCACGTCGCGCGCCCCGGCGCGCAGCGCGGCGCGGGCCGAGTCGAAGGCCTCCTGCAGGCGCGCGGTCCCGGGAGATGCCGCCGCCAGGCGCGCCGCCTCGTCCTCGCCGACGCGGAGCGCGGTGCGGGCGGCGTCGAAGGCGACGAAGCCGCCGCCGATGACGACCACGTTGCGGCCGAGCTCCATGCGGTAGCCGCGGTTGGCGTTCAGCAGATAGTCGACGGCGCGCACCACGCCGTCGATCTCGGCCCCCGGCAGCGCCAGCTCGCGGCCCTTCTGCACCCCGACCGCGAGGAACACCGCCTCGTAGCCGTCGCGCTTCAGCGCCGCGAGGCCGGAGCTCGACGTTAGCCCGGTCTTCAGGCGGAGCTCGACGCCCAGCCCCAGGATCTGGTCGATCTCGGCGCGGATCAGGGCTCGCGGCAAGCGGTACTCGGGGATACCGTAGCGCATCATGCCGCCGGGCTCGTCACCGGCCTCGAACACCGTGACCTGATAGCCGAGGTGCGCCAGGTCGTGGGCCGCGGCCAGACCCGCCGGCCCGGCGCCGACCACCGCGACCTTGCGCTTCTTCGCCTGGGGTCCGAGCGGTGTCGTCGGCAGATGGCCGGCGTAGCGGTTGCCCTCGGCGACCAGCGCGTGCCGCAGCTGGTCCTGGGTCTCGGGGTGGAGCGACTCGGCGCCGAACTTCTCGGTGAGCGAGCGCTTCAGGGCGCGGATCGCCACCGGCGCGTCGATGCGCCGCCGCCGGCAGGCGTCCTCGCACGGCGCGGCGCACACCCGGCCGCAGACCGAGGCGAAGGGGTTCGGGGCCCGGGCGACGAGAAACGCTTCTTCATCTCTGCCCGCGGCGATGAGCTGGGCGTAGCGGCCGGCGTCGGTCTGCACCGGGCAGCCGGCTTGGCAGCTGACCTGCGCCTTCCATGCTTCCAGATCGGGGAGCCGCACCGGGATGCCCATGAGCGCGCGTTTCCTGGTTGTAAGTTAGCGCTCACTAACATATGACCGCACCCGTGTCGAGAGCCCTGACCCGCCGCAAGCCCACCGCCGCGAGGCGTCACGAGATCGCCGAGGCGGCGCTCGATCTGATCGCGGCGCGCGGTGTCGCCGAGTTCACCGCGATGGGGGTGGCGCGGGCCGTCGGCCTCAGCGACGCGGCGCTGTTTCGCCACTTCGACAGCATGGAGTCGATCGTGCAGGAGGTGATCGACAGGGTCGACAAGATCTTGTTCGCCGGGTTCCCGCCGCACGACGCCGACCCGCTCGTCCGCCTGCAGCGCTTCTTCGGCCACCGCGTCGAGATCATGCGCCGGCACCCCGGGGTCGCGCGCCTCGTGGCGTCGGACATCCTGGCGACCCTGGCGCCGCCGGCGGCAGCGCTGCAGGTCCGGAGCTTCAAGCGCCGGTCGTTGGAGTTCATCCGCGCCTGCGTCGTCGAGGCGCGGCAGAAGGGCAGGCTCGAAGGGTTGGGCGTCGACGAAGTCTGCGTGCTGGTGGTGGGGTCGATCCACGCGCTGACGCAGAGGGCCTGGTCGATGCAACCGTCGCCGCCGTCGCCGGCGCTGGCGGCGCGGGTGTGGGCGGCGCTGCAGCGAACGTTCGACGCCGGGCGCGCCGGGCGCGTCGTTATTGCTGCAACGCCAGCGCCGCGATCTGGTCGGCGGCGCCGCCCAAGATCGACGAGCCGATGAGCACCGCGGCGGTCACCCCCCAGAACAGGACGCTGGTGTGGAAGTCCTGCTGCGGGTAGTGGTCCGGGCCGGCGTTCGGAACGCCCAAGTACAGCATCAGGTTGGTGGCGGTGATCTTGCGATCCTCGGCGTTGGCGAGGCTCTCGGCGACGCGCGCCCCGACCTCGAAGTAGCGGCCGAAGGAGTAGCTCGCCGCCAGCGACGGCTCGACGAGCAGCATCGCCGTCGACTTGAAGGACGACACCGGGCTGTAGATCTTGCCGCCGCCGACGTCGAGCGCGCCCTTCAGCCGCCACTTGCCCTGGGTCTGGTAGCCAACCCCGAGCGTGCCGGCGTCGGTCGCGAACTGCACCGCCTCGAGGCCGCGGCGCGCGGGCGCCTGCTGCATTTGAAACGAGCGCCCGAGGTGAACGCTGAGCCCGAAGGGAAACACGTAGCCGATCTCGGTGCGGGCGTAGCCGGCGCGGCCGACCTTGCGGTTGTCCATGCGCGCCTGGACGACGGTCCCGAGGCCGATGCTCAGGTGGGTGCCGGCGAGATCCCAACCGCGCTGCGCCTCGAGCGGCTCGACGCGCGTCAGCGAATAGGCGTCGACCGTCACCCGACGCTCCGCGGTCGGGATCGGATCACCCGGCCTGTGCCAGGTGACGAGGTGGTCGCCGGGCGGCACCTGGTAGCGCTCGATGGGCGCCTTGCCGACCGGCTTGTCGTCGACCTGCACCTCGCCCTGGCCCCAGATCGACAGGGTGGCGACCGCCACCGGCCGGCGCGGGTCCACCAGATGGGCGGCGAGCTGCGCCAACGCCTCGCCGACCCGGGCGTCGTTGCCGGCCACCTGTGCCGAGACCTGGCCGAAGGTCGTCGCCTGGTTGGCGTCGATCAAGCGCAGCTCCACCATCGTCCGGTCGCCGATGCGGCCGACCGAGCCGGTCGCGAGAAACGCGGCGCCGAGCGCGCCGACGATCTGCGACAGGCACGAGGTGTCGTCACAGCCCAAGAGCTGCTGCCGGGTCTCGAGGGCGAGCAGCTCCTGGATGTCGGTCTGGCTCAACACCTTGGCGGCCGGCAGCGCCTCGCGCACCGACACCGCGTACAGCTGCGACAAGGTGCGCGCCAAGTCGGCGCTCAGGCCGCTGGTCTTCAAGTCGAACACCACCAGCTGCTCGATGGGCGGCGGCGCCTCGGCCGGCGGCGCGGTCGGGGCAGCGGGCGCTGCCGCCGCTTCTTGCGCCCGACTCGAGGTCGCGGTGAGGGTCGCGAGGCCGAAGAGCGGCAGCAGCAAGAGCGACGCGCGGCACGACACGGGCTTCATGGTGATGGGCATCTCCCTGGAGAAGGACAACGGCTCAGAGCCACGACGCTCCGGCGAGGGACAACAGCGCGATCACCACCAGCATCACGCCCTCGCCGGCGATCAGACCGGCGGCGACCGACGCCGCGACCTGGTCGCAGAGCGCCGGCCGGAGCCGGTGGGCGACGCCGAGCGTCAGCGCGCCGAGCGCCAAGGTCAGCGCCACCGACGCCGGCACCAAGAACGCGATGCTGGCGGCGACCGGCGACGGCAGGTAGGGCGCGACCGCGGGCACGCGTCCGAGCAGGGTGGTGATGGCCGCACACCCCGCCGCGAGCAACGCCGCCGGCAGCGTCCCCTGAGGCAGGGCCTCGACCCCCACCGACAGCACGCGGGCGACGGCGTACCACGACTGCACCGCGGGCGCGGTGAAGACGTCGCCGGGGATCGGGTAGGCGTTGGCGAGGAGCGTGTAGGCGCCGACCACCACCGGCGCGCCGACCAGGACCCCGGCGGCCTGCGCCGCGAGCTGGCGCCGCGCCGAGACCTGGAGCAGGTGCCCGGCCTTGAGATCGTGCATCAGGTCGCCGGCCTGGGAGGCGCCGGCGGCGGTGATCCCCGCCGCCATCAGGTTGGTGGTCATCGTGCCGGGATCGAGGGCGCCGTAGACCAGCTGCGTCACCTTCGCCATCGGCCCGACCGGGTTCAGGTCGGTCTCGGCGGTGGCGCGCACCGCGATCACCGCCATCAGGAACGACAACAGAACGGCGACCAGGCCCAGCCACCAGCGCATGGCGAACAGCACCTGCGCCAGGAGCACGGTGGCGCCGGCCGCGAGCGCCAACAGCGCGAGCCAGGTCGACGCCGACATCGGGTCCGGCGAATCGTCGGCGGCGGTGGCGGCGCTGCGGCGCAGGCTGGTCACCGCCCGTCCCAGGGTCCGGTACTGCAGCGCCAGGCCGGTGAGCCCCGCGACCACCATCCCCGCGACCCCCGGCCAGACGAGCCAACGCTGCGCGGCACCGAAGAGGCCCGCCGGGGTCGGCGCCGAGACCAGGCCGAGCGCGAACGCCGCCGGCGCCGCGACCCCCCACGCCAGCGCCGCGCCGAGGGCGAGCGACCACCCGGTCTTGCGGCCGACCAGGATCCCGGCGCCCAACAGCATCGGCGACAGGCTGACGCCGATCCGCAGCGCCGCAAAGGTGACGCCGCCGACGCCGACGCCGACGGCCGCGAGGCCGAGATCGTCGAACGACAGCTCCTCGAAGCGCGACCAGCCCAAGGGCTTGAAGGCCAGCAAGATCTTGAGCCCGGCGCTAAGAGCGGCGGCGACCAGGAGGGCCTTGGCTTTCAACAACGCGTCGTCGCCGGCGGCGTGCATCGCGGTGATGGTCTCGGCGGCGGCGGTCCCGGACGGGTAGCGCAGGCGCTCGACGATGATCATCTGGCGGCGCAGCGGCACCGCGAACAGCACCCCCAAGAAACCGGTCGCCAGGGTCCAGAGCACGAGCTCGGTGAACGACAGCTCGCGACCGGCCATCCGCAGCGCCGGGACGAACGAGATCACGCCGGCGACGTTGTACATGCTGCCGGCCGCCGAGCCGGCGGTGGTGGCGATCATGTTCTCCTTGGGGTCGAAGGGGCGGCCGAGCGAGCGCCGCACCAGCCGGAACCACGCGAACGGCAGCACCGCGGCGGTGATCGTGGCACCGAAGGTCATCCCGACCTTCAGGCCGACGGAGACGTTGGCCGCGGCGACCAGGCAGCCGACCGCGAGGCCGGTGACGAGGGCGCGCGGCGTCAGCTCCGAGAGGTAGGGCATCGTCACCCGGCCACTGTACTAAGGTGGGCGGCAACGGCCAAAGTTTCGGCCGCAGTCGCGCCCCGGCCTCGGCCGCGGGTTTCTGGCGAAATGCGGTGGTCTGGGCCATGATCCTCCAAACGTGTGCTCCGGCCGCGGCTGGAGCGAGCTCAGGTGGAGCCGATGGCGACCATCCTCGTGGTAGACGACGACAAGGCCATCCAGGAGATGTTGAAGGATCTCCTGCGCTTGCACGATCACGACGTCCATACCTGCCGCGACGGCAAGCAGGTGTTGGCGGAGCTCAAGCGGCACTACTACGACCTGATGATCCTCGACGTGCTCGTGCCGCACATGAACGGCTTCGTGTTGATGGAGCACATCCGCAACGAGGAGAAGCTCAAGGACCTCCCGGTGATCATGATCTCGGGCATCTACCGCAGCCGCAACCACCGCGCCGACATGACCACGAAGTACGGGGTCGTGGACTACCTGGACAAGCCGGTGTCGACCGATCGCCTCCTCGACCTCGTGGCGCGGGCGCTGGCGCTGCCGCGGACCATGACGCGGCAGAAGTTCGGCAAGTCGATGGAGGAGCTCGACGCCGAGCTCGAGCAGCTCTTGCCAAGAGAGGCGGCGGCGCTCGCGGAGGACGAGCCGGTCACGTTGGAGAAGAAGAGACCGGACGGGCGACCGACCACGAAGGAGCGGCAGCGGCCGCCGGTCGTCGAGGACAAGGTCCAGCTCCTCGACAGGCCACAGATCGGCCCGGCGACGCAGGTCAAGATCAGCAGCAAGCTGGTAGATCAGTCCGCGAAGCACGAGCGCCAGGAGGTCGAGAGAGCGCTCAAGGGCGCCTTCAAGGCCGAGGCCTTCATGCTCCAGGGGACGCTCGGCAAGCTCGCGGTGCCGGCGGTCCTCGGCAAGCTCTGGCACCAGCGGGCGTCCGGCGGTCTGCTTCTGCGCCGCGACGCGATCAAGAAGATCATCTACTTGAAGGAAGGCAACCCGGTGCAGGTGAAGTCCAACCTGGTCAGCGAGTGCCTGGGGCAGATCTTGCTGAAGGAGCGCCTGATCACCAAGGCGCAGTGCGAGAAGTCGGTCGCCGCCATCAAAGAGACCGGGCAGAAGCAGGGCGAGATCTTGGTGCAGATGGGGGCGCTGACCCCGAAGAACCTCGCCTTCGCCCTCGACCTGCAGCTCGAGACCAAGCTCTACGAGACCTTCGCGTGGGAGACCGGCGAGTACCGCTTCAACGACAACCTCGAGGTGGTCGACGGCCTCTCGGAGCTGCCGTGGACCGGGCCGATGGCGGTCGCCGAGGGCATTCGCCGCACCTTTCGCGAAGCGCGGCTCAAGGCGCTGCTCGCGCCGCTGTTGGACGTCCGTCTCGAGCTCGGCGGGGCGATCGACGATGTCGCCGCGGCGTTCCCGGAAAAAGAGCAGCAGGCGATCGCGACCTTGGCGCTCGGCAAGACCACGGCGCAGATCCTCGGCCGCCTGGGGCTCGTAGCCCTCGAGGCCCAGCGCCTGGTCTATACCCTGCTCACTCTGGGGATCTTGCGACCGGTAGAGTGACGCGGAAGCGGGCGCCGCCCAAGGGCGAGCGCAGCACCGCCAACGTCCCCCCCGCCGCGCCGATGATGCCGTCACACACCGCGAGCCCGAGGCCGGTGCCTTTGCCCGCGGGCTTGGTGGTGAAGAAGGGCTCGAACACCCGCGCCTTGAGCTCGTCGGGCACGCCGGGTCCCGAGTCGTCGACCTCGATCACCACGCTCGTCGGCGCGGTGCGGACGTTGATGCGGATCTGGCCCGAGCCCCCGAGCGCGTCGGCGGCGTTCAACACCAAGTTCAGCAGCACCTGGGTCAGCGCCGCGGCGTCCAGCGGCACGATCGCGGGCGGCGTCTGTGCGTCGACCTCGAGGCGGACGCCCTGCAGCCGTTGTTGTGGCGCCACCATTCGCGCCACGTGGTGCACCGCCTCGCGGACGTCGCCGACGCCGCCGGCTTTGGTCGGCGCACGGCTGAAGTCGAGCAGGTCGCGCACCGTCTGCTGGATCCGGTCGAGCTCGCGTTGCACGCGCTGCAGCGCGTCGGCGCGCTCGGCGGCGGACAGGCCCTCGCCCTGCAGCATGCCGACGAAGCCCGACACCACCGCGAGCGGGTTGCCGATCTCGTGCGCCAGACCGGCCGCCAGTTGGCCGACCACCGCGAGGCGCTCGGCGCGCACCAACGTCGCCTGGGTGCGGCGCAGCTCGTCGTGAGCGCTCTGCAAGTCGGCGAGCTGGGCTGCGATCTGCTGCCGGTCGGCGTCGATGCGCGCCGTCATGTCGACGATCGCGCGGCTGAGCTTCTGCAGCCCGCCCGAGGTCTGCACCTGGAACTGCGACAGACCGTCGCGGTCGTTGTCGCTGACGAGCTCGGTCATTCGCAAGAGCGGCTTCAGGACCGAGCGGCGCATGAACAGCCAGCCGGCGAGGGTCATCGCCGCGCCGACGACGAACAGAAAGCCCAACAGCGGTCGCTGCAGCGCCAACCCCGCGGTGACGCCGAGGTCGACGCGGCGCCCGGTCACGACGCGCCGGAAGCTCGACGTCGGCGGCATCGGGCGGGCGACGTAGTCGTAGCCCAGCACCACCCGATGTTCCTCGGGGGCCAGGTCATCGAGGGCCGGGGCCGGTGTGGCGGTCGCGCTGACGCTGCCGTCGCGGCCGAAGAGCGTGATCTCCACCTGTTGCTCGGCGGCGATGCGCAAGAGCGTCGGTCTCGGGTCCGACACCTCGGCGCCGACCTCGAGGGCGGTCAGGGTCGCGGCGGTGCGCAGCGCCACCAGGCGGTCACGGCTCTGTTCGCCGACCGACCAGAAGGTGAAGGCGACGTCGACCGCGACCAGCCCGATGCAGCTGGTGACGGCGACGTTGAGCGCCAAGAGCAGCGACAGGCGTCTCACGACAACAGCCCGAGCAAGGCGGCGGCGATCTGCTGCGGCAGGTCGGCGAACGGCTCCGGGAGCAGCACCACCTCCAGCGCCGCCAAGACCAGGAACGGCCCGAACGGGATGGCGCGCGGCGGCGGGACCCAGTCGTCGTCATCGGCGCTCGCAGGCGCCGGCGGTGCGACCGCGACGCCGGGTGCGGCGGTCGGGGTCGCGGGGGGGGTGGGCGCCGGAGACGGGGGCGCGGCCTCGGGGGTCGCGGGGTTCTTCGGCGGTTCGGCGCTCGCGGCGGTCCGATGGCCGCCGGTGAGCAGGACCAGGACGCCGATGACCGAGCCCTGGAGCGCGGCGAGCAGCAAGACGCTCAAGCCGTCGACGGGGCCGAGCGCCAGGCCGAGCAGCGCCAGGAGCTTGACGTCGCCGAGGCCCAGGCCTTCGCGTTTGGTCACCACCTCGAAGATCCAGGCGATGCCCCAGACGAAGAGCGCCGGCAGCAGGCCGAGCAGCGCCACCACCGGCGACAGGCGCCCCGGCAGCCACGCGGCGGCAAAGGTCAGGACCATCGCCGGGATCACGATCACGTCCGGGATCCACCAGTGATCGATGTCCAAGAACACGATCGCCATCAGGGCCGCGGCGAGCGGCAGCCAGACGACGAGCTCGAAGCTCAGACCAAAGCGCACCCAGAACGCCGCGAACAGACAACCCACCGCGAGCTCGACCAGGAAGTAGCGCGCTTGGATGGTCTGGCGGCAGTGACGGCAGCGGCCGCAAAGCAGGGCGTAGCTCAAGAGGGGGATGTTGTCGTACCAGGCGATCGGGTGTTTGCAGGTGGGGCAGCGGGAGCGCGGCCGGACCACCGACTCCCCCGCCGGCAGTCTTGCGATGACCACGTTCAAGAACGAGCCGATGCAGGCGCCGACGCCGAAGGCATAGGCGGTCAACAGCGTGCTGGGCAACATCCGTTCCACGGCCGGCGCCAACATCCCATCGAAAGAGCCACGAACGCAAACGTTGTCGTGGCACAAACCGTCAGCCCCCGCCCGCGAGGTGACGGAATTTGTCACAGGCACCCGCGAGCCGTCACAGAAAATGCTGCAATTTCAACCCCCTGTTTCTAGGCGCCTTGGCACTCAGGTTGCATCGGTGTGCTTGACCTGTCGGTGGATTTGGGGAACAAGACAGCGGCAGGCGCATGCACGAAACGTTGTTGCTGGTCAGCCAACTTTGAAGGAGAGAGGACCCATGAAGAAACTCGTCAACGGCTTTACCCTCATCGAGCTCATGATCGTCGTGGCGATCATCGGTATTCTCGCGGCCATCGCCATCCCGAACTTCATGCGGTTCCAGGCTCGCGCTCGGCAGACCGAGGCCAAGACCAACCTGAAGTCGATCTTCACATCCATCAAGTCGCACCCCGACGACAACGGCAGGTGCGGTTTCTGCGACTTTGCACCTGAGAAGGGCAACCGTTATACCTACCGCGCCCACAACGGCACCTCGGAGCAGAGCATCGCGGGCGCCTACGGCGGCGTCGTGGCCGGCGTACCCGGGGCCACCGTCAACACCACCCTCGGCACGTTCACGGTGAACGCGATGGGCAACATCGACAGCGACACCCTCTTGGACGGCTGGATGATCAACGACGGCAACCAGCTGTGCAACGGCTCAATGGCCACCGGCACTTGCGACAACGTGCAGAACGACGTCGAGAAGCCGTAACCAGAACGCGATGATCTTCGAGGGGCCGTATCGATGTCGATGCGGCCCCTCTCTTTTTTCCGTGGTCGACGCGCTTCCTTGGCGGCCGTCTTCGCGGGTGGCGCGGGTCGCGATCTTCCTGACCGCGGGCCTGTGCCTCGCGACCGCGTTCGCCGGCGCCACCGAGCACCTGCCGGCGTTGTTGCTCCGGGTGATCGTCGTCGTCGTGTGCGTCGCGCTCTGGCCGCGGACGGCCGTGCGTGTTCGCGGCCGTGACGTCGGCGTGCCGCTCGCAGTGCTCGCGATCTTGGTCGGCAATCTCCCCACCGCGCACAGCCTGGGGCCGGCGCTGCAGGCGGTGACCTCGGCCACGGTGGTCATCGCGTTGTACCTGACGCTGCTCGCAACCGACGACGACCACACCGGCGTCGCCCTCGTGATCTTCGGCGCCGTCGGCCTGGTCCACGCCCTCTGGGCGCTCTCGGCGTGGCTCGCCTTCGGCCGCTCGCGCGGCGCCGGCGGGTTCTTCAACCCCAACGATCTCGCGGCGTTCTTGGCGCCGCTGGCGCTGTTGGCAACGGCGCAGGCCCTGTCGGCGGTGCCCAACGGTTGGTTGTCGCGGCGGCGCGGCGCTCTGGCAGCAGGGGCGCTGGCGCTCGGTATCCTCGCCACCCGCTCCCGCAGCGGGCTCGCGGCGCTGGTCATCGGGGGTCTGGTGTTGCTGTTCTGGGCGCGGCGTCGCGTGCTCGTGCTCGCCCTGGCGGTGTTGCTCACGGTCGTCGCGCTGACGCCGAGCCTGCGGGCAAGATGGGCGGGCGCCGGGGACGCCTTTGCCTACGATCGCCTCGCCATTTGGCAGGCCGCGGGCAAGATCGCGTTGCGGGAGCCGGCGGGTGTCGGCCTGGGCGGCGTCGCCTCGGCGCTGCGACGGGAGGGGGTGCCGCTCGCCGGTATGGTCCGCTACCCGAAGGTCGCCACCGACGCGCACTCGGAGCTCCTCTCCGCCGGCGTCGAGCTCGGGGTCACGGGGTTGATCCTGACGCTCGGTCCGGCGCTCTTCGTCGTCTGGGTGCTCCTTTGCCGCTGGCGGCGCGAAGGTGGCGGCGGACCGCCGTCGCGGTCGCCACCGGTCGGGCTCGCGGTGTGGCTGGCGTTTGCGATCCCCGCCGCGGTGTCGGCGTCGCTGCACGTGCCGCCGGTGGCGCTGTTGGCGGCGGTGTGGGCGGCCCGGGTCGTGCGTGCCGATCCGCTGTTGGGCGCCCGCAAGACGGTGGCGATCGGCGGCCGCCATCGATTGGTGCTCGCGGCGCTGTTGCTCTCGGCGTTGGCGCCGGCGCTCTTGGCCGCGGGGTCACGGACCGCGATGGAGCACGCCGCGGCACGCCGCGACGCCGGCGAGCTTGCGACCGCGCTGCGGGCTGCCCGGCTGGGTGCGGCCCTGGCGCCGTGGAGCCTGAGCGCCGGGCTGTTGGCGGCGAGCCTCGAGCTCGCGACCGGGGCGAGTCGTTCCGAGGTCGTCGAGCAGTTGACGGCGCTGGCGCTCTTGTTTCCGACCGAGCCCGAGCCGGTGGAGCGGCTGCTGCGACTCTCGGAGGCGGGTCCCCGGGCCATGCGCGACGCGGCGCAAGCGGGCGAGCGGGTGGCGCTGTATGCCGAGCTCGCCCGGCGCGATCCCAAGAACGCTCTCGCCTTCGCGGCGCTCGGTGCGGCCGAGCGTGCCGCCGACCACCGGGAGGCCGCCGCTCGCGCCTTCACCGCCGGGCTCGAGGTCGAGCCGCGCTGCGCCTCATGCTTGGCCGGGCTCGCGGCGGTGCAGGCCGAGGCCGGCGACCGCGAGCAGGCAACGGCACTGGCGACGGCGGCGATCGCCGCCGACCGTGAGAGCGATGCCGCGGTCGGGCGCAGCCGTGAGATCTTGAGCTTGCCCCCCGATTCCCGAAGAATGCTCGCGGCGTACGGCCTGGTGACCCCATGAAGATCTACGGGGCGCTGTTTCTCGGTGCCGCGGCAATCACGCACCTGACTCACCGGGAGCTCGATCGCCTGCCGCGGCCCGAGCCGCCGAGCCTGCGGCAGACCTTGCCGTCCGAAGAGGCGGTGAAGCTGTTGGCGCTCGGCTACGGGGCGCTCGCGGCGGACTACTACTGGCTGAAGGCGGTCTACGAGTTCGGCGACCCGGCCTACACCGCGGCGGGCTACCCCAACCTCCAAGCCCTCGTTCGCCGGGTGCTGACGCTCGACCCCTACAACCTGACGGCCTACCAGTTTGCCGGGACCGCGCTCACGGTGAGCGAGCTCGATCCGATGACCTCGATCGAGCTCTTGTGGCCCGGCCTCGAGCGGCGTCCCGACGCCTGGCAGGTGCCGTTCTTGCTCGGGTTCAATCTCTACTACTTCGCCCACGACTATCCGGTGGCCGCACGGGTGCTCGCACGCGCCGCGTTGATCCCCGGCGCACCCGCCTCTGCCGGTCCCCTGGCGACGCGCCTCGCGGCGCAAGCGGGCGAGCCCGAGATCGGCCTGCGCCTGGTAGACACCATGCTGTCGACCGTCAAGGACGAGAAGGTGCGAGAGTTGTATGTCGAGCGCCGGCGCCTGCTGCAGCTGGAGTCGGAGATCAAGTGGCTGAACGAGGCAGTCCGCAAGTACGTCGAGGCCCGCGGCGTCCGACCGCAGAGCCTCGAAGAGTTGAAAGCGGCCGGCATCATTACCACGGTTCCCAGCGATCCGTTGGGCGGTCAGTACGGCATCGGCGCCGACGGCTCGATCACGACCACCTCCGAGAGTAGCCGCCTGCGGTTACCCTCTCGCAACGCCGCGAAGACGAAGGCGCAACCATGAGCATCCTCCAGGTCGAGAACCTCCAGCACGACGTGCGCCGCCACTTCTGGACGCCACGGCGGCCGATTCTTCGCGACGTGTCGTTCGCGGTCGAGGCGGGTGAGATCTTCGGCTTCGTCGGTCCGAACGGCGCCGGCAAGACCACGACGATCAAGAGCATCCTCGGCCTGCTGCGTCCGACCGCCGGACGCATCGAGGTCTGCGGCGGCCGGCCGAGCGATCCACGGGTGCGGGCGCACGTCGGCTTCATGCCGGAGCAGGCGTACTTCTCCGAGTACCTGACGGCGCGTGAGTTGTTGCTGCAGCACGCGCTGCTCGCCGGCGCTCGGTGGCGCGAGGCCAGCGGCAAGGCGAGCGCGGCGCTCGAGCAGGTCGGCCTGGGGCCGCACGCCGACGGCCGGCTCGGATCGTTCTCCAAGGGGATGTTGCAGCGCGCCGGTTTGGCGCAGGCCCTGGTCGGTGCGCCGCAGCTGGTGGTGCTCGACGAGCCGATGAGCGGCCTCGACCCTCTCGGCCGTCACGACGTGCGCGAGCTGATGCTCGACCTGCGCCGCCGGGGGACCACGGTGTTCTTCTCGACCCACATCCTCCCGGACGTCGAGCTCCTCTGCGACCGGGTCGGGATCATCGTCGCCGGGACGACCCGCAAGGTCGGACGCCTCGACGAGCTGTTGGGCGGCGCGGTCCGCGGCGTCGAAGTGGTGGCCGAGGTATGCCCGCCGGCGCTGGTGGCCACCCTCGAGGGCCTCGCGACCGTCCTGCCGAGACACGGCGGCGAGATCGTGCTGACCTGCACCGACTTGGGGCGCGCCAACGAGGTGATCGACGTGCTGCGCCGGTCGGGAGTCGGGGTCCGTGGCGTCCAGGTGCTGCGCCGCTCGCTCGAGGCGCTGTTCGTCGCCGAGACCGAGCAGGACACCCGGGGGACGCGGTCATGAGAAACATGCTCGTTGGGACCGCGGTGGTGGCCGCCGCGACGCTGCTCGAGGCGGTGCGCAACCGGATCTTGATGATTGGTTTGCTGTTCGCGGTGGTGTTGCTCGGCTTGTCGGTGGCGGCGGCGTCGGTGTCGTTCGGCGAGGAGAGCCGCTTGATCATCGACGTCGGCCTCGCGGCGTCGAGCGTCTTCGGCGCGGCGATTGCGATCAGCCTGTCGATCGCGTCGTTCGCCGGCGAGCTCCGCCGTCACACCGCCTATCCGATCCTGGCCCGGCCGATCCCGCGCTTCGCGTTCGTGCTCGGCAAGTACCTCGGGGTGGTGGTGACCGTCGTCATCGTGGTCGCGGTGATGGTCGCCGCGACCGCTACCATCGTCACGGTGTACGACGCCGCGCCGCCGTCGGCGTTCTGGGCCTCACTGGTGTTGACCGCGGTGGAGGTCCAGCTGGTGGTGGCCGTCGCGACGCTGTTTTCGGCGTTGACCTCGCCGGCGCTCGCTGCGGCCTTCAGCGTCGGCCTGGTGTTGGCCGGCAACCTCGCCGGCGACATCCAGCTGTTCGCGCTCCGCTTGTCGAACAAAGGGGTGGCGCTCGGTTATTGGCTGCAGGGGCTCTACTACCTGTTGCCGGATCTACAGCGGCTGTCGGCGCGCACCCAGGCGGCGAACCACCTCGAGGTGGCCGCGAACGAGCTGGTGCTGAACGCCGCCTACGGTTTGGGCTACGGGGTCGCGGCGCTGGTGCTCGCGTGCTGGCTCTTCGACCGGCGTCGGGTGATTTGATGCTGCTGGCGGCCGTCCAATACGGCTTCACCTTCTTGCTGAGCGTCGGTCTGGCGCTGTACCTCACCCCCTTCATTCGCAGCGGCGCGTTGTCGTTCGGGGTCCTGGATCGGCCGGACGGCGTCCTGAAGCGGCACCGCGAGCCGGTCCCCTACCTCGGCGGGGTGGCGGTCTACCTGGCGTTCTTGTTGACGCTGTCGTTGGTGTTCACCTTCTCCGCTGCGCTCCTGGGGCTGCTGCTCGGCGGCACGATGCTGGCGATGCTCGGGTTGTTCGACGATCTCCGGGTGATCGCGCCGCGCCTGAAGCTCGCCGGGCAGCTGCTCGCCGCCTGGGTGCTGCTGCGCAGCCACATCTCCATCCAGGTCGTATCGCTGCCCGAGACCGTGACCGTGCCGCTCACGGTGCTGTGGCTCGTGGGGATCACGAACGCGGTCAACATCCTCGACGTCGCCGACGGCCTGGCGACCGGGGTCGCCGCGATCGCGGCCATGGGCCTGTTCGTCGTCGCGATGATCGGCGGCGATCAAGTGTTGGCGGTGACGGCGCTGGCGCTCGCCGGCAGTCTCCTCGGCTTCTGGCGCTACAATCGGCCGCCGGCGCAGATCTTCCTCGGGGACACCGGCAGCCTGTTCGTCGGCTTCATGCTCGCGGCGCTGGCGCTGCTCGGCGCCTACACCCGGTACAACGAGGCGGCGCTGTTGGCACCCGTTTGTATCCTGGCGCTGCCGATCCTCGAGACCACGCTGGTCGTCATCGCCCGCCTGGGCGGCGGCCGGTCGCCGTTTCGGGGCAGCAGCGACCACATGGCGCTGCGGCTCGGCGCGCGGGGTTGGTCACCGCGCCGGGTCTTGCTGTTCGCATATGGCGCCAGCCTGCTGGCGACCATCGCCGGCATTGCCATGGTCCTGGTCGATCTCGGCACCGCGCTCTGGATCGCCGGCAGCGTTGGCGCGCTCTTCGCCGGTCTGCTGCTGTGGTTGTTGTTGGCGTGTCCGGCGCCGCCGGCGCGTTGACCGTAGAGCGGTCGCCCCCGGTGCTCTGCTGCGCCGCGCGACGTGGCCCGCTCAGCCTCGGCGGCGGCGCGGTGCCGCGGCGACCTCGGCATAGAAACGATCGAGATCGGCGAGCATGCGCTCGCGCGAGAACTGCGGCACGAGCTCGACGGCCCGCGCACCCATGCGCGCCGCGAGCTCCGGCTGTGCCAAGAGCTCGAGGACCCCATCGGCCATGCCGTCGACGTCGCCCACCGGGTACAAGAGCCCGCTGTCGCGGTGGCGCACGGCCTCGGGCGCGCCATCGACGCCCGTCGCCACAATGGGCCGGGCCGCGGCCATCGCCTGCGCGAACACCTGCGGCAGCCCCTCCCACAACGAGGTCGACACCAACAGGTCGCTGGCGTGCAGCAGATCGGCCACGTCGCGCCGCCAGCCGAGCAGCCGCAGCCGCCCGCCGAGGTCGAGCCGGCGACCGAGGGCCTCCACCGGCCCGCGGAGCTCGCCGTCGCCGGCCAATAGAAACGTCGTCGCCGGCGCCCGCGCCAGCACGCGGGCCGCGAGCTCGACGAACGCGAGCGGGTCCTTTTGCGGCTTGAGGCAGGAGACGTTGAGGACCACCCGGTGACCGTGCGGGATCTCGAGCGCGGCGCGGATCTCCGCCGGCGGGCGTCTGGGCCGGCGAAAGGCCTCGACGTCGATGCCGCAGTGGATCACCCGGGTCGGCAACCGGGCGCCGGCGACGCGGTCCTGGCGCGCCTGCTCGAGGTTGGCGGCGCTGTCGGCGGTCAGGCCGTCGCACAGGCGCGCGGCCAGGCGCTCGGCGGTGCGGAACAGAGCGCGGCTGAGCGGCGGCTGCAGGCGGTGGTAGCCGAAGCCGTGGATCGAGTGGACCACCCGGTCGGCACCCGCGAGGCGCGCCGCCAGACGACCGAGGACGCCGGCCTTCGAGCTGTGGGTGTGCACCAGGAAACGCTCCCCGGGCCGGCTTCGTCTGAGGGCGGTCAGGGAGCGCCAGAGCGCCCAGAGCGCCCGGCTGTCGGCGGCCGGCGACAGCTCGCGGCCGAGCGCGGCGATCGGCACAAAGCGAGCCTCGGCAAGCGCGCGGGCCTCGGCATCCAAGAGGCCACCGGGACCGGCGAGCAGGAAGCGGCCGCCGGTGCAGAAGCGCGAGTGCTGGACCTCGTCGAGGGTCGCGAGCTGGGCGCCGCCGAGCTCGAGCTTGGTGACGATGTGGACCAGGTTCCAGACGTCGGGGCGCACGTCGGCAAGCATGCGCCACCCCGCGCGGCGCTGCAATTCATCGGCGTCGGCCAATCGAAGCCGCCGCTCGAGCTTCGATCGTAACCGGCGAACCGGGGCCTGGGCGAACCAGCATCGCTGTTGTATGGTCGCGGCGCCGCTCGGCAACGGGAGAGACTCGTGAGCAACAACTTCGCCGTCATCGGCGTCGCCGGCTACGTCGCGGCGCGCCACCTGCGCGCTATTCGCGACACCGGCTCGACGCTGGTCGCCGCCGCCGATCCGCACACCTCGGTCGGTATCCTCGATCAGTACTCCCTCGACGTCCGCTACTTCCCGGAGATCGAGCGCTTCGACCGCCACCTCGAGAAGCTCCGCCGCGGACCGGAGGCCGGCCGGGTCCACTGGGTGTCGATCTGCTCGCCGAACTACCTGCACGACGCCCACATCCGTATGGCGCTCCGCGCCGGCGCCAACGCGTTGTGCGAGAAGCCGCTCGTCATCAACCCGTGGAACCTCGACGTCCTCGAGGAGCTCGAGACCGAGACCGAGCGGCGGGTGTTCACGGTGCTGCAGCTCCGGCTGCACCCGACCCTGGTGAAGCTCAAGGAGGAGCTGGCGAACAGCGACCGCCGGCACGACGTAGTCTTGAGCTACGTGACGGCGCGCGGCCCCTGGTACCACCTGACCTGGAAGGGCCAGCTGGAGCGCTCCGGCGGCGTCGGCACCAACATCGGCATTCACTTCTTCGACCTGCTGCTGTGGCTGTTTGGAGACGTCGAGCGCACCGAGGTGCACCTGAACGACGGCAAGCGGATGGCGGGCGCCTTGGTGCTGAAGCGGGCGACGGTGCGCTGGTTCTTGTCGGTCGAGGCCGCCGACTTGCCCGAGAGCGCGACGGCGGCGAAGCGCCTGACGCACCGCACCATCCTGGTGGACGGCCGGGAGGTCGAGTTCAGCGAGGGCTTCACCGATCTCCACACCCGCGTCTACCAGGAGACCCTAGCGGGCCGCGGCTTCGGGATCAGCGTCGCGAGGCCCTCGGTCGAGCTCGTGCACCGGCTGCGCACCGCGCCCGGAGCGCCGGCCGCCGACCTCCGCCACCCATGGCTCGAGCGACTCGCGACGCGATGAGCCGCGCTCCGGCAGGCGCTTCGCCTCACGCCGCTACCTCCACCAGGAGTCGACCGCGGCTGCTGATGCTGGTGCGCAACGCCTTCGTCCACGACAGCCGCGTCGAGCGCGAGGCATCGACGCTGGCGGGTGCGGGCTACGACGTGCTGCTGTTGGCGCAAGCCGGGACGGGGCTGCCGGCGGTCGAACATCGGGGCGGGGTGCGCGTGCGACGCCTGGCGTCGGCGACCGCGGGCTACTACGCCGCAGCGGTTGCCCATGGGCTCCGCTTTCGACCCAAGGTGGTGCATTGTCACGACCTCGACACCTTGCTCCCCGGCGCGCTGGTCGCGAAGACCCGCGCCGCGACGCTGGTCTTCGACGCCCACGAGCTCTGGACCGAGCGGGCGAGCCTCACCGGCGGTGCGTGGTCCCGCCTGCACCGCGGGCGCTACCGGGTGTTGGAGCGTCTGCTCATCGGCCGGGCCGATGCCGTGATCACGGTCAGCGACGGCATCAAGGACGAGCTGGTGCGCCGCTACCGCATCACCGCGCCCACCGTGCTCTTGAACACGCCGTCGATGAAACGTGGCACGGGCGGGTTACGCCGGGCGATCGCGACCGACGCCCCGGTGTTGCTCTACGTCGGCGGCATCCAACCGCACCGCGGCCTCGAGGTCGCGGTGGCGGCGTTGGCGGAGCTCAGAGAGGTGGTCCTGGTGCTGCTCGGCCCGGCGTGGGGCGCGACGGTTCAGGGGCTGCAGGCGCAGGCGGTGGCGCTCGGGGTTTTGGAGCGGCTGCAGATCTTGCCGCCGGTGCCGCCGGCCGACGTGACCGCGTGGGCCGCCGACGCTGACGTCGGCCTGTGCGTGATCCCGCCGGTGTCGCTGAGCTACCGCCTGGCGTTGCCGAACAAGCTCTTCGAGTACGCGCTCGCCGGGCTCCCGGTGGTCGCGAGTGACGCCCCGGAGATCAAACGCTACGTGAGCCGCTTCCACCTCGGGATCACGGTCGCGGCGCCCGAGCCGCAGGCGCTGGCGGCCGCGGTGCGCGCGCTCTTGGCCGACCGCCGCGGCGCCCGCGTTCACGAGCCCGACCCGGCGGTGGTCGCGGCGCTCTGCTGGGAGCTGCAGGCCGAGAAGCTCAACGCGCTCTATGCACGTCTGCGTCCAGGTCTCGGCCCGTCGCCGGTGTGAGCGAAGGCCGACGGATCACCGGTTGCGGAACGCGGCGAGGAGCTTGGGCTCTTCGAGCTCCCAGTTGAAGCGGTCGCGGGCGGCGGCGAGCGCGTTGTCGTGCATCCGCCGCCAGCCGGCGGGATCGCTCGCGATCGCGTCGATCTGCGCCGCGATCCCCCGGGGCGACTCGTCATCCAGCACGACGCCGACCCCATGCTCGCGCACCAGGCGCGCCAGCTCCGGCCGCTGCGGCACCAGCAGCGGCAGGCCCGCCATCAACCCTTCGAAGAGCTTGTTCGGGAGCGAGACCCGGTTGTTGAGACAGTTGTCGGGGTAGCTCAGCACGCACAGGTCGTCATCGGCGAGCACCGCGAGCAGGCGCGGGTAGGGCACGCCGGGTTGGACCTTCAGCCGGGCGCCGAGATTCAGGGCGGCGCCGCGGGCGGCCAGGCGGCGGTGCTCGGAGCCGGGGCCGCGCAACGTCAGCACCGCGCGCGTGAGGTGGGCGGCGCTGTCGACCAGTCCTTCGAGTCCTTTGCCGGGCGCGAGCACCCCGTGGAGCTCGGCGCGCAGCGGCACGTGGGGCGCCGAGCGCGAGCGGCTCAGCGCCGGGATCGCGAGCCGTAAGGCGTTGTAGAGCGGCACGAAGGGTCCGGCGTGCAGCTCGCGCTCGAGGTGCAGGGCGACGCCTTCGGAGACCGCGAAGCGCGCGGTGGTGTGCGCGAGGAGGCGCGCCTCGAGGACGCGCCAGGCGCGGACCCATGCTTCGGGGCGGCTGCCGTCGGGCCACTGGGCGTAGAAGATCTCATGGGCGTCGTAGACGACCCGCGCGCCGAGCAGCCGCGCGAGCGCCGTGGCAGCCGGCAGCATGCAGGCGTCGATCGCCAGCACCCAGTCGGGGCGAAAGGCGCGCCCCCGCTCGACGAGGCTGAAGCCGACGTGCAACAGCCACTGCAGATCGGCAACGACGGCGCCCGCGGTGGCGCTGTCGGACTCCGGAGGGGGGGCGGGGACGAAGAGGGCGCGGGCGGCGCGCTCTGCGAGGTGCAGCGCGCGGCGGTAGGCGGTGACGAAGGGCGAGGGTCCGGTCGCCGCGAGCCGCGTGAAGACGGCATCGCTCAGCCGGCGGGCGAAGGGTTGGTCGCTGCAAAAGACTTGCGGGTGCGCGGCCACCAGGTCGTCGTAGATGCCGTAGCGGCGGGCGGCGCGCTCGAGCAGCGCCGGGGTCCATCGACCCAGGTAGGGCACCGCCTCGTACGCGAGGTTCGGCTCCAGGCGCCCGCGGCGGCCGATCCGGTCCTGGGCGTGGTGGAGGTAGAGCACCTCGAAGCCGTGGCGCGCCAGCGACTCGGCCTCGCGTCGTACCCGAGCGTCGATGTCGATCGGATTGAAGCACAACACGAGGACGCGGGGCGCGGGCATGGCGCTCGACTCTCGCCTGCAACCGCCGCCTTGACAATCCCGCAGGCACACCCGACAACCCGTGGGTCCCGGCGGGCACCAGCATGCAGCGGCCTCAAAGAGCGGCGAGCGAAACCGTCATCGAAGCATCGCGCGGCTGGCGGGGGTTCGGCTTCGGCGAGCTCTGGGGGGCGCGCGAGCTGATCTGGGTGCTCTGCGGTCGCGAGCTCAAGTCGAAGTACCGGCAGATGGCCATCGGGCCGCTGTGGATCTTGCTGCGGCCGGCGTTGTCGACGCTGGTGTTCACCGTGGTGTTCGGCGGCTTGGCGAAGCTGCCGTCGCAGGGGATCCCGTATCCGTTGTACGCGCTGGCGGGGCTGTTGCCGTGGACCTTCTTCCTCGAGGCGGCGCGCGCGGCCTCCGGCTCGCTCGCCGATCGCCTCGACGTGATCTCGAAGGTGCACTTGCCGCGCATGGTGCTGCCGGTCGTCGCGGTGCTGTCGGCGGCGGTCGACTTCGTCGGCTCGCTGGTGCTGCTCGCGATCGTGATGGCGGTGTACCGCGTCGTCCCGGGGGCGAGCGTGCTGCTCTTGCCGGCGGTGCTGCTGTTCACCGCTGCGGTCGCACTCGCGGTCGGGCTGTGGCTCGCGACCTTCAGCGTCCGGTTTCGGGACCTGCGTTTCGGTGTGGCGTACGCGCTCTTCGGTCTGATGTTCCTGACCCCGGTCGCCTACTCCCCCGAGGTCATCCCGCCGGCGTGGCTCTGGCTCTACCAGCTGAACCCGGCCTACTGGATGGTCGAGGGTTTCCGTTACGCGGTCTTGGGCGTCGGCTCGACACCGGGGTTGGCGTGCGTCGCCGCCCTGGCGGCGACGGCGCTGCTCTTGCTCTCGGGCGCCGCGGTGTTTCGTCGCACCGAGGCCAGCATCGTGGACCAGGCATGAGCGGCGGCGGCGACTTCGCGATTCGGGTCGAAGGGCTCGGCAAGCGCTACCGCCTGGGTCGCGGCGGCACGCTGTTCGCGCGCCGGACCGAGACCCTCTGGGCGCTGCGGCAGGTGCGCTTCGAGGTGGGGCAGGGCGAGGTGGTTGGCATCATCGGTCCGAACGGCAGCGGCAAGAGCACGCTGCTGCGGCTGCTGGCGCAGATCACCGAGCCCACCGAGGGCCGGGCCACGATCCGCGGTCGGGTCGGCAGCCTCCTCGAGGTCGGCACCGGCTTCCACCCCGACCTCACCGGGCGCGAGAACATCTATGTCAACGGCGCCATGCTGGGGATGAAGCGCCGGGAGATTGACCGGCGTTTTGCCGAGATCGTGGCGTTCGCCGAGCTCGAGCGTTTCCTCGACACGCCGGTGAAACGATACTCGAGCGGCATGTACGTGCGGCTGGCGTTCGCGGTCGCGGCGCATCTCGAGGCCGACATCCTCCTGGTGGACGAGGTCCTGGCGGTGGGCGATCTGGCGTTTCAGGAGCGCTGTCTGCAGAAGCTCGGCAGCCTGACACGAGACGGGAGGACGGTCCTGTTCGTCAGCCACAACCTGGTCGCGGTCGAGGGGCTGTGCAGCCGGGCGATCCGGCTCGATCACGGTCAGGTCGCGGCGCTCGGGCCGGCGGTGGACGTCATCCGTGACTACATCGCCGGCAACCGGCGCGCCCCGGCGGCGCTGAACATCGAGGCACGCGCGGGCAACGGCGCGGTGCGGATCGTCGGCGCGCAGGCACGCGGGACGAGCTCCGGGCCGGGGCTGATGCTGATGGGGGAGGGCCTCGAGGTCGTGCTCGACCTCGAAGCGCAGGCGGCGGCGCGCGTCAGCCTGTCGTTCGTGGTCGCGACCCACATGGGCTTCAAGCTGTTCAACGCCAGCACCCGGGACGTGCAGCAGACCGTCGAGCTCGAGGGCGGTCGACGGACGCGGTGGGTCTGCCGCGTCGGGCCGTTGCCGCTGCGCGCCGGGGCCTACCACCTCGACCTCGGCGTCGCCGGCGCCACGGCCAACGACACCTACGACTACTTGCCGCGCGCGCTCAACCTCGAGGTCACGCCCCGCGATGTCTTGGGCTCGGGCCAGCCGCTCGCCGCGAGCGACGGCGTGGTGTACTTCCCGTACGTCTGGGAGACGGGCTCCACGTGAGGCGGCGGTGCAGCGCCGGCCGTCATCGTAGCTGATCGTAGAGCGCGAGGAAGCGGGGGCGGACGTTCTCCCAGTGATACGTGGTGCGCGCGGCTTCGTGGGCCCGCCGCCGACAGGCGTCGAGGCGGTCAGGATCGGCCAAGAGCCCGTTCAAGGCGGCGGCGATGCCGCCTTCACGTTGGGGGTCGAAGAGCACGCCGATCTGCAGCGCTTTGGTCAGGGCACGCATCTCCACGAGATCGGTGCTGGCAACCGCCAACCCCGCCATCATGTATTCGAAGAACTTGTTCGGCAGCGCGTACTCGGTGTTGCGGCAGGTCGGCAGAAAGGGATTCAGGCCGACGTCGGCGCTCGCCGCGGCGCCGATGAGCTCGTCGACCGCGACCGGCGGCGCGAAACGAATGCGGGCGGCGGCCCGGCTCTTGGCAGCGAGCGCTCGGAGTGCGGGCTCCCGGCTCCCCAGGCCACGGAATACGAACTCGGCGTCGGGGACGTCGGGTACCGCGGCGATGACTTCTTCGAGGCCGCGGTGCGGGTGGAACACGCCGTGGTAGAGGATCTGACGCCGGGCCCGGCGCCGTTCGAGGCAACCGGCATCGGCGAGCAAGCGCAGACTCGGGACGTTCGGCAAATCGACGAAGGCGCCGGCGTCATAGGTGCGCTCGAAGTAGCGGGCCAGCGAGGCGCAGACCGTCAGGCGCAGGTCGGTGTGCGCTAGCAGGCGGCGTTCGAGGCCGGTGTAGAAGGAATGCCACAGCTCGGAGCGGGCGTCGGTGGCGAATTGCTCGGCGAAGATCTCATGGGCGTCGTAGACCAGCGGTACGTCGAGCCGTCGCTTGACGAGGACGCCGGCGAGCAGCGTATTGAGATCGTTGCAGTGCACCACCGAAGGCGCGAGCGCCACCGCCGCCTCGGCGAGGCGTAGGTTCACCGCCAGAGCCCGCCACAGGCTGGCGACCTCGCGCGCCTCGGCCCAGGGCGCCGGCAGGGAAGCGAGCGGAGCGACGACGCGCCCGCCGAGCTTCGTGAGCCGATGGTGCAGGCCCCAGGCGGCCCGGCGACCCAGGAAGGTGATTCGGTCCGACACCGCCGCCACCTGCGGAGCGACCTCCTGGAGCAGGTCGAAGGCCCACGGCGACGCCCGCGGCAAGCGGCGCATCTGTTGCCAGGCGTCGACGGCCGACGGCAGCGGCAGGCGCCGGATCTCGAAGCCCTCGAGCGATTCCTCGGCGATCGAGCTCTCGGCGCGAGTGCCCAGCACCACGATTCGATCGCCGCGGGCCGCCAGAGTCGCGGCGAGACGCCGCACGCGGGGATCGCGTGTCGTCTCGCTCAGGTTGAACATCACGACGTCGTGCCGTGCCATGCTCGAGCTCAGCGCCTGCCGTTGTCGCCCGCAAGATCGCAGGCGTCGCGACCGCCGGCGGTAGCATCGCAAGAGTATCGATGGTAGGCCAGCCCTGCCTCATGTGCGGCATCGCGGGACTCATCGATCTCTCCGGCGCGCCGGCCGCCTCGTCGACCATCGAGCGGATGCTGCAGACGATCGTGCACCGCGGCCCCGACGACGGCGGCGTGTTCGTCGACGGCCCGGTCGGCCTCGGACACCGGCGGCTGGCGATCCTCGACTTGAGCGTCGCCGCGCACCAGCCGATGCAGAGCCACGACGGGGCGTTGACCCTGGTCTACAACGGCGAGATCTACAACCACCAAGAGCTGAAGGACGAGCTTCGCGCCGCCGGCCGTGAGTTTCGTTCCGACTCCGACACCGAGGTGGTGCTGCAGGCCTACGCCACGTGGGGCGCCGACTGCGTCCGGCGTTTCAACGGCATGTGGGCCCTGGCGCTCTGGGATCGCCGCCAGAACCGACTGTGGCTGTCGCGGGATCGCTTCGGGGTCAAACCGCTGCAGTACCTCTTCTTGCCGGGCAAGGTGTGCGCGTTCGCGTCCGAGGCCAAGGCGATCTTGGCCGCGGTGCCCGGCCAGAACCGCCTCGACCTGCAGAGCGCCGCGGAGCTGGTGCAGCTGGGTGGGCTCGGCTGGTCGGCGCGGACCTTCTTCGCCGACATCGTGCAGCTGCCGGCCGCGCATCACCTGTGGGTCGAGCGCGACGGGCGGCGGCGCCTCGAGCGCTACTGGGATCCGGACGCTATCGCCGCCGGGACCTCCGGCGATCCGGATCCGGCCGCGACCTTTCGCGAGATGTTCGTCGACGCGGTCCGCCTGCGGCTGCGCGCCGACGTCGAGGTCGGCACCTGTCTGTCGGGTGGCTTGGACAGCTCGGCGATCGTCAGCGTCGCCACCAAGGTCCTGGGAGTGCGGTCGCTGCAGGCGTTTTCGTCGCTGCACGCCGAGCGCGAGGCGAACGAGGAACGCTACATCCGCGCGGTGGCCGCCGATACCGGCGCGGTGTTGCACACCGTCCGGCCGCAACCGGCCGAGCTCTTCCGCCGCCTCGAGGAGATCGTCTGGCACCAGGAGACGCCGGCGCCGACCGCGAGCCTGTTCTCGCAGTGGGAGGTGATGCGGACCGCGCACGGCAAGGTGAAGGTGTTGTTGGACGGCCAGGGCGCCGACGAGCTCCTCGGCGGCTACACCGGCTACTTCCCGACCTACCTGACGGCGACGCTCCGAGAGTTGCGCGCGCATCCCGAGCCGCGGCGGGCGCTGGCGCTCGTCGCCAGTCTGCCGGCGTTGCGGATCATCTCGGGACAACCGCTAGTTTTGCCGCTGGTGGCGCGACGCCTGCCGGGAAGCGCACGCGCCCTGCTACAGGCGCTGGCGCGCGCTGTCGGCCGAAAGGCGCCACCCGAGCCGATGCTCGGCGGCGCGGTGTTCAAGGGGGCCGCGGCGCCGCAAGCTCATTGGCCGCAAATCCCCGAGGTCACCGGTGATCCGCTCCGCGATCTGCTGCGGCACCAGCTGTTTGCGGTCGGCCTGCCGACCCTGTTGCAGCTCGAGGACCGCAGCTCGATGGCGTTCTCGATCGAGGCGCGGCTGCCGTTCACCGACGACCATCGGTTGGTGGAGTATTGTCTGGGTTTGCCGCGCACTTGGTTGATCCGCGGCTATTCGACCAAACACGTGCTGCGCGAGGCGATGCGCGGCCTGTTGCTCGAGAAGGTTCGGCGGCGGCGGCTGAAGCTCGGGTTTCCGACGCCGCTTTCCGCCTGGCTGCGGCGCGAGCCGCGGTTGCTGGACGTCTGGGAGCGCACCGACTTCGACGCCCGCGGCCTGATCGCCGGCGACCGCGTCAAAGAGCTGGTCGCCGAGCACCGCCGCGGCACCGCCGACCGAAGCGCGCCGTTGTTTCGGGCGTTGACGATGGAGGCCTGGTGCCGGGTGTTCATCGATCAAGGGGGTCGGAAGCCCGAGCCCGGTGGCGCGCCGTGAGCGCCTCGCCCGCCACCAGTGGGCGTCAGGCGGCACGGGCGCTGACGGTGACGGACATCAGCGCCGAGCGTCGCTGGTGGCGAGTCGACTGGCGCGAGATCTGGCGCCACCGCGAGCTGGTCCGCGCCCTGGCGTGGCGAGACCTGAAAGTGCGCTACCGCCAGGCGGCGTTGGGAGTCCTGTGGGCGGTGCTGACGCCGGTCGTCACGATGTTGGTGTTCGACGTGCTCTTCGGGCGCTTGGCGCCGATCGACACCGGTGACACCCCGTATCCGGTGTTCTCCCTCGCCGGGCTGTTGGCGTGGCGGTTGTACCAGGGTGCGGTCACCCAAGCGGGGAGCAGCTTGGTGCGGGCGCGGACCCTGGTGAGCCGGCTCTACTGCCCGCGTTTGCTCGTACCGCTCGCCGCCACCTTGCCGCCGATCGTCGACTTCGCCGTCGCCTTCGTCGTCCTGGTGGCGCTGCTCGGCTACTATCGGCTGCCGGTCGGCCTGTCGCTGTTGGCGCTGCCGGTCGTCGTGGGTGTCACGGTGCTCGCGGCATTGGGCGTCGGGCTGTTCGTGGCCGCGGCCAGCGCCCGCTACCACGACGTCGAGCACGTGTTCGGCTTCGCGATGCAGACCCTGTTGTTCTTGTCGCCGATCATCTATCCGGCCGACAAGGTCTACAGCTTCCTGGAGGCGCACGGGCTGCCGGCGTGGTGTTACGGCCTGAACCCGGTCACCGGCGTCATCGAGAGCTTCCGGTGGTGCGTGCTCGGAGAGCCGCCGGCATCGTTCGCGGCGCTGCTCGCGAGCCTGGCGACAAGCGTGACGCTGTTCGCGATCGGCCTGGTCTACTTCAGCAAACACGAGGACACCCTTGCCGACTATCTGTGAGCACAGCCGGACCGGCGGGGCGGCGGCCGCGGCGGAGGTCCGATGACGTCCCTCGCGATCGAGGTCGAGAGGATCTCGAAGCGCTATCGCAAAGGCGCGGTGCACAACACCTACCCGACGCTGCGGGAGACGGTGAGCCAGGCGGCGGCGCGCGCCTGGCGCCGGCTCGCGACGCCGGGCGGCGGTCAGCAGGCGTCGGCCGACACCACGGTGTGGGCGCTCGAAGACTTGAGCTTCGAGGTGGCGGCGGGGGAGGCGCTCGGGGTGATCGGCAGAAACGGCGCCGGCAAGACGACGCTGTTGCGGATCTTGACCCGGATCACTCGGCCGACCGCCGGCCGGGCGCGCTTGTGGGGCCGGGTCGTTTGCCTGCTCGACGCGGGCGCCGGCTTTCACCCGGAGCTCAGCGGCCGCGACAACGTGTTTCTCTACGGGGCGTTGCTCGGGATGCGCAAGGCCGAGATCCGGACGCGTTTCGACGACATCGTCGACTTTGCCGGCGTCGCGCCGTTCGTCGACACGGCCCTGAAGTTCTTCTCCGCCGGCATGGCGATGCGGCTGGCGTTTGCGGTGGCGGTTGGGTTTGACGCCGAGATCCTGGTGGTCGACGAGGTCCTCGCGGTCGGGGACCGCGAGTTCTATCGCCGTTGCCTGGCGAAGGTCGCGAGCGTCGTGCAACAGGGGCGGACGGTCGTGTTTGTCAGCCATGATCTGGCGGCGGTGCGGACCCTGACCACCCGGGCGCTGTGGCTCGAGCGCGGCCGGCTGGTCGCCGACGGGCGCACCGCCGAGGTGATCGAGGCCTACAGCAAGGACGCCACGCCGCTCGGCCGGGTATTCGCCCGGAGCGGGCCGGTCGCTGAACCCCAGATCCGACGGGTCACGGTCGTCACCTCGGAGGGCGACGGCCGACAGCGCCACGGGGCGCCGATGACCATCGAGATCGCGGCCGGCGCGAGCAGCGCCTGGCGCTACGCCGGGGTCGGAGTGCAAATCCTGAACGACCTGCAACAGCCGGTGGCCGGGCTGCGCCTCGAGGCGAGCGCCCTCGGAGGCGGAGAGGTCGCGGCGGGGCTCGAGGTCTGCTGTCGCGTGCCACGGCTGCACCTGTGCGGCGGGCGGTACTCGCTTCGGGTGCGATTGCTTAGTGGCGTGCGCGGCGAGGCGCTCGACCAGGTGGAGGGCGTCTGCGCGTTCGCGGTCGCGCACGAGGCGGGCGCGGTGGCTCAGGACGCGATGTACCTCGAGGACGCCGTCTGGACGCTCAGCGGCCCGCGTAGCAGCTGACCACCGCGTCGATGTAGGCGGCGAGAGAGAAGCGCTCGGCGACGGTGCGACGCGCCGCGGCGCCGAGCTTCCTGGCGCGCTCGGCGTCGGTGAGGAGCGCGTACATCGCGGCGGCGAGCGCCTCCGGATCTTCGGGAGGAACCAGCCAGCCGTTCTCCGCGTGGGTGAGGATCTCGGGCACCCCGCCGACCGCGGTCGCGATACACGGCAAGCCGGCAGCCATCGCCTCCAACAAGCTGAGGGGCGCCGCCTCGGCGCGGGACGGCAGCACGTAGAGGCGTGCCTCGGCGAGGTGGTTCGAGACCTCGGGGCGCGGCAATGCGCCGTAGAACGTGACGCGGTCCCTGATCTCCAGCCGCGCCGCGAGGCGGCGCAGGGCCGGCAACGCGCTGCCGGCGCCGATCAGCAGCAGGCGCAGCTCTGCGGCCGGGAGCCGCTCGCACAGCTCTGCGAAGGCCGAGAGCAGCAGGTCGTGGCCTTTGACGGTCTCGAGACGACCAACGGCCACGATGGCGCCGGTGGGGCGGGATCGACCCGAGGACTTCGCAGGCCCAACGGCGGGCACGCCGGGAAAGACGACGCACAAGCGCTCGGGCGCCACCCCGCGCCCTCGCAGGCCGGCCTCGACCGCGGCCGAGACGCACAGGACCTGGTGAAAGCCGCGATAGATCCAGGGCTCGAGCACGCGGTGCCGGCGGGACATCCAGAAGCCGGTGTCATGCCGGGTGGAGAGTCGGCGTGGCACCGCGAACAGCCGGCCGAGGACGCTGCCGACCAGGTCGGCGTAGTAGAAGTGAGTGTGGAGGGCGTCGGCGCGCAAGAGATCGAGCAGGAACGCTGGCCAGCGCCAGCAGGTCGGGAAGCCGAGCCAGGTGAGGCGACGCACCGGCACGTTCAGGCGCGCGAGCTCGGCGGCGAGGGGGCCGCCACGGGTCAGCAGATAGACGGTCGGTGCGTAGCGCCGCCGGTCCAGGTGCGTGACCAGATCGACCAGGAGGCGCTCGCCGCCGCCGCGAACCAGGCCGTTGATCAGGTGGACGACACGCACCGGGCTAGCTCCGCGTCGCCTGGTCGAGGATGCCCGCGAGGTTGGCGGCGAGCTCGGGCCAGGCGAGGGCCCGCACTGCCTGGGCGTTCTGCGGCGGCGTCGGGAGTCGATGGCCATCGTCGATCGCCCGCAACAGGTAGGCGGCGAGGCCGGCCACGTCGCCCGGATAAAACAGGGTCGCGCCGCCACAGCGAGTCAGGAGGTCACGGCAGTCGCCGTCCGGCACCACCGCGACGATCGGGCGACCGCTGCCGAGGTACTCGAAGACCTTGGAGGTCAACACCCAAGCCGCGCCTGCGGCCACTGACAGCACCAGGGCGTCGGCGGCGAGCATCGCGGCGGTCGCTTCGAGATGGGGTACGAAGGGCTGCAGCGTCAGCATCGAGGTCGCCGGGTGGGCGTCGCGCCAGGCGCCGATCTGAGCGCCGCTCGCCAAATCCGCGCCGCCGAGGACGCGGAGCTCTACGGCGTCGGCAATCGCCGGCCGCGCCGACAGCATCGCACCGAGCGCCGCGAGGAAGGTGTCGGGCGGCTGCAGCGGCTGCTCGAAGGTGCCGACGTACAACAGCTGCAGCGGCTTGCCCGGCGTCGGCGCCGGCGCTGCGCCGTAGTCGTCGGGATCGAAGCCGTTCGTGATCAGGTGGAGCTTTGTCTTGATCTCTGCCGGGTATCTTCCGGCGAGGGCCGACAGCGTGCCCGGGGTGAGCGCCACGATCTCTCGGGCGCAGGACAGCACCAGGGCCTCGAGCCAGCCGTCGAGCCGCAGGCGCCAGGGGCGGGTCTGCCGGCGAAAGCTGTTGCCGCGCCACGGGTCGCGCAGCTCCACGACCCACGGCAGCCCGGTCTGGCGGGCGATGGCGAGCCCCGCGAGGTGGACCGAATAGGGAAACGACGAGGTGAAGAGCGCGTCATAAGGACGCGCGCGGGCGAGCGCCCCGCCCCGCCGCCAGGCCGCCGTCGCCCAGAGCAGGTACTCGTCCGGGATGCTGACGGTGTCGCGCAAACGGCGCGCCGGGCGCATCGCGAGCCGCAGCGCCTGCAGCCAGGGGGCCTGCGCGTTGTGATCCTTGGCCAGGGTGCGCACCCGGGTCGCCAGCGTGCTCGCGGCGGTGGTGCGGCCGACGCGGACGACGGTGGTCGAGCCGAGCTCCGCCGCCAGGCTCTGGTCCGGGTACCACCCGGCCCGCCCGCCGGGCGCGATGACGTCGACCTCCCAGCCGTGGCGCGGCAGGTGTTTGAAGAGCTTCACCATCCGGACCGCCCCCGGGCCGCCGAACGGGGGGAAGACGCCGGCAACCGCGAGCAAGCGCCTCGCGGTCCTCATCGCCGGTCACTGTCAGCGTCGGGCTCCGCGGTCGTCTGTAGCCCGAGTTTTTGCAGGCGATAGCGCAGCGAGCGCAGCGACAGTCCGAGGAGCTCGGCGGCGCGGGTCTTGACGCCGCCGGCGCGTGTCAGCGCGGTCTTCAAGAGACGCCGCTCGAGGCCTTGGACCGTCGCCTCGAAGTCGATGCCACCCTCGGGGATCGTCACGTCGGCCGCCGCGGCCAGCGGCGCGGTGCCGCGAACCTCCTCGGGGAGGTCGGCGAGCTGGATCGCGTCGCCGCCAGCGAGGATCACCGCGCGTTCCATCAGGTTCTGCAGCTCGCGGACGTTGCCGGGAAAGCGGTAGCCGCAGAGGGCGCGGACCGTCTCGGGGGCGACGTCGCGAACCTCCTTGCCCATGCTCTCGGCGTACTTGAGCACGAAGGCGCGCGCCAACGTCGGGATGTCGTCCTGCCGTTCGCGCAGCGGTGGCAGCCGGAGGCGGACGACGTTCAGGCGGTAGAACAGGTCTTCGCGGAAGCGGCCCGCCTGCACCCGGGCCTGCAGATCGTGGTTGGTCGCCGCGAGGACGCGGACGTCGACCGGCCGTTCGTGCTCCTCGCCGACGCGGCGAACCTTGCGCTCCTGCAAGACCCGGAGGAGCTTGACCTGCATGGAGAGCGGCAACTCGCCGATCTCGTCGAAGAGCAGGGTGCCGGCGGTCGCGGTCTCGAACAGCCCCGGGCGGCTGCGGTTGGCGCCGGTGAAGGCGCCGGCGGCGTGACCGAAGAGCTCCGACTCGAGCAGCGTCTCCGGGATGGCGCCGCAGTTCACGGCGACGAACGGCCCGGCGTGGCGTGGGCTGGCGGCGTGGATGGCGCGGGCGACGAGCTCCTTGCCGGTGCCGCTCTCGCCCTCGATCAAGACGCTGGCCGGCGTCGGCGCGACCTTGGCGAGCAGCGCCATCAGCTCGGCCATGCCGGTGCTCTTGCCGACGATGTGGGCGAGGTTGTGATCGCCCTTGAGCTGGGCCCGGAGCGCCCGGTTCTCGCGCAGCAGCGTGAGCTTCTCGAGCGCCTTCTGGGTCAGCGCCCGGGTCTCTTCGACCTTGAAGGGCTTGAGCTGGTAGTCGTAAGCCCCGATCCGCATGGCGCCGACCGCGGTCTCGGTGGTCGCGAACGCGGTCATCATGATGACCTGGACGTCCGGCTCGTGCTCCTTGAGCCAGGCGAGCACCTCCATGCCGGAGCCGTCCGGGAGCTTTAGATCGACGAACACCAGCTCGGCGACGCCTTCGCCACAACGCTGCAGCGCCTGCTTGACGCTGGCGGCGGTGGTGACGACGTGGCCCTCGCGCTCGAGCAAGATCTGCAGAAACTCGCGCATCGAGCGCTCATCGTCGACCACCAGGATGTTCGCCACCGGCTGATGCTACCCTCGGGCCCATGCGGCGACAAGGCGGGGCCGGCCGCGTGCTTCAACGGCCGGTGCAGGGCAGCACGACCTCGACCCGCGTCCCACCGCCGTTCGCGGCGTCGAGGGCGATGCTGCCGTGGTGCGCGCTGACGATGCGCTCGACGATGGCCAGGCCGAGGCCGCTGCCGGAGGCCTTGGTGGTGAAGAACGGCTCGAAGAGATGCTCGCGCGCCGCGGCGCTCAAGCCGCTGCCGTGATCGCGGACGGTGATGGCGACGGCCGGGCCGGTCGGTTGGCTGACCGGCGTCAAGCTCACCTCGACCGCGCCGCCGGGCGCGGACGCCTCGAGGGCGTTGCGCAGCAGGTTCCACAGGGTCTGGCGCAGCTGCCCCGGATCGACCTCGGCCTCGACGCGGCCGGTGGCGGCGATGGAGATCTCGTGCGCCGCCCAGGCGCCGTCGGTTCGCAGGACCTCGCAGACCTCGGTGGCCAGCGCCTGCAGGTCTACCCGCGAGCGTTGCGGCACGGTCGGGCGGGCATAGACCAGGAAGTCGCTCACCAGCGCATTCAGTCGTTGGATCTCGCGCAGGATGATGGCCTCGAGCTTGTGGCGTTCGACCTCGCTCGCGCCGCGCAACAGCTCGACGGCGCCGGAGATCGCCGCCAGGGGGTTGCGGAGCTCGTGGGCGATGCCCGCGGCCATCTGGCCGATCGACGCCATTCGCTCTTTCAAGCGCAGGGTCTGCTGCAACGCTTTGACGTCGGTGCGATCCTCGAGGACCAGCGCCAAGCGCGGTCGGGCCGGCGATTCGGCGCCGGCGTTCGGGAGGGTGACCGCGGCGCGGCTCAAGAAGAGGTGGCGCTCCTGACCCGCGAGCGGCACCGCGGTCTCGGCGCTGTCGGCGGCGCCGTGGAGGAAGGCGGTCAACACCGGCGGGCAGGGGCCACGGACCAGGTCGGCGGCCGAGATCTGGAGGATGCGGGCCGCGGCGCTGTTCGCGGACAGGATCTGGCCGTCGGGAGCCACGCTCACCACTCCGACCGGCAGCGACTCGAGCACCGCGCCGTGGAAGGCCTCGGCGTGCGACAGGCTGGCGCGGGCAGCGCTGGCGGCGCTGCGGGCGGACTCGAGCTGCGCCGCGAGGTGTCCGGCGAGCAACGCCATCAGGTAGAACGCCGCCAGGTGGGTCACGACGGCGTTGATGAACTCCAGCGGGTCGGGCAGCGGCGCGAGGTTCGCCGCGGCCACCCCGTAGAGCTGCAGGGTCAGCTGCAGGCCATAGGCGACGCTGGCCATCGACGCGACCGCGAGCGCCACCCGCCGGCCGCCGATGATGGCGCCGTCGAGGATCGCGAGCAGGTAGAGGAAGGAGAACGCCGAGCCGATGCCGCCGGTCGCCTGGACGACCATCAGCGCCGCGGCGATCGCCGTCACCAGGTGGGCGGTAGAGATCGCGATCGGCGACATGCCGCTCTTCAACAGCACCCCCAACAGGACGACGACGACGTAGGTGCCGATGGTGACGGCGTAGAGGACGTTGGCGAGGCGGGCGACCGGCCAATCGGCGAGGTCGGCGACCAGGGTCAACGCGAGCAGCGCCGTCGCGACGACGCCGCGGAACACCAACAGCCAGGGGAGGCGTCGGGCCAGGTCACCTTCCAGCTCGCGCGCCATCAGGGGACTCGCGGGATGGAGCTACTTGCCGACGGCGCCGGCCATGCTGAAGACCGGGAGGTACATCGAGATGACCAGGCCGCCCAAGACCACGGAGAGGAACGCCATGATCAGCGGCTCGAGCATCGCCATCATCGTGCCGACCGCGGCGTCGACCTCGTCGTCGTAGAAGTCGGCGATCTTGTTGAGCATCGTGTCCATCGCCCCCGACGACTCGCCGACCGAGATCATCTGCACCACCATCGGTGGGAACACCGGGATCTCGGAGAGCGGCTGCGCCATCGTCTTGCCTTCGGAGATCTTGGCGCGCACCACCCGCAGGCCGCGCTCGACGACGGTGTTGCCGGCGGTGGCGGCGACGATCTCCAGCGCTTCGAGGATCGGCACCCCGGACGACAGCATCGTGCCGAGGGTGCGGGTGAACTTGGCGACCGCGACCTTCTGCACCAGCGGCCCGACGCCGGGCGCCTTCAACAGCACCCGGTCGAAGATCTCGCGGCCGGTCGTGTTGCGCAAAAAGGCACGGAAGCCGAGGACCAGGCCGGCGATGGCGAGCAAGATCCAGATGATGTTCCGACGGGTGAACTCGCTCATGTCGACGACCATCTGCGTCGGGGCGGGCAGGGCGCTACCGAAGTCCTGGAACATCTTCTGGAAGATCGGGATCACGAACACCAGCAGGACGACGGTCACCGCCCCCGACACCCCGATGACCAGCGTCGGGTAGACCATGGCGCTCTTGACCTGCTTGACGAGCTTCATGTTCTTTTCAATGTACTGCGCCAAACGGTTGAGGATGGTGTCGAGGACGCCGCCGGCCTCGCCCGCGGCGACCAGGTTGACGAACAGACGGTCGAAGACCTTGGGGTGCTTCTTCAACGAGTCGGCGAGGGTGCCGCCGGACTCGACGCCCGCCTTGACGTCCTGCAACACGCGGCGGAACTCGGGGTTCTCCATCTGCGAGCCGAGGATGTCGAGGCACTGCACCAGCGGCAGGCCGGCGTCGATCATCGTCGCGAACTGCCGCGTGAAGACCACGAGCTCCTTGGTGGTGATGGCGCCGCTCCCCGGGAGCTTCAACGACAGCTGCATCGGCTTCTTCTTGACCTTGGCGCCCTGGAGATTCTGGGAGCGCAAGCGCTGCAGCACGATCTGCGGGTTCGCCGCATCCATTTCGCCGCGCAGCGACTCGCCGGTTCGTTGTCGGGCTTCCCAAATGAAGACTGGCATCGACGTGCTCCTGGTGCGCGCGCCGCGAGCCTACGGGCTCGACGGTCGGGTCGGCGGGCGCGCCTGTGGCCGTTGCTGCTGGTGAACCGCGAGCAGGAGGTTCTTCAGCTCTTCGGGGTCCGAGCTGGTGTTCATCGCTTCGTCGGCGAGGATCACGTGGCGTTGTACCAAGTCCGCCAGCGCCTGGTTCATGGTCTGCATGGCGTACTTGCCGCGCCCGACCTGCATCTGCGAGTAGATCTGATGGATCTTGTCCTCGCGGATCAAGTTGCGGATCGCCGCGGTGGGGATCAAGACCTCGCAGGCCAGCACCCGGCCGCCGCCGATCTTCGGGATCAGCTGTTGGCAGACGACGGCCTCGAGGACAAACGACAGCTGCGCCCGGATCTGGGACTGCTGGTAGGGCGGGAAGACGTCGAGGATGCGGTTGACGGTCTGCACCGTGGAGTTGGTGTGCAGGGTGCCGAGCGCCAGGTGGCCGGTCTCCGAGATCGTCAGCGCCGCCTCCATGGTCTCGAGATCGCGCATCTCGCCGATCAACACGACGTCGGGATCCTGGCGCAGCACGTACTTCAGCGCCTTCTTGAAGCTGTTGGTGTCGTTGCCGACCTCGCGCTGGTTGACGAGGCAGCCCTTGTGCGGGTGCAGGTACTCGATCGGATCCTCGATGGTCACCACGTGGCCGTGGCGCTCGGTGTTGATCATGTCGATCATCGAGGCCAGGGTCGTCGACTTGCCGCTGCCGGTCGGACCGGTCACCAACACCAGGCCGCGCGGCTTGCGGGCGATCTCGACCAGGACGTCGGGGACGCCGAGCTGATCGAGCTTCTTGATCTCGAACGGGATCTGGCGGAAGGCCGCGGCCACCGCGCCGCGCTGCACGTAGACGTTGGCGCGGAACCGCGCCAGGCTCTTGACGCCGAACGACAGGTCGAGCTCGTTCTCCTCTTCGAAGACGTGCTTCTGCTGGTCGGTGAGCACCGAGTAGCACAGCTGCTTGGTCTCGACCGGCGACAACGGCTCGGTCTTCAGCGGCACCAGGCGACCGTCGATGCGCAGGCGCGGCGGCGAGCCGGTGGTGATGTGGAGGTCGCTCGCCCCCTTGTCGATCATCGTCTTCAGCAGGACCTGGAGGGTCAGCTTCTGGCCGCCCATCGCGACGCCCGGCCCTCCGCCGGCAGCTTGACTGGACATCGACGACCTCCTCGCGGCGCGAGACGAGAACCTCAGTCAGGGGCGCTGACTGCGGACACCTCGTCGATGCACGTGAGCCCTTCGACGACCTTGGAGATCACGGCCTGGCGCAGCGTCTTCATGCCGAGCCGGATGGCCTCGGCCTTGAGCTCGGCGGTCGAGGCGCCGTTCAAGATCATCTCCTTCACCGGGTCGGAGGCCGCCATGACCTCATAGATCGCGACGCGACCTTTGTAGCCGGTGTTGGAGCAGGTGGCGCAGCCGGTGCCGCGGTACGGCTGGAACTTGCCGATCTTGTCGGCCGGGAACTGCAGGTCCTTCATCGCCTGCGCCGAGACGTCGAGCGGCTTCTTGCAGTCGTTGCAGATCTTGCGCGCCAGCCGCTGGGCGACGATGGCGTTCAGCGCCGCGGTGATCAGAAAGGGCTCGACGCCCATGTTCAAGAGCCGCGAGATCGTCGACGGCGCGTCGTTGGTGTGCAAGGTCGACAACACCAGGTGGCCGGTGAGCGCCGCCTTGATGCCGATCTCGGCGGTCTCGAAGTCGCGGATCTCGCCGACCATGATGATGTCGGGGTCCTGGCGCAAGAACGAGCGCAGCGCCGCGGCGAAGTTCAGGCCGATGTCCTCGTGCATCTGCACCTGGTTGATGCCGGCGAGGTTGAACTCCACCGGATCCTCGGCGGTCGAGATGTTGTCGGTCGAGACGTTGAGCTCGGAGAGCGCCGAGTACAAGGTCGTGGTCTTGCCGGAGCCGGTGGGACCGGTGACCAGCACCATGCCGTAGGGCTTGTGAATGCCCTCCTTGAACGCCTTGAGCTGATTCTCCTCGAAGCCGAGCTTGGTCATGTCGAGCTGCAGGTTGCCCTTGTCGAGCAAGCGCATGACCACTTTTTCGCCGAACAGGGTCGGCAACACCGAGACTCGGAAGTCCATCTCCCGGCCCTTGCCGAGCTTGAGCTTGATGCGGCCGTCCTGCGGCAGGCGGCGCTCGGCGATGTCGAGCGAGCTCATGATCTTGATGCGGCTGACGACCGCGTTCCTGAGCTTCAACGGCGGCTTCATGACCTCGTAGAGCGCGCCGTCGATGCGGTAGCGGACCCGGAACTCCTTCTCGTAGGGCTCGACGTGGATATCGGAGGCGCCCTTCTTGATGGCGTCGACGAGGATCAGGTTCACGAGCTTGACGACCGGCGCGTCTTCGGCGCTCTTCTCGAGATCGAGGACGTTGACGGTCTCTTCGTCGCTGCCGAAGGCGATCTCGCCCTCGTCGAAGCCCTGCATGACCTCGTCGTAGGCCTCGGCGGACCCGGTCTTGTAGTACTTCTCGATCGCGCGCCCGATCTGCGCTTCGCTCGCGACCACCACCTCGACGTTGTAGCCGGTCAAGAACTTGACGTCGTCGATCGCGAAGATGTTGGACGGATCCGCCATCGCCACGACCAACGAGGCGCCGGCGCGGTGCACCGGGATCACCTGGTGCTTGCTGACCACGTCCTCGGTCAAGAGCTTGACGATGTCGGGCTCGATCTCGAAGTCGTCGAGGTTGATCGAGGGCACGTGGTACTGCTTGGAGAGGAAGCTCAGCAGATCGTTCTCTTCGATCATGCCGAGCTTGACCAGCGACGCCCCGAGGCGGCCGCCGGTCTTCTTCTGCTCGTCCTGCGCCTGCCGCAGCTGATCGACGCTGATCATGTTCTCGCGAACGAGAAGCTCACCCAGGCGTGCCATGGCCTCGCCACACTCCTTTCCGACGCCGCGACCAGTTGCTGCTACGTGGACATCGAGTCGAGGAACTCCTTGTTGGTCTTCGAGCCTTTGACCTTGGAGATCAAGAACTCCATGGAGTCGATGACGTTCAGCGGATGCAACAGCTGCCGCAGGATCCACACCCGGTTCAAGATGCTCGCCTCGAGCAGCAGCTCCTCCTTACGGGTCGACGAGCGGTTGATGTCCATCGTCGGGAAGATGCGCTTCTCCATCAGCTTGCGGTCGAGGTGGAGCTCGGAGTTGCCGGTGCCCTTGAACTCCTCGAAGATCACCTCGTCCATACGGCTGCCGGTGTCGACGAGCGCGGTGCCGATGATCGTCAGCGAGCCGCCCTCTTCGACGTTGCGCGCCGCGCCGAAGAAGCGCTTCGGCTTGTGCAGCGCGTTGGAGTCGACGCCGCCGGACAAGATCTTGCCGGACGGCGGCACCACGGTGTTGTACGCGCGCGCCAGACGGGTGATCGAGTCGAGGAGGATCACGACGTCGTGGCCGTGCTCCACCAGGCGCTTGGCCTTCTCGATCACCATCTCCGCGACCTGCACGTGACGGGACGCGGGCTCGTCGAAGGTCGAGCTGACCACCTCGCCTTTGACCGAGCGCTGCATGTCGGTCACCTCTTCGGGGCGCTCGTCGATCAAGAGCACGATGAGGTAGACCTCGGGGTGGTTGGTGGTGATGGCGTTGGCGATGTTCTGCAGCATCACCGTCTTGCCGGCCCTGGGGGGCGAGACGATCAGCGCCCGCTGGCCTTTGCCGATCGGCACCAACAGGTCGATGATCCGCGTCGACAGGTTCGACGGATCGTACTCGAGGTTGAACTTCTTGTTGGGGTAGAGCGGCGTCAGGTTGTCGAACAGGATCTTGTCGCGCGCCTTCTCGGGCGCGTCGAAGTTGACCTTGTCGACCTTCAACAGCGCGTAGTAGCGCTCCGAGTCCTTCGGCGGCCGGATCTGACCGCTCACCGAGTCTCCGGTGCGCAAGCCGAGGCGGCGCACCTGCGACGGCGACACGTAGATGTCGTCCGGGCCCGGGAGGTAGTTGTAGTCAGGGGCGCGCAGGAAGCCGTAGCCGTCCGGCAGGGTCTCGAGGACGCCGTCGGAGTAAACCGTGCCGTTGTTCTCCGAGTGCTTCTGCAGGAGCGCGAAGATCAGATCCTGCTTGCGCATCCCGGCCGCGCCCTCGATGCCGAGGTCGGTCGCCGCCTTGGCGAGGTCGCCGTGCTTCTTCTTCTTCAGATCTTCAAGATGAACAACGCCGTCTTTGCCTAATTCTTTGCCTGCTGACATGGCACTCGCCCCGAATTCCCGCGACCAGTCGCCCTTGCTCGCGGGGGCTGGAGATAACAGGTGATGACGGGCCGGGACGTTGGGCGATGACTGGTTGGACCCCGAACCCGCTGACGCCTACTCGTTCAACTAGAGGATTGGAGCGGAGGCGCTCCGCTCGGCTGCCTGTTTGGCACAGGTCACCGCGTGCCGTCAAGCGACTTGGTGCGCCGACCCGGTCCTAGGCAGGCCGCACGCGTCCCTGGTATGACCGCGACCATGGAGCTCGCCCCCGTTCGCCTCGTCACCCCCAGCGCCGCCGCCGACCGCGCCTCGCCGATCGTCCGTCTGGCCGGCGTGGTGCGCACCTACCGCGAGGGCGGGCTCTCGACCCCGGTGCTCAAAGGGGTCTCCCTGACCCTTTCGCGTGGCCGCCTGCACATGGTCCTCGGCGCCTCGGGCTCGGGCAAGACCACGCTCTTGAACCTGCTCGGCGGCATCGACCGCGCCGACGCCGGCGACGTCGTGGTCGACGGCTTGAACCTGACCACCGCGCCCAACCGCGACGTGGTGCGCTTCCGCCGCGAGCAGCTCGGCTTCATCTTCCAGTTCTACAACTTGATGCCGACCTTGACGGCGCGCGAGAACGTCGAGCTCGCCCTCGAGCATCAGCCGCTCGCCGCGAGCGCCCGCCGCGCCCGCGCCGACGAGGTCCTCGCCGCCGTCGGTCTGCAAGACTTCCGCGATCGGTTTCCGGGGCAGCTCTCGGGCGGCGAACAGCAACGGGTCGCGGTGGCCCGGGCGCTCGTGCGCCGGCCGGCGCTGCTGTTGTGCGACGAGCCTACCGGCAACCTCGACAGCGAGTCGGGCCAGCACGTCGTGATGCTCATCGACACCCTGCGGCGCGAGTCCGGCACCACCGCCATCGTCGTCACCCACAACCCGGCGTTGTTCTCGGCGCCGGACCGGGTCCTGCACATCAAGGACGGTGTGATCGACGAAGCTTGCGGTCACGCCTGATGCCGCTGTTGTGGACCAAGGCGCTGCGCGACTTCCGCCGCATGGGGTTGCGCGCCTGGCTGTCGTTCGGGGTGCTCGCCGCCGGGGTCGCGACCTACGCCGGCGGTTTTCAGGCGCAGGCCTCGATCTTCTTCACCCGCGACTACTACTACGACACCTTGAAGCTCGCCGATCTCGAGCTGACCCTCGCCGCCGCCGACCTGAGCGAGCTCCCGCCCTGGCTCTCGGCCCTCGCCAAAGGTGAGCCACAGGCCGCGGCCGCGGTCGGCGCCTCGGCCGGGGTGGTGCGCTTCTTGTCGTGCGGCGCGGTGGAGCTCAGCGATCGCAAGCCGGTGATGAGCCTCGAGATCTACCTCGACCCGAAAGAGCTGCCGGCGGTGGACGCCCTCGAGATCATCGCCGGCCGGTACCTCTCCCCCGACAAGACCGACGAGGTCGTGATGGAGGAGGCGGTCGCGAAGATCCTCGGGTTCAAGGTCGGCGACGGCATCACGCTGAACCCGTACAACAACCCCGAGCCGATGACGATCGTGGGGCTGGCGCGCACCGCCGAGTTCCTGCTCCCCACCGCGAACCCCGACGTGCTGTTGCCGTCGAAGGGCTCGCTGGTCGTCGTCTATCGCTCGATCGACAAGCTCACCCTCACCTTCGGCGAGCCGATGTACAACAACGTGGTGTTGAGCTTCGCCGGCCACGGCGTGAGCGAAGCGCAGAAACAACGGGTGCAGGCGGCGGTGGCGCCGCTTCGCATCAATGTCTGTGTCGCCCGCGAGGGTCACTTCAGCTACCGCTTCTTGGCGCAAGATCTGAAGTCGTTCGGCATCTTCGTGCCGGTGGTCGCCGGCCTGTTCGGGCTCGTGACCCTGTTGGTGTTGATGTTGTCGCTGGCGCGGCTGATGAACGAGGAGCAGCGCGAGACCGGGGCGCTGCTCGCGGTCGGCTTCACCGGCCGGCAGATCGTCGTCGCCTACCTCGTCGCCGCCTTCGGGTGCGGCTCGGTCGCCGCGCTGATCGGCGCCTGTCTGTCGCCGGTCGTCAGCATGGCGCTCGCCAACGCCTACGCGGCGGCGATCGGCTTGCCGCCCGCCCGGTTCTTCCTGTTGCCGACGGTCATCTTGCGCGCCGCGATCTTGGGCGTCGTCGGGGCGATGCTCGCGGTGCTCGCGCCGGCGGTGCACGCGGTGCGCTTGACGCCGGCGGCGGCGATGCGCGGTCGGCAGGAGAAGAGCTTCGTCGCCAGCCCGCGCACCATCGAGTGGCTGTTGGGCCCGTTGTCGCGCTCGGTCACCTCGCGTTTCGGGATCCGCAACCTCCTGCGCCGGGCCCGGCTGACGCTCGCGGTGGTGGCGTTGATCGCGATGGCGATGGCGATGTCGATGGCGTTCCGGTTCTCGCGCACCGCCTGGAACGAGTACGCCAAGATGGCCTTCGCGCACGAGCGCTGGGACGCGATCGTCGCCTTCAAGGTGCCGCTGCCGCCGGACGAAGCGGCGCCGATCTTCGCGACCGCCGGGGTCGCCGAGGTCGAGCCGGTGGTCTCGGGCTTCGTCGAGCTGTGTGACACGCCGGAGCTCGGCTGCGCCGACCATCGCATCGTCGGCATGCACGCCGCCGACCATCTGCGCACCTTCCGCTTCGTCAGCGGCGGTTTGTTCACCAGGGACGACGAGCCGGCGATCGTGATGAACAACAACTTCAACCACACCCGGCCCTACAAGATCGGCGAGCGCCTGTGGATCAAGAGCGGCGGCCGCACCGAGGCGGTGCGGGTCGTGGGCCTGATCGACGACATGACCATCGGCCTGGGGTATGTGCCGATTCAGGTCGCGCGGCGGGTGTTGAGCCTGCCCGTCGAGTACACCAGCTTCCTGGCGCGCTTTGCCGCCCCACCGCGGCAGGTCGAGAAGGCGCTGTTCGCGCACGAGATGGTGACCTACGTGTCGTTGAAGGCCGAGATGCACGAGCTCGTCTATCAATACCTCGAGATCCTCTGGTCGATCATCGAGTCGGCGATCACGGTCTCGATGATCCTGGCCGGGCTGTTCATGCTCACCGGGCTGTCGATGGTGATCCTCGAGCGCGAGGGCGAGTACGCGACGCTGCGCACCTACGGCTTCTCGATGCCGGAGCTGGTGCGGATGATCCTCGTCGAGGTCGCGGCCGAGGCGGCGCTCGCCGTGCTGTTGTCGGTGCCATTGTCGGTCCTCATCGCCCGCTACCTGCAGTACCAGACCGGCCGCGCCTGGTTTGCGATCACCTTCTACTATCTGCGCCCCGAGGACGTCCTCTACGTCCTGGTCCCGTGCCTGTTGGCGCTGCCGCTCGCCGCGATCTTGCCGATTGTCCAGGTCTCGAGAGTGGCGCCGAGCCGGGCGCTCAGGGCGCGGGGGATCGGCTGAGGGGAGCGCTTTCGGCCTCGCGGGCGGGCATGGCGGGCACTGGAACGGAGACCTGGTCGTACGTCATTGGGCTGGCTCGGGAGGAGCTTGAGGCCCGCGCTGCCGCGCTGGCGCGCCGCATGACTCAACGACGGTCTGGTGCCTCCTCGGTCAACATCCGCTCGAAGACCTCGTAGATGATCGATCGCCGCTCAGCAAACACACAACGGATACAGGCGTGGTGGTGTTCCGTCGCGTAACGGAAGATCACCCGATAGCTACCCACCCGCAGCCGGCAGTAGTCATGCAGTGGCCCTTCGAGCGGCCTGATGTCGCCACGCTCGTGCGCGAGCGCTCGCAGGGCCTCTCTTAGAAGCTTGCGCGGATCCGGAGCACAGGCTCGGACGAAGTCGACTACTTGCTGCTCAAGCTCAACCTTCATCGTCGAGCGCCGTCAGCGGATAGAACCTGCCCTTGCCGCCACGGTCCCGGCGGAACGCTTCGAGAGCTTCCGGGTTGGCGAGTAACTCCAATGTTTCGGCGATCGCCTCCATGCGTGCGCGCGAGACCACGTAAGCAACGGTCTTGTTTCTCCGCTGAATCGCGACCGGGCGGTCGCTCGCATCCTTGAGCAACCTGGGGAGCTTCGCCTGAGCCTCCGTTACAGAATACGTAGAATTCATCATAATTGTATATATCTCAAAACAGAGCCCGTCAACGTCCTATCAGCGTCGGTCCTCAGCGCCCGCTACCTGCAGTACCAGAATCAAAGCGAGGAGGAATGGGGCGAGCGTCACGCGGTGTGTCTCCAGTGATCAGGAATCAATGCACCTACTCGGGGCGCTCCTTGCCTTGAAGACGGCGCAGCGTGGCTTCCAGAACCACGAGGCGCTCGCGGTCCACCGGCAGCTTCGATCCTCGTTTCAGCTCGACGAGGAGCGCGAGCTTGACGACGCGAATGGTTCGGCCGCGAAACGGGATCCCGACCGTGTCGCCCAGCAGCTCTTCGTAGCGCCGCCCGCCCTCGATCTTGCCCAAGACATCGAGCGGACCGAGATCGGTCAGGAGCAGACAGTGACCACCGGCTGCGAGGTCGCCCGCCGTGGGGCGCAAGATCCGGTCCCCTTGACCGCGGTGCCGGGCATTCAACGACGTCAAGAGCGCGAGCAGACGCGCGATGTTCACATCGTCGATTCGGTGAACGATATCGACGTCAAACGTCGTCACCGGCGCGCCCTGGCTGACGGCGGCGAGGCCGCCGACCAGAATGAATTCGACCCCGGAGTCGTGAAGGCGCTCGAGCAGGGTTGTGAGATCAGTCATGGTCCTCTGCGACCGCGAAACCGGCCCGGAGCTCCTCGGCCATGGTGGCCATCCGATCGTTGAGCTCCAGCCGCTCCGCAGGGGACAAGGCGAGCACGGCGTCGATCAGCGTGAGATCGACGGCCGCGGTCTCTTCACCGCTCGGCATCTCGTCACCGCGGGTGGCACTCATCGAAGACCTCGAGAAACCACGATAGCACATGTTCGCTTCCGGTTGCAGACGCGTGCTCGGACCCTAATCCCCAACGCGGAGTAACCCGCCGAGGCTCGACCATCGCCAACTCTCCGCACGACGCACGAGCTTGGCTCTGAGCGGGACGGTGACACTTGACGCCCTACAACCGAGGTGTCACAGTTACACCATGCCTTCGAGAATCACGATCAAGGAGCTCCACGCCGCGACCGGCGAGCAGGTTCGGCGCGCGGGCATGTCGCGCGGCCCGGTCGTCGTTACTGATCGCGGCCAACCCGTCGCTGTCCTCGCGAATCCCTCCTTGCTCAAGCCGCGCCCGCGCAAGCGTAAGCTCCTACCGGAGTTCGAGGCTCTGATGGCGGGCACGCCAGGCAGCGACCTACACGACGACCTCGATGCGGTGCGCGGGGATCGATGATCATCCTCGTTCACGGGGTCATCACGATGGCTCTCGTAACTGGCCGTATCTTCTCGCGGCGGGCGGTCCCCCGTGAACGGTAACCGATGATCTTCTGCGACACGTCGACCGTGGCGAAGCTCTACGTGCCCGAGCTCGAGAGCGTCGCTGTGCGCGAGCGCCTCGAAGCAGAGGACGAGGTGTGCGTGTCGGAGCTGATGCGGCCGGAGCTGATGGCCGTCTTCCACCGACGGTTGCGCGAGGGCAAGTGGACCCGCTCCGACTTCTCGACCGTCGTTCGGCAGTTCTCGACGGACGACATCGGCGGATTCTGGGCATGGTTGCCGCTCGACAGCGTGATCGCCGAGGCCGCCGCCCGAAGCTACGTCACGCTGCCCGAGGATGTCTTCCTTCGGTCAGCCGACTGCATCCACCTCGTCACGGCGCTGCACCACAACTTCGCCGAGATCTACACCCACGACAAGCACCAGACGACAGCAGCGCCCACGCTCGGGCTCAAGCCGACAGCAATCCAGCCGTAGAGCAAGCCGCAGCGCCCCACAGCGCCGCGCCACCCGAAGCAGAGACTGCGCGCGCTACTTCGTCCCCGGCGCCGGCGTAGGCGCCGCCGGCTCATGGTAGGTGCCCGGAAGAGGGATCCCGTGGGAGCCCGGCGGCGCCCGCGAGACCGGCGCGAGAGATCGGTGCCACCGAGCTGACCTTCGCAAGAAGATCGGTGCAGCACGAAACAACTGCGCTGCGATCTAATGACAATTTCACCCGCCCTGGGGCGTGTGGCACCGGATGTTGGGGGTTGTCGGGGGAATGTCGGGGCCTGGCCCGGACTTTGCAACTTCGTATCTCAACCTGAGCTTCTCTGGCCAACAGGAGGATGTCGCCATGTCGAGGATCGAGGAGAGCGCGACCGTTAGAGCCGCCGATGCGTTCTGGAGCGGTTACGAGAAATGGGCCACGGCCATGGCGGACAAGGACGCCGCAGCGGCCTACAAGAAGAAGGGGCACCGGGGCATCTTCGCGGGCGCCAACCGCAGCGGTCCGCAGATTGGCTACGTCGTCGAGAACACCTACGTCTACACCTCGAACATCATGAAGGGCCCGCCGGGCAAGGGCCGGTACGTGGGTTTCGCCTCGAATGGGAGTGTGGCCAAGAAGGTTGGTGAGGGTGTCGCCAAGGGTGTTGGCACCTACAAGAAGGTCGGCAACCAGGTGCAGATCTTCAAGTACGACGGCGGCAAGGAAAAGCTCGTCGGGCTCATCTCGGACGGCAACGTGTTTGCGCTCCGCGGTCGATCCAAGACGTTGGTTGGCTCCGTGGGCAGTCCCGAGGAAGGCGCCGGGCTGCTGCTGCTCTTGCGTTGACCCGGTCAAGCGCCCGAATCATCGCATCGCGGGCAAACCTCGGCCAGACGGTCCGTCGTCGAGCCTGTCCGCGTCAGAACGCCAGGACCAAGGACAGCCCCGAAGGCAGGACCACGAGGTGGGCGCCGGCGCCTTCACCTGCGGGCCCGCCCGGAGCCTCGGCCTCGTAGCGATCCGGGTCGTCCCCGGTGGTAAAGAGGCCGATGCCCACGGCCGCGCTCGCGAGGCCGACGCTGCCGCACACCAGTGCCAGGGTATCGAGCACTGCGATGCGCTGCTCCCGCTCCAGGAGCGCCTGGCGCTCCGACTCGGTGCGCCGCGCCTGGGCGTTGAAGGTGCTGCGGTCGCGGTCGAGCGTCTTGGCTTGCTTCGCACCGACATAGAAGAGCGCGCCACCGCCGCCGAGCCCGGCGGCGCCGACGGCCACGCCCGCCCAGCTCAGGCGCCGCCAGAACCTGGCGCTGTCGCGGTAGGCCCGCCTGAACTCCGCCGACGGCCTGAGGTTCGCGACCACCGCCCGCGCCGCCTTCTCCTGGACCTCGACGTCCTTCTGAAACTGCACGAAGCCGGTCTTCTCGAGCGTCACCGTGTGCATGCCGCCCGAGAGCTCGAGGGGGGGGACCGGGCTCACGCCGATGATGCTGCCGTCGATCTTGACCGTCGCGCCCTCTTCGCTCGCCTGGATGACGACCTGACCGGAGCGCTGCGCCAGAATGTCGCGCACGACCATCCGGGTCGCGATGCGCGTCTCCTCGAACAGGCCCTTGAGACTGCCGCTGAAGTCACGGGAGACGCGAGCGTCGGCCCGCGCCTGGCGGATGTTCATGAGCTGCAACTGGACGAGGAAGCTGTCGCCGAGCTGGAGCACCGAGCCGGTGACGAGGAAGTCCGCGCCGAGGGCGCCGCCGATCTCGGCCAGGCAGGTGACGTCGTCGCAGCCGACCTGGTCCTTCAGGTTCTCGAAGGCGAGCATCTGCTGGACGTCCTGGGCGGAGATCGCCTTGAACGGGCCGAGGGCGTCGAGCTCCTGCGACACTTGGGTGCTGAGCGATGCGAGCATCTGCTTGGGGACGTTGTCCGAGCCGCGCAGGTCCATGACGGCGATCTTGATCTTGCCCGAGACGTCGTCGCGCTTCGCCTCCGAAACCGCCCGCAGCGGGGCGGGCTCGGGTCCGGCGCCGAGCGTGTCCTGGAGCCGTTCGACGCCGGCCACCACGGCCGCCGCGGTCGGCGCCGGCTGCGGCGACGCCGTCATCGGCGGCGGTGACGACGGGGCCGCGGGTGGCGACGCCGTTGCCGGCGCCGGCGTGGCCTCGGCCGGCGGTGGTGGCGGCGGCTCGGGTCGCGCCGGTGGCTCAGGGCTCGGCGGCGCCGTGCCGCCCGGCGCCGCAGCCTCGCCGGCCTGAACCGGCTCGATGCGCTTGCACGCCGCCAAGAGCGGCGCGGTGGGAACGCTGCCGTTCTTGTCGTCGAGCCTGACCAAGGTCGTCTTCTTGGCGGCGCCGACGATCTCGACCACGACGCCCGCCTTGAGCGGTACGGGCTTCTTGCTCCCGGCCGGCGTCAGACGCAGAGGCCGCGTCAGCTCGCAGCGGTCGCCGGGCTCGAGCGGCGTCTTGGCGGTCGCGGGCGCGAGGAGAGTGATGGTGATCACGAGGGCGCGCATCAGTTGCTCACCGCATCGTAGAGATCGCAGGTCGCGACCGCGGGTTCTTGCCAGGCGGGACAACCCGGGCCGCTGCCGCTCGCGCAGACGGTCACGGGCTGAGCGCTGCTCGTGGTCGTGCGGTCGCCGAGCTGACCGGTGTTGTTCCGGCCCCAACACCGCATCGAGGCGTCGGCGACGACGGCGCAGGTTGCATCGGCGGCCGCCACCGCCACGGCGCCGGTGACGGTGAGCAGCGGGTTTTGGCTCGGGATCGCGATCGCGGCGTTGGGGCCGAGCTGGCCGCTGGTGTTGTCGCCCCAGCACCAGATCTCGCCGCTCGCGAGCAACGCGCAGGTGTGGTACGCGCCCGCCGCTAGCGCGATCGGAGGGGAGACGAAGCGCGGGCAGGCGGCGCCCGATCCCGACAGACACACGGGGGTGGGGTTCAAGCGCTTGCCGCCGAGGACGCCGACGCCGAGCTGACCGAAGGAGTTGTCACCCCAGCAGAGCACGTCGCCGCCTCGGCCGAGCGCGCAGGTGTGCAAGTTGCCGGTGACCACGCTCGTGACGTCCGCGAGCGCGGTGCCGGGGCAGCCGCTGCCGACGTTGATGCCGCTCGCGCACACCTCGGTGGGCTGATTCTGCGCGGAGTCGGTGCCGTCGCCGAGCTGACCGCCGGCACCTGCGCCCCAACACTTGACGCCCCCCGAGCTCGTCACCGCGCACGCGTGGGCGTCGCCGGCCGCGATATTCACCAGGCCGCCGACCGCCAGGCCCGCGGTGCAACCTTGCCCCGAGCGCAGGCCGCAGATCACGTCCTGCGGCCGGCTCTCGCCCTCCGTGCCCCCGAACAACCCGTTGCCGAGCTGGCCGAGGTCGCCTCGCCCCCAGCACAGCACTCGGCCCACGGCGTTGAGCACGCAGCTGAAGTCCCGACCGCTGGCTGCCGCTACGAGGTTGGCGAAGGGCAGGCAGGTAGCGCCCGATCCCGTCTCACAGCCGGCAACGGCGTGGACGATCGGGGTCTGGTCGGCGAACGGCGCGCCGCTGCCGAGGAGCCCGCCCCGGCCGCCCCAACAGTGGAGCGCGCCAGCGCCGGTCACCGCGCAGGAATGGGTCGCGCTGCTCGTGATCGAGCGCGCGTCCGTCAAGGCGATGCCGCCCACGCAGCCGGGGCCGCGGCCGCTCAGGCAGACGTCGGTGGGCGCGGCGCGGGTCTCCCAAACACCGACGGGGATGGCGCCACCGCTCACGGCATGACCCCAGCATTGCAGCGCGCCCGCCGTGGTGCGCGCGCAGGTGGTGGCGCTGCCGGCGCTCGCGGCCGCGATCCCTGTCAGCGGGGTGCAGCTCGCGCCGGCGCCGCTCGCACAAACCGTGACGGCCGTGAGGGAGTCTTGCGCGATGCCGCCGCCGAGCTCGCCCGAGCCGCCGGTGCCGACGCAGCTGGCCTCGCCGGTCGCGCTGATGACGGCGCAGACGTGGCTCGTGCTCCCGGACACATCGGTCGCCACGGCGACGCTCCCCGCCCCGGCGAGCGGCACACACGGGCTCAGGCTCGTGCAGATGGTAGCCATGTGGGTCGCCGGGACGAGCTCGAGGTTGGCCGGAGCAGTGGACCCCCAGCAACGGATCTCGCCGGTCGCGGCCACGCGGCCGCAGCTCATCGCGGCGCCCGCGGCAATCGAGGTGATGCCCGTGAGTGGCGTGCAGTTGCCGGACGTGTAGGCGCCGCTCTCGCACGTCGCCCGGGGGACCGATGACCCTGAAGGGGCGTCGCCTGGACTCGTGACTCGTCCATCCGCGTTGTCGCCCCAGCACCACACTTCATTCGTCGCCCCCCGGACCCCGCATGCGTGCCGAGCGCCCACCCGCACCTCGGTGAAGTCCGCAAACGGCGTCGAGCAGCCATTGCCCATCGGCGCCGGCAACTCGGGTCGGGTCACGGAGTCGCACGTCGCATCGACCCGTGCTCCCCAGCAATACGCCTGGCCGGTCGTGCGCAGGGCACAGGTATAGTCGCCGCCCGCGTCGATCTCGGTGGCGCCGGTGAGCACGGCATCGCAAGCCGGCGGCGACGAAGCGGTGGCGCACACCGGCATCGGCGTCGCGCTGTCCGCGGTGCTGCCGTTGCCGAGCTGCCCGGCATTGTTGGCGCCCCAACACCGGACCTCGCCGCCGGCGACGACGGCGCAGGCGTGAGCGCGCCCAACGGCCACCGCTTGCACGCCGGCCAACCCGCCGATCGCGACCGGCAACGCCGCCCCGCCCGCCGCGCCCCCCCAGCACCAGACACCGCCGCCTTTGACCGCGCAGCCGCCGGAGTCATAGACGTCGAAATCCGTGACTCCGGACAGCGCCGCGCCGCCCGTGCAACCGTTGCCGAAGCCGCTCATGCAGGCCGGCACCGGGTTGGCGCTCCGGTCCAAGTACCCGTGCCCGTCGCCGAGCTGAGCCCGGTCGGCGGCGCCCCAGCACTCGACGCCCCCGCCCGGGCCGACGATCGCGCAGGTGTGCCCGTCTCCCATCGCGATGCTCGCCATCCGACCGGTGCAATCGCCGCACGCCGGCCACAGCGCCTGCCGGCCCTCGCCCGCGTCGTCGCCGATCGTCAACGTCGGCCGGCGCGGCGGCGAGCGGACCTGACCTACGAGCGGCGTGACCGCGACCACCGAGGAATCGTCGAGTCGGCCGCCGACGCTGTCGATGACGGTCCAGGTCACGTCGATCGCGAAAGCCGTCGTCGGGAACGCCGCCGGCGCGAATCCCGCCTCGACCCCGGTCAGCGCGTAGCTGGAGGTCGTCGCCAGGGTCACCGTGCCGCTCACGTTGCCCGGCGGCAGGTAGATCGCCGGGCCCGCGACCAGGGTCGTCGTGGCGTCGGCTGCCGCCGTGCCCGGCACGATGAGGCGGCAGCCCGGAGCCATGTGCGCGGCGCCGGGGGTGAGCCCGCCGGTCGGATCGAGCGACGTCGTGCCCTCGACCTCGACGCCGGTGCTCTCTCCCGAGGGGCTCACGGCGGTCACGCGGTAACGATAGGTGGTGCCGTGCGCGCGACCGACGTCGTCGTAGTGGGTCAGCGTCGCGGTCGTGCCCGGCGCCGCGATCTCCACGAAGCCGGCGCCGTCGAAGCGCTCGATGCGGTAACCCGATTCGTTGGCGTTGGTGTCCTCCCATGCGACGACCATGACGTCGGCGGCGCGCGGTCCGGCGACGACACTCGCGGGCGGGCTCGGCCAGGTGAGGAGGGTCTCGATGTTCGACGGGATCGTCTCGCAGTTGCTCTCGGCGGGCGGCAACCCGAAGGCGGTCACGCGGTAGCGGTAGGTCGTGTCGGCGGCGAAGGCGGTGTCGGTGAAGGTGACGGCGATGCCGCCCTCGGCCGCGGGCGTGTCGAGGCGATCCTGCTCGCCCCATTCGGCGCCGAGGCGCTGGCGGTAGATGACGAAGCCGCCTTCGTCGGTGGCGTCGCAGGTCCACGACAGCTCGATGCCGTTGGTCGTTTGCACGGCCACGAGCGCCAAGGGCGGCAAGTCCGGGCCGCAGGGCGGCGGGTACTGTGCTGCCGCCGCGGCTTCGGCCGACGGCGGACCTTCGCCGGCGGCGTTGGTGCCGGTGACGACGTAGTAATAGGTGACGCCGGGCAGCAGGCCGCTGTGGGTGTACGGCTGACTGACGTTGGCGATCCGCTCGGCGGTGTCGACGCTCACCGCGGGGCTCTGGCTCCAGTAGAGGTTGAAGGTCGCCGCCGCCGGGTCCGGCGTCCAGCTGAGGACGATCGACGCCGGCCCGCCGGTCGCGGTCAAGTCGGCCGGCGCCCCCGGCGGCTCGCCCGCGGCGACGTTGGCGGAGCCGACCTCCCGGACGCGGTGCAGGAAGGTCTGCTGGCAAGCGGCAAACAGCAACGAGCCCGTGAGGACGAGCCTCACGGCCTGGGCGTGCGTTGGAGTCATCTGGTCAATCCCACTCGATAGGGTCCGGCGATGTCGAGCCCGCGATCTTACCACGCACGTTCCGGCCCCTCCAGCTTGAGTATCGAGGTGCCGCGACCAGCCACCCCGCGTCCATTGCTGTGCACCAGCGCGATTGGCTGATAAGGTACTCCCAGGACCAGTGCTCCGACCAGATCGCGGTGGTTGACGCGAGTGCCGCGCCGGCGTCACCGGCGCTCTGACCGGATCACTGGGTGTGGTCACAAAACTTGGTCACCTCGCGCACGGAGGCCCCATGCAACGCATCTCCATTTCCTTCACCGTCACCGTACTCCTCACGGCAGGCGCCGGGTGCTCGGATGGCCGCACGCCGTCCGGTTCGGGGGGCGAGAGCGCGCCCGTCATCGAGACGATCGACGGCACCGGCTCGGTGGACGGCGGCGAAGGACACAGCGGCTACCACCTGCGCGAGCGGCTGTCGATCCACGGGCAACACCTCGCGCTCGCGGCCGCGAAGCTCATGGACGGCGACGGCGCGACCTTCGATCTGGCGCCGTGTGAGACGCCGACCGACACCCAGCTCAGCGTCCGCTTGCCGGACGAGATCGCCCCGGGCCAGTACACGCTCGTCGTCATGAACCAGGCCGGGTCGTGCAACGCCACGGTGCAGCTCCTGCAGGGCGAGAAGGGCGAGAAGGGCGATCCCGGGGCCGGCGGGCCGAGCCCGGTGGCCGACGTGACGCACGCCGACTACGGCGCCGTCCCCGACGACGGCATCGATGACGCGCCGGCGATCCAACAGGCGGTGGAGGCGGTGGGGAGCGGCGGGACGATCTACCTCCCGAAAGGAACCTACGAGATCGCCTCGACGATCGAGGTGACGACGAGCGGGATCCGCATCGTCGGCGAGGGCCAGACCGGCAAGGACGCCACGAACGACGGCGTCACCCTCAAGTGGATCGGCGCGGCCGGCGGCACCATGGTGGCCTGGGGCAACCCCGACGCCACCGCGCTGTTCGCCATGACCGGCGGCGGCATCGAGCACGTCTTCTTCAACGGCAACTACCTGGCCGGCACCGGGCTCCGGATCACGAACGGGCGGCAGGTCCGGTTTCACGATCTCTACATCCGGGACACGACGCTCTACGGACTCGATCTCACGGCAGACGGCCAGCCGGATGTTCCCGGCGCCGCCAACCGGTCGCTCGTCAACACGACCCTGGACACCATCGAGATCGTTGCCATCGCCGATACGGTGCGGGCCGGGATCTTCTCGGGGGAAGCACCGCACCACATGTGCTTTGGGTCCATCAACAATATCCGGGTGACGACGAAGAACGCGCCGGGCATCCTCATCGACGCGATGGACGACGTCATCTGGTCGAACATCGCGACCGCGCGCCTGGCGGGCGGCACCGGCAGGGCCATGGAGATGTCGTGCAAGGGCTGCACCTTCTCGGGCGTTCACGCCGGCATGATGGATGGGCCGAGGCCCGAGCTCCTGTTCCGGACCTCCGCCCACGGCAATTGGGCCGTCATCCACGGCGTGGACGACGAGGTGGCGCCGGTCATCGAGACCGTGAGCGTCGCCGGTTGTGCCGACAACGGGCAGGGGCGCATCGCCGTGACCACCGCCGTGGCCCACGGCCTGCCGCACCGCGCCGAGGTCGAGATCTCCGGCGTCGTCGGCACGACCGAAGCGAACGGCCGCTGGATCATCTCCAAGACCGGCGACACCACCTTCACGCTCATCGGCTCGACGTATGCCAATGCCTACGCGTCGGGGGGCACCATCCGGCCGCATAACGCCCTGTTCTATACCTACACCGGCTACCAGGCGAACCAGGGCACCGAGCACGTGCAGCTCCCTCCCATCTTGAACCCGGTCTGGCTGCTCGCGGCGGTGACCGACCCGGCGAACCGAAACGGGCTGGTCCACGACCTCTCCCGGCTGACCACCCTCAGGACGATCACCTGGCCCAACGCCGGCGGCACGCTGCTGTTGGGATCGGCCGCCCAGATGGTCTCCAACAAGATCCTCGACGCGTCCAACACGGTCGCGGTCGCGGATACGTTGTTCACGATCGAGAACGCGGCGGGGAACACGCTCACGTTTGACCTGACGAACCTGACCAACAACCGAACCGTGACCCTGCGAAACGCGAGCGGCATCCCGCTGTTGGAGGACGTCGCCCAGACCGTCTCGAACAAAGTCTTGGCCGACACCAATACCTACCGGATCGGGTCGTCGACTCCCGCGAGCTCATCGGCCGCCTGCACCAAGGGCACGCTGACCTTCGACGCGACGTATGTCTACATTTGCGTCGCCGCCAACACCTGGAAGCGTGCGTCGCTCGCCTCGTGGTGAGCGCCGGACCGCCCGGAGGCCACTGCTCGGCGGACTGCGGCGGGTCTCGCGGGCCATCACGGCGGCTCGAACGGCGCCTTGCCCGCCTGGCGCCGGATCCAGTTGGCGGCCCGGGCGACGTTCTGCCGGCGGATCATGAAGCGCTCGAGTCGGCGCTTGCCCGGGAAGGAGATCAGCATCAAGCCGACGAGCATCGTCAGCACGCCCTGACCCGGAACCCCGGGGATCGACAGCGCCATGCCGATCGCGATCACCGCGTAGCCCAGCAGGTTCTCGAGCACGACAACGGCGATGCGCCGCGTCCGGCTCCCGTCCGGCACGACCGGGCGCGCGCGGAAGTAGCTCGCCGGCAGCCGCGCCAAGACGATCGCGATGATCGCGATCGAGGCGGCGGCGCCGGCGACGAAGGCGCCGGCGAATAGGACGATCTCCTTCCACGGCAAGGAGGTCATGCCCGACTGAACCACAGATCGGCAGGCCAGCCCAGATCCCGGCCGGCCGTGCCCGCCGGAGAGCGCGCCATGTAAGCGTTCACGGGGTCATCACGATGGCTGTCGCAACTGGCTGTAGACGCGAAGGATCCGGCTTTGCCGGTCCTGAGCGTGGGGCTCACGGGGGACCATTCAGCTCGGCCTCGGGATCGGCCTGCAGTGTTGCGCCCGGCCGCGGCAGTGATCAACCTATCTGGACTTGCCGGTGGCTGACCGGCGAGGGCTACCGGCGCGCCGCGCCCGAGGGGGCACATGGAAGAGCTGGAGGCGGACGTCTGCATCATCGGCGGCGGGCTCGCCGGGACCATCGTTGCCGAGCGGGCGCTGAAGCGCGGCCGCAAGGTGCTGCTGATCGATCGCGGCGCCGACTATCGCACCCACGACACCGACCGCAGCACCTGGTGGTGGGACCATGTGGTCACGACCGAGGCGGGCATCGACGGCCGTTTCACGCGCTACAAGAACGACTTTCCGGGGGCCGCGGCACGCTTCGACGATCTCGCCGAGATCGAGAGCACCGCCGATCTGTGGGCGTTTCGCTACAGCATGCGCTACGAGCTCGGCGGCAGCGCGGCGCGCTGGTACGGGCTGTCGTTTCGCCTGCACCCCGACGACTTCAAGACCAAGAGCCTGTTCGGCTACGGCGAGGACTGGCCCATAGGCTACGACGATCTGGCGCCGTATTACGACCAGGCCGAGGAGATCCTCGAGGTCTCGGGCCCGAGCGCGCCGGACGCCGCAGTGTGGCCGTGGCACAACAAGTTCGTCTACCCGGCCTTCAAGCAGAGCTACCTCGACCTGCGCTTCGAAGCGGCGAGCGGCGGCCTGGTGCGTCTCGTGCCGCAACCGCACGCCGCCCGCAACCGGCCGGAGTGGGAGGGCGGCTGTCTGGGGATGAAGACCTGCGTGCAGCATTGCACCGCCGGCGCGATCTTCCGACCGCAAAACCGCATCCTGTCGAGCTACCTGTTCAACGACCGGCTGCACGTCCTGTCGCTGACCGCGGTCACCCACCTCGAGCTGTCGCAAGACGGCGCCAAGATCGAGGCCGTCCACGGCGTCGACAGCGCCGGTGCGCCGCTCACCGCCCGGGCGCGGCACTTCTTCCTGGCCGCGAACGCGGTCGAGAACGTCAGGATCTTGTTGGCGTCGGCCGAGAAGACCGGAGAGCCGGTCGCCAACCGCTCGGGCACCGTCGGCCGGTACTTCGCGTCCAACGGCGAGGTCACCTGCACCGCGGTCCTCGACGAGCCGGTGTTTCCGAACCGCGGCCGGCCGACCACCTCGAGCTGCCTGAGCTGGCTCTCCCGGGACGAGCGCGCCGGACGCAACGCCGTCGTGCTCGAGGTCTGGAACGGCGACGTGACGCGGGGTGGCGACTCGCCGTGGGCGCAGCTCGCCGCGACCTGGGAGCGCCAAGGCCTGTGGGGCGAGGAGCTCGCCCTGAGCCTCGCCGACTACGAGCATCGCTTTTCGATCGTGTTCTCCTACGAGACCGAGATGACCGCCGCGAGCACGCTGAGCCTCGGGAGGGCGCGCGACCGCTTCGGCTTGCCGCTGGCGCGGGCGGCGATCACGCCGACGGCGCGCGACTTGAGCACCCGGGCGTTCATCGCCGCGAAGGCCGGCGCCCTGCGCGGTCAGAAGGCGATGCGCTCGCTCGCGGTGGCGCGCGACGGCCTGTCAGGTTGTCAGCCGCGTGGCGGCACCCGGATGTCGGCGTCGGCCGAGACCGGCGTCGTCGGCGATCGCTGTCGCAGCCACGACCACGAGAATCTCTACGTGCTCGGCAGCGGCCCGTTCTGCTCGACCGGCTCGTTTGGGCCGTCACTGACGATCGCGGCGCTGGCGCTCTATGCCGCCGACGATCCGGCGCTGGGGTGGTCATGAACAGGAACACTGCGGTGGAGATGTTGGTGCAGGCGGTGCTGCCGCTCTCGGGGCCCGGGGTCGACGCCGAGCTCCGCCAGGTCGCGGCGCACCTCGCTTCCAGCCCCGAGCTCGTCCGCCCCTTTGCGGCGTTGCTCGACCGGATCGAGGCCGGCGGCGCGGCGGCGGACCAAGCGCTAAGGGCGGCGCTCGCCGGCGGCCAGGTCCGAGAAGCGCGCGCCGCCATCGACGCGGTCCTGACCGCGGTCTCCAAGCGCCCGACGTTGTTCGAGGCCCTGTTCGGCCGCCGCCTGACGAACGGCAACGAGCCCTGTCCGTTCTGGGCCACCTACGACCGGCCGGTCGGCGCTGCAAAGTAGGCCCGCCGGCTGGTCGCCACGCGTCGGTTCGCCAGGACCACCGGTGAGCTCCCGCGACGCGCCACACCCCCAAGCCGGCCACCGAACGGCCTTCTTGACGTACCAGCCGTGGGTGTTAGATAGTGCTAACAATGGTTGCCAAGGCGAACACTCTTGATGTTAGAGGAGACTAACAACGATGGTTATTACAGCCAAAGATCTTTCGACGGCAGCGGCGCGGGGTAGCGGCAGGGGTCGGGTCGCGCGTGCGGCGGCGGTCTATCTCGCGATCGGGCTCGGGCTCGGACTGTACGCCCCGCGCGCACAAGCCTCCGAGCGCCGCTTCACCTACACCTATGGCTCGGAGGTCATCAACGCCGGCGCCCTCGAGCTCGAGCCCTGGACCACGTTCCGCGTCGGCCGGGACGGCTTCTACAACCGTTTCGACCACCGCTTGGAGCTCGAGGTCGGCCTCACCGACAGGCTGCAGACCGCCTGGTACTTCAACCTCAAGGCGGTGACCAAAGACGAGGACGGCGGGCGGCTGACCGAGCTCGAGTGGGGCGGTGTGTCCTGGGAGTGGAAGTACAAGGTGCTCGACGCGGTGGCCGACCCCATCGGCCTGGGGCTCTATCTCGAGCCCGGGGTCGCCACGGGGGAAGCGGAGCTGGAGGTCAAGGTCATCGTCGACAAGCGGCTCGGCAGCTTCTACACGGCGTTGAACGCGGTCGTCGAGCACGAGTGGATCTACGCGAACCGGGGCAAGGCCGAGCGGGAGCTCGTCGCCGAGGTCGACGTCGGCGCCGCCTACTTCGTGACCGCGGCGTTCTCGGCCGGCGTCGAGGCGCGCAACCACAATCTGTTCCTGCCCGGCGCGGGTTGGCAGCACGCGGCGTTGTTTGCCGGGCCGGTCGTCAGCTACGCGAGCGACGCCTGGTGGGCGACCTTGACGGTGCTGCCGCAGCTGCCGGCGCTGAAGAAGGGCGACGCCGGCGCCAAGCTCGTCCTCGACGAGCACGAGCGGCTGAACGTGCGGCTGCTCTTCGGCGTCCGCCTGTGACCGTCCTGCGGCCGGCGACCCGCGCCCGCCCTGCGGTGCGCGCCGTCGTGCTGCTCGCGAGCGTGGCGAGCTGTGCGCCGGCGCTCGTGCACCCGGGGCCGGAAGATCTTCGCCGCGCCGCGCTCCTTTGGCCGGGCGTGACCCTCGAGAGCCTGGAGCAGGGCCGCGCCCTCTACGTGCAGAGCTGCGCCGGCTGTCACCACCTGCACCTGCCCGAAGAGTTGCCTGCAGAGGAATGGCCGAAGGTCATCGACCGCATGGTGGCCGCCAACCACGTCGACCTGCGGCCGGACGCGCTGGAGGCGATCAGCCGTTACCTGATCGCCATCAGCGCCCGAGCTGGTAGAGCCGCCTCACCGCCTGCCGCCGCCGTCGGCGGCGAGGGCCACCGCTGATTGTGGGGGGCGCGCCGTCGCCACCTCGTGGTGCCGGCCTTCGTCCAAGATCCTCTGGGGCACCGGCCGGAGCTCCCAGACGATGCCCAGCCACGCCAACCCGCGGAGCAAGTAGTACGTGGCGTCGACCTCGTACCAATAGAAGCCCTGGCGCGCGGTACCGACGAAGCGGTGGTGGTTGTTGTGCCAGCCCTCGCCCATGGTCAACAGCGCCAGCCAGACGTTGTTCCGCGAGTTGTCGTGGGTCTGGAAGCGGCGCCGGCCGATGCGGTGCGCGAGCGAGTTGATCGTGAACGACGCGTGCCACAACACCACGGTGCTGGCGAAGAAGCCGACGAATAGCCCCGGCCAACCGAGCCAGAAGGTGACCGCCGCCGCCAGCAGGATGGCGGGCGCCAGCGGGAAGCGGTTCAGCAACCGCAGCTCGGGGAAGCGCGCGAAGTCGCGGATCCCGTTCCAGTTGGTCTCGCTGGTGTGGTTGAAGATCCAACCGACGTGAGCGTAGAACAGCCCGTCCTGCCGCGGTGAGTGCAGATCGCCGGGGCGGTCGGTCAGCGCGTGGTGGCGGCGGTGATGCGACGCCCACCACAGCACCCCCTTCTGGGCGCTCGTCTGCGCCAGGAACGCCAGCACGAACTGGGCGACGCGGCTGGTCTTGAAGGTGCGGTGCGCGAAGTAGCGATGGTAGCCGGCGGTCACCGCGAACATCCGCAGCCAGTACAGGCCGATGCCGCACCAGACCGCGGCCATCGTGACCCCGGACCAAAACACTCCGAGCACCGCGAGATGCGCGACCACGAACGGCAACGCCCCCATCAGCTCGTAACGCCGCGGCGTCCGCTCCAACATTGAGGTCTCGAGCATGACACCCTCCTCGCCACGGCCTTCGCGCGACGCGCGCGCCGCCGGGTCATGCTGAGGATAGCGATCGGCCGGGGCGTTGTCGGTCACCGCCAGGTGAAAGCTCGGTCAAAGTTCGGTCTAACGCTCGGTCAGCCTCATCTGTCTTTTGGGCAAGAGGCGCCGGTCGCGGCGCACGCGAGGCCCGTTCACGAGGGAGACGACCGATGCAGACCAAGGGTCGTAATGTGCTGTTTCTGTTTGTGTTTATTGGGGTGACCGCGGCCTGCGGGCCGGGGTTCGTGGAGGTCCCTGATCGGTCGCGGGCGGCCGACCACGGTGGCGCCGGCCCGCGCGCCGAGGCCGAACCGAGTAGCGCCGCGGGGGACCCGGACGGCCCGGTGGTGGACGACACCACGGCCGACGCGAGCGCGGGTGATGTCGGGGGCGCGGCCGGGGTGGGGGATCCGGCAGCGGCCGGTGATCCGAACGGCGCTGTCGGCCCGGGTGATCCAGGCACCGACGTCGAGCCGGGGGCCGCTTGCGCCGCCGCCGATCTCGCGATCCACGCCTCCGCCGAGGCCGCGACGGCGTGCGTCGCACCCGCGCTCGGCAGCGCGTGCCAATATTCCGTCAGCGGCAGCTGCCGCGCGCCTTCGACCGGCGGCAGCCTCGCCTGCGGACCGAACCCGCCGGCACCGACGCCGGCGTCGATCGGCGCCTGCAGCGGCAAGAGCGTCGACGCCGCCTGCAGCTTCGTCTCCGGGACCTCGACCCTGAGCGGCACCTGCGCCGCACCGCCCCCCAGTGCGCCCCCCGGCGCCCCGCTCGCCTGCGCTCCGGCATCGACCGACAACCCGACGCCGCCCCCCGAGGCGGTCACGGCCTGCAACGGCAACGCGAACGGCGGCAGCTGTAGCTACAGCGTCGACGGCACCTGTCGCCTCGCCGCCGGCGACACCGCGGCGTGCCTCTCGGCCTGTCCCCGGTAGTCGCGCCCTTGGGTTTGACGCCGCGCACCCGAAGGGGGGCGCGCCGTCCCGGCGTTCGCTAGCTGACGTCGGAGGTCACCCGGTTGCGACCGCGCTGCTTGCTCTCGTACATCAGCTGATCGGCGCGGCAAAGCAGGGTCTCCATCGTGTCGTTCATGGTCGCGAGCGTCGCGCCGACCGAGATCGTCACCTGGCGCGCGCCATCCGGATGACCGAGCCTCGATTGCTGCACCAGGTTGCGGTAGCGCTCGGCGATGCGGAGCAGCTCGACCTTGTCGACGTTGGCGACGATCGCGACGAACTCCTCGCCGCCGAAGCGGCCGACCAGATCGAAGGCCCGCGAGGTGGCCGCGAGGGTGCGCGCCACCATCTGCAGCATGCGGTCGCCCGCCGCGTGGCCGAGGCTGTCATTGATCGCCTTGAAGTGATCGATGTCGAGGAAGACCGCGCCGAGCCGCCAGCCGTAGCGCTGGTGCTCCTCGAGCCGGGAGCGCAACGCGTTCTCCAGGTAGCGTCGGTTCGCGAGCCCGGTCAGCTCGTCCAGCATCGCGAGCCTGCGGAGCTCGGCCACGTGCTGCTCGATCGCCAGCTGCCGCGACACGTCGGCGAAGGTCTCGACCGCGCCGACGATCAGACCCTGGCTGTCGCGCACCGGGAGGGCGCGGACCCGCACCGGCACCCGGTGGCCGTCCTTGTGGAGCAGGTAGATCTGGGCCTCGACGGGAGCGCCGCGCGCCATGGTCGCGGCGAGCGGGCAACCGGCGAGGCAGAGGACCTCGCCCTGCTCGTTGACGTGGAGCAGGAGGTTGTCGGCGCAGCGATGCCCGAGGATCTCGGCGGCGGTGTATCCGGCCAGGTGCTCGGCGCCGCGGTTCCAGTAGGTGATGCGCCGGTCGCGGTCGACCACGTAGACCCCGTCCTCGAGGCTGTCGACCACTTCGCGAAACAGATCGCGCGAGGTCAGGACGTTGTGGCCGTCGAGGACTGTCATGGGTGTGGCCCTAGTGTAAGGAGCTTCGCCTACCGTCGCCAGTCTGCGCTTGCGCAGCCGCCGACGCGTGACCAACGTGTGCCGTGGGCGCGAGGGGGTCGGCGTGAAGCTCGGCGTCATCAGAGAATCGTTTCCGGGCGAGGCGCGGGTCGCCCTGGTCCCGGGGGTCATCGCGTCCTTGGCGAAGCGCGGCGTCCTCGTGCAGGTCGAGGCCGGGGCCGGTAGCGAGGCGGGCTATGGCGACGACGCCTACGCCGCGGCCGGCGCCGAGCTCGTGGCCGAGCGCGCCGCCGTCGTTCGCGACGCCGACCTGTTGGCGCAGGTGCGCGGCCCGGGCGCCAATCCCCGGCAGGGCGACCTCGACCTCGAGCTCACGCATCCCGGTCAGATCTTGGTCGGTCTCCAAGATCCGCTCGGCAACCCCGAGCGCGTCGAAGCGATGGCGCGGCGGCGGCTGACGGTGTTCGGGCTCGAGCTGTTGCCGCGGATCAGCCGCGCCCAGGCGATGGACGTCTTGTCGTCGATGGCGAACCTCGCCGGCTACAAGGCGGTGCTCTTGGCCGCGGCCGCGGCGCCCCGGGTCTTTCCGATGATGATGACCGCGGCCGGGACCTTGGCCCCGGCGCGGGTGTTGGTGCTCGGCGCCGGCGTCGCCGGGCTGCAGGCGATCGCCACCGCCAAGCGCCTCGGCGCGGTGGTCGAGGCCTACGACGTGCGCCCCGAGGTGCGAGAGCAGGTGCTGTCGGTCGGCGGCAAGTTCGTCGATCTGGGCCTCGACACCACGGGCCTCGCCGACCAATCGGGCTACGCCAAGGCGCAGTCCGCCGACTTCAGCCGCCGGCAACAGCAGGCGCTCGGCGAACGGGTGCGGGCCGCCGACGTGGTGATCACCACCGCGCAAGTCCCGGGGCGGCGCGCCCCGGTCTTGATCACCGCGGCGATGATGCAAGGCATGAAGCGCGGCGCGGTCATCGTCGATCTCGCCGCCGAGCAGGGCGGTAACTGCGAGAAGACCAAGCCCGGCGAAACCCGCGACCAAGACGGCGTCTCGATCCTCGGGCCGCTGAACCTGCCGTCGACGTTGGCGTTTCACGCCAGCCAGCTCTACGCCAAGAACATCGCGACCTTCGTGCTCGGTCTCGTCGACGCCGCCGGCGCCCCGGCCCTCGACCTCGAAGATCAGATCATCCGCGACACGCTGCTGACGAGGGACGGCGTGGTCGTGAACGCCCGGGTGCGCGCGGCGCTCGAGCCGGCGCAGGCGAAGACCGCGTGAGACCGCGACCGCGAGGCGCGCGCCGCCGCGCCGATGGGAGACCGCCATGGATGCCACGATTCAAGTGATGGAGCTGTACGTCTTCGTGCTCGCCGCGGTGGTCGGCTACCACATCATCCACCGGGTGCCGCCGCTGTTGCACACGCCGCTGATGTCGGCGACCAACGCGGTGTCGGCGATCTCCGTGGTCGGCGCGATCCTGGTCGCCGGCGCCGACGCGTCGTGGATCGCGACCCTGCTCGGCACCGTCGCGGTCGCCGCCGCGATGACCAACGTCGTCGGCGGCTTTCTGATCACCGAGCGCATGTTGAAGATGTTCGGCCGCCGCGACAAAGGAGCCGCGCCGTGAGCCCGCGCACCCTCATCGGGCTCATCTACCTGGTCGCGGCGCTGTTGTTCATCTTCGGCCTGAAGGGGCTCGCCTCCCCCCGCACCGCGCGCCGCGGCATGCACTTGGCCGAGGTCGGGATGGTGCTGGCGATCGCCGGCACGCTCCTGAACCACGACGTCGTCCGCCTGGAGTGGATCTTGGTGGGCGCCGTCGTCGGTTCGCTGGTCGGCGCCGGCATCGCCGCCTGGACGCCGATGACCGCGATGCCGCAGCGAACCGCGCTGTCGCACGCGTTCGGGGCGCTCGCCGCCGCGCTGGTCGGCGTCGCCCACTACCTCGAGCACCGCGCCCTGTTGAGCACCGCCGAGCTCGCGGCCCTCGGCTTCGAGGTGATGTTCGGCAGCTTGACGTTCACCGGCTCGCTCGTCGCCTTCGGCAAGCTCCAGGGCCTGGTCCCCGGCCGGCCGGTGACCTTCAAGGGCCAGAACATCTTCAACGTCGCCCTGTTCGCCGCCATCGTCGGCCTCGCGGTCTATGTCGTCGTCGAGCCGTCGCTGCCGACCGCGTTCTTCGTCATGGTCGGTCTGGCGACGCTGTTCGGGGTGATGTTGGTGCTGCCGATCGGCGCCGCCGACATGCCGGTGGTGATCGCCTTGTTGAACGCCTACGCCGGCCTCGCCGCCAGCGCCACCGGCTTCGCGCTGGGGAACGACATCCTGATCATCGCCGGCGCCCTCGACGGCGCCTCGGGGCTCATCCTGTCGATCATCATGTGCAAGGCGATGAACCGCTCGATCACCAACGTCTTGTTCGGGGCCTTCGGAAAGGCGGTGGTCGGGGGTGAGAAGGCGGCGGTCGAGCGATCGTACAAGTCCGCGACGCCCGAGGACGCGGCGGCGCTGCTCGAGCACGCAGCGCGCGTCATCGTCGTACCGGGGTATGGCATGGCGGTGTCGCAGGCGCAGCACGCGGTGAAGAAGCTCGTCGAGCTGTTGCAGCGCCTCGGGGTCGACGCGCGCTTTGCGATCCACCCGGTCGCCGGCCGGATGCCGGGGCACATGAACGTCCTGCTCGCCGAGGCGGGCGTGGACTACGACCAGCTCTTCGACATGGACCACATCAACGACGACTTCGAGCGCACCGACGTAGCCATCGTCATCGGCGCCAACGACGTCGTCAACCCGGCGGCGAACCGTGACCCGGCGAGCCCGATCTACGGCATGCCGATCTTGAACGCCGACAAGGCCAAGAGCGTCATGATCCTGAAACGCTCGATGTCTCCCGGTTTTGCCGGTATCGACAACGAGCTGTTCTATGCCCCGAACGCGACGATGGTCTTCGGCGACGCCGCGAAGACCCTCGAGGCCATCGTCCAGGAGCTCAAGGAGCTGGCACCGGTGGCGCGCGCGGTTGCTTGAGCCCGCGACGCGCCAGGCCGGTGCCTCGGCATGGGGCGATTCGGCGACGGATCCGCGACTAGGCGCCGAGCACCTTCGCGGCGGCGTCGACGTCCTTCGCCTTGACCCAGATCACGAAGCCGTAGGCCGACCCCGCGGTGGCGGCGTTGGAGGCGTGGACGTTGATCTTCGCGGTGGCGAGCTTGTTGAACACCTCGGCGAGGGCGCCGGGGCGGTCTTTGCCCTGCACGAAGAACGCCTCCTTTTTCGCTGACAGCTTCAGCGCCGCCTTCTCTGCGGCCTTGACGAAGGCCTCGGGCTTCTCGGGCACCATCACCACCTGCGAGTTGCCGCCCTCGGTCGGAAACGCGGTGAACGCCAACAGGTTGACGTTGGCTTCCTTCAGCGTCGCCAGGGTTTGAAACGCTTGCCCCGGTTGGTTGGGCACTTGCACGTAGTAGTAATCGACCCGCTTGATCTTGTCGGCCATGGTAATCCCTCCTCATTGGTTAAGGCCGCCGCGAATGTAAGCCCGCGATCCGAGAGCGTCAACGTCGTCGACAGGGTGACCACCGGCGCGCGGCCCCGGCCGGCGCCCATAACTCCGCTCTAGACGCTCCGCGTTAGGAGTGTGAAGCGCCTCCGATCCGCGCTGTGCCTGGTTTGGATGCGCTTGCCTTAGCGGGCCGCATGTCGCCCAGTGGGCGAGTTCTTGCTTGCTTTGGCGTCTGGTTATATGTATAGGTACAAGATATGACGTCCGAGCGCGAAGCGACCCGACTGGGTGCGCTCGGCCGTCTGGGCCGAGAGAAGGAGAGCCATGCTTGAGTACGTGCTGATTTGTGGCGTCTTTGGGGCCGCGGCGGCGATGGTCGCGCACAGCAAGGCGCGCAACGCCCTGGGCTGGTTCATCGCCGGCTTCCTCCTCGGGCCGTTCTCGCTGATCGTCGCCGCGCTGCCGCTGGCGTTGAAAGACGGGCACACCAAGAGGTGTCCGCAGTGCACCGAGGTCATTCGGCAGGCGGCGCAGATCTGCCGTCACTGCGGCTCGCAAGCGCAGATGTTGCACTCATGAGGCGCCAGACGGCGCCGTAGGGCTCGATGAACGTGCTGCAGCTCACGATGCTCGTCGGGGCCGGCTCGGTCCTGGCCGGCCTCGTCGGTGCCCTCACCGGCCTAGGGGGCGGGGTCATGATCGTGCCCCTCCTGACCCTGGCCTTCGACGTCGACATCCACTACGCCATCGGCGCGTCGCTGGTGTCGGTGATCGCGACCTCGAGCGGCGCCGCCGCCGCGTTCGTACGCGACGGCTTCACCAACGTTCGCATCGGCATGTTCTTGGAGATCGCGACGACCACCGGCTCGCTCGTCGGCGCGGTCTTGGCCGGCCTGTGCCCCGCGTCGCTGATCGCGATCCTGTTCGGCGCGGTGCTGCTGTACTCGGCGATGGTGTCGACCGCGGAGCCGCGACGTACCGGCGCCGACGATCTCCCTGACGCGCTCGCCGGCCGCCTGCGGATGGACGGTCGCTATCCGACCCCGGCCGGTTGGCGCGCGTACCGGGTGCACCGGGTGCCGTTGGGCTTCGGCCTGGCGTGGGTCGCGGGCATCCTCGCCGGGCTGTTGGGGATCGGGGCCGGGGCGCTGAAGGTCGTGGCGATGGACCAGGTGATGCGCATCCCGTTCAAGGTCTCGACCGCGACCAGCAACTTCATGATCGGTGTCACCGCCGCCGCCGGCGCCGGGGTGTACCTCAGTCAGGGATACATCGACCCGGGGCTGGCGATGCCGGTCATGCTCGGCGTCACCGCCGGCTCGTGGATCGGCGCGCGGCTGCTCGCCGTCATCGACACCCGACTGCTGCGGCTGGTGTTCTCGGTGCTGGTCTCGATCCTGGCGATGGAGATGATCACCAGCGGCGTCTTTGGGGGGGCGTGACGTGGCGACGCCGAGCGCAGCGACGCGCCGCCTCAGCGCGGTGATCTTGTTCTCGATGTTGCGTCGGCAGCAGCGCCTCGCGGCGGCGCAAGGTCAAGCGCCGGCCGCGAAGACCGAGGCGCGCATGGCCGTTCACATCAGCACGGTGCTCCGCGCCGGGGTGACGCTGGCAACGGCGTTTGTGCTCTTCGGCGCCACCCTCTACCTTTCGCGCCACGGGACGACGGAGCCGCTCTACGAGGCGTTCACCGGCGAGCCGGAGGCGCTACGCTCGGTGGCGGGGATCTGGGGCGCCGCACTCTCCGGCAGTGGGCGCGGCGTGATCCAGCTCGGCCTACTGGTGTTGCTCGCGACCCCGATCGCGCGCGTGGCGCTGTCGTTCGTGACCTTCGCCGCGATCCTGGACCGGACCTACGTAGTGGCCGCCGGCATCGTGTTGGCGATGCTGTGCCTCGGTCTCGCGGGCGGACCGGCATGAGAAGGCGAGTCACCCGGTGTTGATGAAGGCGCAGCCCCAGGTCGCAAAGCCCCGGCTCGCTCCGGGCGGCGGGGCGGCGCGCGTCCGGCGGATGGCGTTGCTCGGCAACGTCAACGTCGGCAAGTCGACCCTCTTCGACCGCCTGTGCGAAGAGGCCGAGCACGGCGCCCGAGTCGTCGGCAGCGCCCACAGCGTTCGCTGGGGGGTGCTCGCTGTCGGTCCCGGCGCCGCGCCGCGTCTGCTCCGCGCCCGTTGCAGTCAATGCCGATTGACCGGGGCCTGCGCGCCCGCGCCCGCGGCACTACGTCGGCCGTGTCCGGTGCTGGACGTGAGCGCGCGCCGCCCGGCGTTCTGGCGGCGCCGGCTCTCGGGCTTCGCGGTGCCGGCGGCTGAAGGGGGCGTCGACGGGCGGCCGGTCGCGACCCACCTGTTCGATGCGCCCGGCTGTGCGACGCTGATGGCGAACGGCGAGGAGGAGATCATCGCCCGCGACCTCCTGTTGTCGACGACGATGGATGGCGTTGTCTTGGTCGCGGACGCCAAGAGCTTGCGGCGGTCATTGGCGCTGGCGCTCGAGGTCGCCGAGCTCGGGCTGCCGATGGTCTTCAACCTCAACATGGTTGACGAGGCGCTGGCGAGCGGCATTGAGATCGACGACGCCGAGCTGACCCGCGCCCTGGGTGTCCCCGTCAACCGGACCGTCGCCACCGAGAACCTCGGCGCCCACAAGCTCGCCGAGCTCGTCTTGGACGCGCCGCCGGCGACCCGGCGCGTGCGCTATCCGGAGGTCGTCGAGTCGAGCCTCAGGCAATTCGAGGCGATCCTGGCGAATCCGACCTTGTCAGCACGGGCCCTCGGGCTGTTGCTGCTCACCGGTGACGAGGGCGCCCGGGCTTGGATCGGCGAGCACCTCGGACCGGAAACGCTCGCCGAGGCCGAGGCGGTCGCCGCCAGGGCGACGGCGAACGTCGCCTCGCCGTTGCGTCTGCTGATTGGTGACGCCATCCACCGGGACGCCGGCGCGATCGCCGATCGCGTGGTCACGAGCCGGACCGAGCCGCAAAGCGGGCTCGCTCGTTTCGGGAACCTCGCGCAGCGGCCGGTCGCCGGCGCGCTCCTCGCCGGTCTGGTGTTGGTGCTGGCCTACGCCTGGGTCGGCGTGGTGGCGGCGCGCTGGCTGGTGGACGCGATCGATCTGCACCTGATTCGCGGCTTCGCGCAACCGCTGCTGCAAGGGCTGGTGGCGCCGATCCCGTTGGCGTTCGTGCGCGACGCGATCATGGATCCGGACTTCGGGCTTCTGCCCTCCGGCTTGTTCCCGGCCTTCGGGGTGGTGTTTCCGGTGCTGTTCGCTTTCTATCTGCTGCAGACGGTGCTCGAAGACTCGGGCTACCTACCGCGGCTGGCGATGCTCTGCGACCGCATGTTTCGCCGCGTCGGGTTCACCGGGCAGGGGTTGATCCCGCTGTCGCTCGGGTTCTCGTGCGGCACGATGGCGATCATCACCGCGCGGCTGCTGCCGACGCGCAAGGAGCGCATCATCCTGACGCTGCTCGTGGCCGGGGTGCCGTGCGCGCCGCTGCTGGTGATGATGATGGTGCTCTTGAGCGCGATGCCGTGGACCGCGAGCGCGTTCGTGCTCGGCCTGGTCGCGCTGCGGATCGTGGTCTTCGGTTTTGCAGCCGCGAAGATCCTGCCCGGCAAGACGTCCGACTTGATTCTCCAGATCCCGAGGATGCGGATCCCGCACCCGGGCGGGGTGGTGAGAAAGGCGTGGTGGCGCACCCGGCGGTTCATGCGCGAGGCGGTGCCGGTGTTCTTGCTGGCGTCGCTCGCGGTGTTCGTGTTCGCGAAGAGCGGCGGTCTGCACGCGCTGTCGGCGGTCGCGGCGCCGGTGGTGCAGGGCTTGCTCGGTCTCCCCGAGGCGGCGGTGCAGGTGCTGGTCAAGACCGCGATCCGCCGCGAGAACGGCGCCACCGAGCTCGGCCTGTTGCGGGCCCAGTTCACCAACCTGCAGATGGTGACCGTGCTGCTGATCATGACCTTCGTGATGCCGTGCATCAACGCCACCGCGGTCATCGTCAAGGAGCGCGGGCTCAAGGCATCGATCGCGATCCTCGCAGTCGTCGTTACGACCGCCGTCGGCGTGGGCGCCGCGGTGAGCTTCTTCTGCAACTACCTGGGGGTCACGTTCACCTCGTGAGACATCGATGCGCAAGACGCTAGAAGAGATCCTCGAGGCCGTTTGGACCGACGAGTCGACGACCAGCGCGACCTTTGACGAGATCCGCGGCCGCTGTCCGATCCCGGTGACCGACGAGCTCGTGGAGGCGCTGGAGCGCCGGCACCTGGTGACCCGCGAGGGCCAGCACGTGACGCTGACCTACGTCGGCCGCGGCGAGGCGCGCAAGGTGGTGCGCCGCCACCGCCTCGCGAAGAGCCTGTTCGCCTCGGTGCTCGACCTCGACGCCGAGAAGCGCGAGACCGTGGCGTGCGAGGCCGAGCACACCTTGCTGCCGGAGGTCGAAGAGGCGATCTGCATCCTGCTCGGTCACCCGACCCTGTGTCCGGACAACAAGCCGATCCCTCCAGGGCGCTGCTGCGACTCGAAGCGCACCCTCGCCTCGAGCGTCATCGTGTGCCTGACGAGCCTCGACCCGGGGGAGCGCGGCCGGGTGACGTTCGTCAAGGCCAAGGACCACGCGCGTCTGCACCGGCTGACCGCCTTCGGGCTGACACCCGGGACCATCGTCCAGATGCACCAGCGATTCCCCGCGTATTGCATCCGCTTCGAAGGCACCGAGCTGGCGATCAACGCCGACGCTGCCGAGGACATCTATGTCACCAAGGTCGGATAACCAGCGCGCCGCCGTCGGGTCGAGGCGGAGCAGACGGGGGCGAAGATGAGGACCCAGTCGCTCGTGGCCGTCGGCCCCGCCGGGCTCGTCGTACCCTGGGCCGTCGTGCTGCTGACCGCGCCCCAAGCGGTGTCGCCGAACCTCGCGGCTATTCCCGCGCAGGGGGTCACCCTCGGCGCCGCGGTCGCCCCGGTGTTCGCGACCGCGCCCTACTTCCTCATCGTCGACGTCAACACCAACGCGGTGACTGCGGTCCCGAATCCTCACGCCAACGCCACCCAGCCGCTCGGGTTGAAGGCGTCCTACCTGCTGCTCCGGGAGCGCGCCGGGATCGTGCTGGCGGCTGCCCTCGGCCCCGAGGTCCGCAACCTCCTCGACAGCAAACGGGTGCGCCTGTTTCAGACCAAGAGCCGGATCGCCGCCGACGCGCTGCAGGAGCTCCGCACGGGGACCGCGACCCGGTTGGGGCCGCCGTTGCCGCCGCCGGCGCCGGGCTCGGGTGACGCGCCGGTGACCGCGACGGCAGAGCCCGCCCGCTGTCCGGGCCCGCCAGTCGCGCCCGCGTCCGCTGCGCCGCTGCCGGCGGCAGCGGTGGCGCCGGTCGTGGCCGCGCCCCGATTGGTCGGCGCACCACCGGCTTTCCCGACGACACCGGTGTCGCCCGGCTTCTTCAGTCCGCAGCCGGTAGCCGCCGCGGGCCCGATGATGCCCGACGCGGCGCTGCAGTTCGGTCTGCAGATCACGTCGGTCACCGGCGTCGGCGCGCAAGTGGTGGGCGTGATCCCCGCCTCCCGGGCGCAGTGGGCCGGCTTCCGACCCGGCGACATCGTCGTGCGTTTGGGGCAGCGGGTCATCCGCAGCGCGGCCGAGCTGCGCCAGGCGCTGCTGCAGGAGCCCGGCGACCAGGACGTCCCGATTCGCGTGCTGCGCAACGACGGCGCGGTGGAGCGTCTGCTGGTGTGGAACAGCGGTCGGGACCGGAGAGCGGTCGCGCGTCTGGCGCGCTAGCACCGTCCGCGGTGCGGCGTTCGCCTCAGGAGAGCTGGAATGCTGACGTTCAACACCTTTCTGGTCGCGGTCGTCGACGCGACGCTCGCCAGCCTGGCGTTGATCTTGGTGCTGCAGCGTGCGGTGTCGCGGGCCAGGGTCGATCACCCGAAGGCGCAGAGCATCGCCGGCGTCATCAAGCTCGGCGCGATGACCTTCTTGGCCGAGGAGTACAAGATCATCGGCCTGGTCGTAGCGCCGGTGGCGGTGCTGCTGTTGCTCTTCGGCTCGCTGACCGCGGCGGTCTGTTTTCTCATCGGCGCAGCGTTCTCGTTGTCGTGCGGCCTGTTGGGGATGCACGCCGCCACGAGCGCCAACGTCCGGACCACGATGGCGGCGAAGCACCGCGGCGAGCACGCGGCGTTCTTGGTCTCGTTCATGGGCGGCGGCGTCATGGGCTTCGCGGTCGCGAGCTGCGGCATCCTCGGGCTCGGGCTGCTGGTGTTTCTGTTCGCTGACCAGCGGAGCTTCGTGTTCATTTTGGCGAGCTTCGGCCTCGGCGCGTCGCTGGTGGCCTTCTTTGCCCGGGTCGGCGGCGGCATCTTCACGAAGTCGGCCGACGTCGGCGCCGATCTGGTCGGCAAGCTCGAGGCCGGCATCCCCGAGGACGATCCCCGCAACCCCGCGGTCATCGCCGACAACGTCGGCGACTGCGTCGGCGACACCGCCGGTATGGGCGCCGACATCTATGAGTCGTACGTCGGCTCGATCATCTCGTCGGTGGCGCTCGCCGCCTCGGCGTTCCCGGGGCTCTTGGAGTACATCACCTTGCCGGTGATGTTGCCGATCTGTGGGCTGTTGGGCTCGATGATCGGCGTCGGCATCACCACGACCTTGCGGCTCGAGCCCGCGGCGATGATGCGGGCGGCGACTTACGTCGCGATTGTCGCCTTTTGCGCGCTCGCGGCGGTCTACATGGGGCTGGTGGGGATTCTGAGCACGCACGCCGAGCTGTTCGTCGCCGTCATCCTCGGTTGCGTTTCGGGGATCGTCGTCGGCTTGATCACCGAGTACTACACCAGCTTCCGGCCGATCCGCCGCCTCGCCGAGAGCTCGACCACGGGCGCGGCCACCAACATCATCTACGGGCTGTCGATCGGCATGGAGTCTACGGTGTTGCCGGTCATCATCCTGGCCTTCGGGGTGTGGGCGGCGTTCGTGTTCGGCGGCGGGCTCTTCGGGGTGTCGATCGCCGCGGTGTCGATGCTGTCGACGGTCGCGATGACGATGACCGTAGACGCCTATGGGCCGATCGCCGACAACGCCGGCGGCATCGCGGAGATGGCGGGCTTGGGGAAGCCGGTGCGGGCGATCACCGACAAGCTCGACGCGCTCGGCAACACCACCGCGGCGATGGGCAAGGGGTTCGCGATCGGCTCCGCGATGCTCGCGGCGCTCGGGATGTTCGCGGCGTATCGCATCGAGGCCGACCTGAACCGGCTCGACCTCGTGAACCCCCGCGTCATGGTGGGCGTGTTCGTGGGCGCGGTGATGCCGTTCTTGATCTCGGCGATGACGATGCGCTCGGTCGGCAAGGCGGCGCTCAAGGTCGTCATGGAGGTCCGGCGGCAGTTCAAAGAGATCCCGGGCCTGATGGAGGGCAAGACCAGCCCGGACTACAAGCGGGCCATCGCGATCAGCACCCACGCGGCGCTGCACGAGATGATCATCCCGGGGCTGCTGATCGTCGCGGTGCCGGTCGCGACCTTCTTGAGCCCGCTCGGCAGGAAAGGCCTGGGCGGCGCGCTCGTCGGCACCACCGTGGTCGGGGTTCTCTTGGCGCTGAACATGGCGAACGGCGGCGGCGCCTGGGACAACGCCAAGAAGTACATCGAGGCCGGCAACCTTGGGGGCAAGGGCTCCGACGCGCACAAGGCCGCGGTCGTCGGTGACACCGTGGGCGACCCGTTCAAAGACACCTCCGGCCCGGCGTTGAACATCCTCATCAAGCTGACCTCGATCGTCGCGCTGTTGCTGGTGTCGATGGCGAACGCGTGAGCGCGCCGCGCCGGGCTCAGGGCCCGGGGCGGACGCAGCGCACGTTGTTGGCGGTGGTCTTCGCGAAGTTCTGGTCGTCGATCCAGCCGTCGGCGAAGGCCACCGACCAGGCGTTCGGCAGGAAGCCGGCGGCGCTGGTCGACGACCAATGGGAGCCGGTCGGGGTGGCGGGGAACGCCGTCGGGTCGATCGCCGGATTGTACCTGGCCAGGTCGAGGATGCTCGCGAGCTCGGCGCGGCTCGGCAGGCGCCAATTCGTGAACCCGCCCCAGCCGAGGCCTTCGCAGTAGCCGAGCGCCGCCTGCCAGGTGTGCGTGCCGGCAGCGCCGGTGGTGCAGGTCGATCCGGTCAAGCCATAGGCGCAGCCCTGCCACATCAGCTTGGTGCGGGCGTCTGCAACCACCGGCTGATTGGGGGACGGAACGGTCCGGGTGAAGCGCGCCGCGGCGCTCCATGCCTGGATCGACGGGCCGGAGCGCACGCAGCGGGCGAGGATGAAGCGCGCGGCCTGGTCGGCGTTCGACGCGCTGCCGTCGTAGAACAGCGCGTAGTATGCCCAGCCGAGCGAGACCGGGTGGGTCGTCGAGGTCCAGAAGGTGCCGGGCGCGGTGCCGGCGAAGGCCGTGGCGTCGATCGACGGCGAGCACTGGCTCAAGTCGAGGATCGACTGCGACTCGTGATAATCCGGCAGCCGCCAATCGGCGTAGCCGCTCCACACCAGGCCGTCGCAGTAGGCGAGCGCCTGGTCCCAGGTGTCGACGTAGGCGCCGGCGATCGCGCACCCCGAGCCGCTCGCGCAGCCTTCCTGCCAGATCAAGCCGGTCAAGTTGTCGAGGGTCACCGGCTCGGCGCCGCCGGTCCGCGTCCAGCGCACCGACGGGTCGGCGTGCGTCGGGTCCCAGCCGTATTGCGCGTCCTGACCGCAGAACGCCGTGGCAAAGCAGGCGCCGCTGCCGGCCGTGCCCGGACACGACGCCAATTGGCCCGTGGCGTCGAAGCACGCCCGCTGGTTGTTGTCTGGGAACGCCCAAAGAGCGACTGAGTCGGCGAGGGCGAAGCCGGGCCCGTGGGCGTTGCAGCTCGCGTCGCCGCAGCCGGGGGAGACGCAGACGCCGTCGACGCAGATGTCGTAGGACCGATCTGGCGTCGTCACCACCTGGCACAGCGTGAAGTCGGGCTGGGTCGCGCAGTCGGTGGTGATGCAGCCGACCTCGGCGCCGCCGCAAGTCGGGGTGCTGCCGCCGCACGCCACACAATCCTGGCCGCAGTACTGTGCGGAATCGCACGGCAGGCACGCGCCGCCCGAGCAGTAGCTCCCGTGCCCGCAGGAGCCGCGCGGCGCCGGGCTCGGGTCGCACTGACAGCCGACCCCGACGCCGCCGCAGAGGGGCGTCGCCCCGCCGCAGGCGACGCACGCCGCACCGCAGTGGGCCGTGACGTTGCAGCTCACGCACAGACCCTGGCTGCACCAATTGGCGCCGACGCACGCGCCCGGCGCGGTGCAGATGCAGCCCCGCTGGCAGTCGGTCCGGCAGCCGTTGCACTGGTCGCCGTCACCGTCGTCGCACTGCTCGTACAGGCTCTGCACGGTCCCGTCGCCGCAGCTGCCGGCGCGCTGGCACGTCGCGCTGCAGCCGGTGCCGCTGCCGTTGGCGTTGCCGGCGTCGCAGACCTCGGCCGGTGAGTCGAGCTGCAGGTCGCCGCAGGAGGGCGCCCACGCGGTGCACGCCCCGTTGCAGTGGCGCGTCAATGCCCAAGCGTTGTCGTTCTGCGACCCGCCGTCGCAGGCTTCGCCGCGGGTCACGTTGACCTTGGTGTCACCGCACACGGCCGTGGTGCAATCGGCGTTGCAGGCGACGCTCTCGCCGCCGCCGTCGCACTGCTCGCCGCCGCAGACGTAGCCGTCGCCGCAGCGGTTCGCGTGCAGGGTGCAGTCGTTCAAACAGCCGTCGCAGTCGTTGTCATTGGCGCCGTCGTCACACTGCTCGACCGCGGTAGCGTTCACCTTGCGATCGCCGCAGGCTGCCACCGTGCAGTCCAGGTTGCAGCCGGCAGACTCGCCGCCGCCGTCGCACTCCTCGCCGGCGGTCAGGTTGGGCTTGCCGTCGCCGCATTCGGCCGGGGTGCAGTCGAGGTTGCAGCCCAAAGACTCGCCGCCGTCGTCGCACGCCTCGGTGCCGCACAGGAAACCGTCGCCGCAGGAGTTCACGTGCAGCATGCAGTCGTTCAGACAGCCGTCGCAGTCGTCGTGGTTGGCGCCGTCGTCACACTCTTCGTTCGCCGTGGCGTTCGGGACGCGGTCGCCGCAGCGCGACTGGCTGCAGTCGGCGTTGCAGGTCGCGGACTCGCCGGCGTCGTCGCAGGCCTCCAGCGGCGCGATGACCCCGTCGCCGCAGCGCGCGCGGCGGCAGTCATTCAGGCAGGCGTCCTGGTCGTCGAGGTTGCCGTCGTCGCACTCTTCGCCGCGGCTGCGATCGACGACGCGGTCGCCGCACTCCGAGACCACGCAGCCGCCCTTCCACGCCACGCAGACGCCGCCGGGAGCGCCGGTCCCCGGGATGACGCAGGTGGAGCCGTCGAAGGAAGCTTGCGCGACGTGGAACACCGGGACCATGTTCGACGCGACCCGCCCGTCGTCGCAGCCGTCCAGGGTGCAGGTATCGCCGTCGTCGACGTTGGGCGGCGCGCCACTGACACAGAGGAAGTTGACGCACTGCTCGCCGCCGTTGCACGCGAAGCCATCTTGGCAATCGGCCGCGGTTTGGCAGCCGTTGCCCGGGATGCAGCCGGCCGCCGGATTGCAGTATTGGCCTGCGGGGCACGCCGAGTGGTCTGCAGCGACGCTGCACGCCCCCTCTCCCGCGCCGAGCTCGACGCAGCCGGTCACGAGACAGGGAAAGGCGCTGACACACGGCAAGCTGGTGGCTTGGCAGACGCCGTCGACGCACTGGACCGTCGCGGTGCAGAACAGACCGTCGTTGCACTCGCCGTTCGTGGTGCAGGCCTTGGCGAGCTTCACGGTCGCCGTCGGCGTCCCGGTTCGGGCGAAGGTCGCCGTCGTGGTCCCGCGCGCCAGCGGCGCGTCGTTTGCGCCGCGCGCCTCGACCCAGAGAGACGCCTCGCCGGTCTTCGAGGTCGTCACCGTCACCGCGAGCGGGAACGCCGAGCGGCTGACGCTCAGGGGCGCGAGGCTCTCGCGGGACAGGCCCACCGCCAGGGTCGTGAAGTCGGTCGCGGCGCCGGTCGGGTCCTCGATGCTCAGCACCACGAACGGCTGCCGGCCGAGGCACGCCGTCAGGGGCACCGCGACGGCGACGGCGAGCGCCCGTGACGCGATGCGCGTCAGCAGCGATCCGGGTCCGCTCCCGCCCCGGTCGGGATGACGCGCCGACCGCCGCCCAGTCGCAAGCATCCGCCGAGTATAGCCCATGTCGCGAGGCGCTCGGGACCGGTCTTTTGAAGGGTGCCTCAGCCATCGACAGGCACACACGAGACGCTGGACATTCTGTCTGTCATTGTGCCATTGGTCCTCGTCCCGGAGGACTTTCACAATGCCAGGTAGCAAGACCTCGAATCCGTTCTTGAAGATGAGCCACGTCGATCTCGCCTACGCGGTGCAGCGCCTCGTTCGCGACGGTCGGACCACCGCGAGCCGCGTGCGGGCGCTCGGGGCCGAGCGCCAAGCCGAGATCGCCCTGCTCGAAGCTCGGGTCGCGGCGCTCAAGGCCGCCGTCGACGTCGAAGCGCCGGCGCCCGCGAAGCGCAAGTACAGCCGCCGGGCGAAGGTCGCCCGGACCGCAGTCGTTGCCAAGGGCAAGCGTCCGGTGGGTAGGCCGAAGGGCTCGAAGAACAAGGTCAAAGCGAAGACGAAGGCGAAGCCCGCGAAGGCCGCCCGGATCGCGAAGCGGCCGGCGAAGGTCTCGGCGAAGGCCGCGGCCGCTCGCCGCATCCAGGGCCGTTACATGGGTCTGCGCCGGCACCTGAGCGCCAATCTCCAGGTCGAGGCGACCAAGATCGCTCAAGCCCAGGGTGTGGGCGCGGCGCTCAAGTTCGTCGAGGGGCATGCCGCGAGCAATGCTGCCTGAGCCGGGCGGCCGAACGTTACTTCGTGGCGCGCTGCCGATGCAGGCGGCCGTGGTCTTGAAGATCGGTCCGGGATCCCGGCCGACGCGGCGTCAGTGACAGCTGAATGAGGTGCCGGAGCGCGTGCCGCTCGCCGCGCAGGTGCTCTTGCCGCCGTACGGGAAGCTGTTGACGCCCATGACGTTGCCGCGCACCAGCCGACCGCGGTTGACCGCGCCGGGCGTGCCGTCGGTGCCGTGCCAGCCGTGACAGTTCGGGCAGCCATAGCGGCCGCCGTGGTCGCCGCTGGTGTGATTGTTCCACGAGGCTTGGCTCGGGGTCTTGGCGCCGGTGACCCCGGCCGGCGCGGTGGAGCCGTGGCAACCGGTGCAGACGGCATTGTAGGACCGCGTCCGCGTGGTCACCGCCGCGTCGGGCAACGCGTAGATGGTCCAGCGACTCGCGGGGTTGATCGCCGCGTTCGGATGCGGTTGGGCGACGTGAGCGTTGTGGCAGTCGTTGCAGCCGACGGCGATGCCGGTGCCGCCCTCGATCTTGTGGTGCGACACGATGCTCGCCGACACCTTTTGAAAGTCCGGCAGCAGGTCATTGTGGCAGCCGGAGATGGTGCACGCCGCCGAGCGGCGGTCGGACAACAGCGCGCCGCCGGGGGCCGCGTGGTAGGTGTGACAGCGGCTGCACTTGTACTGCTGGCCGGCGTGTGAGCTCGCGCCCCACTTGCTCATCACGTCCTGCCCCTTCTTGCCGCCGAAGGCGGTCGTGGTCCCCGAGTCGTGGCAGGTCTTGCAGAGGCCGTCGACGTTGCCGGGGGCGTAGGCATAGGCGTCGGCGGGATCCGGATCTTTGAAGGCCGGCGTCCCGCCCATGTGTCCCGCCTCCGAGTGACAGCCGAGGCAACCGGCGTCGCTCAAGGTCGAGATCGCGTGGTTGTTCGGCAGGTTGTTGGCGACGGTGTCGTGACAGCCGATGCAGCCGGGGGCCGCGGCGGTCCAGGTGACGCTGCGATTGAGGTTCGGGGTTTCGTTCGGGTTCGCGACCACCGGGTTGTGACAGCCGACCTTGCAGGTCTGGGTGCTCTGGGCAAAGGTCGCGCTCGTCTGCCCGTTCCGCATCGTCGTGCCTCCCGGGAAGCTGACGGCGGTCGCAAACACGATCTGGACGTTGGCGCGGCCGACGTTGCCGCCGCCCTGGTTGTGGGTGGCGCCGCTGCCGTTGTTGCCGTGGCAGGTGATGCACTCGATACCGGCGGCGTCGTGCGCGGCGTGTGCCCCACCACCATTGGCGTAGTCCTGGTTTGTCGGTGTCGGCGGCGCGCCGTGACAAGCGTCGCAAGCGCCACCGGTCACCTGGACGACGCCGTCGACGTGCAGCGCCTTGTTGACGATCGTCTGATTCGGTCCGGCCGATGTCTGGTGGCACAGGTTGCAGGTGTTGGCGTCGGTGACGGCGCCGTGGGCGGCGTCGGCGGGCGGCATGCCGTGGCAGGCGCCACAGGCGCGCTCGCTCTGGTCGAGGTCGCTCCAGACCACGTTGGTCTTGCCGCCCGGCAACGTCGTGCCGTGGCAATAGGTGCGGGCGCAGGTCAGCGTCGAGTGGGCGAAGGTCGGCGCGGCGCCGTCCAAGATCGCTTTGCCGGTGAAGCTGACCTCGGCCGGTAGCGCGGTGTCGGCGTGACCGGCGTCCGCGTAGGCCGTCGGCACCTTGTGGCAGTCGGCGCACGCGACCGGCGCGCCGATCGTCGGCCCCGCGTGTGCCTTGTGGACCCCGACCGCATTGCTGGCGGCGTTGCCGGTGGTGTCGTTGGGCGGGGTCGGATCACCGCCGCCGCCATGGCAGGCGTCACAGGCCGCCGCGGTGTCGACGACGCCGTCGACGTGGTGGCTCGGGTGCGCGATCTGCTGGCCGGGCCCGGCGGTGTCGGGGTGACAGGTTTCGCACTGCGTCGCGGTGCCGTTGCCGTGGGCCGCGTTTTGCGGCGGCATCCCGTGACAGTCATCACAGGCGCGGGCGCCGCCGGTCCAGGCCGGCGAGGTGTCGGTGGCGCCGGTGAGCGATGCCCCGTGGCACCAGGTGGTGCCGCAGGCGGTGCCGTTCCATGTCGGGCGCAACCCACCGGTCTTCGCGAGGGCGCCGAAGATCACCTCGGCGGGGAGCGCGGAGTCGTAGTGACCGGGCTGGCTCGGGGTCGTCGGGTTGACGGTGTTGTGGCATTCGCCGCAGGCCACGGCCTTCGAGCGCGTCGCGCCGCTCAGGTGTTGCTGGTGCGCGCCGACCTTTGCCGAGCTGCTCGCGCCGGCGAGGTCGGCGGGCGGCGCCGCGTTCGTCGCGGTGCCGTGACAGCTCTGACAGGGCACGCGGTCGTTGACGTCGACGACGCCGTCGACGTGGCGGCTGCGATCGGCGATCGTCGGATCGGCGGCGGTCGCCGGGTTCGCGTAGTCGAAGCTCGCGGCGACCGTCGGCGGGTGGCAGAGGCCGCAGCGGGTGCCCTGCGGGTGCGGCGGGTCGGGCGGCAGGCCGTGGCACGAGCCGCACAAGGCGCTTTGCGGGGCGTTCCAGATCGGGTCGGGGTTGGTGCCGCCGGAGCTGGCCGCGCCGTGGCAGTAGGAGCCGTTGCACGTGGCGGTGAGGGCGCGGTAGATCGGCGCCGACTGGTGCGCGACCGCGCGGCCGCTGAAGACCACTTCGGCGGGCCGGGCGGTGTCGACGTGTCCCGGGTCGTTGAGGTTCACCGGCACCCGGTGACAGGTGGTGCAGCCCACCGCGGCCGAGACTGCGCCGCCGTTCAGGTGCACGGCGTGGGCGCCGACCTGGGGATCGCTGGCGTCGGCGCTGCCGTCCAGATCGGGGGGCGGCGCCGGGTTGGCGTTGCTGCCGTGGCAGGTGCCGCAGTCGGCGTCGCTCACTTGCAGGATACCGTCCACGTGGGTCGTGCGTTCGGCGATCGTCAGGCCGGCGCCGGCGGTCGGCAGGTGGCAGTTGCCGCAGGCGGCGGTGGTCTGATGCGCGGTCGTCGACGGCGGGGTCCCGTGACAGGCGCCGCACGCGGCTTGGCTGCCGTCGACCACGTTCCACGCCGGGCTCGGGACCGTGGCGCCCGCGCCGTTGTGGCAGCGGGTGTCTTGACAGGCCGGCGACACGAAGCGCGGCCTGTGCCTTGCGCTCGCCACCGGGCCGAAGGCGATCTCCGCGGGCGTCGCGGTGTCGACGTGGCCCGCTTGGTCGAGCGTCACCGGCACCCGGTGACACTCGGTGCAGGCCACCGGCTTCGAGCTGCTGCCGCCGCCGAGGTGGGTCTGATGGGCGCCGACGGTGAGGCGGGTGGTCTCGCTCAAACCCTGGAGGTCCAGAGGCGGCGCGCTGTTGCCGTTCTGGCCGTGGCAGGTGTCGCAGTCGACCGCCGCCTGGACGATGCCGTCGATGTGGGTGGTCGGGTCGGCGATCACCTGGACCGGGCCGGCGGTCGGCAGGTGGCAGAGCTCGCAATGGTCGTCCGCCGGGTGGGTGCCGGCCGGCGGCACGCCGTGGCAGGTGCCGCACGCCGCCTGGGTGCCGTCGACGACGGTCCAGATCGGCTCCGGCAAGTAGCCGCTGCCGAGCGTCGCGCCGTGGCAGTAGGTGTTGTTGCAGATCGCGGCCAACGCGTCGAAGCTCGGCCGCGCGCCGGCGCTGCTCGCCAGCCGTCCGAAGCTGAGCTCCGCGGGCCGCGGCGTGTCGACGTGTCCGGGGTCGTTCAGGTGTTGGGGGACGACGTGGCACTCGGAACAGGAGACCGGCCGCGCGATGCCGGAGAGCGCGAACAGATGGCTCTGGTGCGCGCCGACGGTGAGCGACGTGGTGTCGACCGCCCGATCGACGTCGGGCGGCGGCGCCGAGGTCGTCGCCGAGCCGTGACAGTTGGCGCAGGTGCCGTCGGTCGCCTGGACGACGCCGTCGACGTGGGTGCTGACGTCCGCCACCGTCAGGTTGGGTCCGGCGGTAGGCGCGTGACACAACGCGCAGGCGGCGCTCGCCGGGTGCGGCGCCGGCGGCGGCAGACCGTGACAGGTGCCGCACGCGGCACCGGCGCCGGTCGCGTCACCCCAGCTCGGGGTGGTGTCGGTACCGCCTTCGAGCGTGGCGCCGTGGCAATAGGTTCCGGCGCAGGTCTGCGGACCGGCATTCCACTGCGGGGTCGCGCCGTCGTTGAGCGACAGGCCGGCGAACACGACCTCGGCGGGCAGCGGCGTGTCGAGGTGGCCGGAGCTGTCGCGGCTCTGCGGCACGTTGTGGCAGGCGCTGCAGGCGACGGCGCGGGAGAAGCGTCCGACCCGTACGTGCGCCTGGTGCGCCCCGATCGCCGCGTTGCCGGGGTCGCTCGCCCTGTTGCCGTCGGCCGGCGGCGCGAGGTTGTCGGGGTTTCCGTGGCAGCCGCTGCAGTCGTCGGCGCTCACCTGCAGGCTGCCGTCGACGTGGGTGCTCCGATTCGCGATGCTGTGGTCGGGGCCGGCGGTGGGCAGGTGGCAGGCCTCGCAGCGCGCATCCACCGGATGCGGCGGGCCGGGGGGCAGGCCGTGGCAGTTGCCGCACGACGCCTGCCAGCCGCTCACGTCGGTCCACTGCGGCGCCGTGACTTCGACGCCGCTTTGACCCTCGAGGGTGGCGCCGTGGCAGTAGCTGCCGGCGCACGTGGTCGTCCCGGCGTCCCAGGTCGGGCTCGCACCCCCGGCGCGCGCCAGCGGCCCCCAGTCGATCGCGGCGACGCCGTCGATGTGGCCCTCGTCGTTGGTGAGCGCCGGGACCCGGTGACACTCTTCGCAGGCCACCGGTCGACCCGCGTTGCCGCCTTCGAGGTGCAGCTGGTGCGCGCCGACCGCGGCGGTGCGGGTGTCGCCGCTGCCGTCGACCGCGACCGGGGGCGCGGCGTTGGCGAGGCTGCCGTGACAGCTGCGGCAGCCGCGCTGTGGGTCGTGCGCCGGATCGATCTCTTTGGCCTGCGGGTCGTAGTAACACTGGCGATCGCGGCAGATGCAGCCGTTCTCGTGGCGGCTGCAGCTCGGGTGGACGGCGCAGTCGCCGGCGGTGGCGCAGCTCGAGCCCTCGATGAGGAGGTAGCGGTCGTGACAGGCCCCGAGGCCCAAGGCCGCGACGACGAGCATCGCGCTCCGGCCACGCCGACCTACCGCGCCGCGGCCAAAGTGAACGGCTGCTGACACTCGAGTCTCTCCGCCGCGTCCGGCAAGACGCGCTTAGGTCCACACGCATGAGCCAGTCGGGCCGACTGGAGGAATCGAAACGATGAGCTCGCCGATTGTACACCATGTGGCCAACGAGCGCAGCGCCGGTTGGATTGCGGCCGGAGGCTAGAGTATCCTTGACCGACGTGGCGCTGATGGCCTCCGCATGCAACACCGACCTCGGGCTCCGACACCTGGTGCTCACGGGCGCGCTCGTCATCGCCGCCGGGGCCGTCGGCGTCCTGTCGCTCCGGCCGCAGCCGGCGTTCGCGGCGGCCGCCGCGAAGAGCAAGAAGAAGAAACTCGATCCGCCTCCACCCCCGGCCAAGGCGGTGGCGCCGTCTCCGGCCCAAGGGCCCGCGAAGGCCGACCCTGGTGGTTCGGCGCCGGGCGGGTCGGGAGCGCGGCGGTCGTCACCGAAGGTCGCCGCGCTGTCGACCGCAGCGCTCTTGTCGCAGGCCACCCAGCTCTACGGTGCGCTCGAGTACGCCGACGTCATCCCGCTGGTCGAGGCGGCCCTGGCGCAGGACGACGTGACCATCGATCAGCGCCTCGACGCCTACCTGCTGCACGGCAGCGCCCTGGCGATCGTCGGCGACGCCATCGAGGCCGAGAAGCCGTTTCGTTTCCTGCTGCGCGGCCGCCCGGACTACGAGATGCCGGCCGAGACCCCGCCCAAGATCTTGGCGGTGTTTCGCAAGGTGCAGGTGGAGGAGCGAACCATCGTCGACCAGATGCGGGAGCTGGCGCGGCAGCGCGCGATTCGCGAGATCGAGCTCAAGGCCGAGGTGCCGAAGAAGGTCACCGGCGGCTGGCCGCTGGTGTTCGAGTACCACCTCAAGGACCCGCGCGGCGCGGTGGCCGCGATCGATCTGCACTACCGCAAGTCGGCCTCCGAGCCGTTCTCGTCGTTGGCCCTCAAGGTCGACGCCAACGGCGCCTGGACGGGCGCGCTGCCGGGCGAGTGGACCGCGAACGAGCACGGCTTCACGATGCAGTACTACGTCACCACCAAAGATCCGCAGCAGACCGACCTCGTGCGCCTCGGTGACCAGACGCTGCCGTTCGCTATCGAGGTCGAAGCCGGCTCGGTCGCCGACACCCGCGCGTTCTACACCTCGTGGTGGTTCTGGAGCGCCGCCGGGCTCGCGGTCATCGCCTCCGGGGCCGGCGGCTACTTCTACTACCGCAACAGCACCAGCCTCCCCGAGACCTCGGGTCGCATCGACCTCGCACAGTGATGGGCGCCACGACCGACGTCAACGACTCGGGGTTGGTGTTCGGCAAGTACACCGTCATCCGCCGCCTGATGGTGGGCGGCATGGGTGAGATCTTCTTGGCGCGCCAGAGCGGCGTCGCCGGCTTCGACCGCTTGGTGATCTTGAAGACCCTGCTCCCCGAGCTCGCCGAGCAGCCGGGGTTCATCGACCAGTTCCTCGACGAGGCCCGGGTCGCCGCGACCCTGAACCACCCGAACATCGTCAATATCTTCGAGGTCGGCGATTGGCGCGGCATGTACGTGATCGCGATGGAGTACATCAAAGGCGACAACCTCGCCCGCCTGATGGCCGCCATCGAACGCGCCGGCGACAGGATGCCGCACCGGGTGGCGGTCAAGATCGCGATGGACGCCGCGTCCGCCCTCGACCACGCCCACTTCGCGGTCGATGCCGACGGCAAGCCGCTCGGTATCGTGCACCGCGACATCGGGCTGCAAAACCTGATGGTGCGCGCCGACGGCGTCACCAAGGTCGTCGACTTCGGGATCGCGCGCGCCGCCAACCGCTCGGCCCGCACCCGCACCGGGCTCATCAAGGGCAAGCTGCAGTATATGCCGCCGGAGCAGCTGACCGGCGGCGAGCTCGACGGGCGCTCGGACCAGTTCTCGCTCGGGGTCGTGCTCTGGGAGATGCTCGCCGGCGCCCGTCTGTTCAAGGGCGACAACGAGTTTCAGACCATGCACAAGGTGCTGAACGAGGCGATCCCGCCGCTTCGCACCGTCGATCAGTCGATCGACCTTCGCCTCGAGGCGATCACGATGCGGATGCTGTCGCGGGAGAAGGCCGACCGCTACCCGCGCTGCGCCGCGGTCGCCGATGATCTGCGCCAGTACCTGCACGGGACCGGCCACGAGGTCGCGGAGGGCGACGTCGCCGCGGTGGTGCAACGCTACATCGGTTCGGAGCTCGCGGAGGCCACCCGCGATCTCACCCCGAGCACCGAGGTCTTCGCGCACGGGCTGTCGCGGACGCCGGGCTCGGGCACCCAGGCCCGGACCGCGGTGCTCGGCGCTGCGCGGGGCAAGCGGACCGTGGTGCTCGCCTCGGCGGTCGTGTCGGTGGGTATCGTCGCCGCCGCGGCGTTTCTTGCCTGGCGGCAGTTGTCGCCCTCGGTCTCGAATCGCGCCGGGCGGGAGGTCACGCCGTTTGTCGCGGCGCCGCCTCCGGCGCCGAACGTCGGCATGGCGTTGGAGCTCAAGGGCCCGCCGGGCGCCCGGGTCTTCGTGGACGGCAATGAGTGGCCGGAGAAGACCCCCACCGTGGTCCGCGGCCTCGCGGTGGGGCCGCACGAGCTGCAGCTGCAGCTGCCGAACAGGAAGCCGTTGGTGAAGCGCGTGAACCTCGCGGTCGGCAAGCCGGTGGTCGTCGCCGAGCCGCCGCCGGCGAGCGGCATGGTGCTCGACATCCGCGATCCGGTCGGCGCCCGGGTCCTGGTCGACGGCCGGCCGTGGAAAGAGCCGGTGCCGACGGTGGTCTCGGGGCTGACACCGGGGTTGCACCAGGTGCAGCTCGCCGAGAGCGGCAAGCCGCCGGTGGTGCGCAAGGTCGAGCTCAGCGCCGACACCCCGGTGATCATCCAGCCGGCGGCCGCCGCCGACATGCCGACGCTCACGATCACGACCAAGCCCGACGGCGCCACGGTGTCGATCCAGGACCAGGTGGTCGGCACCACGCCGCTGACGCTGAAGACCATCGAGCCCGGCGTCGTCTGCGCCGTCGAGCTCACGAAGCCCGGCCACGAGCCGGCGACCCGCGAGGTCGTGCTCGGCGCCCAAGAGAATCGGGCGCTGCTCGTGACCCTGGCAAAGGCGAAGGGCAAGCCGTCGCGCGACAAGAAGAAGGACGCGCCGGTGGCGGCGGCGCCGGCGAGCCCTTCGGCGCCGGGCTTCTTGACGCTGAACACCACGCCCTGGGTCAAGGTCAGCGTCGACGGCCGTCCGTTCGGCTCGACGCCGCTCTATAAGATCGAGCTCGCCGCCGGCGGCCACGTGCTGCAGCTCGTCAACGAGGAGGTCGGGGTCAACGTGACGCGCAAGGTGACCATCGAGTCCGGTCGGACCGCCAAGCTCAACCTCGACTTGGCAAAATAGCCCGCGGCGGTGCCGGGCGCGGACCTGCTCAGCGCCACAGCCGGCGCAGCATGTAGTACTCGTTCACCGGGCGATCGTCGGAGAGCGCCGGCGCGTCGGGCGCCGCGGCGAGCACCGCGGCGAGCGGCACCTCGCGACCGACGACCTCGTCGAGCTGCTCTGCCGGCGTGGTGTGCGGTCCCCACTCCACCAGGTCGGCGGCGGCGGCGGGCGGCAGCTTCGCCGCGAGCTCGGCCGCGGTCTTGGCGGGGATCGGCGCGGCGCTCGCCAAGAAATGCCAGCCGCGGCCGGCGATGGAGTGGAAGATGCGGACGTGGGCGAAGTGGGTGGTCAACGCTTTGGTGGCCGACGCGATCACGCTCGGCTCGCCGGACGGCAACCACTGCTGCAAGATCCCACCGCGGCGCAAGCGCTTGGCCGCGCTCTCGTAGAACTCCACGGAGTAGAGCAGGCTCGACGCCGCGGCCTCGACCGGCGGCGGCGGGTCGATGACGATCACGTCGAAGGTCTCGCTCGACCGCTCGAGGTAGCGGCGAGCATCGTCGACCACGATGTGCGCCCGCGGCGAGGCGCGGAGCGCGTCGCCATCGGGGTGGAAGAACCCGAGCAGCGCCGGGACGCTCGGCACCAGCTCGACGACGGTGGCGTCGATGCCCCACGACAGCATGGTGCGAAACGAGGTGCCCATGCCGAGACAGAGCACCAGGCCCTTGGTCGGCGCGCCCTCCAGCATCGCCAGCGGCAGGTGCGCCATCAACTTGGTGATCGGTGTCAGGCTGGTGATGCCGACGCCGTTGATCCGCAGCGTCTTGCCCATCCGGTTGTCGCCGAGCGCGACGACGGTCGCGGTGTGATCGCGATGCACCACGCTGCCGGTGAATTGGCTCTCGAAGTCACGCGTGAGCACGATCAACAGCACCGCGGTGACGACGCCGATCACCGGTGGCAGCAGGCGCCGGCGAATAGAGAGGGCGCCCGCCGCAGCCGCGGCCGGGGTCTGGGGCGCCAACACCACGAGAGACAGCGGCGCCGCGAGCAGCACCAAGGACCAGCGCTCGCCCAGCGCCGGCAGGGTGACGAAGCCGGCGAGCAGCGGCCCGGCGATGCAGCCGATGGTGTTCAGCGCGTAGGCGAAGCCGGCGCGCTTGGGCTCGCCGCCCGACACTCGATCCATGACCATCGGGGTCAGGAAGCCGAGCACGGCGCAAAACGGCCCGGTGCCGATCGCGACCCGCAGCACGCCCTTCGCGAGGCCGCGGCCGAAAGACCAGCGGGGATCGGCAGCGAAAAGCGGCAGCAGCGCGGTCACCGCGGCGAAGATCGAGAGCAGCCGGACGTCGAAGAGCCAGCTCTTCGTCGGGTCGGTGACCCACTTGCGATAGAGCCAGGAGCCGGCCGCGGTCGCCGCGAGGTAGGTCGCGAGGATGCTCGCGAAGGTGTAGACCATCGGCCCCAGGAACGGCACGAACTGCCGGGTCCATACCACCTCCATCGCCAGGCTGATGAGGCCGGTCGCGAGGAGCAACGCGAACAAGACGACGGCGGGCGCGTCCTCGGGGCTGTCCGCGGCGCTCGCCGCCGGTCGTGGCAGCGGCGCGCTCTTTGCTGCCGGCGTCAGTTTGCCGCCCTGCGCGAACGCCAGGACCGCGACGACGACGTTGACGGCCGACGCGAACAGCATCGTATTGCGGAAGCCCAAGAGCTCGATGAGCACGAACGCCGAGGTCAGGGCGCCGGCCATGGCGCCGAGCACGTTGGCGACGTAGAGGTAGCTGAACGAGCGCCCCGACCCCGCGTCGTGGGTGGCGCGGATCCCGGCCATCGCCAGCGGGAAGGTCGCGCCCATCGCGGTGCAGAACGGCAACAGCGCCAGCGTCAGCCAGGCACCGGCGGCGAGGTAGTGGGCGGACGAGTTCCACTCGGTGCCGCCGGAGGACACGAACAGGGTGTGGCCGAGGCGCAGCAGCGGCGCGACGACGATGCCGGAGACGCCGATCAACAGCTCGGTCGCGGCATAGAGGCGCAAGAACGGTCGCGGGCCGCGGCCTTCGAGGCGGTGCGCGAGCCGGCCGCCGGCGAACGACCCGAGCGCCAGCCCGGCCATGAACACCGAGAGCACGATCGACACCATCGGCGTGGTGACCCCGAAGCTCGCCATCGCCGCGCGCAGCCAGGTGACCTGGTAGACCAGGCCGCAGAACCCCGAGAGGATGAAGAACAGGAAGAACCAACCCACGTGCGTCTCCGTGTCCGCCTCCGGGCGGCGAGTGCGCGCGAACCATAGACGCTCTCGGGAAGCGGGGGCAAGGCGCCGGGTTGGCGCGGCCCGCGTTTTGTGCAACCGTCAACCCCATGAACACCCCAGCGTCGTCGGTCCCGGTGTCGCTCGCTCGGCTCACGCTCAAGGAGCTGCGGCTCGAAAAGGAGGAGATCTACTGGGGGGTGCTGCTGTTCTTCACCGCGTCCTCGGCGCTGATGCTGTTGTTGTTCGTGCCGGTCGTGCTCGTCGCCCTCGCGCTGTTCGTCTGCTTGCAGCAGCTGTTCTTGGCCCACGTGCGCGGCAACGGCGTCAAGGTCACCGCGGCGCAGTTCCCGGAGCTCTTCGGTCGCATCAAGGCCGGAAGCGATCGCCTCGGGTTGGCACGGCCGCCCGAGACCTACGTGGTGCAGCAGGGCGGCTCGCTGAACGCGCTCGCCACCAAGCTCTTCAGCCGCAACTTCGTCATCCTGTACTCCGACCTCATCGAGGCCTGCGGCGCCGACGACAAGGCCCTCGACTTCGTCATCGGTCACGAGCTCGGCCACATCGCCCTCGGACACCTGCGGCGCGCGCTCTGGATCTTGCCCGGGCGCCTGGTGCCGCTCATCGCTCAAGCTTACTCGCGCGCCTGCGAGTACTCCTGTGACCGGTGCGGGCTCGTGGTCGCCGGTGATCTCGAGCCGGCGAGCCGCGGGCTGTTGGCGCTCGCCGCCGGCGGCACGATGGCGAGGCGCGCCTCGGTGCCGGCGTTCAGTGAGCAGGCGTGGGTCGAGACCCGCGGCTTCTGGGCGCACGTCTACGAGCTGAACGCCACCCACCCGTACTTGAGCAAGCGGGTGCGGGCGCTGCGCGACTTCTTGACCCCGGGGAGCGAGCCGGCGATCCGGCGCCGGCTGCTGCCGATCCTCGTCGCGCCGATGCTCGGCCAACCGGTGGCCTTTGCCGTGGTCGTCGTCTACCTGAGCTTCATCGGCGCGGCGATCGGGATCCCGGCGTTCCTCAAGGCGCAAGGCTTGAGCGCCCGCGCCGAGGCCCGCGCCGCCCTCGAGCGCTGTCACGCGGCGCAGGCCGCGTTTCACGCCAAGGAGGGGCGCTACGCCGCGACCTTCGCCGAGCTCGGGCTCGACGACGGCCAGCCGCTGGAGCGCTACACGCTGTACATGGGCGACAATCAGCTCGGCCCGGACAAGGCCGTGTCGCCGACCTTACGCGGCTACGCCGACGCCGAGGACTACGCGTGCGTCGCGGTCAACAACCTCGACGACGACGACACCTGGGATGTGTGGGTCATCGATCCGACGCTGTCGGCGCCGCACCTCTACGTCAACGACGAGAACGACCAGGTGGTCGACTGGCGCGGCAACTCCGCCGAGGTCGAAGACCGCGCCGACCAGTAGCCGTCATCGTTGACGTCGCCGGCGCGGAGGCGGTGCGCGTTCAGGGGCTCGCGGCCGGCGCGCCGTCGGGGGCCTTGCCGAGGTCCAGCCGGAGCTTGACGCGCTCGAACGCCACGAGGTGAAACTCTTTCTGGAACTCGGTGAAGCCGGCGCGGCGGGCGACCACGACCTGATCGCCCGGGATCACCGGGACCGGCGCGGCGAGCGGCGTGGTGCCGACCTTCTGGCCGTTGATCTCGATGTCGACGCCGTCGACGCTGGAGACGATCTCCAGGTAGCCGCGGATCTTGTCGGGCGCCACCAGGCGATAGGCCGACAGCCGGACCTCGGGGATCAAGACGTTGCGGTTACCGGAGGTCCGCGACTGCTCGCGCGCCAGCTCCTTGCCCAACTTTACGTCCATCACCCGGAGGTTGAGGCTGAAGGCGTCGCCGATCGTCGACAAGGTGCCGAAGACGACGCGGTCGGCGCCGACCACCCTGCCGATCTGCACCGCGCAGTCCGGGCCGCCGCCGCACTGCGCCACCGCGAGGTTCTTTGGATCCGAGAGCGCCATCTGGATGTCGGCGAGCGGCACCACCGCGTAGCCCTCGATGGTCGCGATCGAGTTGCGCAGCAGCATCTCCAGGCTGCGGCGCTCGTCGTTCGACATCCCGAGGGTGCCGAGCTCCAGGACCGCGACCCGGATCGCTTTGCCGTCGGCGGGCGGCGAGCCCGGGAGGGTCGCCGCCGGCGTCTTGTCGCCGCTCGTCTGCTTGGTCTTGTCGCCGGCCTTGGCGCGCTCGCTCTTGCCTTTGCCGCCCGAGGGTCTGGCGGCGCCGGCGAGGAGGCCGGCGGCGATCAAGAGCAAGAGCCGGGTCTTCACCGAGGTCACGCTCCACATCATAAGAGGAGTCCGGCCGGACAGCAAAGGCCGACGGCGATTCACGACGCTCATGGTCGCCCCGCCAGGTCGACCTTGATCTCCACCACCTTGTTGGCGACCACCTTGACGTGCTCGACGTGGGAGACGAACCCGGGCTTGTCGAGCGTGATCTCGTGCGCGCCGGCGGGGATGTTGCCGCTCGAGTACGGTGTGGTGCCGACGAAGACGCCGTCGACGGCCACCTGCGCCGCGGACGGCGCGCTGGTGATGATGACCCCACCCTTGACCGCGGTCTCGAGCGGTCTCGTGAACAGCCAGGTGCCGAGCACCAGGCCGCCGGCGGCCGCGAGCGCCGCCAAGATGATCGCCAGATCGCGGCCCCGGCCGCTGTGACCGAACGCCCTGCGGATCTCGGTCGGCCGACCGGCCCCGGGCGCGGGCGCGAAGGCGCGGCGCGGAAACGTCGTCGGCGTCGCCTCGTCGGCCGCCAACACCACGCTGTCGTCGGCGATCGCGGTCTGAAGCTTGGCGCTGTCTTTGGCGCTCGACCGGCCAGGCGGCGACAGGCTTCGGGTCGGGATGCCCTCGGGCATCGGGGTCGCGACGAGCGGTGGCGCGGGCGGCGGCGCCGACGGCACGGTCGCGCCGTGCTCCTCCGGCGTCGGGGTCACGGCGGGTGCGGCGTCGGGGGGCTGGGCGGGCTCGCTCTTGGCGGCGCCGGGTTTCGAGCTCTCGTCGGCCAGGCTCACCGCGTCGTCCGGGATCGAGCGGATCCGGCGGGCGTTCTCCAGGCGGCCGGTCTCTTCCTGTCTTTCGGACTCGAACAGGGTCTGCATCAGGGTGGCGAGCTCCCGCGGGCTCTGCGGGCCATAGCGCCGCAGCATCACCGCGAGCACCGCGTCACGCATATCGGACGCGGACACGTAGCGGTCGTCGGGGTCGCGCGCCAGCGCCTTCATGATCACCGCCTCGACCTCGGGCGAGATCGCCGGCGACACGATCGAGGGCGGAATGATCTCGACCTGGCGCACCTTCTCGAGCACCGAGAAGTCGCTGGAGCCGGCGAACAGCCGCTCGCAGGTCAAGAGCTCCCACATCACGACGCCGGTCGCGAAGATGTCGGAGCGGTGGTCGACCGCCTGGCCGCGCACCTGCTCCGGCGACATGTAGCCGTACTTGCCTTTCAGGACCCCGGCTTGGCTGAGCGACGCGTGGGTGGCGGCCTTGGCGATGCCGAAGTCGATGAGCTTGACCTCGCCGGCGTAGCTGACGAGCACGTTCTGCGGGCTGACGTCGCGGTGCACGATGTTGAGCGGCACGCCGGTGGGGTCCGCCTTGCGGTGCGCGTAGTCGAGGCCGTCGCACACCGCCGCCAGGATGTGGAGCGCCAGCGGCTCGCGGATCTCGAGGCCGCGCGCCCGCGCCCGTTCGATGAGGGCGCGCAGATCCCGCCCCTCAATGACCTCCATCGCCATGAAGTAGGTGTTGCCGATGTGCCCGAGGTCGTAAGTGCGGGCGACGTTGGCGTGGTGCAGCTGCACCGCGAGCTTGGCCTCGTCGACGAACATCCGGATGAACTGCGGGTCTTCGGCGATGTCGGGGCGGATGCACTTCAACGCCACGAGCTGGTCGGTGCCGCCGAGCCCGAACTGCTTGGCGAGATAGACATCGGCCATGCCGCCTTGATTGAGCCGCTCCACCAGGAGGTATTCGCCGAGCCGCCAAACCACGGGCCCCATGTTGGGCGGCGGGCGGTGGTCGAGTCAATTGCCGCGGCGCCTTGTCGCGCCTTCGCGTCGGGACCGAGATTGACTTCGATAGGCGGAGCCCCTAACGTCGCCGCGCACGGCGACGCCAATCGCCGGCCTGCGATTTCGGGAGGCTCCCATGGCGATCTGTCCAAGCTGTCGCGCCGAGTACGAAGCCGGCACCAGTCGCTGCGCCGAGTGCAACGTGGCGCTCGTCGACCGATTGCCGGATCTGGCGTCGTCCGAGGACACCGCCGACATTTACGCCTGCTACGACCCGCAGCAGGCCGTGCGCCTCGCCGAGATCCTGCACGCGGAAGGCATCGATGTCCTGGTGCGCGATCGGAGCTCGAACCTGTTTCCGACAAACGTCGGCAAGGGCGCCCAGCGGATCCTCGCGGTCGCCACCCACGAGACCGCGCGCGCCCGGGATCTGATCGCCGCGGCCATCAAGGACGGCGTCGTCCCCGACGAGGGCGAAGCCCTCGAGAGCTGAAGCGGCCGTCCACGCGAACGCCGGCCGCGCCCCTAGCGGATTTCCAAGACCCGGCCGCGATTGGTCGTGACCCGCCACGGGCCGCCGGCAGTGCTGAGCGTCATCATGCCGTCGTCGTCGGTCCTGAGCGTGGTCGCGCCGAAGGCGGCGTAGCGCGCCAGCACCTCGGGGGCAGGAAAGCCAAAGCGATTGTGGTCGCCCACCGCGATCAGCGCCAGCCGCGGCCGCACCGCCCCGAGCAACGCCGCGCCAGAGGAGGACCCACTGCCGTGGTGCGGCACCTTGAGGACGTCGCTCTGCGCCAACCCCGGCGCCAGGAGGGCCTCCGCTTCCTCTTCAATGTCGCCGGTGAACAACACCGAGCGGCCACGGTAGCTGAGTCGCACCACCATCGAGTTGTCGTTTTCGTGCAGCTCCGGATAATAAGGTAGGCCTTCGGTCTCCGGCCCGGGGCGCGGGTGCAGCACCTCGAGGCTCACGCTACCCACCGGGACGATTCGCGGCAGCTCGGCGGCGATGCGGATCGAGCCGCCCTGGTCGCGCACCGCGGCCAACAGCTGCCGGGTCTCGGGGACGGTCTCGCCCTGTCCATTCCACCACAGCTCGCGGATCGGGAAATGCCGGGCGACGTACCCGAAGCCGCGCGCGTGGTCCGGGTGCGAGTGGGTGAGGATGGCGAGGTCGATGCTGCGGATGCCGCGGGCTCTCAAGAGCGGCGCCAAGATCCGCTGCCCCGGATCCGGGCTGCGGTCGTTCTCGCTCCCGGCGGCGTCGATCAGCAAGGTGTCGCCGCGCGGCAGCTCGACGACCGTCGTCTCCGCCTGGCCGACGTAGGGGAAGACGACCACGAGCTCGTCACGAGCAAAGCGACTCCAAAGACGCCCGCAGCACGACAGCGCCAGCACCGCGACCAGGACGGTGTTGAGCATCGGCCGGTGACGATGGCGGTGCAGGCCGAGGGCGATCGAGCCCATTAAGCCGTAGTAGGCCGCGATCTCGAGGAACGTCGGCCGCGGCAAGTCGAGCGCGGCGCCGGGGAGCAGCGCCGCGTAGCGTGCGATGCCGTCGAGCGCCGACAACACCAGGTCGAGACCGGCCGCGAGGACCGTCTGCGCCCCCGACCACAGCGGCGCCAAGGCCAGGAACAGCAGCGCCAGCGGCGTCGCGACCGCGCTGCCGAGCGGCACGGCCACGAGGTTGGTGAGCGGCGCGATGAGCGAGGTCTGGCCGAAGTACGCCGCGGTGATCGGCGCGGTCGCCAGCGTCGCCGCGACCGAGGTGATGAGGCTCGCCATCACGATGCGCCACGCCCGGGCTGACGCGGTGGTCGCCGGTTTCAAGCGCGGAAGGACGAGCAAGGCTGCGACCGCGGCCATCGACAGCACGAAGCCCGGGTCGTACAGGCTCATCGGATCGAAGAGCAGGATCGCGAGGCCCGCGACCCCGAGGCCGTTCTTGGCGGTGCTCGGCCGGCCGATGGCGATGCCGATGAAGTACATCGCCGCCATCACCGCGGAGCGCACCGCGCACGCCGGGGCGCCGACGAACACGGTGTAGAGCGCGACCACCGGCACGGTGCACGCCGCCGCCAACCGCCTGCTCGAGAACCGCTCGGCGGCGCCGGGGACCACGCTCATGATCCCGCGCAGCAGATAGAAGACCAGCAGGGCGACGAGCGCGATGTGCAGGCCGCTCACCGACAACAGATGCGCGGTGCCGGCCCGGGCCCAGGCGTCGCGCCGGCTGAGATCGATGGCGCTCTGGTCACCCATCGCCAGCGCCTTGGCGAGCGCCGCGGGCACCGGCGCGAGCGCGGCCTCGAAGCGACGTGCGGCGGCGTTGCGGGCCCGGTCGAGGAGCGCCCACGGGCCGGTGCCGGGCTCGATGAGCACGTGCGGTGAGCGGACCTGGGCTTGATCCGAGCGGCGCAGGCGCCGGCCCACGAGCTCGGGGTCGACGTCGGTGGGGTTGCGCGCCGCCGTGAGCGGTCTCGTCGCCAGGCGCAGCGCGACGACGTCACCGCGCACCACCGAGACTCCGGGGCGCAACGTGATGCGCACTCTGCCGGCGCGCCGCTGCCAAACACCGTCGCAGCGGACCGAGTCGAGGCGCAAATCTACCTGTTCGTCGATGCCGGCGGCCGTCGGATCCGGCACCCGGCTGATCGGCCCGTCGACCACCGCGCGCCACAACGGCGCCGGCTCATCGCAGACCCCACCGGCCGGCGGGGGCGGCTCGACGCCGCGTACCGCGAAGCCGCCGAGGGCGAACAGCACCGCCAGGGACAGTACAAAGGTGCCGCGCCGGCGGGCGAGCGTGCGCCCCAGGCCGAACAGCGCCAGCACCGCGAGCAGGCCCCACGGCGTGCGGGACAGCGCCAGGCTATCCGCGACCCCGATGCCGGCGGCGACGGCGGCAGCTGCCCAGAGGATGGGTGCGGTCACCGCACTCCCTTATCATGGGACGGGTCACGCCCTGAACCAGGTTGCGGGGCTCCACCGCGTGTGTTTCTCTTGGTCGATGGCAGCTGCGGCGCCGAAGGCGGGAAGCCGGTGCATCCGGGCCCGCGGATGGACGGTGCTCTTCGGGACCGTGCTTGGATTGGGTTGCAGCCGTCCGGTGTTCGACGTCAACGCGAGCGCCCTCGCCGGCGACCGCGAGGTGCGTGACGACGGGTGGAGTCCGGGCGTCGGCGACCACCCGGGCGCGGCGGACGGGGCGGACGGGGCGGACGGGGCGGACGGGGCGGACGCGGCAGATGCGGCCGACGTCTACTCGCCGGCGGACCCGTCGGTGAGTGACCCGGACCCGGGGCCGTTGTGCGGTAACAGCGTCCTCGAGGGTCTCGAGTCGTGTGACGACGGCAACGCGGCGCCCGGCGACGGTTGTGACGCCGACTGTCGGGTCGAGCCCGGGTATGCGTGCGCTGGGCTCGGCCCCGGCTCGTGCGTGTCCTGCGCGACCCGGTGGACGGCCACGGGCGGCGGCGATCACTGCAACGGCGACTGGGCTCCGGCTCATGGAAGCGAGATCGCGGGCACCCACGCCAACGTCGGCATCTTCCATGTCGCCGCCGGGGCGACCGTGAAGGTCGCGGCTTATGACCCCGCGACTCCCGCCTACGGTGTGCTCACGGTGACGGCGGCCGTCGTCGCCATCGACGGCAACCTCACGGCGATCGGCGCCGGGTTTGGGGGCGGGGGAGGCGGCGGCGGCGGCGCGGGTTGCGGCGCCGGTGGTGGCGCCGCGGGTGTGGGTACGGCGGGCGGTGTCGATGGGGTTGGCGGGGGGGTGGCGTTCGGGGACGCCGGGTGTGGTCACGTGCCCTCGTGCGGTGGCAACGGCGGCCGAGGCGGGAGGGGCGTGGGGCCGCTGTTCGGAGCGTTTGGTGCTGGCGGCGGCGGCGGCTGTGTCCGCTACGCCAACGGCGGCGCCGCGGGCGACGGTGGGGCCGGCGGCTACGCGGCGGCGGGCACGAACGGCGATACGACCGCGGATCGGTCGGTGGCGCGCGGCTCGGGCGGTGGGGGCGGGGGTGGTGGCGGTGGCGGCACTCACTTCGGCAACGGCGACAACTTCGGCGCCGGCGGCGGCGGTGGCGGCGGCGCGGGCGGCACCGGCGGCGGTATCATCGTGCTCGCGGCAGCGACCCAGATCTCGGTCGCCGGCCAGCTCCTCGCCAACGGCCGACCGGGCGGCGACGGCGCCCGAGGCGGTGACGGCGCCTGTCGCTACACGGCGGGTGCCGGGGGCGCCGGGGGCTCGGCCGTTGCCCAGTCGGCCGGAGGTCGTGGGGGCAGGGGTAATCCCTGCCTCGATGGCGGCGACAATCGCTACGGCGGCCTCGGCGGCTACGGGGGCGCGGGCGCGGGGGGCGGGGTGTTGCTCGCGGCGCCGGTGGTGGACGTTCGGCCGGGGGCCGTCGTTCAATCCCTCGGCAACGGGGTGACGACCGCGAACGGCGGCACCGTCAAGGTCTTCGCGACCACGTTCACCAAGCAGGGCATCGTCAGCGCCGGGCGCTTGTGTGTCGGCCCTTTGGCTGGGTCTTGTGTGACAGAGTAGCGGCTCGACTGGCGGGGCGATGGGTCGGATCGAAGGCAGTGTTGGGGTGTGACCCGAAGGGCTGTGGTGGCGGCAACGCTCAGGGGCGGTCCGTGATCGCGGCCATGCTGGCGGCGAGGCCGCTGAAGACGGCGCCGAGGGCGAAAGCCGCTTCGGGGTCCGCGTGGATCACGAGACCGCCGCCCTCCCGGCGCTCGACCCGCAGACCTTCGAAGAGGGCCGCGATCTGGGCGGTCGACGGCGACACCCCGGGGGTGGCCCGCGGCGGCTGGGTCGTCGCCGGAGCAGGTTCCGGAGCAGGTGCCAACGGCGTGGAGGGCTCGGGCGGTGGCAGCGCATCGGAGAGATCGGCTTCGGCGGACGCTCGCGCCGCCTCCTCGTCGGGCTGCTCGTCGACGGCGGCCGCCGCGGCCGGCGCCGGGGGTGGGAGCATCCGCTCGACACGCTGCAGGAAAGTGCCGCTCTTCTCGAACGCGATCTGATCCGAGCTGCCGTCGAACAGGCCGGTGAACAGCGCCTTCTTGTTGCCGACGATGTCGGCGATTCGGGCTTCGATGCCGGTCTCGCAGACGAGATTGTAGATCTCGATCGGGCGCTTCTGGCCGAGACGGTGGATCCGACCGACGCGCTGCTCGAGCACCGCCGGGTTCCACGGGAGCTCGAGGTTGATGCAACAGGTGGCCGCCCGCTGCAGATTCAAGCCGACACCGCCGGCGTCGGTCGCGAACAGCACCCGCACCCGCGGGTCATCGTGGAAATCGATGATGTTCTGGGTGCGGCGCTTCTGAGACTCTTCGCCGCTGAAGAACACCGCTTGCCCGCCGGCGCGGGCGAGCAGGTCCTGCACGCTCCAATGCGCCAGCCGCAACATGCGCCGCCACTGGCTGAAGATCACGACCTTCTGTTGTTGCGCGACGACGACGGCCTCGACGAGCTCCCTGAGCTCGAGCAGTTTCGGGCTTCCGAGGCTCTTCAGGGCCGACTCCGACGGGCGTTTGATCTCGGCGATGCCCGGCCACACGGCGTCGAACTGGTAGAGGGCCATGCCGTTGCAGATCATGCGCTGCAGGGTCAAGAGCTGCATCAAGCGCAGGAACTCGGCTTGCGTCAGCGGTCGCGATTTCGCCCGGGCCGCGATCTGCGAGATCGACTGGTTGAAGCCGTCGTGCTCTTCCTGTTGGGTCGACGACAGCTCCACCGGGATCCGGGTGTCGGTGCGGGGTGGCAGCTGTGCCAACACTTCCTGCCGCACCCGCCGCAACATGCAGGGGCTCAATCGGGCGCGCAGCGTGTCCAGGTGCCGGGCGCCGACCACCTCCTTGCGGCCGTCGGCGAGGGCGGTGTGCCACGGCCCGAGCCTCCACGTCGGTTCGAGGGCGAGAGGGTCGACCCACTCGAGGATCGACGCCAGCTCGTCGAGCCGGTTCTCCATCGGGGTGCCGGTCAACACCAAGCGATACTCCGGCCGGAGCCGCTTCACCGCCGCCGCCGTCTTGGTGGCGAAGTTCTTGATGCGCTGCGCCTCATCGAGCACGACCATGTCCGGCGCGAAGGCTTGCATCGCCTCGAGATCGCGCAGCACCTGCTCGTAGTTTGCGATCAAGAAGCCGCGCTTCGTGCTGCGATAGGTTGCCAAACGTTCGGACGGTGGCCCGTCTACCACCGCGATCAGGATATCGCTGAAGGTATTCCATTCGCGGTGCCATTGCGACTTGAGGCTCGCCGGTGCGACGATGAGGCCGCGTCGCACCGAGCCTTCCCGCCACAGCACGTGGCACGCGGCGATCGCCTCGATGGTCTTGCCCAGGCCCATGTCGTCTGCGAGGAGCAGGCGATGGGTGTCCAAGATGCGCCGCACCGCGGTTCGCTGGTAGGGGTACAGACGGTGCTTCATCGATGCGAGATGGCGGTTCAGCTCCTTGTCGACGATCCGGTCCGCCCAGAGACTCGTCAAGCGGCGGCGTTCTTCGGCGAGCAACGCGGCCACGGCCGGCTCGCACGGAGCCGGGCGGCCGGCGAGGTGCGGCAGCGACGCCCAGGCCGCCAGATCTGAGACGACCTGCAGGCGTTCGGAGAACGGGAGGGCCAGCGCATCAGCATCGACAAGGGAGCCGTTCTCGGGCTCGAACCACCGCGCCGCCGCACGATAGGTACGCAGGGCGCGCTTACCTCTGGCCATCGCCGTCGACCCGATCCAACGCAATCGGGCCAACCAATCGCCGGCGCCGGTCATGGGTCGGACCGGATTCCAGCCGAGGGCTGGTTGCAGCTCAGGCGCGCGGACGAGCCCTTTCTGGCCCTTGGCAGCGATGGCCTGCGCGGTCACGACCAGCACGTGCTTGCAGAGCCCGAGGCTGTTGTGGAGGAAATCCGGACAATCACAGCTCGCTGCGAGAGGGTCGACGCCGTAGAGGGCCGTCGTGTACGGTCGCGCGCCCTTGCCCTGTCTCTTCGTCAGGTAGGTGCCGAAGAGCTTTCTGCCGGCGGGCCGGCGGTCGACGTGGAGCCCGTCGCGCTCGGCAAAGGCCCAGCGTCGCAAGACCGCCTGCATCGCGGCCTCGCGAACCGGCCAATCCCCGCCGGCCGTGACGCTCAGTACGTGGCGCGCCAGGAGGTCGCCGGGGATCGGGCCGGCGCGGCCCGCGGCCATCGAACGGAGCACCAGCAGTGCCTCCTGGGCATCGGGGAAGCGGACGGGATCGACGCCAGCGGGCGTCGGGGCACGAAGAGAGATGGCGGCGATGTTGGGCATGGGTGCCTCGTGAGCCTGGCGTTTCGGGCGGTATATAGAGGTGGGGTGCACGGTGACAAGGCCCTTCATCGGGTGATTGCGCTCCTGATGCTCTTGCTCGACCCCGCACCGCCGGTGTACTCGCCGCGATGAGATGGGCGAGACCCGGGTTGATCTACTGCACCTGCTCGAGGACCTCCGCGACGCGTACCCGGAGTCGGTCGAGGAGACGATCCTCATCGAGATGGTGGCGAACGCGCTTGACTCCGGCGCCCGCCAGATCCAGGTCGTCGCGGACGCGCAAGCGGCGACGTTGACGGTCACCGATGACGGGCGCGGCATGCGACGCCGGGACTTGGCGCGCTACCACGACCTCGCGACCAGCACCAAGACGCCCGGCCAGGGGATCGGCTTCGCCGGCGTCGGCATCAAGCTCGGCCTGCTCATCAGCTCCGAGGTGTTCACCGAGACCAAACGCAACGACAGCCACGTCGCCACCCGATGGTTGCTCGCCGCCCGGCACAAGGCTCCGTGGCGTTGGGTGCCCCCGGTGGGCCTGGTGGCAGAGCACGGCACCGCGGTGCGGCTCCATCTGCAAAACCCCCTGTCCACGATCTTGGACGCCACCTTCCTCGCCGCTGCCCTGCGCCGGCACTTCGCGTCGCTCTTCGACCCGGCGTTCGCAGCCCTCCTGGCGCCGTTCTACCCGACCGGGGTCTGTGTGGCCGTGAACGGCGAGCTGCTCGCGCCCGCTCCGGAGGCCGACGGGGAGCGCGCGCCATTGGAGGTGCGCCTGCCTCGGCATCGCAAGCCGCTCGCCGCGGGCTACATCGTCAGGTCGCCGTCGGCGTTGCCCGACGGCGAGAGCGGGCTCGCGATCTGCACGCTCGGCAAGGTCATACGTCGCGGCTGGGACTGGCTCGGCTTGAGTCCGGCGAACGCCGACTGCATGACGGGCCTCGTCGAGGCGCCGGCGTTGGCCGCGAGCTTGACGCTCAACAAGGGAGACTTCATCCGCACCGGGGCGCGCGGCGCCGCGTTCCTTAGCATGCGCAAGGCTCTCCAGGAAGCCGTCGGCAGGCAGCTCGCGCTTTGGGGCAACGCGCCGGCGAGCGTCGAGCACCGTCGCCGCGCCAAGCGACCCATCGAGAGGGACGTGGCCCACGTGCTCGCCGGGCTCACCGCCGATTTCCCGCTGCTCAGCTCGTTGCTCGAGCGCCGTCGCGAGACCCAGCACCGACTCCGACTGACCGGCACCGCCGCCGATGCCGCTGTGACCGATGCCACGTTGTTCGTCGCACCCGAGCCGCTCGAGGCGCGAACGGAGGCGACCGCGGACGGCCTCACTGCGGCGCTGGTGGTGACCGACGCGAGCAGCGGCGAAGCGCCCGTTCCCGCGGGCCCGCCTGCGGCGCCTCCTTCTGCTGTCGCTGCCGATCACTTGGCCGATGGTGATCCAACCGGTGGCGCCCATGCGGCCGGCGGTCCTGCGAAGGCGGGGGTTCGCACCAGCCGGAAGAGCACGCGCGGCAAGCCTCGCGGTTTGGTGATCGAGCTCGAGTCGGTCCCCGAGTCCCTCGAGATGGCGCGGTTGGTCGAGAGCACGATCTTCGTAAACACCGCGCACCCGACCTTCGAGCGAGCCGCGTCGACGCGCGCCGAGCCCTACCACGTCGCGCTCGCCACCGCCCTCGCTCTGTCGCCGCTCGCGACGACCGCCGACCACGAGCACGAGTTCGTCAACGCCTTCATGCGGGGTTGGGGTGAGGCCGCGACCGACAAGCCGCGCCGCGAACGCGGGGCCAGCCGCCGCGGCGCCGTCACGCGGCCTTGACAGGGCCGGTCGCCCCGCCGCGGCCCTGCCGCGCTGCCGTGAGTGGATTCGGTCGCTTCATCTAGTTTCGTTGCTTTGGTTGATTCAGTTGACGCGACCCCCCCCCCCCGCGCTAGGAAAGGCCCAGGCTGTGGCCAAACTCAACTGA
>JACRCV010000100.1 GCA_016218825.1 Deltaproteobacteria bacterium
CGTCGCTACGACGCCGAGCCTGTCCTCGACGACGACGCCCTGGTCGGACGGCTCCGCTACATCCTCGCTCACGGCGTCAAAGAAGGTCTCGTGGCCCGCCCCGAAGATTGGCCGGGCTTGACCTCCATCTATGAGATCTCGGCAGGCGATTCGCGCGCCTTCGCATGGCCCGGCGGCGACATCGATGGTCATGCCACTACCAAGAGGGTCCTGCGCGTCGCTCCGCTGCCCTGCTGGGCGGGCGACGACGAGGACTCGCGAAAGGCTCGAGTCCTCGCCCTCATGCGTGACATCGAGGCGGCAGCGTGCGAGGAACGCGGCGGTCGGCCGGTGCTTGGTGCTCGGGACGTCGCCGCCCAAGATCCGCACTCCAAACCCGCGAGTCCGAAACGCAGCCGCAGACCGCAATGCCACGCGAGCACCCAGGCGGCGCGCGACGAGTACAGGGCGAAGTACACCGCATTTGCCGACGCCTATGTCGAGGCATCCGCGGCGTATCGAAGCGGCCGGCTGGACGTGGAGTTCCCCGCCTGCGCCCACCGTCCGCCGTGGGTCGTGCCTCACCGCCTCGCAGCATAGCGACTCGGCTGCACAGGCCGACGGTATGTCCGTATATCTCGACTCAACCAGTCGGCAGTTGCCGCCGAACGCGAGAGCATGACCCCGACCACCTCACGCCACCGGAAAGGCCGGGTATTCAGCGCTGAAACCGGCGCGCCGGTCGTGTCGGCCCGGGTTTGATGTTCTACGCCCACTACTGCTGCCCCCTTTTGTTGCGATGCCCGATGTGGCGTGTGGCACTGTCCTCCGGGCACTGTCCTCCGGGGCACTGTCCTCCGGGGGCGTGTGGCACTGTTCTCCGGGCACTGTTCTCCCTGGTTCTCCCGGCACTGTTCTCCCCGGGCACTGTTCTCCGGTCGTGTGGCACTGTTCTCCAGCACTGTTCTCCAGGGTCGTGTGGCACTGTTCTCCAGCACTGTTCTCCAGCTATTTGCAGCGGCAGGTCCGGCCGGCGCTGCTGGATGCCATGAATCCCGGCAGCGGCATCGCTTCGTTGTCTTCGGGGCTCCACACCATGTAGATGCACTCCACCTCGCCACTCGCGCAGGTGAACTCCTGCTTCACGAAGTCGTTGAGGGTGCAGTTGCAGTGGTAGTCCCACACCACGCGGTGTTGGGTCGCGCAGGTGTACTCCCAGATCTTGGTGTAGTCCCCGTCTTCGCCGGTGGCATCGGCAAAGCCCTTGTTGTCGGCCTCCAACGCCGCCACCCACCGGTTGAAGAACCAACCGAACTTGTTCGGATCGGCGCTGTCCAAGACCCCACCGCCTGCGCCGGTCGCCGGGACCGCGGTCGCGTCCTCGTAGCTGTCGCAGGTGAACGGCGAGGGCGACTCGGGGGTTGCAATCCCTACGTACTGGCCGGTGAAGCTGGTCTTGCCCTTGGGGACGCACGCGCCGTCGACGCAGCCCCAGTCGCAGCGCAGATCCCGGTGCTTGATCCCGGTCACCAGGATCGCGGTGTCGGTGATCCTGTGGCCGCAGAAGCTCTCGCGGAGGGTCGAGGCGTCGACGCAGTAGTCGGCGCTCAGCCCCACGGTCACCGCCCCGCTCTTCAGGGTCACGGTCCCGAGCTCGTAGATATTGAGGCCGTAGAGGCTGTCGCCGATATCGAAGCCGACGTTGGCCTCTTCGTCGCGGGCGATGTGTTGCCCGAGGCCGCCGTCGTCGGTGTCGGCGCAGCTGAGGAGCACGGTACTCAAGTCCACCTCGCAGCCGTTCTCGAACACGCCGTCCACGTCGGCGAAGCCATCCACGCAGGCGACCTTGGCGCGCGGCGACGCGCCGCAGCGCATGTGGCTCGGCAGCGGCGAGCGGACCACGGAGGGCACGTGGCCGTGGGGGATCTTCACGCGGTAATCGAAGAGCCGCTCGGCGCCGGCGGCCGGGTCGAGCTTGCAGAGGTCCTTGCGCAGCCAGGTCGCGGAGAGGGTCGTGAGCAGCATGCCGCCGAGCTTCGGATTGGCGCCGTCGGTGTCGAAGAGATCGCGGCCGGGCGTGTGGTAGAAGGCGGCGACCTTGCGGGACGCCGAAGGAACATAGGTGAAGTAGACTTGCTTGACGCTCTCGTTGGCGTCGCTGAAGACGCTCAAGGCGTTCGTGACGTTCGCGAAGGGCGCGAGCAGCGAGCGCGGCACCGCCATGTAGCAGTGGCCGATGCCGGCGTCGTCCTTGCTGGTGACGATGCAGCTGCGCTTGGTCGTGCCGATCGTCAGCACGCACTTCTCGCTGTTGAACTCGATGGCCCGGATCCGGCACTCGACCTGGAAGGTCGTGCTCTCGTCGAACGGCGGCGGCGTCGCGCTCGCCGGGCTCACCGGCAAGGACGGCAGCGTCGCCGCGCCGACGCCGGGATCACCCGCATCCAGTTCGAGCCCGACCTCGTCATCGGACGCGCCGTCGTCCAGCGCCGGGGCCAGCTCGGCGTCCAGATCGGGGATCAGATCTCCGGTATCGACGCTGCCGTCGCCGCAGGCGGCGAAGAGCACAGCGACGCTGGACGCGAGGCCAAGGGATCTGAAGCTGCTCATGGGTGTCTTCTCCAGTGAGAGTGGTTTGTTGCCGCCAGCACGCGCCGAACGCTGCATCCGACCGAGTCCAGCATTGCGAACGCCGTCGCTGATGGTGGCCGTCATTCGCAGCGTAATGAGCAACCGTCATGCCAGCGTTTCCTGGACCGGCTACCATATGAAGATTAGCAATTTCAGCCATATACGCCGCATGGTTAGGCTGGATTCGGGGTGCTGGTGGCAGCCGTCCCCAGCGGTTGCGGAGCACTGCCCCCAGGCGGCGCGCTGACACCCAACCGTCGCAGGCAAGTCGCGGACCGCGGACCGACACGAGCGCTCTGCAATCGCCCTTGACGCCGGCACCGGTCGCGCGTGAGACTTCAGGCCGATACGATGAACCCCTCGGAGGTCGCATGAAGAAGATCACCCACAGCGCCCAGACCCTCGACGCCGATCTCGTTCGGAAGATGCAGGCTGACCTGGTGCAGGCCGACTTGCGGATCGCCAAGACCGCGAAGCCGGGCGAGGTCGAAGGCCTGAAGGCCGGGGCGCGCGCGGCGGCGCTCGATAGCGCGCTCTTGGAGCAAGCGCTGCGCAACGACGAGGCCGCGACCCGCACCGCCAAAGATCGCAAGGAGCAGGGCAAGGCCCGGGCCGGGCACACCGGCACCAAGGGCGGGGCGCCGCTCGGGCCGTGGGCGGCGAAGGAGCTCGCGCTCGGGCTCGGCAAAGAGACCGCCGCCGTCGAGGTCACGAGCCTCAAGGACCTGATGGCGTCCGATCCGGCCGCGGGCAAGAAAGCGCTCACGAGCTATCACCGGGCGCTCGCGGTCGCGTATCCGGGCGAGGGCGAGATCGAGCCGCCCAAGACCCTGGCGAAGTACTTCAATCGCGCCGACATCGACTGGGACATCCTGATGTTCAAGGCCGGCGGCGAGGTCATCGGCGGCGCGCACGTGAACCTGTTCAAAGGCGAGCACGGCCGCAGCTACGGCGGCATCGAGCAGGCGTGGATGAGTGACAAGGCCAACCGGCCGCAGGCGCTCGCGGCGTTCGAGCAGGCCGCCGGGGCGCTCGCCGACAAGGGCGCGACCATCGTGTTCTCGGAGATCAACGATCCGCGGCTGATGGACGCCGACAAGAAGGCCGAGGACGCCGGGCGCACCCCGTATCGCGCCGACAACGCCGAGTTCATGGGCGCCGCCGGGCTCGGCTTCGTGACCCCGAACGCCAAGTACATGCAGCCGGTCCTGAACGAGGGCGACTTGCCGGTGCGGCACCTGATGCTCGGGCTGCGCTCCTATGACGGCGAGATCAAGGGCACGATCCCGGGCGCGGTGTACCGCGATCTGGTGCAGCACTACGTCGCGTCGTTCCAGCTTTTCCAGGAGAAGGCCGCCGACAACGGCCGGCCGCCGACCGAGCTGGTCGCCGCCGATTCGACCTTCAAAGAGATCGCCGGCAGTGCCGCCCGCCAGAACCTCGGGCTGTTACCGCTCGACCGCCCGCGCTCCGTCGCGACCGGGGCCTGACCGCCGCGCCGATTCGCGGGACACCACGTCCGTCGGGGCCGATAACCATACGGATGACGAGCGTCCGCAAGGGCCCGGTGCAGATGCTGGGCCACGAGTCCGAGATCTTGCGCCTGTCGCACGAGGCCCGACCGCGCTGGCACGTCGGTCCGCAAGGGGCCTGTCACGCGGCGGCGCTCGAGCTCTGCTTGATCGAGAGCGGCGCCGAGCACGGCCGCATCGACGGCGAGACCGACGCCCTCGGGGCCGGCACCTTCAACCTGATCCCGCCGGGGGTCGTGCACTCGAGCTGGACCGAGGGCCGGGGCGTGCAGGAGTGCATCGTCCACCTGCCGACGACGCTCTTGGCGCGGGTCGCGGACGAGCTCGGCGTCAAGAAGCCGCAGTGGGCCGTGGTGCGCGCGCCGACCCCGCCGCCCTTGCGGGCGCTCGTCGAGAGCCTGAAGTGGGAGGCGCGCACCGCCGCGGATCAACCGGGGCACGTGTTGGTCCTCGAGTCGCTCGCCACCGCCATCGCCGCCCTGGTGCTGCGCGGCTTCCAAACCTGGGACGAGCAGACCCGCGGCGCCCAGACGCCGGCGAGCCGGCTGCGCGCCGTCGAGGAGCTGCTGCGGAGCGACCCCGGCGCCAGCCCGAGCCTGGACCAGCTCGCGGCGCTCTGCGGCATGAGCCGCTTTCACTTCCTGCGCCGTTTCAAGCGGCAGTATGGCATGCCGCCGCACGCCTATTTGTTGCGGCTGAAGGTCGAGCGGGCCGCCGAGCTGTTGCGGCGGACCGAGATGCCGCTGACGACCATCGCCTACGATCTGGGGTTTGGCTCGAGCAGTCGCTTGACCGAGGCCTTCGCGCGCCGCTTCGGCCAGCCGCCGTCGCGTTGGCGCCTGCGACCCGGCGCCGCAATTCCCGGATCGAGGCCGCGCAATATCCGGGTATCGGCGGCGCGCGCCACCCGATAGAAGGCGAAGGACGGCGCGACTGCAGGATGTCGGCCGCGGAGGAACGACGATGGAATACACCCGCGTCAGAGGCGACCAGAGGCTGCGGACCCGACTCATCCCGGTGTTGATTTCGGCCTGGGTCGCGGCCTGTGCGGCGAGCGGCGACCCCGAGGGCGCTTCGAGCCCGCCGCCGGTGATCCCCACCTGGCCGACGGCGGCGAGCCTCGACGCGCTCACCACCTCGGTCCGGGAGCTGAGCGCCGACGCGATGTTGGGCCGGCTGACCGGCTCGGCTTCCGGGGCGCTGGCCGAGACCTACGTCTACGACAAGCTCGCGGCTACCGGCATCGAGATGACGACCCAGGAGGTGCCGTTCCCGTTGTTCGAGGTCGAAGGCCCGGCGTCGCTGCAGCTCGTCGACGCCGACGGCGCGGCGCTGCAGGACTTCGCCTACATCGACGAGTTTCGCGAGGTGGACTTCTCGGGCTCGGGCGCGGTCAGCGCCGGCCTGGTGTTCGCCGGCTTCGGTCTGGTCTACGGCAACACCGATCCGTACGCCGGCCTGGACGTCAGCGGCAAGGTCGTGCTGCTGCTCAGCGGCGTGCCGGCGGGCCAGGGGCTCGACGAGACCGTCGACGGGCGGATCGACAAGAAGCTGGACCTCGCCCACCAGCACGGCGCCGCGGGCGTCATCTTCGCGCTCTCCGGCTTCTACGCCGAAGCCGACCTCGAGAAGCCCAAGGAGGTCGAGCTCGCCGCCCTCGACGAATACGCCGACATCCATCCCGAGCTGCTGCACGCAGAGATGCCGGCCGCGCTCGTGCACCTCGGCGCGACCGAGAAGCTCGTCGGCAAGTCGGTCGGCGAGCTGGAGACCGATCCCAGCGGCTTCGACAGCGGCCGCAAGGTGCGCCTCGAGATCCACGGCACCACGCACGCGCAGGCGACCTGCAACAACGTCTTCGGCATTCTGCGCGGCGAGGACCCGACGCTCGCAGACCAGGTCATCCTCGTCGGCGCCCACTACGACCACCTCGGGGTCGGCGCCGACGGCCGCATCTTCCACGGCGCCGGCGACAACGGCTCGGGGACCGCGGTGGTGCTGGAGGCGGCGCGGGCGATCATGGCGTCGGGCGTCAAGCCGAAGCGGACCGTGGTGTTCGCGCTGTGGTGCGCCGAGGAGCAGGGCCTGCGCGGCTCTTTGTGGTACGGCCACTACGGCACGCCGCTGTTCCCGCTCAGAAAGACCGCGCTGATGATCCAGGTCGACTACCTGGCCGAAGAAGACGGCCCGTATATCACCAACCTCGACGACAAGGCGGTCATCCAGACCTTCCTCGGTGACGAGCAGCGGGCGGTAGAGATGCCGATCCGCGGCATCGATTGGGGCGGCGAGTGCGCCAGCGACGACTGCGTCTTCCTGTGGAAGGGTGTGCCGGCGTATCGCTTCATCGCCTACGGCGCCTATCACCACATGACCGAGGACACCTTCGAGCACCTGAACATGAGCATGGTCCGCCGGGTCGGCGACGTGGTCATCCGCGGTATCGGCAACGTGGCGTACTTCCACTGACCGGCGGCCGGCGGCGCTTCACCGCGGCCGCGAAGCTGCGCATCGCCGGATCCGATCTACGCTCGCTTCGTGGACGGCTGCGCCGCGACCCGTCGTGGCCCGGAGACGCACAGCCACGCGGTCGCCGGGGTCGGCACGTTGGCGCGAAAGTCCACGAGGCGGAGCTCGAGGATCTGCAGGTGCGGCTCGATCGCGGCGACGACCTCCGCGGCCGAGCGTCGCGGCGGACCGTGGTCTCGCGGCGGACCCTCGGTGCTGCCGATGAGGCTCAGCCAGAGGCCGTCGGCGCTCAAGTGGGCCGCCACCTGGGCCGCGAAGCGCGCCCGGTCGTGATGGTCGTCGAACACGTGGAAACAGCCGCGGTCGAACACGAAGTCGAAGGGGCCGGTCGGGACCGTCGTGGTCAGGAAGTTGAGCGCCGCGAAACGGCAATTGAGGTCCGGGTCGCAGAGCTTGGCGCGCGCCTTGTCGATGGCGCTCGGCGAGATATCGACGCCGAGCACGTTGAAGCGCTGGTGCGCGAGCCACAGCGCGTTGGTGCCGGTCCCGCAGCCGATCTCCAGGGCGGTCCGCCCCTCGAGCTTGCGGGCGCGGACCACCTCGACCAGGTGCAAGTCGGGCTCGCCGGTGTCCCAGGGCAGATCTCCGGTGGTGTATCGATCTTCCCATTCTTGTCCGCCCACGTTGGCCTCCGTCACCGACGCTCGCCGGATGTCCTGCTGCGCGGTCGTCAGCCGACAAGGTGCGCCGGAGATGGGTGCGACGCAAGTGCGCGCGCGGTCGGAGCTTGTGCCCGCGATCCGGAAGTGAGTATGCTGCCATGGAATCGACAGCGGTCGCGCCGGGCCCGGGCCTTTGCGGCGCGCGCGAATAGTTGGCCGTCTTTGGATCGCCGGCGGTCGACAGGGGGTAGCGATGACCAAGTTCAACAACCTCGGCATCACCATCGCCCGGCCCACGTCGGAGGCCTTCGACGTGGCGCTCGCCAAGGCCGCCTCGATCGCGGACGCACAGCCGCCGCGCTTGGTGGCCGTGGCGCGCGAGATCACCGCGGACCACGAGCTGTCTGCGGCCGAATACGAGCGGCTGCTCGGCGTCGCGCGCGCTGATCTGAAGATCGGGCCGATCTCGACCGGCTCGGTGGACACCTTCGACGTCCGGGTGTTGGAGGCGCTGCTCGCCCGTCCGGGGCTCCGAATCCACCCGCAGGCCCGCGCCCGGATCGAGGCCGACGTGGCCGCCGCTCGCGAGGCCCTCGAGCGCGGCGCGATCCGGAGCGGGGCGTTCGCCGGCAGCGACGGCGCCATCCACGAGCTGTGTCAGGGCAAGATCGACGTCGCCTTCGACGACTTCATCGCCAAGATGCGCCCCGAGGACTGGAGCCCGAACTTGGCCGAGTACCGCGGCGGCGAGGTCCGCGAGATCTCGCGCGCCAAAGACGGGCGCGGCCACGAGATCGTCCGCCAGCAGGAGCGGATGCAGCTCGGCAGCCTGCCGAACGTGCTCGACATGACGAAGAACACCGTCGTCGACAAAGGGCCGACCGCGGCGCGAGTGACCTGGCAGGTCGTGCACTCGGACGCCACCCCGGCGACGTTCTTCTTGAGCACCGTGCAGCGCGACGACGGCTACATCGAGTTCGCGAAGACCGCCGACGGCAAGGTCCTGGTCACCACCCGCTCGGCACACCTCATCCGGACGCCGATCTCGGCGGTCGCCGGCGCCGTGGCCGGACGGGTCACCGGCGAGCTGACCGCGCGCCAGCTCAAGGGCTACTTCGTAGCGGTCATCGAGCGCTACCGCGCGATCGCGGCCGGCAGCGTGCCGGTCAAGGCCGTGGACCGACCCTGACTCTTCGCCTTGGCCGACCGCGGCGGCGCCGAGCGGTGTCGAGGTCCGAATCGATGGCGTTGGGGTTCGAGCCCCAGGCGATCCCCTCCGGCGAGGCCGTTGCGATGTGCGCATAATCGGGTTCCGTTGACATCTATACGCATACGAAATACTATCTTTTGTATGCGAACGACTCTCGACATTCCGGAGCCGTTGATCGAGGAGGCGCGCCGGCTCTTGGGCTTCAAGTCGAAGACCGACACGGTGGTGCTGTCGTTGACCGAGCTCATCCGCAGCCGCCGCATCGACGAGCTCAAGGAGATGTTCGGCCACGTGCAGCTCGATCTGGACCTGGACGTTGCGCGACGGCGGCCGAAGAAGAACCGCCGGACATGATCTTCGTCGACACCTCGGTGTGGGTCGCGGCCTTCAGACGCGCGGCGTCGGCCGAGGCTTTGCACCTCGCGGTCCTCCTCGACGCTCGCGAGGTCGCGCTCTCGGCGCCGGTCCGCTTGGAGTTGCTCGCCGGCGCTGCCCGGAGCGAAGCTGCGCGACTCCGCCGTGTCTTCTCGGCGCTGCCGCTGTTCTTTCCGTCGCGCGCGACCTGGGACCTCGTCGACCTGTGGGTGGGACGAGCCCGAGCGGCCGGCGATCGCTTCGGCGTGGCCGACCTGCTGATCGCGGCCACCGCCTCCGAGAACGGCGGCGCGGTGTGGTCCCTGGACGGCGACTTCGCGCGGATGGCGCGGCTCGAGCTCGTGGCCTGCCACAGTCCGTGACGGCGGCGCGTGCCGCCTGACCCCGACCGATCAAGCGCACCAATCGTCCCAGTAGTTGCCGGCGCAGTCGCAGCACGCGACGTCCCCGGTGCTCGGCGTGCCGCAGAGGCCGCCCCAGGAACACTCGAGCGTCCCGCACTCGGGGTCGGCACAGTCGACCAGCGTGTCGCAGTCGCCGTCAATGCCGTCCATGCAGCCCGGATACCCGTAGTCGCAGAAGTTGTACCAGACCTGGACGCCCTCCGGGCCGACATCGAAGCAACCCGGGTCCGCACAGTCGGGGAGCGAGTCGCAATCGTTGTCGACAGTGTCGTGACAGGCCGCCTGGGTGTTCTCCGGCGCGACGCCCGCGCATCCCGGGTCGAGACAATCAGCGGTGCCGTCGCAGTCGTTGTCCACGCCGTCGTGGCAGAGTGCGTCGGTGTTCTCGGGCCCGACCCCTACGCAGGCGGCGTCACTGCAGTCGGACGTGAGGTCGCAGTCGTTGTCGCGGGTGTCGAAGCAGGAGCCCGGATTGCCCTCGCGCACCACGCCGGCGCAATCGGTGTCGAGGCAGTCCGCGGCGCCGTCGCAGTCGTTGTCGTAGCCGTCGGCGCAGCCGAGCTCGACGGTCGGACACGCGGCCGAGGTGCGCACGAGGTGGAGGATCGTTCCTCCGTCGCCGACGAAGAAGGCTGCCTGCGTCGTCACCCACGCACCGTGGAGGTCGACCGCGGCGTCGCTGTCGAACAGCTCCCAGGAGGTGCCGTCGTAGTAGAGCGCGGTCCCCACCCGGCCGACGGCGAAGACGTCGGCTGGGCCCGAGCCGGCGACCGCGTAGAGATGCTCGTTGATCGGCGAAGGTGTGACCGTCGTCCACGCGACGCCGTTGTAGTGCACGATCGTGCCAAACTCGCCGACCGCCCAGACGTCGGTGGGCGAATTGCCCCAGACGGAGCGCAGGTGGGCCGTGGTCGGGCTGGGAGGCACCGGCGGCGACCAGGCCGTGCCATTGAAGTGCAGGATGGTGCCGCTCGTGCCGACGGCCCACACATCGTGGAAGGCCGTTCCCCAGATGTCGTGCAGAGTCTCCGCCGGAACGCCGGACGCCATGGCGCTCCAGCTCGCGCCGTCCCAGTGGCGGATGGTGCCGGCCGCGCCGACGACGAAGACGTCCCACGGTCCCTGGCCCCACACCGCTCTGAGCTCTGCGCCCGTGCCGGACGGGAAGAGCTCCCAGCCGCCGGGCCCCGGGTAGTCGCGCCGCACCGTGCCGCCAAAGCCGACGGCGAACCTGTGCACACTGCTGGCGTACCAGATGCCATTCAGCTCGGTGGTCGTCCCCGAGGTGTCGTCGCCCCACGACGAGCCGTCGAAGCGCACGATCTTGCCGCTCGAGCCCGCGGCCAGGACATCGGAGGGGCTGAGCCCCCAGACCGAGCGCAGCGGTTGAGCAAACGGTGACGCCAGGCCCGACCAGTACCAGCCCTCGTAGTGGAGGGTCGCGCCGAGCGGGAGGACGGCGAACACGTCCGCGCTGCTCCTCGCCCAGACGGAGCGCACGTCGGCGGTGACGCCCGAAGGTACGCTCCGCCAGGTCGCGCCGTCGTAGTGCAAGAGGACGCCACCCGCGCCCGCGGCCCAGACGTCGTTCGCGGCGCTGCCGGTCACTCCATAGAGCGTGTACGACATGCCGGTCTGCACGGTGGTCCAGCCGCTACCGTTGTAGCGGAGAATCGTCCCCGAGTTGCCGACCGCCCAAACGTTGGTCGGGCTCGTGCCCCAGACCGCCCGAAGCGTCACGGCCGTCGGCGACGCCATCTCCACCCAGCCGCCGCCGCTGTTGCGGTAGATCTTGCCGGTGTCGCCCACGGCGAAGAACGTACCCGCTGTCCCCCAGACGCCGTGCAGGTTCACGGCGAGCGAGGCGGATTCGCTCCAGCTCGTGGTGTAGGAGGCGATCTTGCCGCCGTCGCCCACCGCATACACGACGCCGGCGTCGCCAAAGACGGCGTTGAAGGCGTTCGTTCCGATCGGGGTCTTGGTCCAGCCGGTGCCGGTCACGTATCGCCACAGCTCGCCGCCGTCGCCGACCGCGAACAAGCTCGCCTCGTCCCTCGCCCACACGCCGCGCAGCGTGAGGCTCGTCGGCGAAGTCATGGCTGCCCACCCGAAGCCGTTGTGGCGCAGGACCGTCCCGGACTCGCCCACCGCGTAGGTGTTGGCGCTGGCGGCAAGGCCGTGGACGGAAAAGAGGTTTGCCGGCGTGCCGGACGCCACCGTGGCCCAGCCGACGCGCCGGCAGGCGACGACCGAGGGCATGCACCCGGAGGAGCAGGCGAGGTGGCCCGTGGTGAAGCCGTAGTTCAGGCAAGTCTCGCCCGCCGGTGGAGCGCCCTCACAGACCTCGGGACCGTTCCTGATGCCGTCGCCACAGCGGCCCGTGCACGCCGCGGGGTTGAGGCCACACGCGCTGGTGCAGGCGAGGCCCGGCGCGAAGTAGTAGCCGAAGGTGGTGCAGTCGGTGCCAGCCGGTACCGAGCCGTCGCACTGCTCGCCCTGTGCGAGGTCGCGCGTGCCGTCGCCGCAGCGGCCCGCGCAAGCCGAGGTGTTCAAGGTGCAGGCGCCCGTGCACGTGAGGCCGGGCGCGTTGTAGTAGCCGAGGTCGGTGCAGTCGGTCCCCGCCGGCACGGCGCCGTCGCACTGCTCGCCCTGGACGAGGTCGAGCGTGCCGTCGCCGCAACGGCCCGTGCAGGCCGAGGTGTTGAGGCCGCAGGCGCTGGTGCAGACGAGGCCCGGCACGTTGTAGAAGCCGAAGTCGGTGCAGTCGCTGCCCGCCGGCACCGCGCCGTCACACTGCTCGCCCTGGGCGAGGTCGAGCGTGCCGTCACCGCAGCGGCCCGTGCAGGCCGCGGTCCCGAGGGCGCACGCCCCGGTGCAAGTGAGGCCGGGCGCGTTGTAGAAGCTGAAGTCGGTGCAATCGCTCCCCGCCGGCACCGAGCCGTCGCACTGCTCGGCCCCGTTGATGATGCCGTCGCCGCAGCGGCCCGTGCACGCTGAGGTGTTGAGGCCACACGCCGCCGTACAGGTGAGGCCCGGGGTGTTGTAGTAACCGAGATCGGTGCAGTCGGTCCCCGCCGGCACCGAGCCGTCGCACTGCTCGCCGAATGCCGCGTTCACCACGCCGTCGCCGCAGCGGCCCGTGCAGGCAGAGGTGCCGAGGCCGCACGCCGAGGTGCAGGTGAGTCCGGGTGCGTTGTAGTAGCCGTAGTCGGTGCAATCGCTGCCCGCGGGCACCGAGCCGTCGCATTGCTCCGCGCCGTTGACGGTGCCGTCACCGCAGCGGCCGGTGCAGCCGGAGGTGCCGAGGCCACACGCAGCGGTGCAGGTGAGCCCGGGCGCGTTGTAGTAACCGAAGTCGGTGCAGTCGCTGCCTACGGGCACCGATCCGTCGCACTGCTCGCCGACGGCACGGTCGAGCACGCCGTCGCCGCAGCGGCCCGTGCACGCCGAGGTGTTGAGGCCGCACGCCGACGTGCAGGTGAGCCCGGGCGTGTTGTAGTAGCCGAAGTCGGTGCAGTCGCTGCCGGCGGGCACCGAGCCGTCGCACTGCTCGCCGTCCGCGAGATCGAGCACCCCGTCGCCGCAGCGGCCGGTGCAAAGGGCGGTCCCGAGCGCACAGGCCGCGGTGCAAGCGAGCCCGGTCACGTTGTAGAAGCCGAAGTCCGTGCAGTCGCTCCCCGCCGGCACCGAGCCGTCACACTGCTCGGCCCCGTTGACGACCCCGTCGCCGCAGCGGCCGACGCACGCCGCGATGCTGAAGCCACAGGCGGAGGTGCAGGCGAGCCCGGGCGCGTTGTAGTAGCCGTAGTCGGTGCAATCGCTGCCGGCGGGCACCGAGCCGTCGCACTGCTCGGCCCCGTTGACGACCCCGTCGCCGCAGCGGCCGAC
>JACRCV010000102.1 GCA_016218825.1 Deltaproteobacteria bacterium
AAGTGTCTCCCACGCTGACCAGGACTCCTCCAAAAGAGGAATCGACGGGAAACGACGGTCGCCACCGCCCACCCGGGGCGGGGGCCGTTGGCGAACCATGACACCGATGACGGGGGTGGGGTGGGGAGCGCGGCCGCCGCGGCCGCGCGGGAATCAAAGAAGACGCGAATGCAGTCTGGCATTGTAGCGACCGACGGAGTCGTGATATTGATGGCCGCGTGTGTGTTTGGTGCTTTTGTTGTTTGTGTAGATAAAACAAGGACTTATGGGGCAACTGGGCACTGAGACGCGCGTCGGAGTGTTCGTTCTCGCCGCGCTCGTGGTGCTCGGAGGCTTCGTTTTGATGCTCGGTGACTTCTCACTATCGCCCGGGTTTGACCTGTACGCGGACTACGCCTACGCCGGTGGGCTGCAGGTCGGCGCGCCGGTGAAGCTGTCCGGGGTCAAGATCGGCCGCGTCGCCGCGCTGTCGCTCTTGCGGGCCGACGCGACGCCGGCGCCGGCGGTGGTGGTGCCCGAGCTCGCCCGCGACGAGCAGCCGCGAGTTCGGGCGCGGCTGAGGCTCGAGCGGGATCTGCGATCACTCTTGACCGAGAGGTCGCGCCTCTACATCGGCACCCAGGGCCTGATCGGCGAGACCTACGTCGAGCTCGATCCGGGCGACGCCGCCGGAGTGTCGCCGCTCGCCGAAGGCGCCAGTGTTCGGGGCGTCGACGCGCCGCGGCTGCACGTGTTGGCGCTGCAGCTCTCGACCCTCGCCGGCACCCTCGGCGCCCTCGCCGGCCTCGGCCGGGAGGAGGGGCTCGGCGCGCTCAGTCGGGCGCTCGCGAGCCTGGTGGCCACCCTGTCGGGGGTCGCGAGCGATCGCAAGGCCGAGCTATCGAGCGTCATCGCCGACGCCGCCGCGGTGGCGGCGGATCTGAAGGCCGTCAGCGCCAGGCTGCGTGCCGCGGCGGTCGAGGGCGACCTGCTGCCGGCGCTCTTGCGCGACTCGGCGGCGAGCGCGGCGCTCTTGCGGCGCGACTTGCCCGAGCTGGTGCAGGGCGCCACCCTGGGCCTGAAGGCGGTGTTGAGCCTGACCGAGAAGGTCTCGCGCGCCACCGACACCGCGGATCTCGCGGCCCTGACGACCCAGCTGCAAGCGACCCTCGCCAACCTCAACCAGGTGTCGGTGGACGCCCAGAAGGTGATGGACGGCGTGCGCCGCGGCGAGGGCTCGCTCGGCGGCTTCGTGACCGATCCCCAGGTCTACGAGGACACCAAGGCGTTGATGCGCGAGCTGAAGAAAGACCCCTGGAAGCTGTTGTGGAGGGAGTAGAACGTGGCACTTCCCAGCAAGTTCAAACAGATGATCGGCAAGGCCACCCGGCCCCGCTCTCTCGAGATCGAGAAGGGGCAGATCCGGCGGTTCGCGACCGCCATCAGCGAGGACAGCCCGGTGCACCACGACGAAAAGGCGGCGCGCGCCGCCGGTTTCACGTCGCTGGTGGCGACGCCGACCTTCCCCGCGGCGCTGATCGCCACCGACAGCCTGCTCACCGAGATCGGGCTGGACCCGCAGACCACGATGCACGCCGAGGAAGAGTACGAGTACTTCCGGCCGGTCTGCGCCGGCGACGTGCTCACCGTCACGCACCGGGTCGCCGACGTCTACGACAAGCAGGCGCCGAACGGCCGCCTGATCTTCGTGGTCATCGAGACCCGCGGCAACGACAAGCGCGGCCGACCGGTGTTCAAGGGGCGGCGAGTGTTGGTGGAGCTGAAGAACTAGGGACTCGTGACGAGGTGCTGTCGTGACCAAGCTCTTGGACTTCGAATCGGTAGACAAGGGATCGCCCCTCGAGGGCCTGTCGATCCCGGCGCTCACCCGTGTCACCTTGGCGCGCTTCGCCGGCGCCAGCGACGACTACAACCCGATGCACCTCGACGACAAGGTCGCGGCCGCCGCCGGCAAGAGCTCGGTGTTCGCACCCAGCCACCTGATCATGGCGTACGTCGGCCGGATGGTCGAGACCTGCTTCGGCGGCACCTCGATTAGGCGCTACGGGCTGCGGATGTTGAAGCTCGTCTGGCCCGGGGACGTGCTCACCTGCCGCGGCGTGGTCATCGACAAGCGCAAAGAGGGCGGCGAGTGCGTGGTCGACGCCGACGTCTGGGCCGACAACCAGCGCGGCGAGACCGTGGCCAAGGGCCGCATCCTCGCGGTGATCCCCAAGGCGCCCGGCAAGCCGCTCGCGAAGAGCGAGTCGTCGACCGGCGTCGTCTATCCGCCACCGAAGGTGGTCGCCAAGCCCAAGGGCAAGGGCGGCAAGTAGCGGTCGCCGTAGGGCGCAGGCCGGCGTCGGTCCGGTGCTCGGCCTACAGGTTGGCGGTCCACGCCGGGTCGGTGGTGAACTCCAGCACCCGGTGGTGCTTCTCCTTGTCGGTCATGAACGACGCGGCGATGCCGCTCAAGATCAAGGCCCGGGTCTGCTGGCGGCTGAGGCCGAGGCGGGTCTCGAGCATCGCCAGCTCTCCGGCGAGCGTGCAGCCGAACATCGACGGGTCGTCGGTGTTGATCGTGACCGTCAGGCCGCGGGCGATGAACTGCCGCAGCGGGTGCTCCTCGATCGACGGCACCAGCGCGGTGCGCAGGTTGGAGGTCGGGCAGACCTCGAGCGGGATCTTGCGCTCTTCGAGGGTGCGCAGCAGCGCCTCGTCGTCGATGGCGCGGGTGCCGTGGCCGATGCGCTCGACCTTCAAGTCGTTCAACGCCGACCAGATGCTGTCGGCGCCGGCCGCCTCGCCGGCGTGCGCGGTGGTGTGGAAGCCCATCCGGCGGGCCTCGGTGAACACCGGCGCGAACGGCGCCGCGGGGCAGCTCTGCTCCGAGCCGCCGAGCCCGACCCCGACGATGTCGAGCTCGCGGGCGTCGTACGCCTGCTGCAGCGTTGCCATCGCGTCGTCGGGGGTGGAGTCGCGCACCAGATCGACGATCAGGCGGACGTCGACCCCCGACACCCGCTTGAGGCCGGCGCGGATGGCCTCGGCGAGGCGCGCCGGCTCGAGCTTGAAGCGCGCGAAGTCGGCGGGGGAGAAGCTCGCCTCGGCGTAGCGGATGTTCTGGCGTGCGAGGCCGCGAGCGAAGGCCTCGGCGATGTGGGTGAAGTCGTCGTATTCGCGCAGGAACTGGTTCTTCCACGCCCAGGTGTCGATGAAGGTCGCGAAGTCGCGGTAGCGAAAGCGGCCGACCAGCGCCTGCATGTTCGGGGTCTGCGGGTCGCCGCCGTACTTCTTGACCAGCTCGAAGAGCGCCCCGAGCGGGATGGCGCCCTCGAGGTGCACGTGCAGCTCGACCTTGGGCACCGATTCGAACCACGACCGCGTGCGTGCCTCCGCCATCCGTCCGCCCCGCTAGACCGTTTTCGCCGTCATCTGATTCCCGCGCCGCCGATGCGGCGTCGCTCCCCACCCCCACCCCCTGAATCCCCCGCCCCCGAGTGGGGCGGGGGCCGGATCACGTTCACCTGAAGACGGTCTAGCGTCTGCGTGACTTCTTCCGCGCCGCCTTCTCCGCCTTGCGCTTGCTCTTGGCCTTCTGCTTCTGCTTCGAGGTCACCTGCCGCGCCGCCGGCCCCGCTTGCTCCTGGCCCTGCAACATCGCCAGGTACTGCGCCGGCGACATGCCCGGTGGGATGGCGTCCTTCGGGATCGCGACCCGACCGTCGGGGAGGCGCTGCAAGCCGCCCGGCATGCCCGGGAGGCCCGGCAGCCCGGAGTTTCCGGCCGGCAGCCCCGGCAGCCCCTGGCCGAACGGCATCCCGGGGAGCCCGGGGGGCGGCGCGAAGCCGCCCTGCGGCAACATCATCGGTTTGCCCTTCGCCATCGAGCGGATCGAGTCGCTCATGCCGCCCAAGATGTCGTCGGTCTTCATGCCCTTGAGCTTGCGCACCTGCGACAGCTGCTTGAAGCCCGGGAGCATCCCCAACAATCCGGGCGACGACGCCAGGTTGGCCATCATCGTGTGCATCATCCCGAAGCGCTGCACCAGATCGAGCACCGCCTCCGGCTTGCGCCCCGAGCCCTTGGCGATGCGTTCGGCACGCCGCTGGTCGATGATCGCGGGGGTGTGGCGCTCGGCCCTGGTCATCGAGTGGATCAGCGACTCCATGACCGTGAACGCCTTGTCGTCGATCTTGGCGCCCTCGGGCAGGCCGGCGTCGCCGAAGATCGGGAACTTCTCGTAGATCTCGCTGACCGAGCCCACCTTCTGCAGCATCTTCAGCTGGCTCAAGAAGTCATCGAGGGTGAACTCGCCGCGCAACAGCTTGCGGGTGTCGCGCTCCGCCTGGCGCTCGTCCACCACCTGCTCGAAGTCGCGCATCAGGCCGACGATGTCGCCCATCCCGAGGATGCGGGAGGCGAGGCCCTCGGGGCGGAAGGGCTCCAGGCGGTCGAGGCCCTCGCCGACGCCCAAGAACTTGATCGGCTTGCCGGTGACCTCCTTGATCGACAGCGCCGCGCCGCCCCTGGCGTCACCGTCGATCTTCGTCAGGATGAAGCCGGTGATGTCGAGGCGGCGGTTGAACTCGCTCGCGGTGCGCACCGTGTCCTGGCCGGCCATCGCGTCGCAGACCAGGAAGGTGTTGTCGGGGCGGGTGCGACGCTTGATCTCCTCGAGCTCGGTCATCAGGACGTCGTCGATCGCCAAGCGGCCGGCGGTGTCGAAGATCACGACGTCGCGCTTCTTCTTCTTGGCCTCGCGCAGCGCGTCCTGGCACAGCTGCTCCGGCGCCAGGCCCGGCGCCGCGTACACCGGCACGCCGACGCGGAGGCCGAGCTGCTGCAGCTGCTCGACCGCGGCCGGGCGATAGATGTCGGCCGCGACCAGCATCGGCCGCCGGCCGTCGGCCTTCAGATAGCTCGCGAGCTTGGCGGCGGTGGTCGTCTTGCCGGTGCCCTGCAGGCCGACCATCATGATGATGGTGTACGGGCGGCGAAAGACGATCGGCGCCTCCTCGACCGGCCCCAACAGCTTCTCGATCTCGTTGTGGCAGATGAGCACGAAGTGCTCGCCCGGCGTGGTCGTGAGCTTCTTGGCGCCGCTCTTGGTCTCGAGGGTGACGACCTCGCCGATGGCGCGCTCTTTGACCCGGTCGAGGAAGACGCGGCTGACGCCGACCTCGACGTCGGCCTCGAGCAGCGACACCCGGATCTCGCGCACCGCGTCGTCGATGTTCTGGGGGGTGAGCACCGCGTGGCCGGTCAGCGCGGCCTTGGCGTTGTTGAATCCCTTCGAGAGGATCTCCAGCATCAGCACCAGTCTCCAACGGTTGCGCGGCCGGCAAGATAGACGACAGGACGCGGCGGTGTAAAGCCGCAGGATCCGCAGACCGTCGTCCTCGGGGCGCTCACCGCGCCGGCAACAAGAGCGCCCGGGGCAGGTCTACCGGCCGGGTCGCGCCGCCCGGCCCCGCGACCGTGAGGGAGACGGTGCTAGCGCTCGTGGCCGCCGCGATCGACCCCAGCTGGTGCGGCAGCGCGACCGGCACCGCGTCGACCGTGAGGACGCAGTCACCCGCGGCGAGCGGCGCCGGCGGCTGATCGCCGACGCACACCGCCGGGCCGAGGCGGGCGAGGCGGCGGGAGTCGTCGAGGCTCAGCCGCGGCCGCAAGAAGCTGAACAGCCGCCAGGTCTCGTGCTCGGCCGCCAACGGATCGGCGCCGGGGCGGGGGGCGAATGGCGGCCTGCCGGCGTCTCTGTGGCGCAGCACCCAGGCGGGGTTGGCGTACAGCTCGAACGACGGCCGGCGTACGTCACGGACGCAGCCCGAGCAGGCCGCGAGGAGCGCCGCGGTCGCCTGCTGCAGCGCCTGCCGCAGCCAGGGGGCGTCGTCGTTGTCGGGCCGGGGGGCGAAGGGATCGATCTTGACCGTCGCGGTGGCGGCGGCGATGGGCCGGCCGTCGGCGGCGAAGAGCTCCACGGTGGCGTCGGCGAAGCCTTCGTAGTCGTGGCCCCGGGCGACGCGGGCGCCGCCGGTGACCACCGCCTGGCCGCGTGCCTCGCGCACCGAGAGCCTGGGACGCAGGACGCCGAAGCTCTTCGGGGCGTGCCCGAGCCGGGCCGCGATCGCCACCAGGTCGGTGGCGTGGATGAAATCGAGGCTCGGGGTCTCGAGGAAGTGGAACTGGTCGGAGGCGACGCAGGGCCAGGCCGAGTGCTCCCAGAGGTCGTCGAGGAGCGCGAGGGTCTGGCGCGCCGCCTCCCCCGGCCGGGGCTCCTCGGGCAGCTCGACGTCGACGACGGCGACGAACGACAGCGGCGCCGCGGGCCGGTGCACGGTCACCCGGGCGGCGTCGTGAGCGCACGCCGGCGGCAGCGACAGCACCAGCGCCGCGATCGTCAGCGCCGACGCGGTCTGGGGTGACGAGTGCGAGCGGGTCATCGCGGCCAGGCATACCTCAGCGCCGCCCTCCTAGCCACAGGGGTTTGGGCTCGTTACACTGATTGCATGAGGTGCGCCGGGACATTGGCGGTGCTGGTGGCGCTGACGGCCGCGGCGCCGCGCCGGGAGCGCGACCGGATGGTGGTGGCGGACGTGGTCGCGACCCCCGAGGGTCAGTTCGTGGTGATCCTGAAGACCGAGGCTACGCCGCTGCGCTTCCTGCCCATCTGGATCGGCGAGAGCGAGGCGATCGCGATCCAGATGCGGCTGCGGCGGACCGAGCCGCCGCGGCCGCTGACGTTGAACCTGCTCGAGACCGTGATGACGACCGGCAACATCAAGCTCCTCGAGATCAACATCGACTCCCTGAAGGGCGACGTCTACCTCGGCAAGCTGAAGCTCAAGAGCGCGGCGCGCACCTGGGAGGTCGACGCGCGGCCCTCCGACGCCATCGGCCTGGCGCTCGGCCGCGACGCGGCGATCTGGGTGGCGCGCGAGGTGCTCGACCGGGCGTCGATCGGCGAAGGCGAGCTCAGAGCCCCGCGGCACGCGCCGTCGCCGTCAGATGCCGAGCGCCGCGGCGCGAAGCCGACGCGCGACGAGTCGTTGTAGCTACGAGCCGCCGATCACGAAGATCACGACGTGCGCGGTGACCGCGAGCAGCAGCGACAAGACCACGTAGAGGATGACCGCCGCGAGCCCGACGGCGGTGACGAGCCCCGGCACGACCTTGCGCTCGATGCCCAGCGCCGCGAAGCCGCACGCCAGGATGTACAGGCCGTAGAGGCCGACGACGAGCACCAACAGGCGGCTCCACAGGAGCACCGGCCAGGCCTCTTCCGGCAGCAGGTAGAACACGCCCGCGAGCCAGATCGGCACGCTGGCGTAGGTCGCGAGGGCGTGAGCGTCGCGGTCCTTCAGCTCGGCGTAGAACTGTCGGGCGATCGCCGGGAGCACCAACGCCAGCCCCAGCCAGGCGCCGAGCTGCAGCGCCAGGCTGCCGACCGCGAGCACCAGGCCGGGGCGCAGGCTGCCGAACAACAACGAGCGCAACAGCACCGCCGCGGTCCGGATCATCATCAGCGGCAGCGCGGTCTCGACGAACAGGGTGATCGGCGTCTGCGGGCGATCGTGGCGCTCGCGCCAGAAGCGCGCCGGCTCGAGCAGCAAGTCGACGAGCTGTCGTCCCCCGACCACGGCTCACCTCGCCTTGTCCGCCGGGCGCATGGCGTAGAAGCCCAGGGTCACGAGGATCAAGGACAACGGCACGCTGACCACGACGCCGACCAAGATCATCGCGCCGAGCAGGTTCAGCGCCGCCGCCAACAGCAGGATGAGCAGCAGCGACGACACGTGCGCCTTCGCGAGGCGGAGCGCCGCGCCGATGGCGTCCACCGGCGCCAGGTCGGCGAGGGCCACGAACCACAAGGCGTAGGCGGTGCCGCCCATGATCACCAGGCCCGGGAGGACGACGAACAGGGTGCCGACCGCGGCGGCCACCACCTGCACCAACCCGGTCGCGACCGCCGGGCCGAAGGCCGCGAGGCCGTCGAGCACCTCGCGGGCGTCACCGTCCTCGCCGCGGCGCAGCCGATCGATGAGGCGGATGTAGCCGACCAAGAGCGGCGCGGCGAGCAGCCCCGCCGACACCAGGCTCAAGCCGATGAGGATCAGCCCGGCCGCGAGGTGCAGCCGCGCCCTTGATGCGAACAGGTGCCAGGTCTCGCCGGCGAGGGCGCGCAGATCGAGGTGCAGCGCGGCAGGTGGCATCGGGCTCGAGGTCATCCGGATCACTCCAACCGGTCGCAGCGCCACCGCGACCTCGTTGGCTTGTATACGGCTTTCGTACTAGATTCAAAGCCCCGGGGCGGTTGCCGTTGACCGCGCCGAGTCGCCGCGAGACGAGCGGCATTCGGGAGGGGACATGCGCACGACTCTGGCTCTGGTGTTGTTCGCGACCGCAGGTGGGTGCAGCGCGCAGCTCTACGGCACCGGGACGCTGTACGTCTGGAACGGGACCGACCAGGCGGTCGAGGTCCACGTCGAGGGGCGTACCACGACCGACGTCGCGGTGCGGCCGCAGAGCGGCACGGCGGTGCGGGAGATCGTCGCCGGCCCGTATCAGCTCCTGGTGAAGCGCGGCGCCGCCGTCGCCGGCGTGGTCGGCACCGAGGTCACGGCCGAGCGCTTGACGGTCTTCAACGTCGACGCCGCCGGTTGCTTCGCCCGCGTCGACATCGCCGGGATGTACAGTCGCGGCAAGCCGCCGGTCGAGCTCAAGCAGGTCTACCCGAAGGACGCGGTGCTCTCGATCCCGGAAGAGATCGGCGTCTTGCCGGGGGAGCGTCCGCCGACGACCCGGCCGCGCTCGGGCTTCGGGTTCTTTCGCGTCATCGTCGTCCCCTGCGACATCGTCAACGACGACTGGAAGGTCGAAGACTTCGCGAAGAACCTCAAGTGAAGGCTCACGAGTCAAGCGCCCCGGTTCGCGGTGTCGTGCTGTCCGGGGGCGGCGCCCGCGGTGCGTACGAGACCGGCGTGCTCGCCTATCTGCTCGCCGAGACCGATCCGAAGCTCTGGCGGACGCCGCGCCTGCAGATCCTGTCCGGCACCTCGGTCGGCGCGATCCACGCCTGTTACCTGGCGGCGGCAGCAGACCGCCCGCAGCACGACATCACCCGGCTGTTGAGCGTCTGGCGTTCGTTCCGCCTCGACCGGGTGTTGCGCTTCGCGCTGCGCGACGTGCTGCATCTGCCGACCGACATCCGGGCGATGCTGCGCGGCGTCGAGCTGCATCGCGGCGGCGTGCTGCTCAACTCCGAGGTCTTGCAGTCGGTGGTCATCCGCGACATCGCCTGGCCGAAGATCCGTCAGAACCTCGCCGCCGGCCGCATCGACGCGGTCACCGTCAGCGCCACCCAGATCGGCTCCGGCCGCAACGTGGTGTTCGTCGACGCCCGCGAGCCCTGGAACCCGCCCTGGAGCCGCGATCCGCGTCGCGTCGGTCGTGCGGTTCGCCTCCGGCCGGCGCACGCGCTGGCGTCGGCGGCGATCCCGCTGTTGTTTCCGGCGATCGCGATCGACGGCCAGTATCACTGTGACGGCGGCCTGCGGCAGAACACCCCGGTGTCGCCGGCGCTCCGGCTCGGCGTCGATCGGCTGCTGGTGATCGCGACTCGACCGCCGCCGGCGCTCTTGGCGCCGCCGCCGGAGGCGGACGCCGGGCCCGAGTCGTACCCCAAGCCGCTCTATCTCGTGGGCAAGCTCCTCGACGCCTTGATGCTCGACCGGCTGGAGTATGATCTCACCCGGCTCGAGGGCGTCAACCGCCTGATCCGCGACGGCACCAAGACCTTCGGTCCGGACTTCGCCCCCAAGCTCGCCGAGACCATCCGCAAGGATCGGGGGCACGGCTTTCGCGAGGTGAAGACCACGGTCGTGCGGCCGTCCTGCGACATCGGCGCGATGGCGACCCAGTTCGCGCGCGAGATCCACCCGCACCTCGGCGGCCTGCCGGGTTGGTTGTTGTCCACCCTCGGGCGCTCCGAGGCGGTGGCCAACTCCGATCTGATGAGCTACTTGATGTTCGACGGCCGCTTCGCCGAGCAGGTCATTCAGCTCGGCATGGCGGACGCCGACGCCCGGCGCGCCGAGCTGATCGAGTTCCTGCGCGACTGAGGCGGCGGCGCGGCTACTTCTTCTTCAAGACCTCGCTCATCCCCGGCAGCTCGTCGATCTTCGGCACGAACACCAGCTCGACGCGGCGGTTCATCGCCTTGTTCTCCTCGGTGTCGTTCGCCCCCAGCGGATCGAACTCGGCGGCGCCCGCGGCCGACAACATCGTCGGCGGCACCCCGGCCTCGATCAGCAGCTTCACGACCTCGAGGGAGCGCGCCATCGACAGCTCCCAGTTCGACGGGAAGCGCTCGGTGCGGATCGGGGTCGAGTCGGAGTGACCGATCACCTGGAACTTGCGGTCCGGGAACTGCTTGATGGCGTCGGCGATCTGCTGGAACGCCTCCTTGCCCTCGGGCTTGATCTTGGTGCCGCCGGGGGGGAACACCACGTCGCTCGACAGCTGCACCAGCATCCGGCCGTTTCGCACTTTCACCTGCAGGGTGCCGGCGTCGATCATCTTCGCGAGCTTGCCGATCAGGGTCTGGTACTCGGCGTTGCGCTTCTCGGCCGCGGCGCGCATCCGCTTCAGCTCGTCGACCTCCTTCGCCATGTTCTTCTGCTCCGACTCCAGGCGCTCGCGCTCCTTGGCGAGCTCGCCCTTCTCGCCGAGGAGCTGCTCGACGTTCTGCCCCATCGACGCGACCTTGGTCACCAGCTGCTGGTTTTGGTCGAGCGCCGTCGTCAGGTTCTCGTCGCAGGTCTTGACCTTGGCCTGCACGTCGTCGCGCTCCTTCGTCAGACCGACCTTCGTCGACTCCAGGTCGGCGCGGGTCTTCTCGAGCTCCTTGACCACCGCCTCGTGGGTGCCGGTGGAGACACAGGCGGAGAGCAGCGCGACGAGGCCCATCGAGCACATCGTGAGGGACTGATGTTTCATGAGCGGACTCCCGGTGATGGATCGTGAGTGACTTTGATGGTGACCCCAACGGGACTCGAACCCGTGTTTTCGGCGTGAGAGGCCGACGTCCTAGACCGCTAGACGATGGGGCCGGCTAGCGGCGGTCTGCTAACACGCAGCGCCGCAGCGTGTAAAGCGAAAAATGCGTGGTGCCAAAACGCACACGGCCCGCCCGAGCTGTTCACTCGAGCGGGCCGCGTGATGACTTGGCTGGGGAACTAGGATTCGAACCTAGATCGACGGGGCCAGAACCCGTTGTCCTGCCATTAGACGATTCCCCAGCAACCTCTGGCCTACTTCTTCTTGTCGCCTTTCGTCGCCGCCTTCTTGGCCGGCGCCGCCTCGACCTCGCGCGGGATGACGTAGATACGCACCTCGCCGCGAGTCTCGTAGATGTTGATGCCTTCCCACTTCACCTTCTTGCGGGTGCAGGTGACGTTCTTCGCCTTGATGCCCGGCAGGTTGACCACGTTGTGCCAACGAACGCCGGAGACCCTCCGAAACTCCCGCTGGTAGTAATCCAATGTCTCGTCGAATGAGCGCGACGTGCGGTAGCGGCCGGGCTCATCGAGTGGCGTCGCCTCCTTCGGCAGCGGTGCTTCCGCCGGCGGATCACCGGCCGCGGGCAACAACAACGCGGCCACGATGAGCGCCGTCACGAACCACCTCCGGTCGCAGCGGAAATCCGGCGCGACCGGGGGCGGAACGTAGCGGAACATCGGAGGCGATGTCAACAGCGAGCTTCGAGCTCGGAGTTGACGCCGACGGCGGGGTGGCTGAATATACTTCGGTGGTTGGCACGACGGTCGCTTCCGAGCGGCGTGACCGATCCAAAGGAGTTGATTGAGGATCAGGTTCCCCTGCCCGGTGCGTGATGACCCTAGTGGCACTCGGAACCAAGCTACCTTTAAGGGAGCGATGCGCGTGAAGGGGTGTGCAGGCCTCGCCCGCGAGGGAATGGAGGAAGCCTAAACCTTCAGGCGTTGCACCCACCTGGGTTTCCAGGTTCGGGTGTACTTGGGCACACGGCCAGGGCGGGGGATTTTTTTTGAGGCTTGAACCGCAGGCAGCCGGGCGAAGGCGGCCGGCTGTCGATGAACTCGGGCGCGAGCCCGGCGAGGTATTCGGCAACAGGGTCTGTGCACGCGCGAGCGATCGCGTGGTTTCATTGGGAGCATGACGGGCGCCAGCGCGCTCGCTGCGACCGCGACGAGACGGGAGCAAGAAGAGCTTCGGCGACCTGCGAGTGGTGGTCCGGAGGCCGGCGTCAGGATTGAGCGACGCGCGCCTGTCTTGTCGGCAGATCCATCGCCGCTACCTCGGGAAGGTAGCCGATGGCAGCATCGGATGTCATTCTGGCCCTCTTGGCGCTGGTCGCGGGCGCGGCCGCGGGGGCTTTTGCCTATGGGTTGCGCACCCGGTTGCTGTTGGGGAGCCTCAAGGAGCAGGGCGACCGCATCCGCTCCGAGGCCGAGCGCGAGCGCGAGCGCCTCCTGAAGGACGCCGAGCTCTCGGCGAAAGAGACCCTGCTCGAGACCGAGCGCGAGGCCGAGCGCCGGGTCAAGAAGCAGCGCGAGAACCTGGTCGCCTCCGAGAAGCGGCTGCGGCAGCGCGAGACCAACGTCGAGCGCAAGAACGAGCTCTTGGAGCGGCGCGAGCGCGACCTGAAGAAGCACGAGGCCGGCGTCGACCTCCTCAAAGACGACGCACAGAAGCTGCTCGCCGACGCCAAGGAGCGCCTGCAGCAAGCGACCAGCGAGCTCGAGCGGGTGGCGGGGCTGTCGAAGAACGAGGCCCGCGAGCGCCTGCAGCAGGCGATGGAGGACGAGGCCCGCAAGGTGGCGGCGGTGACGATCGCGCGCGTCGAAGAGGACAGCCGGCGCGAGGCCGATCTGCGCGCCAAGAACATCCTCGCCACCGCGATCCTCAGGCTCGCCGGCGACTTCGTCTCCGAGAAGACCGTCAGCGTCGTCGAGCTGCCGTCCGACGACATGAAGGGGCGGATCATCGGCCGCGAGGGCCGCAACATCCGCGCCCTCGAGGCGGCGACCGGCGTCGACGTGATCATCGACGACACCCCGGAGGCGGTGATCCTCTCCGGCTTCAACCCGGTGCGGCGCGAGGTGGCGAAGAAGGCGCTGGAGCGCCTGGTCGCCGACGGCCGCATCCATCCGGCGCGCATCGAAGAGGTGGTCGCCAAGGTCAGCGAGGAGATGGACGCCGCGATCCAACGCGCCGGCGAGCAGGCGACCTTCGACCTCGGGGTGCACGGCGTCCACCCCGAGCTCGTCAAGCTCATCGGCAAGCTCAAGTACCGCACCGCGGGCGGCTACAACCTCTGGAACCACAGCATCGAGACCGCGACCATCGCCGGGATGCTGGCGGCGGAGCTCGGCGTCAACCCCGGGCTCGCGAAGCGCGCCGGGCTGTTGCACGACATCGGCAAGGTGGTCGACCACGAGTCCGAGGGGCACCACGCGGTGGTCGGCGCCGAACAGGCGCGGCGCTTCGGCGAGAAGCCCAACATCGTCGAGGCGATCCGCCTGCACCACGCCGACGAGGCGACGTCGCTGCTCGCGGTGATCGTCCAAGCGGCGAACCGGCTGTCGAACGCCCGGCCGGGGGCGCGCAAGGACTCGCTCGACACCTACGTCAAGCGCCTCGAGGACCTGGAGCGCATCAGCCTGAGCTTCAAGGGGGTGCAGAAGGCCTACGCGATCCAATCGGGCCGCGAGGTGCGGGTGCTCGTCGACTACCAGTCGGTCAATGACGACCAGGCTTTGACCTTGTCGCAGGACATCGCCCGCCGGATCCAGGACGAGCTCACCTATCCGGGCGAGGTGCGGGTGACGGTGCTGCGCGAGGCGCGGGCCACCGAGGTCGCTCGATGAAGACCGGCAGGGCCTCCTTGGGCTATGGGGCGCTGCGATGATAGCGCCGCGGCGGATCGAGGACATCGTCGAGGCGATGCTCGCCTACCACCCGGGGGCGAACGTCGACCTGATCCGCCGGGCCTACATGTACTCGGCGAAGGTGCACGCCGGCCAGATCCGCAAGAGCGGCGAGCCCTACCTCGTGCACCCACTCGAGGTCGCGTTCCTGCTCACCCAGCTGCGGCTCGACGAGGCCAGCGTCGCCACCGGCCTGTTGCACGACACCGTCGAGGACACCCTGACGACGCTCGACGACGTCAAGACGATGTTCGGCCCCGAGGTGGCGCTGCTCGTCGACGGGGTCACCAAGCTGTCGCAGATCCGCTTCGACACCGACGAGCACAAGCAAGCCGAGAACTTCCGCAAGATGTTGGTCGCGATGGCGAAGGACATCCGCGTCATCATGGTGAAGCTCGCCGACCGCCTGCACAACATGCGCACCCTGACGCACCTGGTGGCGGCGAAGCAGCAGCGCATCGCGCAGGAGACCATGGACATCTACGTGCCGCTCGCCAACCGCCTGGGGATGAACTGGGTGAAGAGCGAGCTCGAGGACCTGTCGTTCTGCTACCTGCAGGCGCGCGACTATCAGGACCTGAAGCTCAAGGTCGACAACCTGTACGCCGAGCGCAAGGAGTACGTCGACAAGGTCATCCACGTCATCAAGGACGAGCTCGCGAAGCGCTCCATCGACTGCGAGGTGCAGGGCCGGCCGAAGAACCTGTACTCGCTGTTCAAGAAGATGGCGGGGCGCGACATGGCGATCGAGGACGTCCACGACGTGATCGCCTTCCGGGTGCTGGTCGACTCGGTGAGCCGCTGCTACGAGGTGCTCGGCCACGTGCACTCGCTGTGGCACCCGGTGCCCGGGCGCTTCAAAGACTACATCGCGATGCCGAAGCCCAACCGCTACCAGTCGCTGCACACCACGGTGATCGGCCCCGAGGGCGAGCGCATCGAGATCCAGATCCGGACCCTGGAGATGCACCAGGTGGCCGAGGAGGGCATCGCGGCGCACTGGGAGTACAAAGAGTCGGCGAAGATGGGGGAGAAGAGCCGGCAGCAGTTCGCCTGGCTGCGGCAGCTCCTCGAGGTGCAACAGGACCTCAAAGACCCGAACGAGTTCTTGGACACCGTCAAGTACGACCTGTTCACCGACGAGGTCTTCGTGTTCACCCCCAAGGGCGAGGTGATCTCGCTGAAGCGCGGCGCCACCCCGGTGGACTTCGCGTTCTCGATTCACAGCCAGGTCGGGACCCACTGCTCCGGCGCCAAGGTGAACGGCCGCATGGTGCCCCTGCGGCACGAGCTCAAGAACGGCGACGTCGTCGAGATCATCACCAACCCGCAGCAGAAGCCGTCGAAGGACTGGCTGGCGTTCGTGCGCACCGGCCGGGCGAAGAGCAAGATCCGCGCCTTCGTCCGCATCGCCGAGCGCGAGCGCTCGCGTGACGTCGGCCGCGAGCTGTTGGAGCGCGAGCTGAAGCGCTACGGGGTGTCGCTGCAGCGCCTGATCAAAGAGGGGCGGATGCAGGCGGTCGCCGAGGAGACCCACTACGGCAACGAGGACGCGCTCTTCGTCGCGCTCGGCTACGGGCGCGCGACCGCGGCGCAGATCGCCGAGAAGCTGGTCCCCGACAAGGCGACCCCCGAGCCGGCGGCGGCGCCGTCGGCGTTGGGGCAGTTCATCCGCAAGGTGGCGGGGATCGGCAGCCGCGGCACCGGCGGCGTCGTGGTCCAGGGGATGAATGACGTGCTGCTGCGCTTCGCGCGCTGCTGCAGCCCGCTGCCCGGCGACCCGATCGTCGGCTTCATCACCCGCGGCCGCGGCATCACGGTGCACAGCACCAACTGCACCCGCGCCCTCGACCTCGATCCGGCGCGCCGCATCGAGGTGACCTGGGACGGCAAGGGCGCCTCCGGCCGGCCGGTGTCGCTGCGCATCCTCACCGCCGACCGGCCCGGGATCCTGGCGATGATCTCGCAGGCCTTCAGCGCCAACGGCATCAACATCTCGCAGGCCAACTGCAAGGTGACCTCCAAGGATCGGGCGATCAACACCTTCGAGGTCATCGTCAAGGACGCCGACCAGCTCCGCAAGGTGATCAAGGAGATCCGCGACTTGGGCGGGGTCCTCGGCGTCGAGCGCCTCTGAGTCACCGTCTCTTGCCCCGCATCGGCGTCGCGCGTATGCATCAGCACCCTGGAGGTCGACCGTGAACAGACTGATCCACGACATCAAGCGCTCGCATCGCTGCGGCTCGTTGCGCGAGGCCGACATCGGCATTGAGGTGGTGCTGATGGGGTGGGTGCACAACCGCCGCGACCACGGCGGCTGCGTGTTCGTCGACTTGCGCGACCGTGAAGGGGTGACCCAGGTGGTCTTCGACCCCGAGGTCGACAAGGAGGCGCACGCGCTCTCGGGCGATCTGCGCGCCGAGTGGGTGATCGGGGTCGTCGGCAAGGTCCGCAGCCGCGGCGGCAACGTCAACCCCAAGATCAAGACCGGCGCCATCGAGGTCGCGGCGGTGCGGCTCGAGGTGCTGGCGAAGGCCAAGCCGCCGCCGTTCCCGATCGAGGAGGAGATCGACACCTCCGAGGAGACCCGCCTCAAGTACCGCTTCCTCGACCTCCGGCGCCCCGGGCTGCAGCGGAACCTGATCTTGCGGCACCAGTTCAACCAGGTGGTGCGCCGAACGCTCGACGCCGAAGGGTTCCTGGAGCTGGAGACGCCGTTTCTGATCAAGAGCACGCCCGAAGGGGCGCGCGACTACGTGGTGCCGTCCAGGGTGCACGGCGGCAAGTTCTTCGCGCTGCCACAGTCACCGCAGCTCTTCAAACAACTGTTCATGGTCTCGGGCTTCGACCGCTACTTCCAGATCGCCCGCTGCTTCCGCGACGAGGATCTGCGCGCCGAGCGCCAGCCGGAGTTCACCCAGGTCGACATGGAGATGTCGTTCATAAGCCCGGCCGACATCCAGGCGGTGGTCGAGAAGATCCTGGTCGAGGCCTGGAGGGCGCTGCTCGGCGTCGAGCTGCCGACGCCGTTTCAGCGGTTGAGCTACGACGAGGCGATGGCGCGCTTCGGCGTCGACGCCCCCGACCTGCGCTTCGGGCTCGAGCTCAACGATCTCTCCGACACCGTGCGCGCCGTCGGCTTCAAGGTGTTCGCCGACACTGTCGCCGCCGGCGGCGTGGTCAAGGCGTTGAACCTGCACGGCACCGGCGACTGGTCGCGCAAGGACCTCGAAGAGCTCGAGGAGTTCGTAAAACCATACGGCGCCAAGGGCCTGGCGTGGATCAAGGTCAAAGAGGACGGCTCGTGGCAGGGGCCGGTGGCCAAGTTCTTCAAGCCCGAGGAGCAAGCGGCGGTCGCCGCGAAGCTCTCGCTCGCGGTCGGGGACACCGCGGTGTTCGTCGCCGATCGGGCCAAGGTGGCGCACGCGGCGCTCGGCAACCTCCGCAAGCACGTCGCCAAGAAGCGCAACCTGATCCCGAAGGGCACCTTCCGCTTCTGCTGGGTGACCGAGTTCCCGCTCTTCGAGTACGACGACGAGACCCAGCGCTACTTCGCGGCGCACCACCCGTTCACCGCGCCGCAGCCGGAGCACGTCGAGGCGATGGTCAAGGACCCGGGGCGGGTCAAGGCGCAGGCCTACGACATCGTCCTGAACGGCATCGAGATCGGCGGCGGCTCGATTCGTATCCACGACAGCGTGTTGCAGCAGCGGATGTTCGAGGCCCTCGGCATCGGCGAGGCGGAGGCGAAGGCCAAGTTCGGCTTCTTGCTCGAGGCGCTGCAGTTCGGCGCGCCGCCGCACGGTGGCCTGGCGCTCGGCGTCGACCGGATCATGATGCTCATCTGCGGCACCGACTCGATCCGCGACGTGATCGCGTTCCCCAAGACCCAGAAACAGACCGACTTGATGTTGGACGCCCCGGCGCGCCTCGACCCGGCCCAGCTCGCCGAGCTGTCGATTCGGGTCGCGGGCGACAAAGGCTGAGCACCCGTGCCCGCCGACCTCGACGTCCTGATCATCGGCGGCGGCTCGAACGGCACCGGGCTGTGCCGCGACCTCGCGAAGCGCGGCGCCCGGGTGTTGCTGTGCGAGAAGGGCGACCTGGCGCGCGGCGCGACCGGCGGCTCGAGCGGCATGATCCACGGCGGCCCGCGCTACCTCTTGAACGACGTCGAGACCACGAAGCACTCGTGTGAGGACTCGGGCTACATCCAGCGCATCGTGCCGCACCTGTTGTTCCGCATCCCGTTCTTGACCCCGGTCGAGAAGAAGCCGGGGCTCGGGGTGCTCGGGCCGCTCTTGCACGACGTCTACTTCGGGGTCTACGACCGCTACGCGGCGCTGAAGAACGGCATCCCGCACGCGCGCCTGACGACCGCGGAGATGAGAGCGATCGAGCCCGGGCTCGCGGGCGACTTTGCCGGCGGCGTCACCCTCGACGAGTGGGGCATCGACTGCGGCCGGCTGTGTCTGCTGAACGCCAAGGACGCCATCGCCCACGGCGCCACGGTCATGACCTACACCGAGGTCGTGGGTCTGCTGCAGGACCAAAGCGGACGGGTCAGCGGCGCGCGGTTGCGCAGCGCCGGGGCCGCGGAGGTGCGCGAGGTTAAGGCCCGGGTGGTGGTCAACTGCGGCGGCCCGTGGGCGGAGAAGATCGCCGGCCTCGCGGGCGGCGGCGTGCGCCTGCGGCCCGGCAAGGGCGTGCACCTGATCTACGAGAAGCGGCTGACGAACTTCGCGGTGATCACCAGCGCCGTCGACGGCCGGCAGGTGTTCGTGCTCCCGTATCAGAACGAGACCTGGATCGGCACGACCGACGACGACTACTACGGCGACCTCGACGACGTCCACGCGACCCAAGACGAAGTCCGCTACCTGAAGGAGGCGATCACCCGCATCCTGCCGGGGATCGCACAGCAGCGCCTGATCGGGGCCCGTGTCGGGGTGCGCAACACCATCTTCGGCTGGGGCAAGAACGAGGACGAGCTCAGCCGGCGCTACGACATCGTCGACCACACCCGGCTCGGGGCGCCCGGCTTGTTCTCGCTGTTGGGCGGCAAGCTGGCGAGCTTCCGGGTGCAGGCGGCCGAGACCGCGGACGCGGTGTGCGGCGCGCTCGGGATCCCGGGCCGGTGCGAGACCCATCTGCACAAACTGCCGGGCGGCGACTCGATGCCGGACGAGGCGGAGCTGGCGCGCGCCTACGGGGTGGACCGGCTCGCGGTGCGGCGGCTGATCCACCGGCACGGCTCGCTCGCGCCGCGGGTGCTGGACGTCGGCCGCGAGACCCCGACCGGCTTCAGCGTCGTGTGTGCCGGCGAGCCGACGCTCGAGTGCGAGGTCCGGCACGCGGTGCGCCACGAGCTCGTGGTCCGCTTGGGCGATCTGATGACCCGCTGCCGCATCGGCGTCGGCGCCTGTCAGGGGGTCGACTGCGGCCTGCGCGCCGCCCAGATCTTCGCCGAGGAGCGCGGTCTCGATCCGGAGGACGAGCGCGAGGCGCTGATGGATCTGTTGAGCCGGCGCTGGCGCGCGGCGCGCCCGGTGTTGACCGGGCTGCAGCTCGCCGAGGCCGAGCTCTTGATGACGCAGTACACCGGTTTGTGGCAGCTTCCGGCCCTGGTGCCGCACGCCTGAGGTGAGCATGTACGACGTGCTGGTGATCGGGACCGGGATGGCGGGCTGCATCGCGGCGCTGGAGGCGCGGCGCCTCGGGGCCAAGGTGGCGGTCGCCAGTCGCTCCTGGGGGGCGACGGCGCTGTCGTCGGGCGCCCTCGACATCGCCTACACCCCGGCGCTGTCGCGCGCCCACCAGATGCCGCGGACCCTGGCGGAGCACGTGCTCGACATCATCGCCCATCGCCGGCGGCATCCGTACGCGGTCCTGGGGGTCGAGCGCACGATCGCCAACGTCGAGAAGGGCTTCGCTGCCCTCGCGAAGGCGCTGGCGCCGAGCGAGCTCAATCCCCGACCGCTCGACTTCGAAGCCGAGAACGTGTCGTTGCCGTCGTCTTTGGGCGCGCTGCTCCCGGCGGCGAGCGCCTTGGCGCCGCACGTGGGGTTGGACCTGGTGGCGCCGGTCAAGGGAACGATCGGCGTGCTGCAGCTGCCGGGGCTTTGGAGCTTTGACGCCCGGCGGGTGACGGCGGGGGTCAGGCATGACGCCGCCGCTCTCGGCGTCGAAGCGACGGGGCTCGAGGTGGTGCCGGTGAGCTACGACGCCGCCGTGAGCGCGCCGGTGTTGGCCCGCCGCCTCGACGATCTGGCCAACGTCGACGTGCTGGCGCGGGCGTTGGCGGGCAAGGGCAAAGGCTTCGTCGCGCTGTTGGCGCCGCCGGTCTTGGGGTTGGATCGGCACGCGTGGGTGCGGCAGCGCTTGAGCGTCGCGCTCGGCGCGCCGCTGGTCGAGACCTTGGCGCACACGCCCTCGGTGCCGGGCATGCGGCTGCAGCGCGCCCTCGACCGGGCGGTGCGGGCCGCCGGCATCGACGGGGTGGGTGACGTCGCCGCGGTCGCGATCGCCTCTGGCAAGGTGACCGGGGTGACGACGGTCGACCAACTGGAGATCAACGCCGGCGCCTTCGTGCTCGCCACCGGCCGCTTCGTCGCCGGCGGGGTGGGGTGGGGCGAGCGGCCCAAGGAGTCGCTCTTCGACTTGCCGATCGCGAGCGAGGAGGGACCCCTCGAGGCCGACGGTCCGGACGCGGTGCTGCGGGAGACGCCGATGGAGTCGCATCCGTTGATGACCGCGGGCATCACCGTGAACAGCGCGCTGGCGCCGATGCGCGAGGGTAGGGTGGCGCACGCCAATCTGTTCGCCGCCGGCATGGTGATCGGCGGCTTCGCGTCGCGCTACGTCTTGTGCGCCGACGGCGTCGCGATGGCGACCGGGGTCGAGGCCGGCCGGAACGCCGCGCTCGCGGCGGGGGCGGCGTCATGAGCTATCTCAATCTGCGGCAGGCGCATTCGTTGTGGGTGCTGGGGTGGGCGCTCGTGAAGCACGTGCTCTTGGTGCCGTTCGTCGGCCGGCGCGGCCCGCGGCCGTGGCTGGACCGCATCGCCCGCGAGTCGCTGGGACCGGTGCCGAAGGAGGCCTGGCGCCTGTTCGCCGGCACCTCGCGCTGTATCGGCTGCGGCCTGTGTGACGGCGTCGGCGAGGTGAGCGACACGCCGTCCCGCTGGATCTTGAGCGCCGCCCGCTGTCCCGCGGACGCCGAGCTCGGGCTCACCGCCGCCGCCCGCCTCGAGGTCTTGGCGCCGAATATCGAGCGCGTGTGCCCGACCCGAGTGGCGGTCGGCGATGTTGTCCGCCTGATCCGCGGCAACCACGGGGCCTTGGCGGCGCGATGAGCGCGACCGCGAGCCCGGGCGTGCGTGCGCTCGCCGATGCCTTGCCGGCGGGTGCGGTGTCGGTGCGGGCCGCGGATCTTCTGGCGGCGAGCGTCGATCTGTGGCCGCGACACCTGATCCGGCTGTACCGCGGCGAGCGCTTCGAGCTGCCCGCGGCCGTGGTCTGGCCGCGGACCACCGCCGAGCTCGCGTGCGTGGTTCAGGTCGCGCGCGCCCAAAGGCTCGCTCTCGTCCCCTACGGCGCCGGCTCCTCGGTGGTCGGCGGCGCCACGACCGAGGCCGGGCAGGTGGGGTTGGATCTGAAGCGGCTGCAGCGGCTCTTGGAGATCGACCGGCAGCGGCAGACGGCGACCGCCGAGTGCGGCATCATCGGCGAGCTCTTCGAGCGCGCCCTGGCGCGCCGCGGCCTCACCCAAGGGCACTTCCCGTCGTCGATCTACTGCTCGACTTTGGGCGGCTGGATCGCGGCGAAGAGCGCCGGGCAGATGTCCAGCCGCTACGGCAAGATCGAAGACCAGCTGCTCGGCGGCACGGTGGTGTTGGGCGACGGCCGGGTGCTCCGCCAGCACCCGTCGGTGGCCGCGGATCCGACCTGGCAAGCGTTGATCGGCGCCGAGGGGGCGCTCGGGGTCTTCGCCGAGGCGACGGTGCGCGTGCACCGCCTCCCTGCGGCCCGGGCCTTCCGGGGCCTGATGTTTCCGAGCCTGGAGCGCGCCGTCCTCGCGGTGCAGGCGTGGCTCGCGGCCGGGCTCAACCTGGCGGTGGTGCGCATCTACGACCCGCTCGACACCCTGCTGCAGCGCCAGACGCACGCGGCCGGCGTGCCGCACGACCGCGGTCCGAGCCGGCTCGCGTGGTTGGGCGCGACGTTGCCGCGGCTCCTCGCCGGCATCGGCGATCTGGTGGCGGGCGGCTGCCAGTGCATCGTCGCGGTGCAGGGCGACCAGCACTCGGTGGAAGAAGACATGGAGCGCCTCGTCGAGATCGCCGAGCGGCACTCGGCGGCCGATCAAGGGAGCGGCCCGGGCGAGGCCTGGTACGCGCGGCGCTACGCGATCTCGTACAACCAGTCGCGGACCTACCGGGCCGGGGTGGCGGTCGACACCATGGAGGTCGCCTGCGCCTGGACCGACATCCTCGAGACCTACAAAGCGGTGCGACGGGCGGCGCTCGCCGCCGGCGCCCAGGTGCTGGCGCACTTCTCGCACGTGTACGTCGAAGGGGGCTCGATCTACTTCACGTTCGCGCTGGCGGCGAAGCGTGGCACCGGCGCCTACGACGCGCTGTGGCGGGCGGCGCTCGGGGCGGCGCTCGCGGCCGGCGCCAACGTGTCGCATCACCACGGGACCGGCCGGCTGAAGGCCGAGGCGCTTCGGGCGGCGCTCGGTGGCGCGAGCCGGCTCTGGGCGCCGCTCAAGGCCTGCCTCGATCCCCAGGGCGTCTTGAACCCGGGGCGGTTCTTGGCCGGGGAGAGCGGCGCGGCGCCGCGGTGGGGAGCGCACGACGCCGGCGTCGGGCTGGCCGTGGCGCCGCCGAGCGTGGTCATCGCCGACTTGGAGCGCGAGCTGCGGGCGCGCGGTCAGAGCCTCGGGCCGGCGGGTGGCTTGTGCGGCGCGCAGACGCTCGGCGCCGCGGCGCGCGCCGGGGCCCTGTGGCGCTATAACCGCCAGCTGCGGGTGGTGGAGCCGCAGGTCGTCGGGGTGGACGGCGCAGTGGCCGGCGAGCGCCACCGCTATATTCCCGGGCCGCGGTCGGCGATGGGTCCGGACTTGACCGCGAGCATGCTCGCCGAGGCTCCCGAGCGGCTGTGGCTCCGGACCGAGGTGGTCGCGGCCGACCGGCTCGCGGGCCGCGGTCCTGTCGGTGCGGCCTTCGCCTGGGCTCGAGACTGGTGTCGGGCGGAGGCCACCGGGGGCGCGCCGGCGATGCTCTTGATCGACGCGGGCGAGGCCACGGTGCAGGTCGCGGTCGACGCCGCGCCGAGCCGCGACCTGGTAGAACGGTGGACCGCAGGGCTCGCGCGTCACGGCTTGCAGTCGCAGGACCCTGTCGGGCCCGTGCTCCCGGCGCTGTCGCCAAGCGCGTTGCGGGTGGCGGGGGTCTTCGCCGACCTCGCGGCGTTCGCGACCGCGGCCGCTGCCGGCGGCGCGCGCCTGCTCTTGCCGTGGTTGGATCCGGTGGGCGGGGTCGGTTTCGCCGACGCGGCGCCGGCGCTCGCCCCCGACTCGAGGGCGCGGCTCGCGGCGCTGGCGGCCGAGCTGCATCTGCAGGCCGGCGCGGTCTTTGAGGCCGCCGCCGACGCGCCCGCGACCGGCGGCGAGGTGCTGGTTGCGGCGGGCGCCGGTCCGGTCACGGTGGGGCTGAAGGCGCACCGGGCGGCGCTCGACAACTGCACCTATTGTCCGAAGCTGTGTCGGTTCGCGTGTCCGGTGGCGGTGGCGAGCGGCAGCGAGACCTACACGCCCCGGCAGCTGATGGCGAGCGTCGGTTTGGCGCGCGATCCGAAGCGCGGCGTCGACGCCGAGATCCTCGCGCCGATCTGGGCCTGCAGCGACTGTCGCGGCTGCAAGAGCTACTGCGATCACGGCAACGACGTCGCCGAGGTCCTGACGGCGGCGCGCGCCGAGCTCTTCGCCGCCGGCGCCGCGCCGCGGCAGGTGCAGGACTACTGTGAGGGCTTGCGTCGGACCGGTCGTCCGGGGGACCGGCCGCCAGACGACGACGTGGTGACGCCGGGGGCGGCGGGCGCCGGCGGCAGCACCTTGTTGTTCTTGGGCTGTCAGAACCGGGCGGCCGATCCGGGTCCGGCGGCGGCGGCGTTGGCGCTCGCGCGGCACGCGTTCGCCGACGTCGCGCTGGTCTCGGGGCCGATCCGCTGCTGCGGGCATCCGCTGTGGCGCTGGGGCGATCGGGTGGGCTTCGCAAAGCACGCGCGGCGCTTCGCGGCGCAGCTTCAGGGGGCGCGGCAGGTGGTCGTCGACGATCCCGGCTGTGCCTACGCGTTGTCACGGCTCTACCCGGCGGTGGGGGTCCGGGTGCCCGAGATCCTGACGACGACCGCGCTGTTGCGGCGCGAGCGTTTTGCGCCGGCGGCGGTCGAGCCCTGGGCGCCGTTCGATGATCCGTTCGCGCGCCGCTACCTCGGTGAGCCGGCGCTTCGCGAGCAGATGGCGCGCTGGGGCGTGACGTTGCCGGCCGGGTCGGTGTTGGAGGGCAGCTCGGGCTGCACCGGTGGCATGCTGCTCGCGACCTACGATCCGGAGCTGGCGCGGGAGGTGGCGCGCGGCGCGGCGCGGGACTTGTTGGCTGGCGGCGCGCGGCGGATCCTGATGGCGTCGCCGACCTGCAGGCGGGCGCTGTTGGCGACCGGGGCCGAGGTGGACGATCTGGTCTCGTTGTGGCACGCATGTCGAGAGTGAAGACCGGCGTGGGCGGGGGCGTCTGAGCTGGAGGTGGGACGGATGAAACGACATGCGTTGTGGTTGGCGCTGGTGCTCGGTTCCGGCGCCGCGGGCGCGGCAAACGTGACGACCCCCGAGGCGCGCAAGCGCACACTCCTCGAGTACGTCGACGAGCGCGACGACCTGGGCGCGGCCGAGAAGAAGGACTGGGACAAGGCGCTGCGGTTGGCGTTCGGCGGCGCGGCGATCAAGGACGGGAGCGACGAGGGGATCACGGTCGCGAAGTCGGTGGTCGCCGCGGCGATCTTCTTCGACGTCGAGCCGAAGCGCGCCGCCCGGGCGGCGTTCGACGCCTACCACGACACCTACCGCTTCGTGCCGCCGCCGATCGCGATCAACTATCAGATCCTGGTGCTGCAGGGCCGCAAGCCGGCGGCCACGGCGCGGCAGCTGGCGTTCGATTTTCCGCGCTACTTCAACCAGGAGATCGCCCCGGATTTGGCGGTGTGGTGGGACGAGATGCTCGCGGCCGGGGCGATCCCGGCGCTGGAGCGGCGCGCGGTGGAGGCGGCGCTCGCGGCGACGCGGGAGCTGATGCGACCGATGTTGCGCGAGCGACTGTGGCGCGCCACCGAGCTCGAGGCGCGGCAGAAGGCGCTCGCCGTCGGGCCGGCGGGGCCGAAGGCCGAGGTCAAGAAGGCGCTCACGGAGCTCAGCGAGGAGATCGGCCGCGACTTCAAGGGCGTCGGACGGGCGGCGGCGATCCGCGATCCGGGGGCGAGCTTCTACGATCGTTACGCGGCGTTGTGCGTCGAGCTGCAGGAGACCCCGAAGCCGCGACCGAGCTACGTCGCGGCGATGCCGGCGCCGAAGGCGACGCCGCAGGCCGAAGCGCAGAAGCTCCCGGTGCCGCCGCCGCCGCCGCGCCCGGTCGACAAGCCGGCGCCGCCGATGGAGAGACCCGCGCCGCCCACGGAGAAGCCGGTGCCGCCGCCGGTCGCGCCGCGGCCGCCCCCGGACGCGGTGATCGAGGAGGCCCGGGACGCCGCGGTGAGCGAGCGCCAGGCGCAGAAGTTCGCGGGCCACGTGCCGGCGCCGTTCTCGGGCGACCCGCTGGTCGCGCCGTTTGGCGGTTGGCCGAAGATCTTGAACAAGACGGTGGATCGGTGGGTGGGCACGCCGTACCTGTGGGGCGGGGTGAGTCACCGCGGCATCGACTGCTCGGGTTTCACCCGCCAGGTGTTTCGCGAGGCGTTCAGCGTCGAGCTGCCGCGCAACAGCCGCGAGCAGTTCGCGACCGGCGCCAAGGTCGAGCGGCCGCAGCTCAAGGCCGGCGATCTGGTGTTCTTCGACACGATGGATCGGGGCACGGTGACGCACGTCGGCGTCTATCTCGGCGACGGGATGTTCGCGCACGCGAGCTCGAGCAAGGGGGTCACGCGTGCCGACCTCGCGGCGAAGTACCATCAGCGCGCCTTCTGGGGGAGTCGACGGCTGCTGCGCCAGTGAGCTCGCGTTCGCGCTGCTTGCTCGGCTGGCGGAAGCTCGTCAAGATGCGGTCATGAAGAACATCGTCGTCGCGAACCCCAAGGCCGCGGCCGGTCGGGTGCGGAGTCTGTGGGAGAAGAGTCGCGCGGGGTTGGAGGCGCGGCTCGGCAGCATCGAGGTGCGGTTCACGACCGCGCCCGGCGACGCCACGACCATCACCAGACGAGCGATCGCGGACGGCTTCGATCGCGTCATCGCGATGGGGGGCGACGGCACGGTCAACGAGGTGGTGAACGGCTTCTTCGACGCGGCCGGCCTGGCGGCTACCGGGACGGCGCTGGTGATCTACCCCGGGGGGACGGGCGGCGACTTCGTGCGCTCGATCGGCATGGCGGGGGTGCACCCGATCGAGGCCTTGGAGAACGCCGAGGATCGGCTGGTGGACGTCGGGCGCGCGGTCTTCTGCGGCCACGACGGTCGCGAGCTCACCCGTCACTTCATCAACATCTCCAGCTTCGGCTCGAGCGGCTTGATCGTCGACAAGGTGAACAAGGCGACCAAGATGTTCGGCGGCAAGGCGTCGTTCTATCTCGGGACGTTGAAGGGGCTGTTGCAGTACGACAACCAGCGGGTGCGGCTCGCGGTGGACGGGCAGGCGGAGGAGCTGCTGGTGAACACGGTGGCGGTGGCGAACGGCCGCTTCTTCGGCGGCTCGATGATGATCGCGCCCGGGGCTCTGGTCGATGACGGGCAGCTGGACGTCGTGGTGCTCGGCGACATCGGGCTGTCGACGTTCTTGCGGTACTCGGGGAAGATCTACAAAGGCGAGCACCTGACGCTCCCGGGCGTGAAGGTGTCGCGCGGTCGCGTGGTGGAGGCGACGCCGCTCGGGAGTGAGCCGGTGCTGATCGATCTGGACGGCGAGCAGCCCGGGAGGCTGCCGGTGCGTTACGAGATCTTGCCGAAGGCGATCAGGTTGTTCGCGCCGTGGAAGACAGCGGTCGCGGGCGCAGGGTGATCAGTCGAGGGGGTGGGGCAGCTTGCGGTGCACGCCGTTGGCCTCGCTCCAGTGCAGCCAGTCGGCGCCGAGGCGTTGTTGCGGGTTCTTGCCGCGGGCGTCATCGGCCGGCGGATTGAGCATCGCGCGCGTGAGGACGGCGGTGAGCTTCTTGTGGTCGAGAGCCTGGACTTGATGCGGGATACGAATGGTCATTTCAAACCCCTCTGATGGGTAGTCATCTGTAAGTAACGCGCCCACCATACGATATTGGGTCAAAAGATCAAGCGAAATCGTCAGCGTCGCCGGGCTGGTATTGAGGTGCTTATAGAAGTGTCTATGGGGGCAGGTGGGTCGAGAGCCCACATTTCCTTCGGTCGTTGGGGTCGGCGTGGTCGGGTGGCGGGGTGGTGCGGGTGGGGCTTGCGAATAGACGTCGTTTTGGATAATACCGCGGGCGCTCAGACGTTTGGTTGTCCCCATCGTCTAGCCCGGTCTAGGACACCGCCCTTTCACGGCGGCGACTGGGGTTCGAATCCCCATGGGGACGCCAACGTACGCGGCACTGAACCGGCAGACGGGGGAAGCGGCACCACGTGTCACGGCGCAGTGAAGCACCCCCGCTGTTGTTCACCGATGGGCGGCTCGATGACTGGCTGCGAGTGCAAAAGGGCAACATCGTCACCTACATCAACGGTCTGTCGCGTGACCAGTTTCTCGGCAACTCGGACGACGACCTCGTAGAACACGTCGTCTCGAAATTCGATGTCGCGCCCCTGGAACTCCATCAGGACCGCGCCACGATGGCAGCCCGAGAGTGCGTTACCGAGGTTGACGACTACGACAGAGTCGTTCGAGTCCCGGCGAATTGCGTCACAGTACGAGTGCCATTCTCCGGGCTCCCCGAATTGTGGAACCTTCGGCCAAGCACGTTCGATTTCAACCCGCCTCGGGCGAACGTCGAGGCGCAAGCGGTTGTCTTCGAGTGGACGATACGCACCGGTGACAACCAGAATCTCAAGCCGCGTCTAGAAGGCGTGGTTCGGACCCTTCAAGAGTGGATAGGCCGACAGAAGGCAGACCTGACGCGATACCAGCAAGAGTTGCCGGGGTTCGTGAGACAGGCGATTGTTGAACGTCGCCAACGACTTCAGGCGCAGGAAGGGCTGCTCAAGTCACTCGACTTGCCCTTGGAGCGCAACGCAGGGATGCCGGACTTCCGCCACGTGCCGCTGGAGCGGGCTATCAAGCCACTCGCGCCGGCTCCTGCGGGCGGATATCGCCAGGAGCCGACGCTTTCGCAGGAGCGCTTCGAAGACATTCTCAGCATCATCCGCCACCAGGGAAGGACCTTCGAGACGACACCAGCTTCGTACTCCGCCCTCGGAGAGGAAGCTCTGAGAGACATTCTGCTGGCTGCCCTCAATGCCGTGTATCTCGGAAAGGCCACCGGCGAGACATTTCGCAAGCGGGGAAAGACCGACATTCGCATCGAGGCGGACGACCGCTCGGCGTTCGTCGCCGAGTGCAAGCTCTGGAAGGGCAGTGCCTACCTTGTCGGCGGCATGGAACAACTGCTCGGCTACCTCACGTGGCGAGACGGCAAGGCTGCGATGGTAATCTTGATTCCGCCGTAAGAACCCCACTCGCGTTCGATCACCAGAAGGGGACCGGCTGATGCCTGGAGCCTGAAGGCCCTCCGCGGTGTGGTTCACCAGGGAGCGCGGTGCCGGAGGTCTTGGTTCGAACCCGTCGGA
>JACRCV010000101.1 GCA_016218825.1 Deltaproteobacteria bacterium
CAACCGCGCGGAGGCGCGGTGACCGCCTTCGGTAGCCCGGGGTGAGCGACGCGACTTCATGGACCCTAAATCTGGCGAACCCCGGCCTCCACCGCCCGACCCCGGCCTCCACCGCCCAAACCCAGGCAAAGTCCGAGCTCCTCGGCGCCCTGAGGGATCGGCTTTGACGAGATCGATACGTGATGGCGCCTAACGCCATTCATCCTGGCCCCCTCTCCCTGTCGGGAGAGGGGATGAAAGAGGCAGAATTACCGGCTTCTCCTCCCCCCTCTCCCTGGCGGGAGAGGGGGGTGGGGGGGTGAGGTCGCCTACCACGCCGCCGCCGCCCTCACCGTCACGGGAGCCCCCGCGCGGAGGTACAGCGCCCCCGGCCGTCGCCCTCGGGGCACCTCCATGGTCAGCTCCCGGGACCCCGCGGGCACCTCCAGCGGAAGCCCCCAGGGCCCCACGGTCAGCGTTGTGGGTTGAGATGCTTCAACCAACAGATACAACCGCGTGACAACTCCGTTGGCGCCCTCAAGGGACAACCGCACCCCTCGCCCGGTCACCCGCCTGGGGCGCCGAGAGCCCGCCACCCGCCGCCCCGGCTCGTGCAGGAGCGCCAGGAGCCCGAAGGCGTCCGGCAGCGGGGCCTCGCCCCCGAGGGCCTCCAGCGCCAGGGCCTCGGAGCCCGGGGCGTGGAGCGCCACCAGGGCCCCCGCGCAGGCCCTCCGCGTGAGGGGGTAGCGCGTGCTGGTAAGCGTCCCCCGCAGCGCCTCCGAGGCCGACGGCTCTCCAAGGGCACCCAGGGCCCTCGCGGCCTCCGGCGCCAGGCGCGGGTCCCCGAGGAGGTGCTCCCAGGCCCCGAGGCTCCTCGGGTCCCGGAGCGCCTGGAGCGAGGCCACCGCCCGGTCCCGTACGCTCTCTGGCGTGCCCGCGGCGGTGACCAGCTCCGTGAGCCCGGGCACCGCCGCGCGGTCCCCCAGGGCCCCGAGCGCCAGCGCCCCGCGGGTGCGTTCAAACCCCTCGGAGAGCGCGCGGCGGGAGCCCTCCAGGCCCCGCGGGTCCCCCAGGAGCGCCAGCGAGAGCGAGGCCTCCGTGGAGAGCAGCGTGTCCGTCGATGCGCTGGCCGCGGCCAGGGCCCCGAGCACCTCCGGGCGCCGCACCCCGAGGTCTCCCAGCACCCTCGCGGCCCTCCTGGCCACGGGCCTCTCACTCTCCGTGAGGAGCGACGCGACCTCGACGGCCACCGAGGGGTCCCCCTGGATCGCGCGGTTGAGCGCGTCGGGGAGCTCCAGCGCGGCCTCCCTCGGGCGACCCTGGGCCTCCGCTCGAGCGTGGCCGGCCTCCCACGTTGCCAGGGCCCCCCGGAGCCTCTCCACCGACGCGGGATCCTCGTCCGCCAGGTTCTGGCGCTCCCTCGGGTCCTGCACCAGGTCGTAGAGCTCAAGGGACCCGGACTGCTCGTCCACGATGAGCTTGTGGGTGCCCTCCACCACCATCCTCAGGCTCCCCGTGGAGGCGAACACCCGCGGGGCCTGGAGCGCTCCAAAGGCCAGCGGTCCCAGGTCCGAGCCCCGCACCCTCGGGGGCCTCGGGGCCCCGATCCCCTCCAGGAGCGTCGCCGCCAGGTCCACCAGGCTCACCGGCGTGTCCACCCGCCGCGAGGGGAGCCCGGGACCCGAGAGCACCAGGGGCACGCGGACCTGTTCATCGTACACCGTGGTGCCATGGAAGCTCCCGCCGTGCTCGCCGAACTCCTCGCCGTGGTCCGCGGTCACGACCCACCCCGGTGTTCGATGAGCGCGCGCGAACAACGACTGGAGCGAATGAATCGCGTCGTCGGCGGTCGCCACCTCGGCGTCATAGCGCTGCGCGGCGGAGGTCCCGAAGGGGTGCTCGGGGTGGGCCTCGTAGGGCTCGTGGGGCTCGAACAGGTGCACCCAGAGGAAGAGCCTCTCGCCGTCCCGGCGGGACCCGAGCCAGCGGGACACCTCGGCCACCCTCGCCCCGGCGTCGCTGTAGCGCTCCTCGTGGTGGTCAAAGCCAAAGCCCCGGGCGCGCAGGGGGCCGAAGCGGTCGCCGTCCACAGCGAAGACCGCCGGGGGGTAGAACGCCGCGGTGTGGTAGCCCTCGCGACGGAGCCACGTGGCGAGGGTGTCCCGGTCCACGTCGGCGTTGGGCAGGGCGAGCGCCGCCCGGGCCCAGGTCCCGAGCAGCACCGAGGACACCGAGTACGAGGTGTGGGGAGTGGCGCAGTAGGCCCGGGCGTAGAGCACCCCTCGGGAAGCCAGGAGGTCCAGCGTGGGGGCCCTCCCGGCGCCCCCGAGGGCCCTCAGGCGGTCGGCCCGGAGGGCGTCCACGGTGACCAGCACGAGGTCCCTGCCGGCGAGCGAGAAGTGTGGCCCCGCCGCGCCCCGCGCCTCGGCCACCGCGCGCTGTCGCGGCGGCCCGAGGAGCCTCCCCAGGGCCGTCGATGGGTAGCGCCCGAGCGGCGCCCCGGCAACCTGGGCCCGGAGGGCGTGGGACCCCCGGAGACCGAAGACCCCGAGCGCGCCCGCCAGGACCAGCGCCCCCAGGGCCGCCCGTCCCCGGGCCGCGGGCGGAGGGGTGGCCCGCGCCGCGAGTCCGAGCGCCCCGAGCGCAAGGAACGCGTGGAGGCCAGGGTAGAGCCTCGGGAGCACCCTCGCGTGGGCGAGGTATACCAATACACAGAGAACTCCATTGAACACTCTCCAAGGCACACGGAGTTGTGTGTTGAAGAGCCTGCCCCAGCGGCGCCCGGTGGCGGCCCCCAGGGCGAGCCCCAGGGCCAGCGAGAGGGCCTTGAGCCCGGGCCCCAGGCCGCTGCGGGAGACGGCCCCGCCGGAGAACGCCGCGAGGCCCAGGAGCCCCCCGAGGCCCGCCCCGAGGGCCGCCCCGAGGCCCCGGCGCCACCGCGGGGAGAGCCCCTGGAGGCCCGCGAGGGCGGCGTCCAGGGCGAGCGCCGCCGCCGCCGAGGCGGCGCCCACCACGCATGCCAGGGAGAGGCCCAGGCGCAGCGAGGCGAGGGGCGCGAGGCCCCCCGTAGCGACCGCCCAGAGCGCGTCCAGGGCCCCGAGGGCCGCGCCGGTCCGCGCAGCGGCGCCTGCGCGGGAGGGGCCCGACGGTCCCGGCGCGACCTCGGAGGTCAGCAGGACGTGCCGGACGCCGCGCGGGCCTCGAGGGTCAGCATCCAGTTGCTGCACGACGCGCCCGAGTAGTACCGCACCTCAATGAAGTAGTCCCGGCTGTCATTGCTGACCAGCGTGTCGGAGATGGAGAACTCCACCGTGTCGGTCACCCCCGCCAGGGCCCGGGAGGAGCCCAGGAGCGACCCGCAGGGCCCGTACACGAAGAGGTCGTAGTCCACCCCCATGGGGACCGTGAGCGTCACCCGGTGAGAGATCCGCGAGGGGCAGTTGCTGCACTCGGTGATCCTCGCCCGGAACCACGCCGCCGCGCGGCCGCTGCGGGAGTTCACCACGCGGTAGCTGGTGGAGCCGCAGAAGGTCCCGCAGCCGTTGTCCCCGCAGAAGGCCCCGAGGTCCGTCCCCATCCCGCAGGCGAGCCCCGACGGGTTGTGGTTCAGCTCGCACCCGTCGCTGCCGCCGTTGCAGTCCGAGAAGCCCGCGCGGCAGCCCGCCGTGGTGCACGTCCCGCCCATGCACACGGCCATGGCCCCGGTGCCCGAGCAGGCGTTCCCGCAGCGGCCGCAGTGACGCAGGTCCGTGCTGGTGTCCACGCAGAGCGTCGAGCCCCCCGAGGCGCACATGGTGCGCGGCGCCATGCAGGTGCCCCCGCAGGACCCGCTGGCGCACATGCTCCCGGCGGGGCAGGCGTTGCCGCAGCGGCCGCAGTGGGCCGGGTCCGAGGCGGTGTCCACGCAGCTCGTGCCGCACGCCGTCTGCCCCGTGGGGCAGGCGCAGCGCCCCGCGGCGCAGCGCTGCACCGAGGAGCACACGTTGTCGCAGCGCCCGCAGTGGCGCTCGTCGGTGCGAGGGTCCACGCAGCGCATGTCACACGCCACCATCGGGGACGTACACGTCACGTCCGGCGGGGGCGCGTCGGGCTCCGGGGTGCCCGTGTCCGGGGGAGGCGTGGAGGTGTCCGGCGGAGGCGTGGAGGTGTCCGGCGGAGGCGTGGAAGTATCTAGGGGCTCCGTGTCCGGAGGCGGTTGCGTGTCGGGGGGGTGCTCCGTGTCCGGGGTGCTCCCCGTGTCTGGTGGATCTGTGTCCTCCGGGGGGAGCACGAAGCCGTCCCGCTCGGGTGGTACGTCCACCGCGGCGTCGCCCGGCGAGGGCGCCCCGTCCGGGTCCATGTCCCCGTCGCCCTTGGCGCAGGATAGCACCAACCCCAGCGCCAGCGCTCCACACCGGCCCAGAACTCCAAGACTTCGCACGACCTCCGACGGTAACACTTTCCCGCCGGGGCTACACCGTGACGTAGCCGGCCCGCACCGCGAAGGCCAGGAGGAGCCCCGCGAAGGCGAGGAACAGCACCAGCCGGAAGACGAATTTCACGAACTTCCAGGCCAGGCACAGCACGCAGAACGCCGCCAGGGCGGCGAGACCGAGCTCCGTGGGGCTCACCCCGCCTCCTCTCCCACGGGGGCGGCGCCCCGCGCAAGAATCCGCCGCACCGCCCGGGCCAGCTCACCCCGCCGGGCGAGCGTCGGGTCCTCGTCGAGGAGCCTCCGGGCCAGGTCCCTCGCCTGCCCCAGCCTCGCGCTGTCCCTGGTCGGGTCCGCGAAGCGGAGCGTGGTGTCCACGCCCGTCTGCCTCGACCCGAACCACTCGCCGGCGCCCCGGCGGGCGAGGTCCCTCTCGGCCAGGAGGAAGCCGTCGTGGCATTGCGCCACCTCCTGGAGCCTCGCCAGTGCGTCCTCCGAAGGGGCCTCGGGCACCAGGACGCAGCCCGCCTTCTGGCCGCCGCGACCGACCCTCCCCCGGAGCTGGTGGAGCTGGGCCACGCCAAAATGCTCGGCCCCGAGCACCACCATGAGGTTCGCCTCGGGCACGTCCAGCCCCACCTCCACCACGGTGGTCCCAAGGAGCACCGGACGGCGCCCCCGACGGAAGTCCTCCACCCCCTGGCGCTGGGCCTCCGCGGGGAGCGCGCCGTGAACGATCGCGAGGCGCTCCTCCCCCACCGCCTCGGCCAGCCACACGGCGGTGTCCTCCACGCTGGTAGTGCCGTCCAGGTCGGGCTTGATCCGGGGGGCCACCACAAAGACCCTGCCCGCCCCTTCCCCGGCGGCCAGGGCCCGCTGGATCGTCCGGACAACATAACCACGATCCTCCGGGTCCGCCACCCGGGTGGTCACCAGCTGCCTCCCCGCAGGCTTTTCATCGAGGGTGAGCACGTCCAGGTCGCCATAGAGCGCCAGCGCCAGCGTCCGGGGGATGGGCGTGGCGCTCAAGACCAAGAGGTGCGGCGACGGGCTCCTGCCGGCCACCATGGCGAGCCTCTGGGCCACGCCGAAGCGGTGCTGCTCGTCGATCACCGCGAGGCCCAGCCCCGGGGGCGTGGCCCCGGCCTCCAGGAGCGCGTGGGTGCCCACCACCACGCGGACAAGGCCCTGGGCGATCACCCTCTCGGCCTGCTTGCGGGCGCGGGCCCCGGTGCTTCCCAGGAGCACCGCCACGGGGCCCCCGTCCCCCGCCAGGCCCCGCTCCAGCGTGCGGGCATGCTGCTCGGCCACCAGGGTCGTCGGGCACAGCCAGGCCACGCTCCCCCCGCCGCGGAGCACGGCCAGGGAAGCCGCCAGGGCCACGGCGGTCTTGCCCGAGCCCACGTCCCCCACGAGCAACCTCCGGGACGCCCGCGGCTGCGAGAGGTCCGTGAGCAGCACGGCGATGGCCCGGGCCTGCCCGTGGGTCAGGGGGAAACCCAACCGTGAAGAGACCCTCCGGGCGCTCTCTCCGTCGTCCCGGAAGGGCCTCGCGCCGCCCGCCGCGCGGCGCGTACGCTCCAGCGCCACGGCCAGGGCCAGGAGCTCCTCGAAGCCGAGGGCCTGGTGGGCCTCCGAGCGCCCGTCCGCCAGGGCCTGGAGCTCCGTAGCGCCGAGCTTGTCGTCCGGGAGATGGATCCGTCGGAGGGCCTCGGAGGGAGCCAGGAGCCCGAGGGCCCTGGCGTCCCCGGGAGGCACCGGCGAGGCCCACTCCGACGCGCGCTCCAGAGCGCCCGCGACGAGCCTCGCGACGGTGCCCGGGGCCAGGGCCCCGATGGCGCCGTAGGCCGGCTCGATGGGGCGGGTGCGCGTGGTGGGTGAGAGCACCCTGGGCTGGACGAGCTCGGGCCCCACGGGGCCCCGGCGCAGCGTGCCCACCACGCGCACCGTGGCCCCCACGGCGCAGCGCTGCCCGAGGCCCTTGTGGGCGTGGAAGAACACCGCCCGTAGCACCGTGGTGCCCCGCGGCTCCTGGAGGGCGAGCTGGAGCCTCCGGGCGCTCGGTGGGCCCGCCCAGCGGGCGTCTGCGACGCGGGCCTCGATGGCCACCAGGGTCCCCGGTGGGCCGTGCCGCACGAGCCTCCAATCGTCCGCGCGGCGCAGGTCCAGGTAGCGCCGAGGGAGGTGCCCGAGGAGGTCCCCGGCGGTCTTGAAGCCCCGGGAGCGGAGCACCGCGGCCACGTGGCCTCCCACGTTGGGCAGGGCCTCCACGGGCAGGTCTTGAAGGTCCACGGGCTCCGCGGGGGCGGGGCTCGTTGGAGCGGCCGGAGCCTTCGGGGGCCGAGGGGGAGTGCCCGTCATCCGTACGGCCTGCGTGGGGGAGCGCCCTCGCGCGAGGGCGCTAGCGCCAGGAGACCTCGAGGACCTCGTAGTTGCGCTGACCGCCCGGGGTGCGAACCTGGACCTCATCGCCGGTCTCGCGGCCGATGAGCTGCCGGGCCAGCGGCGACGAGATGGAAATGGACCCCGCTTCGATGTCCGCCTCCTCGGGGCCCACGAGGCGGTAGGTGACCTCCTCGCCGGTGTCCACGTTGGAGATGCGCACGGTGCACCCGAAGGCGACCTTTGGGCCCGAGAGCAGCGAAGGGTCGATCACCTCGGCCACGGCCAGGACGCTGTCCAGGTGCTGGATGCGCCCCTCGATGAAGCTCTGGCGCTCGCGGGCGGCGTGGTACTCGGCGTTCTCGCGCAGGTCTCCGTGCTCGCGCGCCGTGGCGATGGCCTGGATCACCTTGGGCCTCTCGACGGATTTCAGCGTCTGGAGTTCCTCCTTGAGGCGCGCGTGTCCGCTCGGGGTCATGGGGATCGTGGGCTGCATGGCGACTTCTCGACGGTGGAGGTGATAGCGGAGGGGAGTGCCTGGACCGCCGTCAGGAGGGAGCGCGCTCTCCGCGGCTCGGGAGAGGTTGCAGGAAGCTGAACCCCTCCTGGTGTTCCGCTCGTAGGATCGTCCTACCAGATCCCCAGGGGGTCGGCAAAGCACAATCCCCGGCGCTGGGGTGTTCGGGTTGTAGGTTGGGGCTTTGGGTCCGTGGCCCTCACCGGACCGGACAGCGCAAGCGTAGCACGCCCGCGCCCCGGCCGCCCGCGCGAAGCGCAGAGAACACCTCGTCCCCCCGGCGGGCCGCCGGGAGCTCCGCGTCCCTCTCGGCCAGGACGGGCTCCTCCCGGGGCTCCCCGGCCAGCGCACCGGTGGCGTCAAGCGCCCGACGGAAGCGCCCGAGGCCCCGGCGGTCGGTCCACCAGACCTCGCTCCCCTCCCCCGAAGTGGTGAGCCCCACGGCCCCGGTAGGCACCGCGCCAGGGGGCGTCGCGGTCACCGCGTCGGGCACCCGCTGGAGGGCCGGGTCCAGCCTCAGGACCTCCACCGTGCCACCGTCGCCTCGGGACTCGTTGTCGCTCTCCGGGGACGAGCGCCAGGCGAGCCAGAGCGCGCCTCCCCGCGCCCTCGCCACCAGCCCGAAGCGGTGCCCCGGCGAGCGCGTGAGCCTCACCGGCGCGCCCCTCGGGGCGCCCTCTCCGTCGAGGGCCAGGCCGTACACCTCCGTGGACGTATCGTTCGCCTGCGAGGCCTCCAGGTCCCTCTGGGCCAGCCAGAACACCGCGAAGCCTCCGCCGTCCAGGGCCACCGCCACCGGGTCCGCCGCGTCCTGCGAGAGCGGTGACAGAGCCCTCCCCGGCGGGCACTCCGTCGCCCCCGGGCCGAGCCCCAGGCGCTGCCCCAGGATGGTCCCCCCCACCACGCCCGGGGCCACCGGGCGGTCTTCATCCCACACCACCAGCGCCGACGAAGAGGTCACCGCCAGGTGCAGTGAGAGCCCGTCGTCCCGAAGCTCCGGGTGCTCGCAGCGGCTCGCAGGCGCCGTCCCCTGGAGCACCAGGTGCGAGCGCGTCGCCGTACCCTGACGCACCCAGGACACCACCGGTTCGGTCCCCCGCAGCGCCACGGTGGGGCTCTCCCCGGGCCCCAGGACATACGTGTAGACCATTGTAGGTCCATGTGCGAGATGTAGGGTTCTGTCGGTGGAGGTTACCCACGCTCCGAAGGCCTCTCCGGTGGGGGGGAGGGCCAGGGCGAGGCTCTCGATGGGAGGGACCACGGGAGTCTCTGCGTCGGTGGCCGCGGCGGGGACCCACCAGCGCTCGGAGAGGGCCACGCAGCGAGGGGGCGGTGGGGTCGTGGCGGCTCCATCGAGGGCGCTCGAGGGGGCGCCTCGGCGGCAGGACACGAGGGCCACCGCGAGGGCGAAGGTCCGTGGGTGCATTCTTGACCGCGGCAGTGTAGCGCCCGGCGGGCGCCGGAGCGGGTGTGCTAGCGTGGCCCGTGATGCGGAATCCCTGGGCTTGGGTCTGGTCCGTGGCGTTCGCGGCCTGCAGCGGAGGGGTCCCTGGGCTCGGCCCGGGCGCGGACGGCGCGGTCAAGGGCCCCGACGGGGCGCTCCCGGACGCCTCCGACGACCAGAGCCTCGCCCCGGATCGCGCGCCGCCTCCGCAGGGCGAGCCCGTGGCGCTCTGGAGGCTCCCCCGTGAGCTCCGGCAGGATTTCTCCCTCCCGTGGCCCAACGACCTCCTGCGGGAGGCCTCCGGGCGCGTGGACCTGGAGGTGCTCCCCAACGAGAACGACAACACCATCGTGAGGCAGTACGTCCGTCAGTTCGATGGGCGCCTGGAGGGCTTCTCCACCGTGGGGGCGGTGTACCTTCGCTTCGGGCGGGACCTCGACCCGGCCACGCTCCCCTCGCCCGAGCGGTCGCGCTCGCCGGAGGCCAGCGTGCAGCTCGTGGACGTGGACCCGGCCTCGCGGGATCGCGGCCAGCGCGTGCCGATCCAATGGCACTTCCGCGTGAGCCCTACGGCCTACTGGCCTGCGCGCACGCTGGCCGTCGCGCCGGTCTTCGGGTTCCCCCTGCGACCGTCCACGCGCTACGCCCTGGTGGTCACCCGCGAGGCCCGCGCCACCGGCGGCGTGTCCCTACGCCGCGATGAAGACCTGGAGCGCGTGCTCGGCGCCGACGGCAGCGACCCGCTCCTGGATCGGGCCCGCACCCTCTACGCCCCGGCGCTGGCGGAGCTCGCCCGCGCGGGCGTCGCGCGGGAGGCGATCTTGTCCCTCGCGGTGTTCACCACCCAGGACCCCACTCGGGACTTCTTCCTCGCCGCGGACTGGCTCCGGCGCAGCGGGCCCACCCCCGAGCTCCTGGATGTGGCCGAGGGCCTCGGCAGCGACAACTACCGCTATTTCCGCGGCCACTACGGGCCCAACCCGGTCTTTCAAGATGGAGCCCCGCCGTACACCGAAGCGGGCTCCGGGGGCTTCGTGCCAGGCCCCGACGGGGTGCCCACGGTGCGCGGGATGCAGAACATCCGCTTCGCCCTCACGATCCCTCGGAGGACCAGTCCCCCGCGGGGCTACCCCCTGGCGGTGTACGCCCACGGCACCGGAGGCAACGCCGAGAGCTTCATCACCGACGGCACCGCGGACGCCCTGGCCTCGCAGGGCGTGGCGGCGCTCGGCTTCGACCAGATCTTCCATGGTGAGCGCATGGCGCCGGGGGCCACGCCCGACGTGGCCTTCTTCAATTTCACCAACCCCTCCGCGGGCCGCACCAACAACCAGCAGGCGGGCCTGGACCTGGTGCAGTGCGGGAGGCTCGTCCCGAGGCTCGAGGTGCCCGTGAGGGGTGAGGGCGGCACCATGTCCGTCGCACGCTTCGACGCCACGCGGCTGTCGTTCTTCGGCCACTCCCAGGGGGGGCTCAACGGGCCCCTGTGGCTCGCCGCGGATGACAGCCCGAGGGCCGCGGTGCTCTCCGGCGCGGGCGCCGCCCTGGTGCTCTCCATCGTCCTCAAGACGCGGCCGGTGGACATCCCACGGCTGGTGTCCTCGGCCCTGGGCACCAGCAGCGATGAGTTCAACACCTTCCACCCGGTGCTCACCCTGGCCCAGCTCATCGCCGATCCGTCGGACCCCATCAACTACGCCCGCAGGATCGTCACGGAGCCGCGCGAGGGCGTGCGCCCCCACCACGTCTTCCAGACCCAGGGCTTCATCGACCGCTTCGCTCCGCCCCCCACCATCGCCGCCCTGGCCCTGGCCATCGGGCTGCCGTTGGTGACGCCCACCCCCCACCCGGAGCCCGCCTACGCGCTCCTGGGGCTCCCGCCCGCGACCCTCCCCGTGCGCGCAAACCTCGCCCAGAGCGCCTTCTCCGGCGCCTGGATGCAGTTCGACGCGCCGTCAGGGCGGGACGGCCACTTCGTGGTCTTCGATGTCCCCGCCGCGAGGCTCCGGGCCGCGCGCGTCCTCGGCTCCGCCGCCACGGACCCCGAAGGGGTCCCCACGGTCCCCGCCATGGTGCCTTGACGCTTCACACCGTCGCGGGATTTTCCTAGTATCCATCGCAGAGGGCGCGCCATGGCCTTGAGCCTCCACTCGGAATATCTCCTGGGATTCCTCGCCGGGGCCAAGAGCCTCCAGGTGCCCGACGTCGTGCCCTTCGCCCTGGCCGGGGCCCAGGACTCGCCGCAGACCAAGGCCCTCTTGAAGGCCCTGGCCCTCGGCATGGCCGACGGTCGCCGGGGACGCGCCCTGCGCGAGGCCCACGAGGTGCGAATGCACGTCCTGGCCCTGATGACCCGCGACGGAAAGGCCGCAGGACGCCGCTCGGGGCTCCACGCCTCGGAGCCCCCGGAGACCGACCTCTCCAACCGCGAGGCCCAGGAGCTGGGCTTCCAGCTCGAGAGCTTCATCCAGGACGCCTCACAGATCGGGTAGCGGGCCCGTCCACCCGAGGAGCATGAGCTCTCGCTCCGAGGGCTCCACCCGCGCCTCCAGGGTCACGCTCTCGGCCTCCCGGCCACACCGCGAGAGGGTCGCCACGCCCTCGCCGGTCGCCCGGTCCGGGGCGGTTCCCTGGGCTCCCCGGACCTCCAGGGTCACCCAGGGCGAGCCCCTGCCTGCCACCAGGGTCCAGCGGGCGCACTGCCCCGCCGGGCGCTCCAGGGTCACCCTCCGCACGCCTCCCGTCGAGGGCTGGAGCCTAGAGGGAGGCTGCTCCCTCCAGCGCCCGGAGGGCACCCCCCAGAGCGAGGCCCAGACGTTGGAGAGGAGCTCCGGCTCCAGCCCCGAGGACCACCCCGGAGCCGTGGTCGCGGTGAACACCTGGAGCACCCCGGGGCCCGTCCCGCTGTCCGCCACCAGCACCGCCCGGAGGGCGGCCGTCGGCCCGCAGGACACCGCCACGGAGGTCCCATCGCGGGTGGAGCCCCGGGCGACCACGGCGCCATCGTCCGTGGTGAGCTCCACCCTCACCCGACCGAGGTTTGGTCCAGAGGAGACCGACACCGCCGTACATCCCCGTACAGGGACCGACACGGACCGTTCCCGGACCTCTCCCGGGGCGAAATGGAGGCTCTCGCGCGGGTTTGCCGGTTGGAAGCCCAGGGCCGAGAGGGCGCTGGCGGCGCTCTGGGCGGCCTCCGAGGGGGAGCGGGTGGAGCTCTGGCCGTGGAGGCGCTCGCCGAGCCACAGGGCGTTGGTGCCCCCGAGGGTGGCGGCGTCGGCGGTGTAGGTCTGCACGAGCACCAGGCCCCTCCCGGGGCGGGCTCGCACCTCGACGGAGAGCGTGGACGGTGTGGTCGGGCAGAGCTGCGCGAAGGCATCGCGCTCGGGGCGCACGTCCCTCACGAGGGCCTGGCCCTCGGGGTCGTAGAGCACCAGGTCCGCGTCGGTGATGTCCCCGTCGGCGAGGGCCGCGAGGGTGTAGCACCGGTCCGGGGTGACCTGGAGCGGCAGGCGCACGGCGCCCGGCGCCTCGAAGTCCGCGCGGGAGGCGTCCCCCGAGGGCGTGAAGCCCCGGCGGGCGATGCCGTCACGGAGGTCCGTGAGGCGCCGCTCCAGGCCGCTGCCCGCGGGGCCACCGGTGCCGAGGGTGCCCGGGTGCCCTCCCACCGCGCGGGCGATGGCGTCGAGCCCCGGGCGGTCCGTAAGAAAGGTCGCCACGGCGAAGGCCCCCTGACCCTCGAAGGCCTCCAGCACGTGGTACACGCGACGGTTCTCCGAGGCGCAGAGCTGCACCGTGGGGTGGGCGTCGGTCTCGATGTCCTCCACCAGGAGGTCGCCTCCGGGGTCAAAGAGGTGAGCGTCCAGGTCCCTCACGCCCGGAGAGGCTACGGAAACCACCGAGAGGCAGCGCCCCGCGGGGACCTCCAGCGCCGTGGTCACGCCGATGCCCCGGGTGAGGTACCCGCGCCGAGCCACCCCCAGCGGGGTCACCGTGGGAGAAGCGAGCTGCCGCGAGAGCTCCGCGAGGCGGCGGTCGATGGGGGTCTCCAGGGACGGCGGGGCTGCGGCGGTCTGCGACGGAGCCGCGTTCCCCGCGGAGCGACACGCCAGCGCCACACATACGACAGAGAGCCAACGACTGCTCACGGTGTGTCCCTGCTTTCAAAAGCGACAAAGACAAAATCCCCTCGGCCCCCGGCGGGTCTCACGGACACCGTGACCCTCTCGGTCCTCCGGGCGCAGTGGAAGACCTGGGCCCTCTCGCGCTCGCCGGTGTCCGCGCCCAGCACCGCGCCCGACGGGTCCGAGGCCCAGAGCTCCACGCCCCCGTTGCGCTCGCCCGCGGTGGCGCCGAAGAGGTAGCAGCGGCCCTCGCGTACGGTGTACGCGCGGGTGCTGGTGGCGCTGCCCCAGCTCTGCCCTCGGAGCGCGGGCCCCAGGGGCGCCAGGCCCCTCCTCCATGCGAGCACCCCGAGCTCCAGGGCCCTGGCCCTCGCGGGCCCCGAGAGGTCCTCGGGAATCTCTACATGGCCCTCTTCGATCTCGTGCACACCGAGGGCCCACTGGCCGCTGCCGGCGTACATCACCACCTCGACGGTGTGGGGTCCGCTCTGGTCGGGGCAGAGCCTCACCGCGGGGTGGGCGTCGGTGGCCAGGTCATTGCCCACCGGTCGGCGCTCGGCGTCGTAGACCCGCAGGTCCAGGTCGTCCACGGTCTCGCTCCCGGCGCCCAGGATCACGTAGCACCGGCCCTCCTCCAGGGTCACCTGCCGCGAGAGCGACTGCCTGCGCTCCAGCACCCCGTGCTGCACGGTGCCCACCGGGGTATAGCCCTCCCCGAGGCGCGCCGAGGCCCTGGCCAGGGCGTCCTCGGCGCTCACCCCGGCGGGGTCCCGGCCCAGGTCCACCCGCGGCGAGCGGGCCCCGAGGATCCCCGTGGATGCCCTGGGTCCCAAAACGTCCTCCAGCGCGGGAGGCACCACCGGCGCGTCCACCAGCACCCCGACGGCCACCTCGCCGCCACCCTGGGTCGCGTCCACCACCACCGAGAGGGTCTCCGGCCGCGACGGGCACACCCTGGCGTAGGGGTGGGCGTCCGGGCGGTTGTCTCGCCCGAGCTCCACTCCGGAGGCGTTCATCACCGACAGGTTCAGGTCGTCCACCCCTTCGCGTCCCACGCCCACGAAGCCCACGCACCGCGGCTCCGCGAGGGTCACCGTGAACACCGCCGGGTGCTCCCCGCGCACGAAGCCCACGAAGCGCTCCGCAAGCGGCGTCGCCCCCCGCACGTGAAAGGCTTCGAGCACACGCTGGAAGCGCGCCTCCAACGCCGCCGTGGGCTCCAGCACCGCCGAAGGTGTGACGTGGGTGGACGTCGGTGAATGTAGGGAGTTGTGCTGGGTTGTCCTACAACCCAGGAGCATCACCGCGGCGGTGGTGGCGACCTGGAGAGCGCGCACGAAGCGGTGAATACTAACACCCCTGGTCCGGCGCGGGAGGGGCCCCGAGGAGCTCCTGGAGCGCTCCGAGGCGCTGGGCGAGGAGGGCGCACGCGGCCTCCAGCTCGGCCCCGTGGGCGCCCAGGGCGAGCCTGAGGGCCGACAGCTCGCGCTCCCGGGCCTCTTCGTGCTGCAGGAGCCGCTGGCGCAGCGCGGCCCTCTGGGCGGAGAGGTCTTCGAGGGTGAGGCGCTGCGCGCGGAGGGCCTCGCGGGCGGTGCGCTCCTGGTCTCGAAGGGCCTTCCAGGCCAGGGCCTGCTGCCCCGCGGAGGCAGAGTCCGGGGCGGCCCCGAAGGCCGTGAGGTGCTCCTCGACGCGGGCCTTGAGCGCCCGGAGGCCCTGGGCCCCCTCGGAGAGCTCGCCGTTGAGGGTAGCCTGCTCCAGCCCGAGCGCCTCCAGGGCGTGGGACAGGCGCTCCAGGGCCTCGTCGCTCCAGGCCTCGCGCCGGGCGAGCTCCAGGGTCTCCTCCTCCAGGGTCTGGGCGAGCGCTTCGGCCTCGCCGAGGGCGTCCTCCAGGGACTTTCTTCGGGCTTCGAGGTCGGGCGCTCGGCACCTCGCGAGGAGCGCCCGGGCGTGGGGTCTCCAGGCCTCCAGGGCGGAGAGCTCCGGTGGGGTCCCGCGGGCCCTGGGGCGCAGGGAAAACTCACCGGAGGGCTCTTCGGGCAGCCCCGGGAGGATGGCCGTGAGGGCCTTGACCAGGTGCCAGGCGTCCCTCGGGCGCCCGGACGGGACCTTGGCCAGGAGCGACGCCACCAGGGCGCGCAGCGCCGCGGGGAGCGCCTCCCCCAGCGCCGGAGGCGGCGCCGACGCATGCTGGACGATCACCTCCGGCGCGGTCCCCTGGAAGGGCAGGGCCCCGGTGAGCATCTCGAAGAGCACCACGCCGAGGGCGTACAGGTCGCTCGACGGGACGCTGTCCTGCCCTCGGGCCATCTCCGGCGAGAGGTACTCCGGGGTGCCCACCACGCTCCCGAGGGAGGTGAGCCTCGCCTCCGAGCGCACGAAGGCCAGGCCGAAGTCCAGGACCTTCACGGTGACGGCGCCGTCGGCGTCGGCCGCGAGGAAGAGGTTCTCGGGCTTGATGTCCCGGTGGACCACCCCGGCCTCGTGGGCGTGGGCCAGGGCCTCGGACACCTGCAGGGCGTACCGCACGGCCTCCCTGGGCGGCAGGGCGCCCTTCACGAGGCGCTCTGCGAGGGCCACGCCCTGGAGGAGCTCCAGCGCGAGGAACACGTCCCCGCCGTCCTCTCCGACCTCGAAGACGGCCACGACGTTGCGGTGCCGCAGCCTCCCCATGGCGCGGCCCTCGCGGAGGAACCTCTCACGCTGAAGGGGCTCCGCGACCAGGCTTGGGGCGAGCACCTTCAGGGCGACGTCCCGGCGGCGGGCCTCGTGGCGGGCGCGGTACACCGTGGCCATGCCGCCCGCGCCGATGCGCTCCAGCACGCGGTAGCGCCCGCCCACCAGCGCCCCGAGCCGGGGGTCATCCAGCGGCGCCAGCGGGTCCCCGTCCAGCGGGCAGCGGTCGGCGTCCGCGAAGCGCTGGTGGCAGCGCGGGCAGTACCTCACACCGGGCCTTGCCCGAAGAACTCCCGAGCGATGTCCGAGCCCACCCGCGCGGCTTCATCCACCACGTGGGTGAGCCTCTCGTGGAGGAGCCTCGTCTCGAAGGGCTCCCTGGGGAGCACCCCGAGCCACCCGTCGAGGGTCCCGAGGCGCGCCACCGAGTCCTGGCCCGGGAGGCCGGCGTCCTCCGGCGGGCGGATGGCCTCCAGGCGCTCCCGGGCGTTGTGCACGGCGTACCTCACGCTCCGCGGGAAGCGCGGCTCCAGCATCAGGAACGCCGCCACGGCCTCGCCGTTGACCAGCCCGTGGTGGCGCTTCATGAAGGGCTCGTAGCCCGAGCATGCCCGCAGGAGCCCGAGCCAAAGGGCCGTCTCCACCACGTCGTGGCGCTGCTCCAGGGCCGTGAACAGGTGGTGGTGCACGTCGAGGATGCGCGCGGTCTGGCCGCCCCGCTCGAGGTTCACGCCCAGGCGCATGAACTCCAACGGCTCGTCGTGGAGCATGGTGCTGCGCAGGTGCCCGAGGCAAAGCTGGGCGAGGTTCCTCACCTGGCGGTAGAAGCCGTAGCGGTCCTGCTCGAAGGCCTCGCGGCTCCTGGGGCCGTCCACCCACAGGTGCAGCTCGTTCACGGTCTCCCACGCCTCCAGGGACACCACCTCGCGGATGCTCCGGGCGTTGAGCCTCGCGGCCCCTACGGTGCAACGGATGGACACCGGGGACTCCCCGTCCCAGGTGAGGTACCGCTGCACGGCCTCGCCGTCGGCCAGGGCCTCGGGCCCAAAGCGCGCGGTGAAGGGCTCCTCCTCGCCCGAGACGATCACCACCGGGTGCCAGGTCTGTCCTGGGGTGAGTCCTGCGTCCGTGGCCAGGTGCGAGGTCACCCCGAGCACCCTCGCGGTGCTCTCGGCCCTCTCCAGGTAGCGCCCGAACCAGAAGCAGTGCTCGGCCACGCGGGAGATCACGGCGCCTCCTTCTGGACCCAGGTGTCCTTGGAGCCACCGCCCTGGCTGGAGTTCACAATGTACGAGCCCTCCACCAGCGCCACCCGCGTGAGCCCCCCCGGGAGCACCCAGGGCCCCGCGCGACCGGTGAGTATGTACGGCCTCAGGTCCACCCTCCGAGGCTCCACGCAGCCCCGGTCCGCGATCCACGTGGGACACGTGGACAGCTCCAGCCTCCGCTGGGCGATGTACTTCCGAGGCTCCGCGAGGATCCTGCGACGAAACTCCTCGCGCTCGGCGAGCGTACTCTGGGGTCCCATCAACATCCCATAACCCCCCGCCTCGTCCACCGCCTTGACAACCAGTTCTTCAATGTTTTCCAATACATACGCACAGTCGTCGGGGGTGTTGCACACCCAGGTCTGGAGCTGCTCCAGCTTCGGCTCCTCGCCCAGGTAATAGCGCACCATGTGCGGGACGAAGGCATAGACCGCCTTGTCGTCGGCGACGCCATTGCCCAGGGCGTTGACGAGGGAGACATTCCCTCGGGCGTAGGCGCGCACCAGGCCTTTGACGCCCAGCATGCTGTCCGGGCGAAAGACCTCGGGGTCGAGGTAGGCCTCATCGGTCCTGCGGTAGATCACATCGACCTGGCGGGGGCCTCGGGTGGTGCGGACAAAGACCTTGTCGTCGTCCACGAAGAGGTCCGGGGCCTGGACCAGCTCGATGCCCATGGTGCGCGCCAGGAAGCTGTGCTCGAAGTACGCGCTGTTGTAAGGCCCCGGGGTGAGCACCGCGAGGGACGGGTCCCGGGCCCTCGCAGGAGCGACGGAGGCGAGGGTCTCCGCGAGGCGCGTGGGGTAGTGGTCCACGGGCTGCACCCGGGCGAGGTCCAGGGCCTGGGGCAGGAGCCTCTTGGTGGCCCGGCGGTTCTCCAGCACGTAGGACACTCCCGAGGGGGTGCGGAGGTTGTCTTCGAGCACCCTCCAGGTGCCCTCGGGGTCTCGCACGAGGTCGATCCCGGCGATGTGCACGCGGACGCCTCCGGCGGGGCGCACGCCGTGGAGGGCGGGGAGGTAGTGCTTCGCGCCCAGGACGAGCTCCGCGGGGACGACCTTGTCCTTCAGGATCTTCTGGTCGCCGTAGACGTCGTCCAGGAAGAGGTTCAGGGCCGTGACGCGCTGGACGAGGCCGGCCTCCAGGCGCGCCCAGTCGGGGGCGGAGACCACCCTGGGGATCAGGCAGAAGGGGAAGATCTTCTCCGTGCCCCGCTGGTCGGAGTACACCGAAAAGGTCACGCCTTGATTGAACAGCGCCAGCTCCGCCAGGGCCTGACACCGGGCGAAGCCCTCGGTCCCGCGGGAGCTCAGGTGCTCCAGCGCCGCGCGGAAGGGCTCCCGCGGGCGCCCGGAGGCGTCAAGGAGCTCGTCGTAGACGCCCGGGAGGGGCAGTGTGCCCTCGAAGAGGCCGCTGGCTTCCATGGGTTGCCGCGCGAGTGTAGATTCCTCGCGCCGTGCGCGTCCACCACCTTGATTGTGCCTCCATGTGTCCCTTTCCCCGGAGGCTGGTCAACGGCGACGGGGGCTACTTCGAGCGGGGGCGCATGGTGGCCCACTGCCTGCTCCTGGAGACCCCCTCCCACGGCCTCGCCCTGGTGGACACGGGCCTGGGCGAGGACGACAAGAGGGACCCCACGGGGCGCCTGGGACGGGCCTTCACCGTGGCCACGGGGCTCGGGGGCGGCGCCTTCCACACGGCCCTGGAGCAGGTGAGGGCCCTGGGCTTCGACCCGCGGGACGTGCGCAACATCCTCGTGACGCACCTGGACCTGGACCACGCCGGGGGGCTGCCGGACTTCCCCGAGGCCACGGTGCACCTGCACGCCGACGAGCGCGACGCGGCGCTGCACCCTCGGGGCCTGGAGCGCGAGCGCTACCGACGGTGCCACTTCGCCCACGGGCCGAAATGGTCGCCGTACCCCGCGGAGGGTGAGCCCTGGAAGGGCTTTCGGTGCGTGCGCTCGCTCCCGGGGCTCCCCCCGGAGGTGCTCGCGCTCCCGTTGCCAGGGCACACCCGGGGTCACGCATGCATCGCCGTGGACTTGGGGGGCAGGTGGCTCGTCCACGGGGGCGACGCGCTCTTCCACCGGTCCATCGTGGAGCCCTCGGAGGGGCCCTTCCCGGCGGGCCTGAGGGCCTTCGAGCGCCTGGTGGCCATGGACCTTCCGAGGGTGCTGGACAACCACAAGCGCCTGCGGGAGCTGGTGAGGGAGCACCGCGAGGAGGTGACGGTGTTCAGCGCCCACGACAGCGTACAGTTCGACCGCCTGGTGGCCGCTAGAAGGTCGTGAGCACCTCGTCCAGGGCCTCCTGGAGGGCCCGGGCGGTGGCGTAGCGGTCCGCGGCCTCGCGCTGCAGGGCCCGGCGCAGCACCGACCACACCGCGGGGCGCATGAGGCCCTTCTCCACCAGTGACGGAGGCTCCGAGGTGGAGATGCGCTGCATCACCTGGAACATGTTGTCCGTGGCGCTATAGAAGGCCGAGGCGCCGTGGACCATCTCGTACAGGATCATGGCCAGGGCCCAGACGTCCGCCCGGGCGTCCACGTCCTTGGCGCCGAAGAAGGACTCCGGGGCCATGTACTCCGGCGTCCCCATGAGCTCCGAGTCGCGGGTCATGCGGGCGTCGGCGAGCTGGGCGATGCCGAAGTCCAGCACCTTGGCCGAGGGGAGCTCGCCCTGGGGGCCATCCACCAGGAACACGTTCTCGGGCTTGAGGTCCCGGTGCACGATCCCGGCCTCGTGGGCGCAGGCGATGGCGTCGATCACGGGCCCCAGCACGCTCACGGCGTCTGGGACGCTCATCCTGCGGCCGGGCTGCTGGTCCAGGTACGCCTCCAGGGTGCGCCCCTGGAGGAGCTCCTGCACCAGGAAGAAGCGCTCGGTCTCGCGGTCGCGGCCGACGTCCAGGGCGTCCACCACGTGGGGGTGCGTGCGCCCGTCCTTCTTGATGCGGTTGCAGGCCTGGGCCTCGCGGATGAACCGCTGCAGGAGCGAGTCCTTGTGCTGGCCCTCATAGTGGAAGACCTTGACCGCGCACTCCCGGGCCACCCACTCGTTGCGGGCGCGGTACACGGCCCCGGTGGTGCCCGCGCCGAGGAGCTCCACCAGCTTGTACTTGCCATCGATGGTCTTGCCGACCCGGGCCTTGCACTCGTGCCAAAGGTCCGGAGGGACGCTCGGGGACTCCATGGGTCGGCACTGTACCAGAACTTCAGCGCAGGAGTGCGCGGGCGATCACAAGCCTCTGGACCTCGCTGGTGCCCTCATAGATGCGCGTGACCCGGGCGTCCCGGAAGCGCCGCTCCACGGGGAACTCCCGGGTATACCCGTAGCCCCCGTGGACCTGCACCGCGCGGTTGACGACCTTCCAGGCTGCCTCCGAGGCGAAGAGCTTGGCCATGGCCGCCTCGCGGGAGAAGGGCTCTTGCCGCTCCTTCATGCTGGCGGCGCGCAGGGTCAGGAGCCGGGCCGCGTCGAGCTCCGCGCGGCTGTCCGCCAGCATCCACTGGATCGCCTGGAACTCCGCGATGGGGCGCCCGAACTGCTGCCGGTCCTTCGCGTACGACACCGCGTCCGAGAGGGCCCCCTCGGCGATCCCGAGGGCCTGGGACGCGATCCCGATGCGCCCGCCGTCCAGGGCCATCATGGCGATGCGAAAGCCCCCGCCCAGGTCCCCGAGGAGCGCGTCCAGGGGCACCTCGCAGTCGTCGAAGGTCAGGGGCACGGTGGTGCTCCCTCGCAGGCCCATCTTGTCCTCGTGGCGCCCGACCTTGAGCCCCGGGGTGCCTCCCTCCACGGCAAAGGCCGACAGCCCCGCGGTGCCCCCTCCCCCGGTGCGGGCCCAGACGACCATCACCCCCGCGAAGTCCCCAGACGTAATCCATTGCTTGGCCCCTCGGAGGACCCACTTGTCGCCCTCGCGGGTGGCCGTGGTGGTCATCGCTCCGGGGTCGCTCCCCGCGCCGGGCTCGCTCAGGGCAAAGGCCCCGGCCAGGTACTCCCCGGAGGTGAGCCTCGGGAGGTAGCGCTCGCGCTGGGCGGGGGTCCCAAAGCGGTTCAAGACCTCCCCCACCATGTTGGTGACCGCCATGGTGACGGCCGTGGAGGCGCAGCCCCGGGCCACCTCGGTCATGGCCAGGGAGTAGGCCACGACCCCCGCCTCGGCGCCCCCGAGGTCCCCCGGGAGGTTTACGCCCAGGAGACCCAACTCCGCCATTTCCTTGATGATTTCGGGAGGAATGGTGCCGCCGTCCTCGATGGCTCGGGCCCTGGGGGCGAGGCTCCTGGCGGCGAAGGCGCGGGCGGTGTCGCGCACCATGCTCTGGGTGTCCGAGAGGTCGAAGTCCATGGGGATTTTCTGGTGCGTCAGTGGAGGTCGAGGGTGGTGCGGGCGTACCACGACCCGGGGCTCGGGAGGCGCCAGCCGTTGACCTCGCGGGTGATGCAATCCGCGGCGGAGACTGCCTCGGGGCTCGGGATGGAAGTGCCCGAGGCGGCCACCCTCCCCTCCGGGGTGACGTACACGGTGACGCGGAAGGTGGCGCTCTGGACGCCGCTGGTGCACCGGGCGACGGCGGCGCGGTGCTCGCGCAGGGCCGCGTCCAGCCGCGAGGCGGGGATCGGGGTGGCGGGCCTTGCGTCGCTGGAGGCTTCGAGCTCCAGGGGGAAGGTCACCTCGGCCTCGCCGCCGCAGGGCTCGGTGAAGCGCAGGGCCTGGGCCCGCTCCACCATGCACCGCTCGGTCTCGCGGTCCCCGAGGGTGGACTCGATGGGCAGCGCGTAGCGCACGGCCCCGTCGCTGCCGACCCGGAGCTTGAGGGTGATGGCCCCGGAGAGGAACGGCAGAGCTTGATGGCGACGGGTGTAGCACTCGGCCAGGGAGTCCGTGGCGTCCCTGACGACCCTGGAGACCACCCCCTGGGGGAGCGTGCCAAGCTGGCCCTCGATGGTCATTCCTCCCTGGGAGGCGCAGTCGCTCCGGCGAGGCGCCTGGGCATGGGTTTCGGGGTGCGGGGCGCGTGCCGCAGGGGGTGGCTGGACCTGGGGGGACTGGCTGCTGGAGCAGGCCACGAGGAGGAAGAGCCAGGGCGAGCGGGCCGCGTTCATCGCGGGGGGAGTCTGCCAGAAGGCGAGCGCCGGACAAGCTCCGGGACGATCAGTTGCCGACGCGGGGCGCGGCCCCGGGGGTGCGGGAGGTGAACTGCACGCAGTCGATGAGGGCGGAGGCGCCGGGGGGAGTGTGGTCGCCCTCGGTGAAGGAGATCCTGCGATTGCAGCGGCCCTCGGGGTCCGGGCGCAGGTCGAGGAAGAAGCCATGGAGGCCCGCGGCGGGCACGCCGCCGGGGACGGCTCCGACGGGGTCCACCTGGCACAGCTCTCGGCCCTCTTCCACGCCGATGGGGCGGCGCCCGTGGGCGGCGGTGCACCACTCCGAGGCGCGCACCGAGGGCGGCAGGCGCTCCTGGAGGACGCACCGCGGGGTGACGGGGCGGCGGTCCATGGGGGTGACGCAGCCCTCGGTGACGGCGGAGGGGTCGCAGATGGGAGGGTCGGTCTGTGGGGCGCGGACGAGGCACGGGGCGGTGAGCACGCTGCCGATGCGCTCGACGATCTGGCGCAGGGCCGGGGCGTAATCGCTGGCGCAGATGGACGCCACGCTGCCGGTGTTGTGGGCGACATCGAAGCGCCGGGCGACCTCGGCGATGCGCCGGGACGGCAGGGCGAAGTACTGGTCCGAGGCGCGGCAGGAGCTGGTGGGGGCGCTGCCCTCGCGGCGACAGGCGGGCACGACGCGCAGGTCCCTCTCGCCGCAGGAGCTCTCGAGGTTGGCGGGGCGGAAGGAGACCGGTCCCTCGCGGGAGCTGGCAGTGAGGGCGTCGGAGCCGTCGGGGTTTCGCCCGAGGAGCGTGTCCCAGTCGGTGCGGCCCTCGCGGGTGGGGAGCTGCAGGGGGACGCCCGCCAGGGCGGCGAAGATCACCCTCTCCGGGTGGCCGTCCTTGAGGCCCGGGAAGCCCCGGGAGAGGTCCTGGGGGTTGATGTAGCGGTTGAGGTTCCAGGTGGGGTCCTGGGGGCTGCCGGGGCGGTAGTTGTAGAGGCGCACGTTGAGGTTCGGGTGGCCCCAGCGCGCCGAGGCGCTGTCGTAGACGTCCGTGGCGTCGTCGCAGGGGAGCGGTCGGCCGTTGGCGTCCCGCTCGGCGAAGCGGCAGTCGCGCACGGAGCCGTCCTCCTCGTCGGTGACCAGCACGATGGCGAGGACGGCGTCGTCGCGGACGAAGCCCGCGTTGGGGGAGCTGTTCCCGGCGCGGGCGCGGGCGTCGTTGGTGATGAGGGCGCGGTAGACGCTCTCCAACTGCTGCTCCAGACCGCAGCCGCTGGCGCCGAGGAAGGCGTTGCAGACGAAGTCATCGCGGAACCTGGCGGCGTCGTCGCGGGCGGCGGAGAACGTGAGGAAGCTCGGGTACTGGTTGGGGTCCTGGGTGCAGCGCGAGGGCCTCACTCGCGCGGCGGAGGCGCTGGCCCAGGGCTGGTGGTTTCTTTGCGACGGTCCATTGCGGATGGGGTTCAGGAGGCCCTGGTCCCCGCCCTCGACGGAGCAGGAGCCGATCTCCGTGTGGCCCGCGGCGCCCAGGTCCGAGGACACGACGCCGACGTGGAGGCTGCGTACGGCGGGCCAGCGGGGCCGTCCCGTGGCGGGGTCCACCGGCGGGCTCACGAGCTGGTCGATGAGGACGCGGAACTCGCGGGCGAGCTGGGCCTGATTCTCCTCCATGGACCCGGAGTTATCAATGCCGAAGAGCACGTCCACCTTGTCCACGGTGTCATTGGAGTAGGGCACGAGGGACCGCGCTCCGAGCGTACTCTCGGGCTCGGCCACGGGGCGCGAGAGGCACCCCAGGAGCGCGGTGGAGGCGACCAGCGTGGCGCGAGCGAGCGGCGTGGTGGGCATTGGGTGGGGCTCCTCCCTGGAACGAGTGGCGCTGCGGGGTTGTACGATGCGCGGTGTGCGGTTCTGTTCAGCAATGGCCGCGCCAGGGCCGAGACATCACGAAAACCGCGAGGAGTCGGTGGAAGCCCGCGGCGCGTTGCCAACGAGGGTTGTCAGCGGGGGGACGGAGGACAGCAGCGAATGACAACGGCGGTGGCGCCGCTGGCGACCAGGGCGAAGCGATCGCTCAGGGCAGCGCGGGGAGGGCGCGGTCCAGCCGTTCGTCGAGGGCCCGGACCATGGCTAGGACGGCGTCCCGGGGGACCTTGGCGCCCGGCCCGTGACGCTCTACCGCGTCGAGGGTGGCCACCGCGAGGAGCACGGGGATGGCGCAGAAGGCCACCACCCCGCGCGGGGCCCCATGGTCCTGGAGGGCCAGGACGTAGCCCCGGGCGAGCGTGAGGTCCTCGCGGGCCAGGGCGAAGACCTCCGCGCGAGGGAGCGAGGTCGGGAGGTACACGCGGCCCTCCAAAGCGTCGTCGCGGGCGTCCTTGAGGATGTTCACGAGCTGGAGGCCCTCGCCGAAGGCCACGGCGTTGTCGCGCAGGACTGCGGCGGCGAGGCGGGGCGTCTCGGCGACGAAGAGGTCCGTGAGGAGCTCGCCCACGATGCCCGCCACGACGTAGCAGTACGCCCTCAGGTCCGCGAGGTCCGTGAGGTGCAGGTCCCCGCGGGCGGAGCCCCGGGTGACCACGCGCGCCATGCCCTCGGCGGTGCGTCGGGCGTGCAGGAGCACGATGTCCCGGCGGGGCACTGGCAGCGCGTAGCTGGCGGCGAGCACCGCGGGCGTCTCCGCGAGGAGCTCGAGGTACCCGTCGTGGTCCACGGGCCTGGCTGTGACCCAGGCGTCGGTGAGCGCGCGGACGCGGGGGGCGTCGGGCTCCGGCGGCGTGAGGAGCGCGACGAAGGCGTCGAGGGCCACGAGGCGGTCTCCACGGGGCCAGCGGGCGGCGTCCTCGAAGGTGTCCGCGAGGCGGAAGAGGAGGTACGCGAGCGTCACCTCCCGGCGGGTGGGCTCCGGCAGCGCCGGGATCGTCAGCGCAAAGGTCCGGCTCGTGCGCTGCAGGAGGTGGTCCAGATCCGCCATGAGCGCACGATGGCGGGACGCCCGAAGGTGTCAAGCACGCCGTGCAGGCAAGCGCCTGCAGCGCGCGGTGAGGGGCACGCACGGGGCATGGCGACGTGTCGGTGGATGTGGGTGTGGCGCGATTCGCTTGACGGCGGCGGTGGATGGGGTAAGGTGTGTCTCCCATCGGGGCGTAGCGCAGTCTGGTAGCGCACACGGTTCGGGACCGTGGAGTCGGAGGTTCAAATCCTCTCGCCCCGACTCATTTTTTTGCAACGATTCCGCGTAGTTAGAAGCAACGACCACGGATCGGGTAGCAGAACGGGTAGCAAAACCCCCTCCGCCCCTCTCCAACGCTTCGGTCACGGTTGAACACCAACCGGCGGGCTCCCTTCCCCGCGGTCTACCGTGAACGCCGAGCCGGACGACTGAGTCTGCGGACCGAGCCCCGACGAGGCCGGCTCAGGCGCTCGCGTCCAGGAGCGCCACCTGGGCGCGGACGGTCGGCTGACGAGCGTCGACGCGCACGACGTGGGCGGCGGACTCCGGCCGCATTCCGAGAGCCAGACGTCGCGCGGTCGCGAGGAGCTCCGCGACGGCGAGGCGATCCTGACGCAGGGCCTCACTCACTCGGCCGACCTCCCGTGTCGACAGGCGCAGCATGCGAGCCTGTTCGCGGTCGAGCGCTGCGCGGCAGTGTGCGTGGAACTGCCGTAGGTGATCGAGCCGGCGCTCGACGTCAGCGAGCCGATCACGCGCCGCCTCCAACGCGGTCGCCCGAGCGGGCAGCGAAGCGGGCTCGTGCACCGTCGCGTACGCGCCGAGGAGGCGCTCGAGAAGCACGTGAGCGCCGCGCGCCGCGACGAGGAGGCTCCCGTCATCGAGCTCGATCACCCGTGTGACGCCGAAGGCATCCGCGAAGGCCGGGACCTTGGTGCCCGCGAGGCCTTCGGTACGGCCGGCATAGCGTCGATGGAGCTGCTCGAGTTCGCTCGCGACCTGACGCAGGTCGAGTTCCGCACCCGCGAGACGCTGCACCTGCAGCGCCGACAGGCCGCCCGCACAGCTCATCGTGCGGGCGACGTCCTGGAGTATCTCCAGCGCGCCGAAGAGTTTTCCGTGCCGAGTCGCCTGCTGGCCTTCGAGCACCCGGTCGAGGCGCCCCTCGAGGCGTGCGAGCTGCCTCCGGATCTCGACCATGTGCATGTGGCCAAGCACCGCGCTCGCGGCGGCCATCCCCAGCCCGGGGCCGATCGAAGAGCCGAGGCCGACGGGGCGAAACCGCGCCTGGTGCACGATGGCGGCGCGCCCGGTAGCGCGGACGCCCCCGAGGACGCCGCCGATCTTCGAGGGGATGAGTTCGAGGGAGCCGTTGCGCAGTCCTTCGAGGACCGGGCCCGGGCCGATCAGCTCGAACACGCGCCCCTGCCGGAGCGCCTGGGCCACGAGCGGCACCGCCCTCGCGACGCCATCGAGGAGCGAGCCCTGGAGCGTCGGCTCGTCCGCGGGCAGGTGCTCGGGCAGCTCCGAAGGCGGCACGAGACGAAGCGCCCAATCGACCGAGCCGTCGGATTCAGTGAGAGCCAGCCAGGTTCCGTCGTCGCCGTCCGCTGGATCCGACGCGGGCTGTTCGGCGGGAACCGGCGGCGCGGCGCGCGCGGCGAGTTCCGCGCCGCCCCGCTTCGCCTCAAGCACCTTACGGAGCACCTCCTCGGCCTCACGGGCGCTCTCGAGCAGCGCATCCTTCGGGGGCGGCGTCATGGCGCTACCCGAGCTCCGAGATCATCCGCGTCAGGCGGTCGAGCTGCGCGCGATACTTGTCGAGCGACTCGCCGAGTTCGCCCTTCTCGCGGATCAGGCGTTCAAGCAGGGCCTGCCTCGCCATCGCGTGCTGGCGCAGCTTCACCCGCGCCTCCTTGAACTTCTTCGTGCGCAGGTGCCGTGCGACGAGCAACCCGCCACCTCCCAGCACGACGGGCGCGGCCACCACGAGCCCGATTCCTGCGAGCATCCCGCCACCGATGAGCGCGCCGATCGCCGCAAGGCCCGAAGTGAGACCTGCACCGCTGAAGCCGACAACGCCCGCGAAGTAGACCGCGGCCATCCCACCGCCGGCCCCCACGCCGACGCCGACGGCCCCGCCCGTGATCTCGCTCAGCGCCGCGACCACGCGCTCGTCGGACTCCTTGTCGAGCAGCTGGTCGAGTCCGGCGAGTTCCTCCTCGGCGTGACGCAGATCCTCGATCGTCTCGTACCTCATCGGTCGCCCTCCTTGCCGAGGCACAGGTCGAGCCCCTCCTGCTGCCACGCGATCCCGCGCCGCACCCACGCCTCCATGGCGTCCTGCACGCTCGCGTCGAGACCGAGGGCCGTGCGGAGTCGCTCCAGCAGAAGACCCTCCGTCGGCGAGAACTCGCCGTCAGCGTAGGCCACGAGGAGCAGATCCTTGAGCAGGGCACGCCGGAGCACCTCATCGCGCCAGAGCGAGATCGCCTCGACGACCGCAGATTCGGTGGGGGGCGCCCGCCAGATCTGCTCGACGTCCTCGACGGAGAGGCCGACGTCGTGCACCACGCGCGTGATCGCGGTCCGCTCGTCGGCCGTGACATGGTCGTCGGCGCTCGCCATCAGCACCAGGGCCTGACCGAACGACACGAGGTCCGCCCGTCCGAATGCGTTCAACATCGAGTCGCGCCTCCTTCGCCGGGCGTGAGAATAGCTGCCGCTCCGAGGCCATACAATCGCGAAGCATCTTCCTGTCCGTCGGAGACGAGCGGTCGCCAGCGCCCGCCGCCCTGCCACGGGCGCCGTCGAGTGCTTCGCCCGGCCATGCCATCACCGCCCGATTCGGGCTGCGTGCGCATGGCCCTCCGTGCCGTCGACTGGTCCTCAGACGTCGAGTTCGACGTAGCGCGCGGCGCCGACCCCAGGAACGTCCCTCTGCAGGGGGGCCGCACGGGTCTGGGCGCCGCCACGGAATCCGCACACGCTGAACGCCGGCTCCTCCGCCTGATCGCGTCGGAATGGCCCCGCGTGAATCACCTGCACCGGCAGGATCATAGGCCCGTTGCTCGCGCGGCGGCGAGTCGTGATCAACGAGAAATGAGGGCGTCGGGCCGTCTGGCCCGTTTTCAACACCCACGGCGCGACCAGGCCCCGCCCCGACCGCTTGCTCGCACTCCAGTAGGGCTTGTGCGACGGGTGCAACATCACCCAGGGGTTGCGAAACACCGGCGGGATGTCCTCGGCGCCCCACGCGTGCCGCAGCCGCGCCCGGGCATTGCCGACGGCGTCGAAGATCCGCGCCTCGTTGCAGATGACCAGGACGAGCGAGACCTCTCGGTCGCCGTCCTTGAGCGTGATTGTCCCGAACCCGCGGTTCATCTCGCCCAGAACCTGCGCGACCTTCGCCTTCGGCGGCCCGGACTCGAAGACGTACTGGCCTTCACGAATCTCCTTGAACCCCGCTGCCGTTGCGAGGAGCCATCGGTGCGGCCGCATGGCGCGCGGTTGAATCGGCCACTCCAGTAGCACGGGTCTTCCCGCGGCCGTGAAGATCGCGCGCGCGATCTCACGCGGAGGGTCCTCGTTCGTCCACGGCTCCGTAGTCGCTCCGAGGCGGATCCTCGTCCCCGCGCAGAGCACGAGGTCCGTGGTCATGGCCCCGTGAAACGTGGTCAGACTCGCGAGCAGTTCCTCGTGCGTGATCGAGCGCCCGAAGCGGTCGTCATGCCCCCAGGCCAGCGCGCCGACCTTCATCGCGGCGTTGGGCAACGTCACCGAGGTGCCTCGGTTGCTGCTCGGAGGAGGATGCCCCGTGCCCTTCCTGCGCGCCTTCTTCGAGTCCTGATCCTCGCCCACGTCGATTCTCGAGTTCGCTCGCCTGATCTCCCTGGCCCCTGTGCCTCCGAGGTCCGGCAGCCGCGCCGACATACAGCATCGCCTGCGCAGTGTCGATGGGCCGACTCGCGCCCGAGGAGGGCAGTCAGATCCGCGGACCCATTGGCCGGGTCGCCGGTCGTCGCGGTACGGGCATTCTCCCCCGCGGCGTTGGAGTTCACCGGGGTCGCCAGCGACGGGAGGGCGCGGCGTGCACGGCGCGAGGCTCGCCTGCTCGCGAGGTCCGCAGGGGAATCGTTTTGGCCGCGTGCACCGTGTCGGCCGCGGCCCCACCATTCCCCGCCTGTCATCGCGTCGGCAGGTTCTGCTCCCGCAGGATCGCCTCCGCGAACGAGTACACCACGATCTTCCCACCCACCCGCACGATGCGGGGCCGCGCCACGTGGGTGAGCCACGCGACGCGCCAGGCGCGGTAGTCCTCGACGGCGCCCGGGTCTATGAGGCCGATCTCGGCCTCGTAGGCCCGGACGCTGGCGAGGACACGTGTGGTCTCGTCCTCGAAGATATCCGTAGTCTCGGCGATGAAGGTCGCCTCGTCCTCGTTCGAGAGGGTGGGCATCTCCTCGTCGCGATCCTCGAACATCCGTGGGAAGCGCGCGAGGTACGCGGCGACCCTCGCCTCGGTGTCGCCCCCGGTGACCCCCATCACGCCCGCGCAGATCTGGTACCAGGCCTGCGCCTCTACGACGGCACGGACTCTGGCCGCGGTGAGGCCGGTCTCGATGATTGCGCGTGCGATCGCCGCCTCGTCGTTGAACATCGGGACCGTGTCCGCGGTCACCGGCACGGCGGTCCGCGCAGTGTCGCGGACCGGCGCCTGCGGGAGACTCGTGCGGGTCATGTCACTCATGGGGATGCTCCTTCGGGTGTTGTCAGGGACCAACGAACGCAACCAACCGCGCGTCGGCGCGGCGGTAGGAGAGGTGCGGCGGGCCGGCCGGGCAGCGCAGAACCGTCCGATGAAGGTCGCGCCCAGAGGACACAGACCAGGGACCCATGTATTGCCCAGGTCGGAGTCGCTCCGTGGAGCGTGGCTCGTCGAGCATCCGGGCCCGCGAACCCGGCCGACCGCCGCGTGGAGATGTCACCGCGCGCCTACGCAGCCCCGAGGCCCTCGGTGGTCCACGGGAAGGCGATCGCGTCGGCTACCTCGTCCAAGGTCATCCGCGCGAGTACCTCCAGCGTGAGCCCGAGCGCCACGATTTCACGACGATCGGCGTACTCATCGGCAGGCACCGCGCAGTGGGTCTCACCGCGCTCGAACGCCTCGATCGCTTCCCCCTGTTCGTTCAGGCGGTGCCACCGGTTGTGCTCGACGAGGTACTTCTCCCGCTCCGCAAGACTGTCGCGGTCAAGCTCAGCCGCTCCCCCGCAGCGAATCTGGTAGCCCGGCGTGAGGTAGTCACCCTCATCGTGGAGAGTGACCGTGGCGGTCGGCAGGCGCCGCGATAGCCAGGTCACGTACCTCGTGATGAGGACAGCGTTCCACTCGTCGTCGGCCACCTTGGTGAATCCGCTTGCGATCGGGGCATGCCGAAACTTGAACAGCGATTCGTCCTCGCGTTGGCGGCGTTCGTGTTCGTCAAGGTGCCGGAGCGAGGGCCACTCGCAGGTCCAGGTGAAGCGGTAGATGAGAAGTTCTTGCGCGATGCGGATCTCCCGTTCGGCCTCCCGGTAGTTCTTACGGTCGTCGTAGATGTCGTAGTGAAGGGTTCGTCCCATAGAGATGGTGGTTCGTGAATCAGTGGGGCCCGATGCGCGAACGAACGCAGCTCCTCGGAACGACCTCCTTCCATGGGCCTGCGACGACGTTGTGGATGGCATCTCCGTCACGTAGATGGCGCGGTGCGGCGATTCGTGGCAGGTGTGTCGACGCATCGAGTGGGACATGGCGGGCGAGCCATGCGGCGCGGGCGAACCCGTCGCCCACCGGTTACGCGATCTGCGCGGGGATCTCGACGCGCAGCTTCACGAGTTCCGCGCAGAGCCGCGACCACTGCGCCCGCGTGTAGCCGTCGAACGCGGTCCGGGGCGGCGCGTGGGTGATCCAGCGGATGACGCTCCCGTCCGCGCCGTCGTCCTGCACGAGCGTGATGAAGGTGTGGCGCATCGCGTGCTGGTGGCGGTGGCCGATCCCGATCCGCTTGCAGTCGCGCCCGAGGTCGCGGTTGTGGCGGTTGGTGTTGCGCACCTTGCCGTACTGGTTGGGCACGACGAGGTCCTCGCGCACGGGCGCGCGACCCATGTAGGCCGCCCAGCCCGACGCCTTCCAGGCGTCGAGGATCACGGCGAGCGTCGGGTGCACGGGCACGAGCTTCACCGCCGCGGTCTTCGTCTGCGCCTCGCGCAGGGACACGCTCTTCACGGCGCGCGCGATGGTAAGCCGCCCGAGGGGCTGCATCGCGGCGTCGTAGTCCTTCCAGCGCAGCACGGCGAGCTCGCCCACCCGCAGCCCGGTCAGGAACTGGAGCGCGTACGACACGCGCCGCACCGGGAGGATGCGCGGGTCGGTCACGAGCCGCACGATCTCGTCGCGCTGGTAGAGCCAGCCCTGGCGCGCGAGCGGGTCCTTGTCCTCGATCGCCGGGAGACGCCCGCGGATCGGCGCGCAGGGGTTCGCGGGGAGCAGCTCCTCGATCACCGCGGCGTCGAGCGCCCGGCGCACGACGTCGTAGACGTTGCGGACCGAGCGCGGGGCGAGCGTGCCGCCGCGCTCGGAGGGGCGGTCCTGGAGCCAGCGGATGAAGGCGAGGATGTGCTTCGGCTTCAGGTCGCCGACGGGCATCGCCGCGACGGGCGCGGGCGCGAGATAGTGCTCGATCACGCGCGTGTCCTTCGGCGCGGACTCGTAGCGCTGCGTGGCGATCCAGCTCCGCGCGAACTCGATCAGCGTCACGCCGAGCAGGCGCGCGGCCTCCTCGGTGCCCTTCGGCTCCGGCACGGACGCCGCGGTCGTCGCCGTCGCGGGCGTCGTGGGCACGGGCTTCGCCGCGCCCGGGAGCCGCGCGTCGCGCTCGGGGTCCCACTCCCCCGCGTCGTAGCGGCGCTGGAGCTCGGCGGCGACGGCGCGGGCGTGCGTGATGTCGACGGGCACGCCGTCGCTGCGCGGGGGGCACGGACGGACCCACCGGTCCTTCGACGTACCGGGGCGCAGCGAGACGGCGATGTAGAAGACGCCGCGCTTGGTGTACGCGCTGCCGGTCCGCGGGCGAGTCATCGACGAGGCCTCCGGTCGGCCATGATGAGATCGGCGACGGCATCGGCCACCGCGACGCGACCGGCCCTTGCGTCGTTCGGACGCGGTGTCGCATCGGCGGAAATCCCAGCCACGGCCTTGTCGACTTCGGCCGGGGACACCCACCGCAACTTCCCGTCGGCCCGGATCGTCACGCCCCGGCGGCGGCACCAGCGGCGGAACGCCAGCGCGTTGCGGAACCCCCGGACGCGGGCCTCGTGCGCAAGCAGCACCCACTGCGGCGGTGCGGGCGCGGAACCGGTTGTCGCGGTGTCCAACATGGAACTCGGTGCAGCATCCATCGGAGACTCCGGGCGCAGACGCGCCTGCGAGGCGTCCCGAACAGGGGCCTCGTGGGAGAGGGTTTGCGGCAACGAGGGAGCGAGGAGCGCGCATCGTGCCCGCGCGGTGGCGAACGTGCCTCCGCGAGCCGGAGCAACGAGCGGCGCCGCGCGCATCGCGCGGGTCGGACCTCTCGTCGCACCGTCGTGCCACTACCGCGACGTCGCGATGCCGACGCGCCGTGGCGCGTACCGCACGGCACCCGCGAGCTCCGCGACTCGCCTGCTCGCGGCGACCCCACGCACCCAGCCGAATGGCGTCGGAGCACGAGAGCGCGGCGTGGTCGTCGAGACCGTGTCCGACGCCGGCGCCGGACGTCCACCGCGGCGGGGCGCGTTAGGGCTGCCGCCGCCGGGCGGGGTGCGCCGGACGATCCGGAGATCGCCACCTCCGAGAGCGGGGGGGGTGCCCGGCGGCGGCGATCTCGTCTCGTTTGTGCGATTGAGCGTCTCCGTCACGATCTGCCTGATTCGCCGATGGATCGGCGCGGATATCGTCTCGTTTGTGCGATTGAGCGTCTCGTGCCGATTCGACTGGAATTGAAGCCTCATTGGCGCGGATCTCGTCTCGCTTCCGCGATTGAGCGTCTGGGGGCGAAATGGCTTGATTCGCCGCCGGGCGCGCGTGGATCTCGTCGCGCAGGGCCGAGACCAGATGGGCGAGCACGAGACGGAGCGCGACGGCGAGCGTGGGCCCCTCGATGCGGGTGAGGAGGTCGAGGTCGATGCGCGCGACGGGGTCGTTGCCCGGCGTCGAGGCGGCGCCCCGTGGAGGGGGCAGGACGCGCTCACGGAGGCGAGCTTCGAGGGCAAGCAGGGCGTTGTCGCGGTGCCAGCGCTTGCAGGAGCGGGCGTGGCGAGCGCGCTTGCACGCGGCGGCCCCACAGGTGCGCTGGCGGTCGCCGACGCGAGGGTGCGGGACGAAGCGCTTACGGCAGATGGAGCACGGGCGGGAGCGCACGCCCCGCATCCAGCCGGAGCGACGCGAGGAAGGGGTGGGTCAGTGCTCGCGAGCAGTGACCCAGGGGGGCGACCGAGGGGTCATGTCGAGGTGGACCACTGCTCGTGAGCAGGCCCCGGACCACCCGTCGTGAGCGTCAAAACTGAATCCGAGCCGCGCCACCTTCTCGTACCAGTCGGCGGCCTCACGGATCGACGCCAGCGCCTCCTCGAAGGAGGGCTGCGGCCACGGGGTGAACGCCCCCGTGTCCATGTTGATCATCCCGCCCTGCGCGCCTCCCTTCGGCTTCTCCTTCGCACCCGCGTAGCGTTGCTCCAGGCGGTCGGCGGTCTCGCGCAGCGTCGTCGCGAAGCGGAGCGCCTCTGCCGCGTCCATGTCGTCGTGCATGCGCCGGCAGGCGTCGCTCTCTCCGAGCGCGTCGAGGTTCTCCGCGGCCACCTTGCCACGCAAGGAGCAGCAGGTTCCCATCGGGCCGATGGGGAAGTCGTCGGAAGCGAACGGGCAGGTTGCACGGGCGCAGTGGGTCATCCCCCGCGGTAGCGCAGCCGTTTCATCGAGGCGGTCGGTTGGTCGTGGAAGCAGATCGAGTCCCATAGAGTGGAGTGGTGAAGAATCAGTTGGTCGGGCCGAACTGAACCCTCACGCTCGCTCCGGAACGCCGCTCCCTCGCGCACCTCCGGGTGTCACCCGTGGGAGTGCACGAGGGGGTGCCGTCGTGGCGCCAGCGACGGCGTGCGCCGACGCGGAGTCAGTGCGCCGGGCGCGCCGTCGACGGTGGCACGGGCCTACGAGTGACCGGAACGCGAAGCCGTCGGGCTCACGATCGCCCACGGTGAAGGAGCCGTCCCGTCGCCGTGCAGGACGAGATACCGTGAGTGGAGAGCGGGGTAGTCCTCGACGGCCCCGCGTGCGCTCCGGACCGCCGCGCGGACGGTGTGTCCCCCTCCGCCGGGCTCGACGAGTCGCTTCATCAAGGCGGTCCACAAGACCATCACGGCATCCGCGTGCTCCGCGCCGCGGTGGGGAAGAGGTACGTCCCAGGCGCAAGCGACGATCGCCGGGACACCGTTCGCCAGGAACGCCCTCAACAATCCCATCGCCTCAGCGCCGTGGGCCTCCGCCCCCCTGCCACCCGAGCAGGCCCCCGACAGCACGAGCTCGCACCGACGCAGGTCGACGCGCACGCCTCGCGGGTTGACCTGCGATGGCGGGAGAGGAACTCCCGTGGGGGTCTCGGCGCCGGGCAGCCAGAACCCGCCGTCGCGCACGACCGCGTCGGGGCGGATCAACTGCCAGTCCTCCTCCGGGTCCGCGGCGAGCGTGAAGCACGACCCGTCGAGCGAGAGTGCGTCGCCGACGACGAGCCCACCTCATGACGGGAGGAAACTACCCGTACACCTCGCCCACGGCGACCGTGCTCTCGCGGCCGTTCCCGTGGACGCCCCACGTGCACCCTCAGACGGGCATGGTGTGCATGGGAGAGGCATGGCGCCTGAGCGTCGGCCGCATGCTGTTCCCGCAGCTCATCGTGCACGTGATGCACTGCCTGAACTTCGACGAGCCGGACCGCGGCCCCAAGTACGTGGGCTGGAACGCCGAGGCGATCAACTACTGGCGCCAGAAGCTGCACACGCAGCCGCTGCACCCCGATCTGCTGTACCCCGTGCTTCCCCTCGAACTCACGCACGGAATCCCGGCAGCAGGGAGCGGGATGCGCATCCTCGGAGCCGCGACCCCCGAGGACGAGGGGGGCGGCTTCAGGTTCGTGCGGGCCGAGCCTAGCGAAGATGCGAGCGGCTTCCGGCTGCTCTCGCCGGAGGCGGCCCGATGACCCCCTCGCAGGAGCGCGCGGAGACCTCCGCAGGCTTCCTGGTCGTCGCGCGCCACGACGAGCCCGTCACGCGGCGTGACCGCTCGCGAGCCCGCGCGGGCTGGCGGATCTTCCGCGGCGGCGACGGCTTCGAGGCCGCCATCGCGGAGGACGTCGCCGAGCGGCTCCTCGCGCTCTCCCGCGCGGCCGAGCCCAACGAGTGGTACGGCCTCCTCGTCGGACGCGTGCACGACGACGCGGAGGGGCGACACGTCGTGGTCGTCGGGGTCCTGATCGACGCCGACGCGCGGACGAGTCCCGGGGCGGCGGCGACGACCCCCGAGTCGGAGCTCGCGACGCGACAGCTCGCGGCGCGGCTCTTCCCCGACGCGGTCATCGTCGGGTGGACGCACGGGCACGTGCGTTGCGGCGCGCGGTACTCCCCGGTCGACCTCCAGAACCAGCGGACGTGGCGGCAGCCCCACGCGCTCGGGATCGTGTGCGACCCCTGGGACACGGTCGAGGGTCCCTTCGGCGTGTACCGCGGCCCGCAGTCCGAACGGCTCACGCCGGTCGGGTCGGGCGCGGCGGACGACGCGAGGCTCGTGATCGTCGGGCCCGCCGCGCCCACGGCGGCCCCGAGCGGCCCGACGCCGAAGCCTCCGCGGCGCGGGCGGCGGATTCGCATCCTGCCCGTCCTTCTCGTGATCGCGGCGACGCTCGGCACTTGGGCGACGCTCGCGACGCGCAGGCGCGTGGCGGGCCTCGCCGCCCGCGTCGACGCGCTCGAGAGACGCGCGCTCCAGGGCGCGACCCACGGCGTCGCCGCGCCCGCGCGCTCCCCCTCGTTTCGCACGGCGACGGCCCGCGCTCACCGGACGCACGAGCCGGACCGGCCTGCGCCCGTGCCGTCCGCGGAGGCCCCGAGGGCGCCGAACGATGGCCACGGTCTCGATGGCGGAGCGATGATCGATGCCAAGGGAGGGCCGTCGTGATGGACACGCTGCACCGCTGGGGGCTCGCGCTCGTCGTGGCGGGCGTGCTCTTCGCCGGCCGCGGGGAGATCGCAGCCGCGATCCACGACGCCGCGCCGGACGCCACCGCGGGTGACCTCGCGCGGATCGCGCTCCTGCTCGGGTTCGCGGCCTTCGGCTGGTACCACTGGAGCCATCGCGACGAAGCAGAACGACGCCGCGAACGCGCCGAGGACATCCGGCGGCTGCCTCGCCGTCGAGCACTGCCCCCACCGCCCGGCGGCGGTGCGCCCCCACCCGACCCGCCCGCCGATGCGCACGCGAACGGGGAACCATAGGCATTGAGGGAGGTTTCTATGAGCGACTGGTGGCGTGGCCAGCGTCGGCTCCTCGGCAACGACGAGGCGGCTGCGCAGAGGGCGGAGCGGGCGGCGCTCGCCCGCGTGACCGCGGTGCCCCTCGTGGATCCGCGGTTCCACGCGGAGATGGCGCAGCTCGCGGCACGCCCCCGCGAGGCGATCACACTCGGCACTGCGACCGCCGATCCCCGCGTCATGGTGCGCGTCCCGACCAACGAAGCCGGCCTCGGCGGCCACACCGTGGTGCTCGGCGGGAGCGGCACCGGCAAGACCATGCTCGCGCTCGCGCTCGCGCGTGAGCGCCTTCGACGGTTCGCCCGCGACCCCGACGGCGAGGGCTTCTACGCGCACGACCACAAGGCCGAGTTCGTGCCCCTGCTGTGCGAGGTCATCGGCGAGCTCGTCGACGAACTCCCGAAGGCCGAGGCGCGTCGCCTCCTCGATCGCCTCGTCGTCATCAACCCGTTCTCGACGGAGGCGCTCATCCCCTTCCAGATCCTGAAAGCCGAGCCCGGCGTCGCGCCCGAGCTGCAGGCCTTCGAGGCGACGACGCTCGTCAACCGCCTGGGCGGCGCCGCGTGCGGCGTGAATCAGGACGACTTCCTCTACAAGGGCCTGCTCGCGTGCGTGACGCTCAACATCTCGATGCCGGAGTTCGCGCGCCTGCTCGACCGCCCCGCCGAGTTCTGCGCGCTCGCGGCGCAGTGCCCGTCGGCCGAGGCGCGCTCGTACTTCGCCGGGGGCGTGCGCGTCACGGCCGCCGCCCTCCAGGGCCTGCGGGCGCGTATCGACCGCCTGCTCCGACTCCCCGCGACGCGGCAGATGCTCGGCGCGAAGGACTCGCTGCCCCTCCGCAGACTCATGACGTCGCACGTCATCCTCGTCAACGACGGCGCCCCGCCGCTGGGCTGCGAGGACATCGGCGCCTTCTGGCGCGGGCTCCTCGCGCTCAAGTTCACCCGCGCGATCTTCGAGCGGGCGCCTGAGGAGGTCGCGCGCCCAGTCGCGGCCTTCATCGACGAGTGGCAGGAGGGGCTCGCCGCCGGGGGCGACATCGCGGACCACTACGAGCGCGTGCTCAGCATGGCGCGCTCACGCGGGGTGTTCCTGACGCTGATCTCGCAGTCGCTCGCGGGCGCCGCCAAGGTCTCGGCGTCGCTCCCGAAGGTCGTCGCGACCAACACCAACACGCAGATCCTCTTCCGGGCGTCGATCGAGGACGCCCGCGCCATGGCCCACATACTCCCTGTGACCGGGCGCGCGCCGCGTCCGGCGGGGCTCCCGTGGGAGGGGCGCGCCCGCTCGCCGTACCTCACGCCGCAGGAGGAGTTGCAAGCCCGGATCGAGGAGGCCGCGTCGCTCCCCGACCGGACGTTCTACCTCTGGAACCGGCGTCGACCGTACCGCGCGGTCCTCGCGCAATCGGTGGACGTCACGATCCGGCGAACCGTGATGCGCGCCGCGGACCTCGCGTGGCGGCTCCGCAACGGCGCCCTCGCGGTCCCCGTCGACGACCTCCGCGCGACGGAGCCGCAGCCGCCGGAGGGAACGTTCCGCGTGGTGTCGCCCGACGAGGCCGACCCTCCCGCCGTCGCGGCGTGGCCGTCGCGCCGCCCGCGCCGGGGTGGTCCACGCGGCCCGTGAGGGCGTCCCGGGAGTAGTCCCGGAGAGGGCTCGCGTCGGGCGCCACGCCCCCCGCGCGCCGCGCCATCCACGATGTGGAGGCCACCATCCACCAGGAGCAGCCAACGCGGAGCGAGCAATCCTTGCGGTGCGAGTTCGATCGGGTACCGGACCCAATCCTCACCCTTCACCTCGCACCCTATGAACAACTCCATGCTCTGCAACGTCCTCGGCGAGATCTCGCCCTGGAGCTCGCAACTCATCCCGCCGCTCGGACTCCTCGTGCTCGTCTACGTCCTCATCCGCCCCCGGCGCCGCTCGGCGCGGTACTGGTCTGCCTGGCGCAGGCGCTGAACCGCGCTGCCTCGGCGTTTGCGGCGCGGCCCGGGCCGGAGCGGAGGCGCTGCGCGGCGCGCGTGGGTGCGGCCCGGGTCGGGATCGCCCGACCGGGCGGGACGGTTCTACGCGGCACGCCACGGCGAGTGGAGCCCGCATCGGGCTACGCGATGCGGAGCCTCACGCGTCGCAGGAAGAGCCACGCGGGCGTCGGTGGCCCGCTGATGGACGGTGCCTTCACGCGGAGGCCGACCGGGGTCGTGGGTCCGGAGCCCCGACGACCTCGCACCGCCAGGACCCGCTCTCCCCGCCACGCCACGGGCGACCGCGCGAGAGACCGCGTCCAAGAGCGCCCCAGGCGCCGCAGCAGCGGCTTGACGGCCCCGGTCGCGCCCCGCGCCCTTTTCCACGACGCACCCCCGACACCACGAGGTCACCCATGAAGGGCTTCTCCACCCCCACGCCAGCGCGCATCGTCGTCGCTGTTCTGCTCCTGCCCGTCTTCGCGCTCTACGGCCTCTACGTCGCCCTGGTCGAGGCCGCCGCGCTCGTCGCGGGCCTCGGTCGATCGCGCGCCGCGCACGCCGACACGCTCCACTGCCCGCACGGCCACCCCAACGCCACCGTCGGGCGGTTCGCCTGCGCGAGCTGCCACGCCACCTACCTCGGCTGGGTCGGGCGCTGCGCGATCTGCGGCGCAGGCGCGGGGTGGGTGCCGTGCGAGGTCTGCGACGTGAGCATCCCGCTGCCCTGGGAGCGGCCGTGACGGCGGCACGGGTGAAGCGCGGGCTCCCTCGGGCCGCGCCGCGGTCGATTCTCAATGAGCGCCACTACGACGCGCTCGAGAGGATCCAGTGGGCGCGCTTCCTCTCGACCGGGCAGGTGAGGCGCAGCGCACCCTACCCCTCGGACCGGACGGCGCAGAGGGGTCTGCGCGGACTGCTCGACCACCGACTCGTGAGCGCGCACCTCCAGGGCGAGGCGCTCCAGCGGGAAACCGTGTTCACGGTCACGGCGCGGGGACTCGAGGCGCTAGCCGCGGCGGTCCGGCTCGAAGGCCCGCTTCCCCCGCCGACGCGCATCCCGCGACCCCAGAAGCTCCGACACGCGCTCGCCATCCGCGACGTCTTCTGCGCGTACCTCGTCGCCGAGCGCGAGGGCCACCTCGACCTCGTGGACTTCCACTTCGACAGCGACCTCGCGGGCGACGCGCGCTTCCAGGCCGCGGGCCTCGTCCCCGACGCCGTCGTCGTGACCGAGCGCGGCGGCGGGCGGACGACGGCCGGGATCGAGGTGGACCTCGGCACCGAGCCCACACGCGTGCTGCGCGACAAGTTCGACCGCTGGCGCCAGATTCTGTCGGCGGCCACCGTCGCGGCGGCGGCCGCCCCGACGACGCTTATCGTGACCGCGGCGCGCCCGACGCGACGGGCCACGATCCAGCGCCTCGTCGAGGACGCGGGCGTGGGGGCCGTGACGAAGGTCGTGCTCGCAACCGAGCTGCCCGGTCTGCTCCGGGCGGACGTTGCGGATGCGCCGACGCCGCCCGAGGCGCGAGCCGCGCCCGAGGATGCTCCCGTGCGCTTCCGCGTGCTGTAGGCGCTCCGAACGAGCACGGTGATCCTATCGACGGGAGTGGGGCAGTCGCGCCTTGCGTGCCCTCGCGGCGCGAAAAATCAATGAATAACAATCAGTTGCCACCGGCAAGACACATGGCAAGGCGCGAGCTCTTGAATTCTTGCCACGGGTCGGACGACACTCCGGCCGTGGACGACGCCATCACCGAACGCCGGGCCATTGGAGAGCGGGTGGACCAGCTTCTCTCGGAGAAGGTGCCGCCCTGGACGCGGGCTCACCTCGCGCGCGAGAGCGGCGTACCGGAGTCGACGATCTCTCGGGTCAGCAACGGCGTGCGTGCGCCGACGATCGAGGTGATCGAGGCCATCGCGAAGGCTCTCGGCATGTCCGCGGCGCAGCTCGTCGCCGGCACGGACTCCGAGGACCGCCTCGCGGAGGCCGAGCGTCTCGTGCGCCGCGCCGACTACGAGGCGATGCGCGCGAAGATGATCGAGTTCGAACGGAGGGCCAACGACCTCGACTCGATCGCCGCCCAGACGCGCGAGGCGCTCGAACAGGAACGCGCGCGCTCGCGGCAACTTCGCGAGGACGCCGCGCGGCTGACCCTGGAGCGTGATGACGCCCGACGCGAGGCCGACGCCCACGAGGCCGAGGCGCACCGGCTGCGGTTCGGACTCGAGCGTGCGGTGGTGGAGATCACCGAGCTCCGCCGACAGCTCAAGGAGGTGTCCGACGCCGTCGAGTCGACGCGGCGCACGGGCCGCATCGCGGCAGTGCTCGCGGGCATCGCCGCGATCCCGGTCATCGCCACGGTGAGCGACTTCCTCCGGGATGACGACGAAGCCCCGCCGCCCCCAGCCCGCGAGGACGCGGCGGGGCGCCCCCGACCAACGCGATCCCGCAAGCGATCGCAGCGGTGACCCGAACCCAAGCTTGCAGCAGGGAGCACTGGACCATGGCCCGATTCAGCGACCCCCTCCACCCCCGGCACGCGGCCGCGCGCTTCGCGTACCGCGCCGGCAACTACATCCTCCACTTCGACGACGGGACGGCGTACTCCGGGCGCCAGAGCCCGAGCTCGGACCGCATCGGCAAGCACCTGCGCCGCCACGGTCCGTCGCTCGTCGCGGTGCAGATCATGATGGACCACGCCGACGACCCGTGCCGGCGCGCGGCGCGCGAGAAGGCTGCGGTGCGCGCCCTGCGCGCCGACCTGATCCCCGTCCGCAACCGCGTGACCCCCTCTACGCCGCGCCTGTGTGTCGGCGCTCACGAAAAGTGACCCACCTGTGCTCGCGAGAAGTGACCTACACCGCGGAGCACGTTTCCGATCCGATCTTCCCCCCTTGTTGAAGACTCTGCGCGGGGTGGAGGGAGGCATCTCAGGATGGACGTCTCGCCGCGGGGGCGACCGTCGTCGTCACGGGGAGGTCAACGGGATGTCGGTGGACGTCGGCGGGCCGGTCGAGCGACCGGGCGTCGAGGCGGCACCGTGTCGGTGCCGGGGAGGGTGGGGGTGTCGAGGCGGGCCGACGAGGGCCGGGTCTACGGCTCGGGCGAGCGGAGCGAGTCGCCCGCGATGCGGATCGTGGTGCAGCGGTGGCGCAGGCGGTCGAGCAACGCGCCGACCATCTCCTTGCGGCCGAGGAAGTCGTACCAGGCGTCGTACTCGAGGTTCGTGGTGATGACCGTCGAGTGACGGTTGTAGCGCTCCTCCATCAGCTTGAAGAAGAGGTTGGTCTGCTCGGGGCGCAGGTTCAAGTAGCCCATTTCATCGATCAGCAAGACGTCGAGTCGCGCGAGGTGATCGAGGAGCTTGCGCGACGAGCGGTCGGCCATCGAGGTGTACAGCTCGTCGAAGAGGTCCTGCGCCTTGACGAAGAGGCAGCGGTAGCCGTTCTCCAAGGCCTTCAGCAGAATCGAGGAGGCGATCCCGGTCTTGCCCGTGCCCGTGGGGCCGATGAGCACGACGTTGCGGTGCTGGGCGATGAAGTCCAGCTCCGCGAGCTGCTTGACCGAGTCGGCGGGCACCCCCAGCTGCCGCTCGAAGGGGAAGGTCTCCAGCGTCCAGCGCTCGGGGATCTTCGCACGGCGGATGCGCGCGACGACCCGCTGCTCGCGCTGCGCATCGACCTCCTCGCGCAGCAGCCCCACGAGGAAATCGCGGTAGCTCGCGTGGGTCTTCTCGGCGCGCGCGAGGTCGCGCTCCAGGATGGAGGCGACGCGCCGGAGCCGGAGCGTCGCGAGCAGTTGATCGAGTTCGTCATCCGAGCGTTTCATCGTCACCTCCCCGGTCGGGGTCGTCGGGTGCGAGGCGGAAGTACGTCGCCCCGAGCGTTCGCAAGGCCATGGTCGGGCCAGGCGCCGACAGACCCAACTCGCCGTGCGGCCCATGCGCCGACCGAGCTCGCGCTGCCCCAGCCCGTGCGGGCCGAGGAGCTCGCGCACCAGCCAGGCCTCCTCGAGAGCCTCGAGGCGGCGCCCGCCCGCGAGCCGCCACGCGCGCATCATCGCCTCGACCTCGTCGCACCCGAGGTCCATCGCCGCGACGGCGTCGCGCCCGAGCGAGCGAAGTGCCCGCACGCGGCGGTAGCCGTCCACCAGCACGAAGCCCGTGGCGGAGTCGGCGAAGACCAGCACGGGGTGCCGCTGCCCCTCCGCGAGCAGCGATGCGGTGAGCCGCGCCTCGCGCGCCGGATCGCGGAGGCGAAGTGCCTCGTAGCGCAGCTCGATCTGGTGGTGCTCCAACTCCATGGAAACGCCGAGAACGCTACGGATCTCGTCTCGCCGAGGCGATCGTGTCTCGCGGGGGGTGCGGGGGAAGTCCCGCCGATTCCCGTGTGCTCTCCACGGGTTGAGAAGGCATCTCGTCTCGTCGGGAGTCGGGGCGGACTTCCGCCGATTGCCGCGTGGTATCAACGAGTTGAGCGAGGATCTCGTCTCGCAGGCCCTGGGCGATCCGTCGCAGGCACTGGCGAAGCACGCGCGCCGCGAGCACGCCGAGCAGCGCATCGACGGCGCCCCACTGGATGCAGGCGGTCGGGTCTCTCGAGGCGGGCGCGGGCGTCGCGGGGGTCGCGATGCGCGAGGCCACGCGGTCGTCGCGAAGAGAGCCGTCGTTACGGCGGTGCCAGTCCTTGCAAGAGCGCCGGTGCCGCTCGCGCTGACAGGCGACGCTCCCGCAGCAACGCTGACGCGCGCCGACGCGGGGGTGGGGCTGGAACCAGCGACGACAGATCGGGCAGGGGCGACGAGGGGTCACCCCCGGACCGAAGCGCGGGCCACCCGCCCCCGCCGACGGGGACCCTGCTCACCAGAAGTGACCCACCGGGGGGCCGATCGGGTGGGTCACTTCTCGTGAGCAGACCCGGGTCAAATCTCGCGAGCGCCGACACGCCTGTGCCTCAGGCTTCCGAACGGCTGGTGACCGGATGTCCTGCCGAGCCTGATGGCCATCATTTTGACGTGTGTGGCCAACGTCGGCGGCTCCCACCGCACCCGACCGCGCTGTCCCGGCCACCGCCAGCGAGGGGGCCGCACGGGCGGTGCGGCGCCACCGGAACGACGGCCGCGGCGAGATCTGGTGCCCCTCCGGTGTCGGTGGAGCACCCCAGAGCTACGTCGGCGTCGCGACGTAGAGGCCGTCCGAAGATAGCGAGCCTCTGCCGAAATTTTGGTGAACATACGCACAGGAGCATGCTCGGGAGATATGTCGTCCTCTCGATCCTCTCGCGCCTCGTCGCCTCGTCTCGTCCGCACGGAGCCGGTGCCCGGCGGCGATGAGCCCCCGTCGCTGCCCCTCCCGCAGGAGTTCCTCGACGAGGCGCCTCTTCGGGAGATCTCTGTAGAGCGCTGGCGCTCGGTCTTCGCGCGCGGAGGCGTGCCGAGCGGTGCCATGCTCGACGCGCTGACTGAGGATGGCGTCGTCGCCGCCTTCGCCGCGCCGGACCTTCCGCGCCTTTATCTGGACCTCCTCCAGGTCCTGCATGACCTCGGGACGCCGCTTGGCGCCGACGCGCTGCACGACGCCGCGGCCGAGTGCGGCGTGGACCGTTCGGACTGGCCGATCGAGGTGCGAGAGCTCGCCGCGGAGCTCTGGGCGCGATCGATCCGCAGACGCGAGTACGCGCGGCTGCTCGTGCTCGCCATGATCACCTCCCACGAGCGCGCCGCCGCCGGGGCGCGGCGCGAGTACGCGAGCCGGACGCCGCGCGCCTGTGAGAGCCCCCACCAGCGGGTGCGGGCCCTGGAGGACGCGCTGCGCCCGTGGTTCGTCGAGGAGCAGCTCGGGGACTACGTCGAGGTGAAGCTGCGTCCGGAGGAGGGGGGTTTCGGCCTCTGCATCCTCCACGGCGGCCGACCGATCGCGCGGCGCGCCGTCCGCAACGGCACGCGCGAGACGATCCGCTACCAGCCCGCGCAGTGCGACACGGCCCGCTACGACGCCCTGTCGGGGCGGCTGCGGGTCACCTCGCGCTCTGAGCGCGTCGCCAGCGAGTACTGCACCCGCATCGGCGAGGTGCTGTTCGGGGACCCCGCCTTCTTCTCGACGAAGCGCGTCTGCACCCTCGACCCCTTGCGCCGCGCGATCGACGCCGGCCAGCTGCCGACGCCGCACCCGCGCCTCGGCATCCTCGCGGTGCGTTTGGTCGACTGCCTCTGGGGCCAGGACGACGGCTTCCGCGTGCGGCTCCACGGGTCGCGTACGCGCGACTGCATCGACCGCATCCGCCAGCTCCAGTTCCACCTCGACGAGGGGCGGTTCGAGGACGCGCGGCTGGAGTTCGTGTTCCGGGGGGCGCGCGGCTTCGACGTCGTCCGGGTCGTCATCAAGGCGCCGAACCTCATCGACCCGAAGGGCCAGCTCCACCGCGAGGAGATCGACGAGTACCTCACCGAGATCGGCGTCCGGCTCGCGCCCGAGGAGGCGGCCCCCGCCGAGCCCGACGATCTGTGGGCGCTCGGCGCGGGCGGACACCTCCTGTCGCGCTGGCGCCGTCTCTGCGGGGACGACACGCGGGCCGCGTTGCAGAGCCGGGTGCTGTATCAGTCGCTCCTCGACGCCATCGAGTCCGACGGCGAGCGACGGCTGGTCGACGCCGTCGAGGACGCAACCGGCGAGGTACTGGTGGCGGTGCCCGCGGAGCCCGGAGACGGGCTCCGGCTCGCCGTCGCGCCTGGTGACCTGGCGGGCTACGCCCTCGACGGGCGACGCCTCGCCGAGCAGGTCGCGGACGCTCTCGGATGCCGCCCGTCGGTCGCGACGACCGTGATCGACGGCTGCTACGACCTCAACACCCTGTCGATCGGGGCCGTGGGCGTGCGTCCTTTCCTCGTGACGCGGCAGCCCCAGGTCCCGCCCGGCACGCTCGCCGCTACCCTCGCGCGGGCCGCCAGACCCGACCACGCCGTCGCCATCGTCCCCGAGGGACGCGCAGTCGACCCGAGCCTGCCCGCGGTCGCGATGCGCCGCATCGTGCCGCCGTTCGACGGGCTCATCCCGGAGATCGTGCGCGCGCTCGGCATCGAGGAACGTGTTCCCCTCCTCGATCGCGTGCCTCTGGGCACGCGGCTCGTCGTGCACGTGGCAGGTAACCGGGTGTGGCTCGACAGGATCGAGCTCACCGCCCTCTCACCGCAGGCCCGCGCGCTCCTCGTGAGCCTCGCGCGCGACCAGTGCGCGGGCACCTCGACGAAGACCGACGACCTGATGCGGCGGCTCCCAGGGTGGGCGGACGGGACCCCGTCGAACCGCGCCAAGGACGCGCGCAAGTACGCGCTCGACTGCATCCACAAGTCCTTCGTCGCACAGGGGGCCTCACCGCCCGCAGACCTGAAGTCCGTCATCCGAGCGGTGGGCGGGGTGTACCGGCTCGGCGACGGCATCCGAGCCTACGTGGAGTAGGCCGGACATGCGCCCCCGGGAGGTGGAAAGTCGGGGGGAATCGAGGTGGAACTTCCTCGGGATCCTCCCACTTGCTTCCCACCCTCTCTCGACCGACAGCACTGCCCTCGCACCCTACGGTCTGGGTGCGATCCGACGCGAGGCTGCGAGGCCCGCACAACCCGGATCGCGCTCGAGGACCGGATGAGCAACGACGAGAACAAGCAGCCCGAGATCACCCACGACGAGGTCGATATCGAGGAGTACGCGAAGCGCGGCGAGGCGCCGCCGAACGCCCGGCGGTACCGCATCCGCGTCGACCGGGAGAAGCACACGGTCACGGTGCCGAAGATGTCGGGGCGCGACCTCCTCAAGCTCGCGGGCAAGGTGCCGCCCGAGCGCTTCTCGCTCACGCAGAAGTTCCGCGGCGGCGCGGTGAAGCCCGTGGGCCTCGACGACACGGTGGTCTTCACGACGCCGGGCGTCGAGTGCTTCATGACCCTCCCGCTCGACCAGACGGAGGGCTGACATGCGCCGCCAGTTCCGCCTCCCGCCCGACGACGAGACCCACCTCGACTCCCTGGGCCTGCCCTGGGAGACCGTGGTCGACGCCAACGTGCGCTGGCTGATCGTGCACGACCGGCCGGTGCCCGCCGGCTACACGGCGGAGCGCGTCCGCGTCGCGCTCCAGATCCCCGCGGGGTACCCCGACGTGCAGCTCGACATGGTCTACTTCGAGCCCGCGCTCGCGCGGCGCGACGGCGGCGCGATCGGCGCGCTCGCCGCGCAGACGATCGAGGGGCGCCCCTGGCAGCGGTGGTCGCGCCACCGCACGCCCCAGAACCCGTGGCGCCCCGGCATCGACGACGTGGCGGCGCACCTCCTGCTCGTCGACCACTGGCTCCGTCGCGAGCTCGGCGCGTGGGTGTCGCCGTGAGGCGCCGCCTGCGCATGACGGCCGACCAGCACGCACGCCTCGCAGCGCACGTGCTCGCACCCGACGGGTGTGAGGCCGCGGCCGTCCTGATCTGCGGGCGCGGCCGCGGCGACGACGCCGAGGTCCTCACCGTCCGCGAGGTCCACCCGGTGCCGTACGAGGCGTGCCCGGTGCGGGAGCCCGACCGCCTCACCTGGCGGACCGAGACGATCGCGCCCCTCGTCGCGCGTGCGGCGAAGGAGGGCCTCGCGGTCGTGAAGGCGCACGGCCACCCGGGCGGGCGGCGTGCCTTCTCCCCGACCGACGACGCGGCGGACCGCGAGCTCTTCCGGTCGGTGCACGGCTGGACCGACGACGGCCGCCCCCACGGCAGCCTCGTGGTCGTGCCCGGCGGCGAGTGCATCGCGCGCTTCGTCGACGAGGCGGGGGCGTTCGCGCCGGTCGACCTCGTCACGGTCGTGGGCGACGACCTCCGCCTCTTCTGGCGCGACGCCGTCGCGACGGGGCCGCCCGGGTTCGCGCGGCGCCACGCCCAGGCCTTCGGCGAGGGCACGGCCGACGCGCTGCGACGCCTCTCCGTCGCCGTGGTCGGCGTGTCGGGCACCGGCGGCCCGGTGGTCGAGCAGCTCCAGCGCCTCGGCGTCGGGCGGCTCGTGCTCGTCGACCCCGACCGCGTCGAGGAGCTCAACCTCAACCGCATCCCCCACGCGACCCGCGACGACGCGCTCCGCAAGCGCCCGAAGGTCGATGTCGCGGCGGAGGCCGTGCGGCGCACGGGGCTCGGCACCGAGGTCGTGACCTACGCGCGCAACCTCAAGGACCCCGAGGTCGTGCGCGCAATCGCGACCTGCGACCTCGTGTTCGGGTGCATGGACGGCGCGGAAGGAAGGCACCTCCTGAACCGCCTCGCGACGTTCTACGTGCTCCCGTACATCGACGTGGGCGTGCGCCTCGACGCCGACGGCCGGGGCGGCGTGAGCCAGATCTGCGGCAGCATCCACTGGCTCACGCCCGGCGGGTCGAGCCTCCTCTCGCGCGGGGTGATCTCGCTCGACGAGGTGGCCGCCGAGGGGCTGCGTCGGCAGTCGCCTGCGGAGTACCGGCGCCGGCGCGAGGAGAAGTACATCAAGGGCATCCGCGAGGACCGCCCCGCGGTCGTGTCGGTGAACACGACCTTCGCGGGCCTCGCGGTGACCGAGCTCCTCGCGCGGCTGCACCCCTTCCGCGACGACGGCAACGCGCCCTGCGCGCGCCTCACCTGCACCCTGTCGCAGGTCCGCTTCGAGTGCGCCGAGGACGGCCCCCCGTGCCCCGTGCTCGCCCGGCACGTCGGCCGGGGCGACGTGGTCCCGCTCCTCCTCGACCCCGAGCTCTCGGAGACGGAGCGGGCCGCGTGAAGCTCCGCGAGCGCCTCGAACGGCTCGGGCAGTGGGTCCTCGACCGCCTTCTGCCCGCGGAGCCCGCGCGCCCGTTCCGGGCCATCACGGCGGCCGACGTGCCTGCGGTGCTCACGCCGGGCGTCGTCTACCTCGTCGGCGAGGGCGGCCACCACTGGTGCGCCGCCCTGCGCTGCCCCTGCGGGTGTGGCGCGACGATCCAGCTCGGGATGCTCCGCGAGGTGCGCCCCTGCTGGGGCGCCACGGTGCACGCCAATGGGACCGTCTCGCTCACGCCGTCGGTCTGGCGCCGGGTCGGGTGCCGCAGCCACTTCGTGCTGGAGCGCGGGCGCATCCGGTGGTGCAGCCCCGCCGGATCGGGCGCCGGGCCTCGCACCCACTGACCCTCGCCCCACCTCACGATCCGCTCCCGCTCCCCCCGTCCTACGACCGCACCTGTACGTACGCCCCGTACGTTCCGGACGAACGGGCTGAGACGCTTATCCGCCTTGAAAACATGATGGTTCCCTCGAAGGGCCCACCCCCATTTCGGGCCCTGGAAGGGACCCGGTGGAATTCGTGCGGCGGACATGCCACAGCCCCGGGCGGTCGTGGCGTCGAGGGGATGGGCCGGGCATGGCAACGGCTCGCGCTCAAGGAGCACCACCATGGACTCGACGGACACCATGTCACTCGCGCAGGCGCTGCGGCGCGGACTCAGGGGACCTCGGCGCAGGGCCGATCGGGTCGCGGCCCTCGAACGGGACGCCGCGGATCTAGCGAAACGCTTCCACGCGCGCTTCGGCGCCGTCGAGCCGGAGCTGGCTCCCCTGCCCGCCAGCGCCCTGGGGTTGAAGAGGAAGCTGCCCTGCATCCGCGCGGGCGACGACACCTACCTCCTCTGCGTCGAGACGTCGCTCGACGAGCGCGTGCTGGCGGACGCGCACCTCGGTGGCCCCGACGGTCGCACGGCGACCATCTCGATCAGCGGCACCTACCGCGGCCTGCCGCGCCGGCGCAAGGCCCGGCGGGAGCACCTCCTGCTCGCAATCCTCGAGGCCATCGCCCGGCACGAGCTCGGCAACGCAGACGCAGTGAAGATCGTCCGGCGCCGCACCGAGCTCTGGTGCGAGCTCCACGGCCGCGAGGCCGGGCAGCGCGCGCGGTCGGCCAACTGACGCGGGGGTCCACCATGGCGCGCTTCTACACGAGCTGCCCGACCTGCCACACCCGGCTGAGGACCCTCGGCACGGGCGGCGACCTCATCGGCCTGCCGCCCACCCGTTCCGAGCGGTACTACCGCTGCCCCGCGTGCGCGGGCACGTGGACGCTCCTGCTCGTCCCCAACGCCCTGGCGGTCGGAATCCCCGTCGGCGTGCCGAGCGCCACAGCGCGCTGAGCGCAACCACGCGGGATGTGATCCCGTGCCCACGACCGGCGGACACGATGAAGACGCCGGCCCCAAGGCAGGGGGCCGGCGTGCTCCGACCGGTGTCGGCCTCGTACTGAGTCACGCGGTGCAGGAACCGGCAGCGTCCTGCCACGCGACCGCGGCTCTGCGGCATCTGCGTCGTGGAGCGACGCCTACCCCGCTCGCGGAGGTCCCCATGGCCCTGAAGTACTACTTCGACAAGATCAAGAACTGGCAGAAGACCTGCGTCGTCGAGACCGACGAGATCGACGAGGACGGCGAGCGGGTCACCTACGTCAGCGACTTCCTGAGCTGCCTGGTCTGGGTGAGCGTGGCGGTCGGCATGTCGTCCCTCACCCGCAGGAACCTGCCGGAGTTTCTCCGGCGGGCGCGGATCGTCGAGGGAAGGCTCGGCGCGCTGATGACGCGACACGGGCAGCCCTACCTCCTCAGGGAGGAGGAACTCCGGCACTTCATCGGCCTCCGCACCGACGGCCCCGACCTCACCGCGAAGGAGTTCGAGCGAGGCGACCTCAAGACGCTCGCGGCGCGACCGCGCGTGGCGCTGAGCCCTACGCTGTCGATCGAGGCGTAGGCCCCCGCAAAGGGGGTACGAAAGGCGCCCGGTCTCCAAGCAGCGGAGACCGGGCGTGTTGAGTTGGTGTGTGTGTCACGCCGTCGCGAGAACGGGCGTGGCGGCGAGGTAGTCACCGGCGAGGCGCTCCATGGCGAAGCGCACGTCGGGGTCCTTGTTCGAACTGTGGGCCACGTAGGTGATGGCCTGGACCACGCCGAAGCGGGTGAGGTCTCCGTCGCGCAGCACGAGGCGCTGAGCCTCCTCCAGGAGGGCCTTCGGCACCTCGGCCGAGTCGCCGAGGATGGCCTCGACGGCGTCGTCGGGGTGGGGCACCGGGGTGCGCTTCGCCGACTGCATCCACGCGAACGAGATCTGCCAGCGCTCGGGCAGGCGCCCGATCGCGATGACGAGAGCGGCGGCGAGCTGGTCGTCCTCGATCGCGCGGTGGGTACGGTACAGCGAACGCTTCCCGCCGACCCGGACCATGAGGCCGTTCGTGCACACGAGCCGGAGCCAGTGATCGTCCAGCGAGAGCGCGCTCGCGCCCACCTCGGAGTTCCGGAGGTGCCATCCCGGGTGCAACCGGTCTCCGTCGATGTCGAAGGCCTCGACGTGGACCGCGGTGTAGTGGGTCGTGGTCTCGGTGAACTGCACCGACGTGAACACGTACTCGTCGAGGAGCCCGCGCATCATGGTGTGCATCCTCTCGATCACCCTCGCGTCGTCGATCGGCGTGAAGGTGGGCGCGAGGACGGCCCGGGCGATGCCGTGGGCCTCACCGCCGGGGTCCTTCCAGGCGCGGATCTTCTTCTCGCCGGGGGTGCGCGAGAAGCGGCGGTTGACCTCCTCCGCGCGCTCTTCGCCGCTCGCAGACTCGAACCACTTCTGCCACCTCAAACCCAGCAAACTGCTGAGCTGGCGGCGGGCGTGGTCGTTCAGGCGGTAGCGGGTGCCGCCGGGGAGCTCGATGTGTCCCTCGGGGGTCATGCGCAGGTCGGCGACGTGCACCACCTGGTCGGGGAGCATTTCCTCCGAGCGCATCATCACGTCGTTGTAGACGGCGTTGAAGGAGCGGCCGCGCGGACCGCCGGGCGGCGGGGGCGGCGGAGGAGGAGCGGGCGCGGGCGCGACGACCAGCGCGGACGTAGAAGCGGGGACGATCGCAGCGTTCATCGTGGACCTCGGTCCTGAGGGCGAAAGCGGGCGCGGAAGTGCGCCTCTGCTCGTTCGTCAGCAGGAGGAAGGCCGTCGCGAGCGCGAGAGGCGCGGGCGCGACGAAGAGAGTCGTAGGGTCAGCCGGGCACGAGGCCTGCCCGACGGATGCGGGTGCGCAGGGTCGAGCGGGCGATGCCCAGGCGCTTCGCGGCCTGCGAGAGGTTCCAGTGCTCGGCCGCGAGGACGTGCGCGATCGTGGCCGTGGTCGCACCGTCGCGTACCTCGTGCTGCGCGCCCGGCTCGCTCGCGAGGGCCGCGCGCACGTGGACACGGCTGATGAGCTCGGCTTCGGTCTCGATCACCACGCGGCGGAGCACGTTCTTGAGCTGCCGCACGTTGCCGGGCCAGCCGTACTCCTGGAGGGCGCAGAGCGCGTCGGGGTCAAGTCGGCGCGCCCCGTGGTCGGGGGCGAGGTCGTCGAGGACGCGGCGGGCGAGGAGGGGCATTTCCTCGGCGCGATATCGCAGGGGCGGGAGGTGCAGGAGGAGCCCCGTGAGGCGGTAGTAGAGGTCCTCGCGGAAGAGCCCACGGCGGACCATCTCGGCGAGGTCGCGGTGAGTCGCAACCACGAGCCGCACATCCACCGTGCGCACTCGTTCGGCGCCGAGGGGCCGCACCTCCCGGGTCTCGAGGACCCGCAGAAGCGCAGCCTGGGCGTCGGGCATGAGCTCCCCGATCTCGTCGAGGAAGAGCGTACCCTTGTCCGCCTGCTCGAAGAACCCGCGCCGCCTCGCGATGGCGCCGGTGAAGGCGCCGCGCTCGTGCCCGAAGAGTTCAGAGAGGAGCAGGCTCTCCGGGAACGCCGCGATGTTGACCGCGACGAGGGGCTGCTTCGCGCGCGGTGAGAGCTGGTGGACTGCACGCGCGACGAGCTCCTTGCCGGTGCCCGTCTCGCCGTGAACGACGACAATTGCGGTAGTCTTCGCGAAGCGAACGAGCTGTTCCTTGAGGAGCCGCATGGCGGGGGTGCGCCCCAGGATGCCGGTCACCTTCTCGAGCTCCCGGGCGTCGGAGGCAGGCGTCGGGGTGTCGGGCGCAGCGGGTTCGTAGGTGATCGAGGCGGCGTCGGCGACGCCTCTGCGCGTGTCCATCAGGATGTCCTCCGTGAGGATGACCGCGTGCAGCGCATGGGCGGCGGCATCGTGCGGTCGGGTGATCGGAACGAACGCGAGAGGCGTCCACTCGTAGCGTACGCGAGGGCCCGCTACGCACACCAGCCGCGGCACGGCGTGGGATATCCACACCCTCACTCGAAGTGGAGGCGGAGGTTCTCGCCCGCGCGCGGCCGCCGCGGCGCGGTCGGCGGCAGCCCCAGATCTTCGACGACCTCCGCGTCCACGCGCGCACGATCGCGGCCGTACCTCTCGCGACTCAGGCGGCGCAGAAGTTCGGCGCGACCATGCACCTCTCCCACGGGTGGCAACGTCGTCGCGGTGAAGGGCCGCGTGGTCAACCCATCGACGGCGAGACGCAGCGCGATTTGGTAGCGGTCGAGGCGCACGAGGTCTTCAGCATCGAGTTCGGGCGAGAACTCGCGGGCGAGCAGACCCGCGTCCTCGGCGCCGACACGAAAGGTGACGAGCGTCCCGCAGTTTCCCAGGAGCGCGCTTGTGAGGCCCTCGTCGAGCTGTGCGAGGTGCTGGTGCGCGAGCACGAGCCCGAGCCCGTACTTTCTGGCCTCCGCTAGAAGCTCAGCGAAGCTCTTCGTCACGAAACTTTGAAATTCATCGGCGACGAGGAGGAAGGGGTGGCGTTCGGCAGGCGCGACGCGAGCGCGCTCAAACGCCGCGAGCTGGAAGGAAGTCGTGAGGACGGCGCCGAGCATCGCGCTCGCCTGCTCTCCAACAACACCCTTCGCGACGTTGGCGATGAAGACGCGGCGCTTGCGCAGGATCTCCCCGGCCGTGGTTGTGCTCCGATGCTGCCCAAGGATCGCGCGTAGATGCGTCGAGGTCAGCGCCGCCGCGAGCTTGTTCTGCACGGGCGCGATGACCCCGGCGAGGAAGGTCCGTGGGTACTGCGCGAACTCCCTCGTCCAGAAGAACTTCACGAGCGGGTCTTCCACGCGCGCGATGACGCGGGTGCGGAAGGCATCGTCGACGAGCATGCGCAGCGCGCTCAGAAGCGTTGCGTCCGGCACTTCGAGGAGCGCGAGCAGGGTGTTCCGCAGCACGTGTTCGAGTCGCGGGCCCCACGACTCGAAGAACACCTTCTTGAAAATCCCGACGACGCCGCTTACGACACGCGCTCGATCACGCGCGGCGACGTGTTCGAGCAAGTTCCAGCCGAGGGGGCGCAGCTCTTCGCCGGCGTCGAGCACGACGACATCGTTCGTACGCGACGTGGGCACCTGATCGAGCACGCGCTCGGCGAGATCGCCGTGGGGGTCGATGAGGGCGAGGCCCATCCCCCGCTCGATGGCGCCCATCGCGAGACGTTCGAGGAGCGCGGACTTCCCGACGCCCGTGCGCCCGAGGACATGCACGTGCCGGAGAAGATCTGCCTCGCGAATGCCGAAGACGCGCCCGCGCTGGAGGCGGGCGTCGATGGCCCCGAGAGGCAGAAGGTCATCGTGGTGGTTCATGGAAACGAGCGCTCGCTCCCCTTCGTGAGGGAGCGAGCGATGGAGCTGTCTTCGTGTGCCCTCCTGCGCCGCGGCTCTCGCGGGGCGCTGTCCCCGTGAGGCGAGACCGTCGCGTCGAAGTCAGCGCATCGCGACGACGGACCCGCCCGTGTGGTGGCGGCAGATCCGGCAGGAGGGCGAGATGTCAGGGGCGAAAGAGCGCCCGAGGGTGATCCTCCCCGGCCTTGGCGACGAAGGCCGTCGCATCGAGGAGGCGCTCGGGCGCGGCCACATCGACGGCGTCGTGCGGGAGGAACCAGAGGAGCCCCGAGCCGCGCTTGTCCACGGCACCGATGGCGAGGTCACGCAGGCGCATGAGGCGCTGCGGTCGGGGTGCGACCGTGATGACGCGCGTCGCGGCGAGGCCGAATCGTCGGACGGGTCCGCCGTCGGCCCACCAGGCGTGGTACCCGGCGTACTTGAGGCGCATGGTCTTCGTCGAGACCGTGCCCATGTCGGTCTCGAGGAGGAGCCCCATGCGCCTGCCGTGGTGCTCGACGATGGCGAGGGCATCCGCGACGAGTGGCACGCGCACGGCGTGGCCCTTCTCCGCGAGATGGACCACGTCGCCGATCTTCTCGCGCGCGGTCTGCCACGAGAGGAGGCGGAGATCACCGCGGGCATCGAGCGCTTCGAGTGCGAGACCGAACTCGTTCACGAGGAGCTCGTGTGCGAGAGAGAAGGCGCTACGGAGCGTGCGTGTGGTCCGCGGACGCAGGCGTTCTCGATCGACATCGACGAGGGCGAGGCCCGCGGGCGTGAGCGCGTATGCGGGAGCATGGTCTCGCACCGCGAACGTGCTGGGCCGAAGCTCGCGCAGAGCGCCGTCGCCGACGAGCATCGCGAAGGTGGCTTCGAGCTCCGTCGCCTCCTTTCCGAGCCGCGCCGCGAGCTGACGCACCGACGCGAAGCGATGGCGCGCAAGCAGCCGCAGCGCGTCAGGAAGCCATGCCGGGCGCGGAGCGAGGAGAGAATCTTGGAGCATAGTGGCGGGGAGGCAGCGGGTGATGGAGCAGGATCGCGAGCGCGATGCGCGTGACGTTCATGGCCGCCTGCGAAGGCGCGAGGTGTTGCAACTCGGGGTAGGTCGCGCGCACGTGATCAATCGAGGGCGCGAGCGCTACGACACGCGCGAAGTCAGTGACGGAGAGCACAACGAGAGCGACGCCGGGATGGGTCGCGCACGCGAGGTCTCGATGCAGGGCCGCGTGGCTGCGAGCGCCGTGCGGTAGGAGGACGACGTGCGAGGGCTTCACCTGGAGTGTGAGCCGTCGAAGCGCAGGCGCGGCGCGTCGGCGTCGCAGCGTGCCCGCGCCCTTCAGCTCCCACGCGTCGAGCGCGGCGTACCGCAGGGTGGAGCCGCGCGTGTCGACGACGAGAACGCGGGGATCTCGGCGGGGCGGAAGAGGTTCAAACATAGGACTTTGATGGGTGAGTGAGTCGGCGGATCACGGCGGTGAAGTACGCGCCGGGTCGGCCGCGGAGTTCGTGCTTGCGGGAGAGCGTCTCGGCGAGGGCAGTGCGGAGGTCCTCGACGGAGGTCTTCGCGACGAGGGTCTTGTAGAAGGCGAGGTTCGCGGCGTCGTCGAGCAGGCCAGCGAGTTCTTCGGCGGTGAGGCTCCCCGTGGACACCCCGGTCTCGCGCGCACGCGCGTCGGAGGGTTCCGAGAGAACCGTTCCGCAACGTTCCGTAACCGTTTGTTTTTCAGGGGGAACCGTTACCGTCCGAACCGTAGGGACCGTTCCGAACCGTTCGGAACCCTCCCCAACCCCTCCCTTTGGTTCTCTCCCCTGGGAAGCAGGGGTCTCGTCGTGGTCGAGGAACGACAAGACCAGCCGGGAGGTGGACTCTCGGAGCGTAGCGAGGGGGAGGTGCAGCGTGGCCGCGAGGGCGGCGAGCGGCACGCGTCGGAAGATTCCCGCGAGTCCGAGGAGGATCTCGACCTCGGGGCCCTGGGCCATCATGGGGTATCAGGCTCGACCGGCAGATTGGCAGGGGGTTCACCTTCGCTTCGAAGCGCGGGGACTTCGTAGCAGCGGAGAGCGGCGGGACCGCGTGACCAGAGTTCGAGGTGCCCCAGGGCGACGAGATGCGTGAGCATGGCGTCGATCGTGGAGGGCGAGGCCGTCGGCTCGTCGCCATGGGCGAGCTCGTCGCAGAGGCGTAGGGCCGTAGTCCACGCGCGCCGGGTACGTGGGCAGGCGCCGAGCACGACGGCAAGGAAGACCCGCAGCTCCTGGCCGGGGAGGGTCCCTACCGCCCGTGTGAGGGCCTCGCGGCGAAGGGTGAGGTGCTGGCCGGGGGTCATACGGCGCGGGGGGCAAGCCGGCGCTCTGCGGCGAGGATGGCCGCGTGGAAGGCCGGGATACGAAAGGCACCGGGGCGGGCCAGCGCGGCGGCGACGCGCGGGTGGTACTCGACGAGCACGGCGAGCGCGATCGCGATCGCGTACCACGCCGGGCGCCAGTACCAGGCCAGCTTGTCGGAGCTCGAGACCGCGGGCGTGACCTCGGGAACGAAGTGGGTTGCGAGCTGGCTCACGATCTCGTCGGGCATCGCCGTGTAGCGGAGATGGGTGACGAGGAGGACAGCGGCATCGCGCAGGCGCTTCATGCTGCTCGCGATGCCGAGGCGGTGGAGGTGCTTCGCGAGGCGCTCTGCGAGCTCGACCCGTTCAGACCATTTTTTCCCGGGAAGTCCGAGAACGACGCGGTTGGGACGGAAGCGGCGGCAGGAGGTCGTGAGGAGGCGGACGATCGCGCGAAAGCGCGCCTTGGGAGCGAGGTGATCGAGGCGGCTCGTGAAGAACGAGCCCTCCGCGACCCCGTACCCGTCGAGAACCGCGTGCCCGACGCTACCGGAGCGCAAAGTAAGACAGAGCACGCGTGATGAGTGCTGCACAGGAGGAGACATTGAACCAATGGCACCATGCCTTGACGAAGAGAGACCCGACTTTTAGGGTGGGCTCTCCCATGGTTTGGGCGTGGGGCGAGTTATGAGCGCTGCGGGCGTCAGCCAGACTTCACGCAGCGACTCGGATGACTAAGGTTCCAATATATTCGCTCAACCATGGGCACAAAACCAGCCGCGGCGAACGATCACCTATCCACATGTGGATGAATGCTCGCTTGCCGCGGCTGGTTTTGCGTTGAGCAGTTCGTGCAATCTGAAGAGATGCGGGGCGCTAAGCCCTGCCCTTCTCATCTCTTCTAGAAAATAATATGCTTCATGAGCAAACCGGGTCCGCGCCTGTCAAGGCGCCGATACAACAGGGTGATCTTTCACAACCTACTATGACTGAAACCGTCTCGCTCCCCGCGGGAGACACTTCGTTCGTGTCTCCGAGGGAGCTTGCGCATCATCTTCGTGTCACGACCGACTGCATCTACCGACTCGTCGCGAAGCGGGCGCTTCCCGCGTACCGCGTTCTCCGCAGGATTCTCTTTCGCCGAAGCGATGTCGAGCGTTGGCTCGACGCGCACCGGACGGAGGTCCGCGACAAAGACGTATGGCGGTAAGAAAGGTTAAGGGATCTTGGTGGGTGGACTTCATGTACAACGGCGAACGGCTACGAAAACCGAGCCCTGGCAACTCGAAGGCATCCGCCGAGCAGTTTGAGGCCTTCTTGCGTCAACTGGTCGCACAACATGGGTCCGTACGAGAGGTACTCAAGATTCGCAAACCTACGAAGTCCCAGGCGTGCATTACGCTCGCGGAGTTCATGCCACGTTGGTTCGAGGGGTACGTCGCCGTCTACAATCGGCCCAAGGAACAGCATCAAAAGCGCTGCGCGTTTCGTGCGCATCTACTACAGAGTTTCGGTACGCTGCGTCTTAATGCGATCACCACTGAGGTGATCGAACGGTACAAGGCGAAGAAGAAACTGTCAGGGCTTACACCGAAAACAATCAACAACCATCTCGCCATCCTTCGCAAGTGCCTAGCAACAGCCAGAGATTGGAACTTGCTAACTGAGGTTCCGCATGTGCCGACGCTGAGAACGAGTCGCCCATCGTTCCGCTATCTCAGCGAATCGGAGGAGAAAGCTCTCCTGGCGGCGACTCCACCCTGCCAACTGCGTTCGATGATCTTGGTGGCGCTTCGTACCGGGCTACGGTTCTCGGAGTTGACTGCGTTACGCTGGGAAGATATTGACCTCAACCGGGGTCTACTCGCCGTCCATCGCTCGATCGTCGAGGGGCATATTGGCCCGACCAAGAACCTCCGCAGCCGCCACATTCGGCTGACCCGTGAGGTTCTTGATGTGCTCCAGGCCACGCCGAAGGAGCACCCGCTAGTGTTCCAGCACGACGGCGCTCCAGTTCATCAACAGGTGGCGATAAAGCGTCTTCGTCGGCTTTCCAAACGCGCTGGAATTGAACCCGCCACTTGGCATGATCTACGACATACGTTCGCGAGTCGGCTCGTCGCACGCGGTGCTCCGCTTCCAGCGGTGCAACAACTTCTCGGGCACGCGGACATCGCGATGACGATGCGGTACACGCACCTTGCTCCTGATACTGTAAGCAGTGCGATGGACCTTCTCGAAGAAAGATGGGTGTTCTTGAACAGAGACTCCGAAGGTGAATTGTCATCTAATTGTCACCAAGCCGTACTTTCACCCACGCAACAGTCAAGCGCGCAGTCCGAAACGCGATGAATTGTGGCTCTACTCAAACGAAAAGCACCGCCTTACGGCGATGCTCTTCGATGGCGGGTGCGAAGGGATTCGAACCCTCTCTTGGTTTCCGATCCGAGTCGATCCAGAACGATCCTTCCTGTCAACAGAGCCGAATTGTTGGCTCCTGAATCGGCGCCTTTTCGATCCGAATTGATCCAAACTTATCCTTAATTGTCATCCTGTTGTCACCCGACCTGCTGCGACGTCCGTCCTTTTTGGGCGGGCGTTTGCGTTCACGCTGGTCACGCCTCCTTCCTCACGGTCGAGCTGGGTGAGAGCTGATCCTCTTCGTCGAGTGCACTACACCCCGCACACCCCTCGAATGCACACCTGCCCGACCGAACATCGTGTGCCGCAGCTCCCGCAGTTCCTGGGATCGTAGAACGTGCAGACAGAGACCGTCCCGCACATGACCTCGGCGGTCGGGCAGCGGGTCGCCCGGCAGGTCCCTGCCTCGCAGCGAACGTCCGGCGTGAAGCACCTTACCCCGCACTCCCCACAGTTCCTGCCGTCGGTCATGAGGTCGGCGCAGCCGCTCGAGCAGGCAGACTGCCCCGAAGGGCAGCGGCAGGTGCCTGCGACACACGTCTGTCCCGAGGCACAGGCCCTCCCGCAACCGCCGCAGTTCGTGGGGTTGGTCTGCGGGTCGACGCAGGCGTCGCCGCAGCGGAGCATGGCGCACGGGGTCACGCATCGACCTGCCATGCAGCTTGCACCCTCCTGGCACCGGGAGCCGCAACCGCCACAGTGCAAGGCGTCCGTCTGGGCGTTCACGCATCCCGCGCCGTCGCAGTACGTGAGGCCGCCCGAGCACCGGCAGCTCCCCATGACGCAGGAGCCTCCGGGGCTGCAGAGGGTGGGTGCCGTGCTGTCGTCGATCACGCCGTTGCAGTTGTCGTCCCTGCCGTTGCAGAGCTCGTCGGCAACGGGGCTCTGATTGCGGTCCCCGTCATTGCAGTCTCGTCCACCGCAGGAGACGGACGCGTATCCATCGTCGTCACCGTCATACACGCGGTCGTAGATGCAGAAGCGCGTCGCGTTGTCGCAGCGCTCTCCCAGGGTGCACTCGTCGCGGTCGGTACAGTCGGCGTCGGTTGCGCAGACCCTCCCCGCTCGGCATCCCATGCGCGGATCACAGCTCTGGCCCATAGGGCAGAGGTTGGCGATGGGGCGGTGCTGGCAGCGATCGCGTCGAGGAAGCTCCATGTCAACCCGAACGCAGGTGTCCTCGGTGCAGGCGATACGGTCGTCGCATTCGGAGTCCTGGACGCAGCTCCTGCGGTTTGCCGCGTTCGTGATCTGGGGGCCGGCGTCGGGCGTCGTCGAGGGACCGTCCACCTGGCCGTCGGGGGGCATGGCGTCCTGGCCAGTCGCCGGGCCGACGACATCGAGCTGGGGGAGGGCGTCGCCTGTGGAGGCGTCCCCGGCGGGCGTGTCGGTACCCGCCCCGGCGTCGCTCCCCGCGGGCAGGTCACTACTGCACGCGACGATGAGGGCGACGAAGAGAGCGAGAAGAGTAGCACGGATCATCTGAACCTCCGAGGGGATGGAGGCCCAGGAGGGGTCCATCACCGTAGTGACCTGCACCGGGCGCCGACAGGGACGCAGAGAGCCCCGACGGCGACGCATCGCGCACCCAGAGAGGTGCGCGAGGTGAAGGCCGAGTCCGGCCCCACCGGGACCGGCTGTTTGGTGTCGAAAATGTCGCCCATCCCGTGTTGGTCGTCAAGATCGAACGGCCCAGGAGAAACAGAGGCTTCCCGCGGGTTGGGAAGCGTCGTCAACGTACCCCTCGGCATGTTGGTCGTCGTCGCGGACGGGACCGGCAGGATCGCGGCGGGGACCGTGCCTTCGAGCCGCCGGACCGCCTCGCGACGGCGGGTGTCCACGAGGTGCAGGTACCGGCGGGTGGTGTTCACGTCGCTGTGGCGCAGGAGTTCAGCGACCGTCGAGAGGTCGGTGCCGGCCGTGAGGGTGAGGGTCGCCGCCGTGTGCCGCAGGGTGTGCGGGGTGATGTGCTTCGCCGAGCCCATGCGCCGCCGCAGGCAGGCGAGGAGAGATTCGGCCGCGCGGATGGAGAGCCGTGTGCCCCGCTGCGAGAGGAAGAGGGCCTGCTCGCCATCCCGAACGCCCCGCTCGACAATCCAGGCCCCGAGGAGGGCGACGGTGGGGGAGTTCAGCGGGAGGTCGTGGATGGTGCCGCCCTTGCCACGGACGGCGACGAGGGTCGCGCTCGCGAGGTCAACCTGGTGCACGTCGAGGCCAACGGCCTCGTGGACCCGGAGCCCGGCCTGGGAGAGCACCGCGAGGAGGGCAAGGTTCCGAGCGCGCTCCCCCGCACGGGAAGTCCTCGCAGCGGTCTCGAAGAGCAGCCCGAGCTCGGCGGACGTGAGGACCGCGGGATCATGCGGGGCTTCACGTACGAAGGGGATGCCGTCGGTGGGGTTCGTGGTCCAGCCCAGCTCGCCCCGGGCGAAGGCGACGAAGGAGCGCAGGGCCGCGAGCTCCTGGTTCCGGGAGGTCGACGCACGCTGAGCGCCATCGCGACGGGGCCGGGCGAGGAACTCCTCCACGAGGGCCCGCGTGGGGATGTCGATCGCCGGGTGGAACATGGTGAAGGACGTGAGGATCGCCCCGTACGTCTTGACCGTGCGAGGCAGGTGTCGGTCCGCAAGCAGGTGGCGGACGAAGGCGGGGAGATGGTCGCGCATATGCGCGGAGGCTGATTTCTCCCACCGTACGCGTCGGGAAGGGCTTCGAGAAGGCCACGGGGACGAAGACGGCGACCAACACGGGTTGGCCGCTGCGTGAATGCCGGGAGGCGCTAGCCAAGCGAACCACCCGGACGGGACATCTTGCCTCATCTGCCGTGCTGGTCCCTGTGATACGCCCGGGACAACACTGGACATCCGTTTCGGCAAATCCGGATTCGGATGGGCCGACCATGCCGAGATTCCCCAGGTTTGGTTCTCGCCACCTCCGACGTGACTGACGACGTCGGCGCCCAAGGGACGGGGCTCGGGTTCGCCCGCGAGCGTCTGCCAAGCCGCCGAAGAACATCGTTCTTTTCCTGTCGGAACTCTGCGAGACTCCCGCCGGTTCGCCAGGAGGACGTTGGGATGCTCGGGCTGAAGCTTCGCAAGGAATTTCTCGACAAGCGGCTCTCAGGCACGCAGATCGAGCTCACCACCACGAGGAAGACCGGGGCGACCGAGATCCCTGCTGCAGACTTCCTCGAGATCACCTACCCGTCGAACGACGTGCTCGCCGCGCTAGAAGGGGTCGGCCCCGACCGCGGGCGTGCCGTCGTGCTGCTCGGCGATCGTGGCCAGGGGAAGTCCCACCTGATCGCCGTACTGCACCACGCCCTCAAGGACCAACGCGCTACCCGCAGGTGGCTGCAGGGCTGGGCTCCGCGCCTCGGCAACCCCAAGGTGGCCCAGATCCCGTTGCGCGACGGGATGGTCGTCATCAGCGAGGGCCTGCAACGCCAGCGGCACAAGTTCCTCTGGGACGTGCTCTTCGAGGGGCACCCCGACGGCAACTATGTGCGCGGGCGCTGGGACGCCATGGGCGCCGCGAAGACCAACATCCCGGGCGAGGATCTCATCCTCGAATTGCTGAACAAGCACCCCACCGCGTTCATCCTCGACGAGTTCCAGACGTGGTTCGACGGCCTCACGGAGACCAAAAAGGAACCGCACCGCTCCTGGGCGTTCAACTTCATCCAGATCCTCTCGGGGATCGCGCGGCGGCACCCGGACCTGCTCGTCCTCGTCGTCTCCGTCCGCAACGGCAACACGGACGCGTTCCAACAGATCCAGCGCGACAACCCCGTCCTCATCGACTTCAAGGGGCCGAACGCGCGCAAGGACCGGATGCGGCTCCTGCTGCACCGCCTATTCCAGAACCGGGCGAACGTCCCGCCCGAGCAGGTCGAGGCAGCCCTCGGGGCGCACGTCGCGGAGTACCTCCGCCTGCGGGGCGTCCCGGCGTCCGACCACCAGCGGGAGCGGGGCGAGTTCACCGAGGCGTGGCCCTTCGCGCCGCACCTGCTGCAGCTCCTCGAGGACCAGGTGCTCGACGCGGTGGCGGCGCAGGAGACGCGCGACCTCATCAAGATCCTCGCGAGCCTCTACAAGCGCAGCGGCGAGCGCGCGCCGGTCATCACCGCGGCCGACTTCAACCTGGAGGACGAAGACAGCGGGATCGAGGCGCTGATCAGCTCCGTCTCGATGCCTCACCTCGCCAACCTCCGCGCGAAGGCGCTGCGAAACCTCGAGGCAGTCCGCGAGGCAGTCCGCGACCACGCGAACGCCCTGCCCCACCTGGGCGAGGTCGTCGGGGCCCTCTGGTTGCGTTCGCTCGCCGCCGGCAACCTCGCCGGGGCGGACGCCACGACGCTGCACATCGACATCACGCGCGATCGACCGATCGACGACAACGCGTTCCAGGTCGAGTTGGACGAGATCGTCAACAACAGCTTCAACATCCACCGGGTCGGCCCGCGCCTCGTGTTCCGCGAGGAGGAGAACCCCGAGGCCCGGCTCAAGGCTCTCGCGAGGAACGACAGGCTCTTCGCTGATGGGTCGGACCTCCGCCACCTCGCCAAGGAGATCCGGTACGTCATCGGCGGCGCCGACGACGTCCCGCGCGGCGTTCGGGTCATCGTGCTCGGGTCGCGCTGGGGGAACGACCCCTGGGCCGACGTCGAGGAGACCGAGCGACCCGAGCGCTGGGACGACCGTGCCCCGCTGATCGTGCTGCCCGCGGATCCCGGGGGCGCGGCCCGCGGAGGCGCCTTGGGCCGCTGGCTGAAAGAGCGACTCACGGTGCGCCGCAACACCGTCCGGTTCCTGCTCCCGAAGGCCGAGGCGGACATCTACACCGACAGGGCGTTGGTGCTGCTCGCGCGCATGGTGCTCAAGGCCACGGAGTGGCAGCGCGACGGCAGCGAGTACCGCCCGCTCGTGACGCGGTTCCAGAACGAGCTGCGCACGCAGCTCAAGGGCCGGTTTGATCGCTTCGCGGTCCTGCGCGAGTGGGACTACGAGGACCCGAGCCGCTGCGCGTTCGACGTGGAGAGCCACCAGGCCGAGGGCAGCAAGATCCCGGACGAGGTCGAGCGGCGCATCCGCGAGGACCTCTTCGCGCTCGAAGACTTCGAGGCGCTGGTGCTGCAGCTCGCCGCCACCAACGGCTCGGTCGGCAAGCTCCTCGCGGAGCTTCAGGAGCCGCGGCCGAACGGGGCCCAGTGCATCCCGTGGCTCGGCGAGACGCAGCTCAAGGAGCGTCTGCTCCGGCTTTGCGCCAAGGGCAAGGTGGCGGTCAACGTCCGGGGCGAACGGCTCCTCCAGACGCAACCCGACGAGACCGAAGACGCTGCGTTCCAGCGGCTGAAGAACTCGTCGATGGGGACCGGCAAGGCGCTCCACGAGACGACGCTGTCCTTTCCCCGCCCCACCACGGCGAGCGACGGCATCGTCCCCCCCGATCCCACGCCTGCCGCACCGACGAGCACGGATCAAACGCTGCAGAATCTCCAACCGACCGCCGTTGCCCCCCTCTCGGGGGGCGGCACCGGGTCTACGGTCGAGGCCCCGGCGCCCCTGCCGCCGTTGGTGTTCACGGCGCCCCAGAATTCGGCGTTGAACCTCCTCAACAAGGTGGAAGGGTGGGGCGTGAAGCCGACGACGGCGTTGCGCTCGGCCACGATCAAGGTCTCGGGCCTGACCGGTGAGCAGCTCAACAAGCTGCTCAAGGGCCTGCCGGACGGCCTCAAGTTCGAGCTCACGGTCGAGAAAGGCTGAGCGCGCGATGGATCCCGACCAGGAGTTGCTGTCGCGCCTCCTGACCGCGCCCGCTGCGGATGCGTGGGGGACGATGTTCGGGCGGGCCTGGGCGGCCTTCGCAGATGCCGACCCTGAGAAGCACGGGCGCAACACGCTCGTCGAGCGGGAGCGCGCGCTCGACCCGATCGAGCTTGCCCTCGAAGCTGCCGCGTGGGACCTCTGGGCGGACTACGAGGGCGCCGCGGAGCGCACGTCGGACGCGCTGGCGGCGTGGTGGTCCGGTCGGCCCGCCCAGCGCGCGGTCCTCATTCTCGACGGCCTCTCGCTGCGGGAGGCTCCCTGGCTTCTCCGCGGAGCGGCGGCGCGTGGCCTCACGGTGCATCAGGCCCGCGCTACGGGCGCGGAGCTGCCCGGCGACACAACCAGCTTCGCTCGCGCGCTGGGGTTCGGGCAGCGATCGGCGCTGGAGAATGACGGTCTGCGGAGCCGCGCCACACGGCTCCCCGGCGCAAGGACCGAGAGCGGCGATCTGCCGTGGGCCGACGCCCGGCAGGACGTGGACGCAACGCCCGACCAGGTGCTCTGGCACCATTGGCCCGACGAGCGAATCCACGCGCTGGCGGGCTACGGCGACGCCGCGAACAGGCTCTTCACCGAGGCCAGCGCAGCGCTCACGAGCCCGGACTTCTGGGATCTGGTCCACCGGCTCGCGACCGGGCGGCGGCTGGTCATCACCTCGGATCACGGCTACGCCGTCTCCGGCGAGTTCCCGGACGCGCCCGAGGCGCAGGCCGAGCAGTTGAAGGCCGCGTTCAAGGGTGAGCGGAGCAAGGTCGCCGCCGAGGGAGACAGCGACGGCCCGTGGCTGCCCCCCATCCAGCGCACGTTTCGGTCGCAGCACGGGCTGCATCGGTGCGTGCTTGGGCGGCGGAAGTGGAAGAGCCAGGGTGGATACCCCAAGCTCACCCACGGCGGCCTGACCCTCCTCGAGATGGCCGTCCCTTTCATTGAACTGTCACTGCCCGGTGGAGTCTGACCGATGGCACGCGGAACGAATGGCGGAACGAAGACCAAGGCCCAACGGATCGCCGAGGAGGTCGCCCGCGTGGTCAATGCCGGGCAGCCCGCTGCCGTCGAGACCGTGGACTTCTCCGACCCGCACCGTCCCCTGACCTGTCTCGAGGTGGACTTCCCCATCCTCTCGGTGAACCAGGTCGCGCAGATCGAGGGCAACGCCAGCAAGCCCATCTACCAAATGTCCAAGTGGTGGGCCCGCCGCCGGTCGAGCGTCTTCCGCTCCATGCTCATCGCCGCTGCCATGAAGGCCCCACAGGACGCGGCCCGGAGCGCGAAGGCGGTGTGGGACCTCTACTACGCCAATTTTCAGAAGAAGAAGTCGCTCGCCCACCTCAAGGTGGCGGACATCTTCATGGGGGGCGGCACCACGATCGTCGAGGGGCTGAGGCTCGGCATGCAGATGTACGGGAACGACCTGAACCCCGTGGCGTGGTTCGTCGTCAAGAATGAACTCGCGCAGGTCAGGCGCGAGGAGGTCGAGGCGCTCCTTGAGGACGTTGAGCGCGAGGTCAAGCCGCAGATCATGCCGTTCTATGCGTGCCGAGGGCCGCATGGGGAGGTCGGCACCTGGACGGAAGTGGCGTCGGGACAAGTAATGGGGGAGGACTTTGATCCGCTCGCGCTCGCGCCCGAGGAGCGGAAGAAGTATCGGTACGACGGCCCGGAGAGCATCTACGTCTTCTGGGCGAAGCACATGCCGTGTCAGCGAACGGGCTGCGGCAACCGAACGCCGGTCCTCAGTTCCCCTGTGGTGGCGGTGAAAGAATTGACCGTAAAGGCTTGGGAGCATAGGTGCCCGGCGTGCAGGAAGGGTTACGACATCGAGGATAGCGAGGCGCGCATGGCGCCGGACGTGCCGCTCGCGCTGGCGGCCGACGAAAAGGCGTTCGCGATCATCGATAAGAAACTGCGCGTCACCTGCCCCCACTGTGGAAAACGAGAGGAGAGCCCTTCAGCTCTCGGTGGCAAGGGCAACCGCAAGAAGGTCCTGCTAACGTTGTTGGTGCACCCCCAGTGGATGCGCGGAGAGAAACGGGAAGACGCGTTTGGAAAGGTCTTCGGCGGGAGTGTGACGGACTCGGCGGAAGCGACAGCTCGGTGGAATCAGGCGCGTGCAGCGCGAGTTCGCCTGCTCGAGGTACGGGGTGCGCTGCCCGACGAGGTCACCTGCCCGAAAACGGACGTGAAGTTCCGAACCGACAAGGGCAACGTGCCGAAGCAGTCCTTCTGCGCCTGCGGTGCGTGCGGCACGGGCGAAGATGTGCTAACGGCCGTCAAAGCTTCCGGCAAGACTGGGCCGGTTGCGATGTATGCAATCCAAGGATACAGTTCCAAACTTGAGCACCAGGGCGCGGCATATAGTGGTCGGTTCTTCTCTGCTGCATCCGACACTCGAGCCTTCGAAGCCGCTCATCGTGAATGGGAGGCGCGCAAGGATGCAGACTTGGCTGCATACTGGCCGAGGAGCGAATTGCCTTTCGGCTTCATGACCCACAAGCTGAATGGAGGAATCCCGAACCACGGATTCACCCATTGGTGGACGATGTTCAACCCTAGGCAACTTCTCGTCCACGCCTTGCTGCTCAAGGCAATTACTGAGGTAAGTGGCCCGGCGCATCGTTGGGAAGCCCGAGAGTACGTGCTCGGAGTGTTTCAGCAGTATCTGCGCAATCAGAATATGTTTTCGTTCTGGAATCCCCAGCGCGACACTCCAGAGCCCATGTTTTCGAACAATAACTTTCACCCCAAATCCACTACGATCGAGAACTGTGTCTTCCCAGATCTTGGACGTGGCAATTGGCGTTCCTGTACTGAATCGCTCACCGAGACACTTGAGTGGCGATCGAACCCCTGGGACCATGTTGCGGGGCGCTGGCTCGAAGACAATGCACCCGGCATTGCCAAACAGAATGATGCCAAGAACGAGAAGGCATATCCGCAAGACGCGATTCATGATGTCCCCGCTTTGCGGTGCGAGTCGGCTACCGAACTGACTCGTGTTCCGGACAGTTCACACGACCTGGTGATCACGGACCCCCCTTTCGGCGGACTGCTTCACTACTCTGAACTCTCGGACTTCTTCTACGTGTGGCTCCGACTGGTTCTCGCCACCCGCTACCCAGATACCTTTACTGCCGAGTATACGCCGAAGACTCTTGAGGCGGTGTCGAACCTTGCGCGCAACCCTGAGAACGCCGACGAATTCTATAAGCGTGTTCTGACGGAATGCTGGCGCGAAGGTCACCGAATCCTCAAGTCTGGAGGTGTCTTGGCTTTTACGTTCCACCATAGTGAAGACGAACCGTGGGTTGCGGTGCTCGAAAGTCTATTCGATGCGGGCTTCTATCTTGAAGCCACCTATCCTATTCGGAGCGATGAAACGAAAGGAGGCGGAGAGTTCGGCGCGAAGAAGATTGAATTCGACATCATCCACGTCTGCCGCAAGCGGACTGGCGAGCCGACGCCTGTGAGTTGGGCAAAGATGCGAAGGCAGGTTCTGCAGGACGTGCAGGCGCTCAAGAGCACGCTAGAGCATCACAGATCTCAGGGGCTCTCGGAGGCTGATCTCCAGGTCGTGCGTCGTGGCAAGGCGCTCGAGTACTTCTCTCGTCACTACGGCAAGGTGTTCATCGATGACGGCAAGGAGATGAAGGTCAAGGATGCGCTCGTAGGGATCAATCTGCTGCTCGATGAAGACACCACGGTTGTCTCCGATCCCCCGCCGCCCAACGCCGAGCCGCTTACGAGGCAGTTCCTGCGGGTCTTCATGGGGCAGACGGAGGTGAAGCGGGAGGAGATCCAGAAGTACCTCCGCGGTACGGGCATGGCGCCGTCTGAGTTCGTGGAGCTGGGCTGGTGTGCCGAGAAGAACAAGGCCTTCTATCGCACGAACGCCGCGAGCATCGCGAGCGCGTGGCAGCGCAAGCACCGACAGAAGATGACGAGCGACTACGAGCAGGCGATGTTCCTCATCGGGGCATGCACGCCGGAGAGCGGCATCAAGGTAGAGGACACGCTCAACAACACCAACTTCCGCCCGCACCAGGCGCTGAGGGCTCTCCTTGAGTGGCACGTCCGCAAGGGACCAGACAAGGAGACGCGGCTCGCGGCGGCGACCGCGTTCAAGCTGTACGACTCCTGGGAGAAGCGGAACGAGAGGGTCGTGAGGCAGCTCTCGCTCTACCGGGACGAGGAGTGAGTCATGCTGCCTCCGATGGCCGATCGCGGTTGGGTTAGGCGCGGGCTGTCCCTCGTCTGGAATGCCGAGGCACTCGGGACCGTCGCCGGCCCAGACGCGGCGTGGACGATGCGGCAGTTGCTTACGCGCAGCCGCGCTTGGCCAGCAGCGCTGCCTTCGTCGAACGGCGAGGCCGTGGTCGTGGCTGGGTTCGACAGTTGCCTCGACGCGTTCGGGCCTGACGCTGCAGAGGTGTGGATCCAGCGCGAGCTCGTTCCGGTAATGCTGTCGTTCCAGGAGGAGTACGACGGGCAGGCTGCGCTCATCTTCTGGCTGCCCGAGGCGTTGCGACGGCTGACGCATTCCTCGGCGGACGGGAGCTACTCATGGCGCTGGGCGGGGCGGACTTCAGTGGAGCCGTTGGCGCTCGGACGATGCCTCTGGGCAGGCGCGGAGGCCGACCTGAGGCGCATCGTTGTTCCTGCGAAAGGCAAGGTGGACCCGACGGGTCCGGGCTGGATCGGACTCCATCTCGCGAGGCTGTCGTGACTGTCCCGACGCTGTCGGTTGCCGGGCATGACGCGTTGCCTACGACGCCGTCGCTCGGTCAGCGCGTAGCACACGGCGACTTCGGCGAGGGCGTCATCGTCGGAGAGGCGCTCGACGGCTTCGTGCGCGTCTTCTTCGCGCTGGGCGGCGAACGGCAGGTGCCGCTCTCAGCGCTGAGGGACCAGGCCAGTCGCAGCGAACGGATGCTCGAAGGGGTCGCGGTTGATCCCGAGCGAGCGCGCCGCGCGTGGCTCGCCGTGGAGGCGCACGCCCTGCCCTTGATCGACAGCGCGTCGTCGCTCACGGCCGCGAAGGTCGATCTGCTCCCCCACCAGATCGTGCTGACCCACCGCGTGGCGGTCGCCTCGCCGCGGAGGTTCCTCGTGGCGGACGAGGTCGGCCTCGGCAAGACGATCGAGACGGCCCTGATCCTGCGCGAGCTCGCGAGCCGCGGCGAACTCCGGCGCGCGCTGATGGTGGTCCCGGCCGGCCTCGTGAACAACTGGCACCGCGAGCTCAACGAGGTGTTCCGCCTGGACTTCGAGGTGTTCGGCTCGGAGGGGGATGTCACCGACCGGAAGACCAACGCGTTCGCCAGGCACGACCGCCTCATCGCGAGCGTCGATACCCTCAAGCAGGCGCGGCGCGTCCGGCGCCTGCTGGAGGCGCCCCGGTGGGACCTGGTGGTGTTCGACGAGGCGCACCATCTGACGGCGTATCGGGCGGGCAAGAAGGTCACGAAGACCGAGAACTACAAGCTCTCCGAGGCGCTGAAGGGCCACACCCGCGACCTGCTGCTGCTCTCGGCGACACCCCACCAGGGAGACCACTTCCGCTTCTGGATGCTGGTGCAGCTCCTGAACCCCACGCTCTTCAACAGCGCCGACGAGATGGTCGAGAACCGCCACCGCCTGAACGAGGTGGTGTTCCGCCGCACCAAGGTCGACGCCTGCCGCGCCGACGGCACGCCTCTGTTCGCGCGTCGCGAGGTCCGCACCGACTCCTTTACGATGACCGACGCGGAGGCCGCGTTTTACGACGAGCTGCTCAAGTACCTCCAGGACGGCTTCGCCCTCGCGAAGCGCGAGGGTGGCAAGGGGCGCGCGCTGGGCTTCGTGATGGCGATCTTCCAGAAGATCGCCGCGTCGAGCTTCGCGGCGGTGCGGACCACGCTCCGCCGCCGGCTCCTCGCGCTCACCGTGCACGAGGCGGTGCTGCGGGACAAGAACCTCGACATCGACGGTCGCCAGAAGCTCTACGACGAGGCCCGGGCGCTCATCCGCGAGGACCACGGGCTCGGCTCCGACCTCGCGGCGTCGAACCAGGTGGACCGCATCCTCGCGGACTGGAAGGCGCTGGTCATCGAGCAGGTCGAGGAGGCCACCGTACAGCGCGCCGCGGACGCGTTCGGCGCGGAGAGCGCGCAGGTCGGCGCGGAGGACCTCGTCGCCAAGGCCGTGAGCCTCGCGCTGCCAGAGGAGCGCCTGCGCATCGGGGATCTGCTCGGGCGGTTCCCGAGCGCGCGGGAGACGAAGGTGGGGCGCCTGCTCGATGCGCTCGGGCAGCTCTGGAAGGAGAACGCCGCGGAGAAGGTGGTCGTGTTCGCGACCTACCTCTCGACGGTGGACATGCTCGCGCGCGAGATCGAGGGTGCGTTCCCCGGCACGGGCGTGGCCGTGCTGCGCGGGGGCGACCACGGCGCCAAGCTCGCCGCGGAGAAGCGCTTCCGCCTGAAGGACGGCCCCCGCGTCCTGGTCTGCACGGCGGCCGGGCGCGAGGGCATCAACCTGCAGTTCGCGCGGGTGCTCTTCAACTTCGACCTGCCGTGGAACCCGATGGACGTCGAGCAGCGCATCGGGCGCATCCACCGCTACGGCCAGCGCGACACCGCCCAGGTCTACAACCTGATCCTGTCGGACACGATCGAGGGCAGGATCTTCCTGCTGCTCGATGAGAAGCTTCAAGAGATCGCGCGGGCGCTGGGCAAGGTCGATGAGCGCGGCAATATCACGGAGGACCTTCGCACGCAGATCCTCGGCCAGCTCTCCGAGCGACTCCGCTACGACCAGCTCTACCAGGAGGCGATCTCAGACCCCGAGCTTCGACGAACGGAGCAGGAGATCAAGGACGCGCTGCAAAGCGCCCGCGAGGCACGACAGGTCGTCTTCTCGCTCTTCCAGGACCTGGAGGGCTTCAACCTCGACGACTACAAGCCGCTCGCGGACACCGCGGGCTCGGTCGAGCGGATGCTCCGCTACTTCGGCGCGGCGACCGCCGATACCGGCAAGACGCTCGCGACGACCGGTCCCGGGCGCTTCGAGGTGCGCGACGGGAGCGGCGCGGCCCTGCTGCGCTTCACGACCGACCGCGACCTCGCTCGCGAGGATGACGCCCTCGACCTCTTCGGCCTGGACCACCCGCTCATGCAGGAGGCTCTCCGCCGCTGGCGCGAGGCCGCCCCGGAGGGCCTGGGGCTGGCGGTGCGGGCGGGCGACGACCCGGCGGGCGTGCTGACGGCGTGGCTCGTCGAGACCCACGGCCCGCGGGGAGAGCGTCGCGCCGCGGTGCAGTTCCTCGCGGCGGACGGCGCCGGCCATCGCCTCCCGGCGCTCGAACGCAGGGCGCGGGAGGTCTTCGAGCGGGCGCCCGTCGCGTCGCCCTGGGACCTCGACGAGCGGAAGCGCATCCTGCATGGGACGATCGAGCCGATGCTGCAGCGCGAGGTGCAGCGCCGCCGCCTCTCCCCGGAGAAGGGAGGGTTCTCGTCGCAGCTTCTTGGCTGGGTCGAGGTCGTACCGTGACGCTCGCGGGCGACCCGGGGCCGTCCGCCGACGTGGGGCTGCCGACCGACCTCGCGGCGTGGCTCGGCGAGGGTGCGTTGCAGCGTGCGGCCACAGACGCGATTCGTTCGCTCGATGCCGGACATGTGACGGCTGTGTGCTCCACGCAGCACGCTCCGCGGATCGGGCTCGCGCTGGCCGCCTACTACCTGCATCGCTGGCGCTCGGCGGTTCTTGCGCCGGGCGGTGCCCGACACGCGGCACCGTTCCTGACGACGTTCCTCCACGGGCCACCGATCCGCGGCGCAGCGCCCATCGCCGACCTGCTCTGGGAGCTGCAGGCCCTCGGCATTCCGGGGAACCTGCTCCGCCTTCTCCCGCTCCTGGACGTGGCCTTTGTGCGGGCGGACTCGGCGCTCCTCGATGTGCGCTCAGACGCACCGAACCTGTTGGAACATGTCGTCGGCTCCGACCTGATCGCGGTCGACGCGCGCCACCTCGGCGCACCGGCGCGCCTCGAGGCCCCGCCGGGAATGCGGCAACTGCTCGGCCTGCAACCGCGGTGGGAGCAGCCACGCCGGGTGCTCGTGCTCGCTGCGGACGAGGAGCCCGACGGGGTCGCCGTCCACCCGCTCGCCGCGCCGGGAGACGCGTGGCGGATGCGGGTCGGACGAGACGCGGCGTACCCCTCCGCGCTTCGGGCGTGGGTCCGGGAGCAGTGCGGCGTGGTGCGGGGGGAGCGAACTCCTGGCGACGCCCTCTCGCTGATCCTGCAGCGCGGTGAGCGCGACGCCGACGCGGCGCCTGATTGCGAGAACCGGGTGCCCTACAACGCGGTGCCGAACCCAGGCGCGGTTTCGGAGCTGCGCGATCGCGCGGGAGTCCCGTACGGTCCGCCGAACGAGCCGGGTCGAGAGCCCGACGTCGGCGCGCCACCTCGCACTCGCCCAGGACCCGATACGGCCGACGGGCGCGAACGGCTCGAGCGCCGCCTTGCCTGGTCGCTCGCGCGGTTCTTCGGCCCGCTGGGCGAGCAGCGCGGCGAGGCCGCGCCCGAGGCGGAGGCGGACGCTCCGGACGGCGACCCCGCGTGCGTCCTGGAGCTCCAGGAGATGGACGCCGAGTTGCGCGTGCTGGTCGGTCCCCTGGCCTGGCTGCCGCCCTTGGTCCGCCGCCTGACCTTTCGGGGTCTGCACGGCGCGGTCGTCGCGCTCGCGAGCAACCTGCGAACCCGCCGCTGGGCGGTGCGGCTGCCCCTGTCGTCGGGGCGCTACGAGGTGAGCACGGACGGCCCCGTCTCGCCCGATCACGCCTCGCGGCTGGCGGCGCTCGCCTTCGATGGGCCTTCCCAGAACGCCGTGACCGCGTTCGACCTCGCGGCCGATGGCGTCGCGACGCGCGTGAACGGGACCGCGCTGGCGCCCGGATGCTCGTGCCTCCTCCTGATCCCCCCGGGCCATGCCGCACTCCCGGCGCCCCTCGGGGAAGGCCGCACGCTCCCCGGCGGGTGGGGCCTCGCGCGGGTGGAGATCCCGGCGACCGCTACGCTGTCGCTGGCGGCCGCTCTCACGTCGCTTGGCTTCTCCCTCGCCGCACCGCGCGCCGTCCTGCGCTGGGCGGCCCTGCCGCCGTACGCGTACCGGCAGAACGCACGCGGCGAGGACTACCCGTGCTTCCTCGCCGACGACGTGCCGCGCGTGCACGTCACGCCCCCCGCCGGGAGCGAGGTCGGCGCGGTGTGGCTCGCGCTGCACGGGCCCGGCGGGACGCAGGTCCGCGTGCTCCCCGAGGAGCACCCTCAGCTCGTCGCGTTCGACTCGCTGGCGCCTGGACGCTACATGGCGGAGCTGGCTGCCGCAGCGCCGGGCGTCGAGGCACTACGGCTCCCGTTCGAGGTCCTGGCGACCGCAGCGCCACGCGACCGCGGTCGGGTCGTCATCACGATCAGTGGTGACCCGAGGGCGGCACCCGCGACGGTCCCGCCGCGCGACCTCGGCGCGGTGAACGCCGCGGAGGTCTCCCTCCAGGGCCCACCTTTCTGGCCCGTGGAGATCGGCTGGTCCGGCCTGACCGGGCACAGACGGTACCCGGCGCGACGCGGACCCTCGTTGGTGACGAGGAGCTCGAAGTCGCTCGCGTGACCGAGGAACCGCTGCACACAGGCGGCACCGTCGACCTCCGCCCACGCCGCCGCCTCGGGGCTCACGGTGGCGAGGACGGCTCGGCCTGCGCGCGCGGTCTCCTGCTCCTCGATGTCGGTGCGCGGCGGGAAGCTCACCGGGTGGGCGAACCCCGGCGGCACGAGCCACGGGTGGGACTCCTGGCCGAACTCCCAGTCCCCGCAGAGCGGGCACGCCTCGCCCATGCCCTGCTCCGGCGCGTCGAACAACTTGGCATGCTCGCAGCGCGCGCAGATGCGCACGTGGCGCATCTGTTCGAGCGCCTTCGCGAGCGGGCGGTACGGATCGTACAGGCCGCCGCAGAACCACTCGCGCCCGCCGATGAACACGGTCTTGCCCGGGGCGTACTCCGAGAGGGCCAGCGCGCGGTCGCGCTGCGGCACGAAGCGCAGCTTGTCGCGCGCGACCTTCGGGGCCTTGTTGAGCCCGTTGGTCGCTTCGAAGACGTGGAACCCGACTAGGTCGGTCGGGAACGCGTACTTCGGCAGCACGCCCTCGTAGAGCAGGCGCTCGAGCAGGTACTCGTCCCGTCGCGGCCCGGCGCCGTCCTCCGCGGCGACGTCCTCGTCGTCGGCCGACGCGTCGTCGGCCTCGGACGCTGCCTCCGCCTCGACCTCGGTGAGCTCGCCGTCGCCCTCGGGGGCGGCAGTCTCGTCGGGCCCCTCCGAAGCCTCCTCCGCGCCCTCCTCAACGAGGGGAGCCGGGGGCGCGGCCCCGGCCGGGACCTCGCCCGCGGCGGCCTGGAGCTCGCGGTCGAGGGCGCGGCGCACGCAGGCGGTCAGGTGCTGCGCGAACGAGTCGAGGATCGCCTCGCGGCCGTCCACCTCCGGCGGCAACCAGCGTTCGAGCGCGGCGCGGAGCTCGTCGCGCACGTCGGGTGCCGCGAGCCAGACTTCGAGGTCGCGCAGCCCGATCTCGGGCCCCCCGTCGACGAACTCCTGCACGAGGCCGAGCGAGGCGAAGAGGTGCGCGTGGTGCGGCGCGGGCGCGTCCTTCGGCAGGGCGCCGACCCGCGCGGCGAGGTAGCGCTGGAGGACGAAGGCGTTGGCGTGACGCCGGGCGATCCAGCCGTTGCTCAGGTTCAGGCGCGGGTCCGGGACCGGGTCCTTGATTAGCTTCTGCGGGTTTTCATAGTGGTGCTGGTTGTGCCCGTCCTGGTCGGCGTACGTGACGACCGTCGCGACGCCACTGCCGCGTCGGCCCGCGCGCCCGGCGCGCTGCTGGTAGTTGGCGCGACCGGGCGGCATGTTGCGCATGGCGACGCCGAGGAGCGACCCGATGTCGATCCCGACCTCCATCGTCGTCGTGCAACTCAGCACGTCGACCACCGACCGCATGCCCTCGACGTCCGGCGTGGTGATGTCCTGGAACGCGAGCTCGTGGCGCTCGGTCCAACTGTGTGCCTCGCCACCGGGTTGCGAGAGCTGCGCGGAGTGCTCGCGCACGACCACCGGTTGGACGGTCGTCCCGCGCCCCGCGAGCGCCTCGACGACCGGGGTCCGGTAGAAGCCCTTGCGCGCGAGGAACTGGTCCACGGCGTTCCCGCGGTCCAGCGGCTCCAGGGTATCGGCCGCCGCGCAGTGCACGCAGACCGGCGCCAGCGCGCCCTCGATCTGCACGCGCGAGCACCGTCGGCATCGCTGCCACCCCGCGAGGGTGCCGAGCGGCGCGGAGATGTCGAGCGAGATCCGCTGCGCGGACAGGACCCCCTCCTCCTTCGCACCCCCCGGGAAGAAGAACGCCCGCAGCACGGGGAGCCACTTCTCCCCGAAGACCTTCGCGCCGGCCTTGCCCTCCGCCGCGGTGAGGAGCGCGGCGAAGCTCCGCATCGACCCCGACGACGCCTGCCCGGCGAGGAACCACGAGCCCTCCTCGAGCTGCGAGGGAGCGTAGAGGCTGCACCCGTGGCGTTCGAGCACGAGCCCCAGCCACAGGTTGACCAGGGCGCGCTTGCCTGCCTCGTCGAGACGCCCGAGCGCGACCTTCGCGAGGACCTGCTTCTGGAAGAGCGCCTCCATCCCGGGGTGGGGGTGCGGGACGATCCGCGCGAGCGCGAGTGCCTGAAGGCCCGCGAGCTTGTCGCGGACGATGCGGAGTAGCGTGGTCGCGACCGGGGCCGGCGGGCGCTGCGCGGCGAACTCCATCTCGAGGTTCGGGAGGAAACCCGCCTCGACGACCTGCTCGGCCATCTCGGCGTGGCGCCGCACGTCGGCGTCGATCGTCTCGTCCGTCGTGCGCAGCTCCACCCCGAGGCTTCGGGCGCCGAGCAGCAGCGCGAGGTAGGCGGAGTCGAGCCCCCGCGGGAACCCCATCGCGCGCAGCTCCAGGAAGCCCCGCAGCAGCATCGGCCGCGCGCTGTCACGGAGCGCCGCGCGCCCGAGCTCCGCCGCGAGCCGCGCGGCCTTCTGGCGCCCGTCGGAGAACACGAGGACCTTGCGCCCCTTGAGGGGCGTGTCGCGCTCGAGCGGCCCCGCCGACCTGGTCCGCGGGGGCTGCGACAGGAGCTGCTCGTGGACGAGCGAGTAGAACGGCTCCTGGCCCTCGGTGCGGTGGTTCTCGACGGGGCTGCGGAACACGGGCGGTCGGTTCGGCACGCGGCGGTCGTTGTCCTCGCCGCAGACGCCGCAGCGGTAGAACGGACGCCCGGCGTCGGTCGGTTCGTCCTTGCGGAGCCCGAGCCGGTAGAGCCACACCTCGCGCGTCTCGCGGCCCGTGCTCTCGGTCCCGCTCAGCAGGAACCCCGTGCGAGCGTCGAGGAGCTGGGCCTCGGCGAAGTCCGGCGGTGACGTGAGCGCTTCGAGCAACACATGGACCTTCGCGAGGCCGCTCGTGGCGCCGCTGCTCTGCTCGCCGCTCTGCCACAGGAACCGGGCGGCGGCGTCCTCGCGGAGGTAGCCCTGGACGTAGGCCGCCCCGCAGGCGCGGCAGCTCAGGAGCTCAAGCACGCGGGCGCCGCACGCGTCGCATCGCTCCCGCGGCTGGGCGTACATGCAACCCGCGACGACGCCCCGGTGTTCGGGCGCGACGCCGCTGCACGCGGGATCGAGACACACCCAGAGCCCGGGCAGCCCGCGGTGGAAGCTGTGGATCCGGCTGGGGAGGAGGTTGCCGCCGCCGAGGGGGTTGCGCGCGAGCGTGCAGAGCGCGATGAGGCTCTCCGTGGCGGCGAGCTGGCCCTCGGCGTTTGGGAAGAGCCGCTCCGCGAGCTCCGGGAGCTGGAGGGCCTCCTGCTGGGTGTGGTGCACGAGGGCCCGGCGCACGGGCAGATCCTCGAGCGCGGCGTGGAGCGCGTGTTCGAACGCGTCGGGCGCGTCGGCCGTTGGAGCGTCACCCCGTCGGCCGAGCGCGTCGAGCAACGGCTCGACCAACTGGAGGCGCGCGGGCGTATCGGACGCGGCGTAGAGCGCGGCGGGCGTGACGGCCGCGAGTGTCGCCGCGAGCCGCGCGTCCCCCGCCGCGCCGACGTTCCGACTCTCGATCTCGCCGCTGACCGGGGTGAACGACGCGACGGGGAGCCCCGTCAGTTGCGCCGCGAACTCCCGGGCCCGCTCCCCCGCGGAGAAGCTCGCGCTGGTGATCGCGACGCGAATCTGTCGCACGCGCTGCGGATCCCAGAGCCCGAGGCGTTCGAACAGGCGCCGCACGAGCAGCGCGACCTCCGTACCCTGCGCACCGCGGTAGAGGTGCGCCTCGTCGAGCACGAGGAGGAACGTCTGCTCCGGGTGGTCCTCCAGCCACGCGCGGGTGCGGTCGAAGATGGGACGCTCGACCGGCCGCAGGAGCATGTACTCCAGCATGGAGTAGTTGGTGATCAGCACGTCCGGCGGTCCCCCGAGGGCGGCGCCCGTCGCGGGGTGCGCGTAGCCGTAGACCTCGTGCCGGGCGATCAGCTCGCTGTCGAGCGGATCGGGGTGAAGACGGTCGGCCCAGAGGTGGTTGCTGGAGCCGTACTTCTTGCCGCCGTACCAGTCCCGCAGGCTGCGCTTTACCGGCCAGCGCCCGCGCGCCCGGAGCATGTCCCTCAACATCCGGGCCCCCTCGACGGGCGGCGCGTCGAGCTCCGCGGGCTTGAGCACGGTGTCGAGGTAGAAGCGGCCAAAGGCGTCCATGCGCCGCCGGTCCCGCGCGCCGAAGTCGCGGAGCCCGGGGAAGGGCGTGCGGCCGGTGTACTGCGCGAACCGAACCGGCCGTCCTGCCGACTGCGACCTGAACGCGTCGGCGACCTCGGGATCGCCGAGGAGGCGCCGGATGCGCGAGAGCTGGTCGTTCACGAGCGCGTTCATCGGGTACATGATCAGCGCACGCATCGCGTAGGTGCCGAACGACGCGGGGTGCGCGACGGCCTCGGCGTAGGTCCTCGCGAGGATCGGCAGCGTGAAGCACTCGGTCTTGCCCGACCCGGTGCCGGTGAAGACGACGATGTTCCGCCCGCGCACGAGGAGTTCGTCGAGCGACTCGAGCTGGTGCGAGCGGGGCGGGTCGTACAGGAGCTTCGCGTCGTCCGGCGCGCGCCCGGCGAGCCGCTCGAAGAGGGCGCGGACCTCGCCGCCCGCCGCCGGGAGGCGATCCAGGACCGACGCGAACGGCTTCCCCGTCGCGTAGTTCCGGGTGGACTCCACGAACGCGGGCTGCCGCAATGCCCCCGCCTCCTGGAGGCGGCGCCGTCGCTGCGCAAGAAGCCCGGGGTCCGCGAGGTGGTCGCTGGCCTCGATGTTCGCGACAAGCCGTTCGTGAAGGCCTTCGATGGCGCGGATGTACATGGGGACTCCTGCGGGGCCGCGAGTGTCCCCTGGATCGAGGACACCGGGTTACGAAAACCGGCGGCGTGTCGAAGGCGCCGCCGGCGCTGAACCAGGAGCCGCCTGTCGCCCCGACCTGGCTGGTTCAACCTGTGATTGCGATGTCGTGGCGCCGGAACAGGCGCTCGAAGAACTCCCGCACGCGACCTCTCGCCTGGTCTCCTTGAAGCTCGGCCGCGCCGAAGCGATAGACCTCGTACCCGAGCAGACGAAGGTCCCGGTCCGCGGCCACCATCTCGGCGTAGAGGCCCGGGGAGGCGACCCCGCGCTGGTCGCTGTAGTGGTGCTTACCGTCGACCTCGATGACGACGCGGACCTCGTGCGACAGCACCATCAGGAAGTCCATCCGTTGCCGTAGCAACGCCTCTCGCCCGCGCGCCTCGACGACCCTGGGGTCGTAGTGCAACCACACCTCCGGCAGCAGCGCGGGCAACCCCGGTACTGCTCGGGCGAACGACTCGTGGAAGGCATCGAAGAGCAGTCGCTGCGGAGGAGAGCTGCGCGGCAGGCACTCCCTGAGCCGCTTGTACAGCGTCGTCTTCGCGAGGTCGGCGTCCGTGAGGGCGTGAAGATCCGCCCACCACTCCTGGAGGTCACGCCAACGGACGCCGTTCGGAGGGAAGGGGCGATCGTAGATGAGCACGTCGTTGGAGAGGCACTCGATGTCGTTGTTCAAGGCGTCTCGAAAGCGAATCTCAGGCTTCGAATTCGATGCGAAGATCAGGTTCTTCGGGCGTCCCTGCACACCCCGCGCGTTCGCGACGAGCGAGAACACGGGGTAGCCCTCCTCGATCCCGGTCTCCCGAAGGACCACGCCGCAGGGGCCGAGCACGTGATTCACGTCGGCGGCGAACGCTCTCTGGCTGCTCTCCTGCGGCCGGACGTCGGAGGAGGACAGCGCTTCGAGCAGCCGCGCGAACCGCCGGTCAGACGCCGTGAAGGCACCCAATCGCTCGAACAGGTACTCAACGCTCCAGTCGCCGGGGTTCTGGAGGACATGCCGCTCGATCTCGTCCCTGAGCGTACTGCGCCGACTTCCCAGCAGCAGCTCGATCGGCTCCGCGTCGTCGATGATCCAGAGCTGCTCGAGCGCGTGCAGGAAGTGTTCGGGGTGCAGATAGAGGTTCCCTTCGATCCGGCGCGCGAGTTCGTGCCGGAACTTCCTGGGGATCGGAGGCGCCGGGATTGAACGCCAGAGCACCTCCTCGACCTCGAATGCGATGCGGTCACCAGACGACACCGGGAAGTACCGCAGGAACCGTCGGGCGACCTCCGCGACGCCGTCGGCCGGCAACAGCAAGCGGCTCTCGATGTACTGGGCCTTCGTGAGCGCGGGATCGTCCGGCGCAGGAGGCAGCCCCAGCTCGTCGCAGCGCGCAGGGAGATCCGCGCGTCGTTCGTGCTGGAGCCGCGGTGGGATCGCGGATCGAAGGAGGCCTTGGAGTGGGTGTTGGTTCACCTCGGGCGGATTGTAGAGCGGTCGACCGACACCGGCACTCGCGCTCAAGAGGTTCCGGCGCGACGCACGAGCGACTGCAACGCTTCGCGATGGGGCACCGCGATCCACCCTTCCGCACGGGCCGCCGCCGCGTGTTCGGAAGGCACGGCCTCGACGAACCCGAGCTGCGCTGCCCGCGCAACCAGGGCGCAGATGAAGGCGTCGAGTGCGTGGTCTGTGGACGCGCAGCGCTCGCGTGCATGAGGCACCCAATGAACCCACCCGCGGCCTTCCGTTTGCTCCAACACGGCGAGGATGGCTTTGCGGACGCTGACCGCCATTGCGCCCGTGGCCTTGTAGCCCTCGCGCGGGACGCCCCACATGGCGAGCGCTGCCGCGGGGTATGCCTCGATGACGCGACGCCGACCGTCGGGCGGGAAGACGACGCCGAGTGTGTCCGTCACGACCTCGGCTTCGCGGACCGCGAGCGCATCAAGGAGCGCGCAGCACCGCCACGCTGCCATCGCGATCTTGTCGGCGGCCACCGAGAGTGGCACCGCGGGTTGGAGCCCCGGTTCCCCCGCGGTCCGCCGCGCGGCGACCGTCGCCTTGGTCCGTGCCGCGGCGGCAACGTCCGTCCGGCGGAGCCGGAACGCTGCGTCGGACGGCGACGCCCACCGCCCCCCGGGGCGCCACGACGAAACCGCAGACACCATCGCCGTCGGCCACCCGAAGGGCGCGTCGAACGCGACTGCAGCGACCTCCGGTGCCGTCGCGGCGGCGAGGATCGCAGCGTCGTCTGCGCCGACGACAGGAACTTCGACCGTAGCGGCATCCGCGTCCCACCGCACCACGCAGATGGCGGTGGTCGCCCGGCCCTTCGCGATGTCCACACCTACGGTCAGCATGGTGCACCTCCTACGGTCCCGCCGCCAGCAGCGCGAGGTGCGCACCTCGCGCCGCGACGATCTTCGGTCTGGCCGCGTCGATGGGCTCGTTGGACTTGTTCATCAGGTTTCTTACGCATCCGAGCCCCACGCACAGACGCCGAAGGCGCTCGCGAGCACGTTGGCCTACGCCCCGCCGATCCCCGCCGCGCGCATCAGCCGCCGGACCGCGCGGAAGGTCGCGTCGAACTCGGGGAGCGTCGCCATCTGCGCGGCGAGCCGCGTCGCCCAGAGCTTCTTCAAGCGCGCTTCCTTGGCGGCGAGCTCCTCGCCCAGGCGGTCGCTCGCCCGCCCGCGGAACGCGAGCTTGTCGGCGATGCCGGGCAGAAGGTCGGCGAGGTCGACGTGGCCGCCGTCCGCGAGGTACCAGAGGTCGTAGAGGTCGCGGGGCTCGTTGCGCGCGCGGTCGGTCACGGCCGCGCGCTTCTCGGTCGCGACCTCGGCGAGCGAGTACGCGCGCACCGTCGCCCCCTCGGGCAGGTCGTCGTACTCGGCGTAGCCGCGGAGCACCGCGCGCTCGGCGAGCGGGAACACGAGCCGCTCGCGCTTCGTGACGTCGACCTTCACCTCGCGACCCGCGCTCGTCGCGGGCAGCGGGCCCTCGTACCCGAGGTAGAAAGTGTGGCTGTTCTCGTGCGGGTGGCGATCATCGCGCGCGTAGCGGAACGCGACGCCGCTGCGGCCACGCACGTCGTCGAAGAGGCCCTCGAGCTCCGCGCGAATCGTCTCGAAGGGCACCTCCTCGGTGAGGGTGAAGTCGAGGTCCTCCGAGAAGCGGTAGTCGCCGAAGTAGCAGCGCTTGAGGACCGTACCGCCCTTGAACGCGAGGCGCGCCCGCAGCGGGCTCGCTGCGAGCCCGACGAGGAACCACGCGAGGCAGTAGTCGCGCTCCAGCACCATCTCGGGGATGCGCCGCCCGCCGGGAGCGACGAGGCGGTTCGAGAGCAGCGACAGGTTGCGTTGCGGAATCATCGCTCACGTCCCTCCGACGGCGCGGAGCTCCTCAGGGTCGACGTTCAGGCGGAGGCGCCAGCGCGCCAGAAACCGGCCCTCGGCCGGGAGGCCAGGGTCGAGCAGGTGGTAGGTCGCGGAGAGCGCGCTCCGCAGGCGAGCGACCTCGTCGGGGGCCTCGATCTCGTAGAGTTCCATCAGGAAGCCGAGGCGTCGGAGCACGGCGCCCACGTCGAGCCGCAGCGCGTAGTCGACGAGACGTCGAGGGTCAAGGTTCGGGCGCCGCATCCCGACGCCCTTCGCGACCTCCGTGATCCCGCCGCAGTATTCGGGCTGCGCGAGGCCATCGAGGACCGTGCGTTCCGGGTCGCTCACCATGACCTTCTCGGTCTTGTCGACCCAGTGCGCGGCGGCGCCGAAGAAGGCCGCGGGGCGCGCCCGCACGAAGCGGAACTCGGTCCCCAGGATCGTGCGCGGCCGCCGCGCCCGGAGCGTCGTCGTGTAGACGACGAGCTGGGGCTGCGTCGTCATCTGGTGGATCTCCATCGCCGAGGCGTGCGAGAGATAGTAGTCGCGCGCGTCGACGAGCTCGCGGGCGACAACGTAGGGGTTGCCGAGGTACTCGCGCGCGTGGCCGAGATCGAACGGCACGAGCACGAAGAGCCCCGGCTTGAGGCGCGTCACGATCCCCCGCGCGGCCAGGCGCGCGAGGAAGCTGCGCGCCGAGTCCGCACCGAGCCCAGTGATCTGCTGTACATCGTGGAGCCCGAACACCAGCCGCCGCCGCTCATGCAACTCGACCACGAGCCGGGCAGCCTGGGGTCCGAGCGTCTTCGCGGGGTGTTCATGGTCTACGCGCAACATGAAGCCCTCCAGGCTTCGTTCTGCATTCAAAGTATGATCACCGACGGCTCCTGTCCACTGAATCCAGGCCGCCGACGTGGGCACCGGCGGAGGAAGCACGTAGCCGACCGAGCGTCGCCAGACCGCGGCCACGCACGCGGGCCAGTGCCATCCGGGGGTGGACGCCGCGGGCGCGGCTTGTCGTGGCAGCAACCGGGACGAGGCCGACGTTCCCCCAAGCTGTCGGGGAGCATGCCAGATCCGGGGGCAGGGCCCGATGCGCACCGAAGGGGTCGGAGCGCCGCCCCGCGACATTCACGCCGGCATCCCGAAGATCTCCTCGCTGTCAGACGTCCGTGCCCTGGCTCGTCGTTCAAGTACCCTGCGCCCGGATTCGGGGAAAAAGTCCTCGACCTCGACCTATGCGCTGTGCGGCGCGTGCCGTCGCCCAAGGAGACTCACCCGCATGGCACGCCGTGATCGACGTAGACGCAGCTCGGGGTCGTCGCAGCCTCCCGGTTCGCGACCGCCGGAGTTCCGCGGAGGCCCGCCGCCCGAGGTGTTGCGCTCGCTCGACGCGCTCAAGGCGCAGGCGGCGTACGAGGAGACGATGAGCAAAACGCCCGCGGGAGCTCGCAGTGAATCACTTCGAGCGAGGGCCCATCGACTCTCCGCGCGGGGCGAGTTCGACGAGGCGCACGGGATCTACTCCGAGGCCGCGGCCCTCTTCGCGCACGACGACGAGAGCGCCGCTGCGGCGTCGTGCTGGTACGACCTCGGGCAGTCGCACGAGAACCTCGCATCGGGTGTGCGCGAGGAGAACCTTCTGCACGCGCGCGAGCTGTTCGAACGCGCTCTGCGATCCCCCGCGCGTCAGCGCACGCCCCTGCGGCTCGCGCAGTCTCACGACGCCCTGGGCCGCGTCCTGCGAGCGCTTGCCGAGCTGGGGTTCGACGAGAAGGACGTCATGCTGCGCGAGGCCGAGGAGCACATCGGCCTCGCGTGCAGGATCACTGAGGGCATCGGCCCGCTGGGCCTCCTCGACGCGGCGGGGTACCGCCACAACCTCGGCAACCTGTTCCTGCAGCGGCGGCGGTGGGACGACGCCGAGCGCAGCTACCGTCGCGCCCTCGCGCTCTGCGAGGACGCTCGCCGTGACCCGCTCCAGATGGCGGCCACGATGGCGGCCGCTCTGCCCGTCCCGCCGCGCCCTCTGCGTCCCCTCCTCGTCCTCGGACTCGCGCGCATGCAGGTCCAGCGCGGACGAACGGGCGACCTGGGCGCGGTGCTGCGCGGACTCGACGAGGTGATCTGCGGGGGTGACCAGGGCATGGTGGCCGAGGCACACCTGCTCGCGGCGCAGGCGATCCTCCGCCACGAACCCCGCCGCACGCACGAAGCCCAGGTGCACCTCCGCGCCTTCGCGTTGGGCGACCTCAAGCCCCAACACCACCTCGTCTACCTCCGCGCGCTCCGCGAGAGCGGGCAGCCCGAAGTGGTCCGCCGGGTGCTGCGCCTCGCCCTGCGCGATGCCATGGCGCGACGCACGGGCGCGATCGCCGATCATGCATCGGATCACGGCGCGCACGACGCGCAACAGATCTCGCTGCTCGCCGCGCAGCTCCACGCCGAGGAGGGGCGCCCCGTCGAGGCGTTCCTGGCGCTCGAAGAGACCGCGGCGCTGAGATACTTCGAATCGGTCCACTGGCACGGGCGGCCCCACGGCGATGCCATCTCTCGCGCCCTCGCCAATCGCCGCTACGCGCTGGGCGCGGTCGCTGGGGTCCTGGACGAGCTGGCGTCACACACCGCGCACACGACCGACGCGGACGCTCGCTCGGCGATCGACAAGATGTTGCAGGAGTTCGAGCGTGCGCTCGCCGAACTCGAAGGCGACTGCGCGACGCGCTCCCTGATCGGCGCCGAGCAGGCGGCGGCGACGCGGTGGGCGCAGCATCGCGCGCTCGAGGTGCTTCGTGAGGCTCGTCCGGCGCCCTCGCTCCCGGTGGCGCTCCACGAAGGCGCCAGAGCACTTGGCGCCGAGAGCCTGCGCGCCGCGACGCTCCTCGCCCGCCGCGACCCCGAGGGCGATCACCGACATCGCGACGAGGCCGAGGCGCTCGACGCCGACGCGCTCCGCAAGGTGCTCGATGAGCACCCCGGCGACGTGCTCCTGCGCGTGTCCGTCGGCGAGGAGCTGTTGGCCGTCGCCGTCTGGCTCGATGGGAGCGAGCTCAAGGGGAGGTCGTGTCGACGGTCGCTCGGTCGCGAAGCGTGGCGCGCGCTCCAAGGGCTCTACGACGCGGCCGCGCGCGGAGGGAGCGGCTCCCCGCGATCGGGGCGCTCCACCGTCTCCGATGCCCTGGCCGTGCTTCTACCCCTGCTCGACCTCAACGATGCGCTCCCCGAGCGACCGATCGAGCACCTCGTGGTTCTGCCGTCGCTGCTCGCGTCGCTGATCCCGTGGGTGGCCGCGGGGCGGTCGGGACGTACGCTCCTCGACCGCGCCGAGGCCATCTCGTACCTGCCGAACCTCACGCCGCGCGTGATGCGCCAGCGCGTCGTGATCGAGCGCGAGGGCACCGTCCTCGTGGCTCCTGGTGAGCACTGTCACGATGTACCCACCCGCTTCCACGACCTCGCGTTCTGCTCGGTGGGTCCGCACGAGACGGCGCTCTTCGGCGCCGACGCGACCCGGGCTCGCCTGCAGAGCGAGGCGGCGCGGACCGACGTGGTGAGCGTGTACACGCACGGAATCCACATCGCGCGCCAGGGTGCGGGGCTCTCCCTGGCGGACGGGGACCTGTCCGTTGAGTACCTCGGCGCTTCGTGGGCCGGGTGCGAACGAGTCGAGCTCTGGGCCTGTCAGTCGGGCGTGAACCTCCCGACCGACTGCCTGACACCCCTGGTCGACGAGGCCTTCGGGATCGACAGCGCCTTTCACCACGCGGGCGTGCGCAGCACCATCGGTTCGCTCTGGAGCGTGCCGGCGTTCGTGACGGCGCACATCGTGTCGCGCTACCGCGAGAGGCTCGCGGCGGGCGACGATCCGCCCCGAGCCCTCGTGACCGCGCAGCGCTGGTGGCGCGACGCGGTACTGGCGAAGCTGCCCGAGATCCTCGAACGGACGCCCGCCCGCGACGTGGCGGACGCGATCGCGTGGTTGCTTGGCGCCCGGGCCGCGCGCGACGACCTCGCGGCGACGCTTGGGGGAGTCGCGGCGAACGCGCCGCTCCCGGCTCAGAAGCGGGCCGAGCTGCTGCGCGACTTCTCGACGCCCGAGGGGTGGGCGGGCTTCCGGTTCATGGGGGTGGCCGGGCGGCGGCCCGTCGTGATCCCGGGCGACGCGGTGCGGCCGATCACCCCCGAGGAGCAGGCCGAGCTCGACGCCCTCCTCGCGCAGGAGCCCGAGCCCGGTCGCGACGTGGACACGATCCATCGCGAACGGCTCGCTGAGGCCACGGCGCTCGACGCCGACGGGTTCCCCACGCCGACACAGGCGATCACCGTAGGGCGCTTCTACGCCGAGCGCGGCCTCGCGAGCCTGCGCCACAACCTCCTCCGCGGCCTCGCGTGGGTACACGAAGCCCTCGCCGCGCCCACGCTCGCGGAAGACGACCGCGGCCGACTCTCACTCGAAGCGGCGTGGCTCTGGACAGAGCTCGCCCGCGGCGAACTCGACGAGGAGCGCCTGCGCCCGCTCTTCCCGACGGACCCGGTGCTCGTGGCGAGGGCCCGCGCGATGCTCGACGCATGCCCGACAGCTGCGGAGGAGCCCCTTCTCCGCGCGTGGGTGCTGAGCGACAACTGCACGACCCCGACAGCGACAATTACACCTCCCCATCGAGAGGGGCGCGGAACGGGGTAGCGGCGCGAGGCCCGAAGGGGCCACAGCAAGCGCATGCGAGCGGTAACCGACGCCCAGGTGAGGATGCTGATGGAGCAGTTGACGAAAACCGGGATTGTGGGGACGGCGGCCATGAAGTCGGACATGGATCGGAAGACGGCGCGCAAGTACATCAAGGCGGGCAAGCTCCCCTCGGAGCTGCGCGCGCCCCGCACCTGGCGCACCCGTGAGGACCCCTTCGCCGCCCAGCGCGACGAGATCGAGGCCCTGCTGCAGGAGACGCCCACCCTGGAGGCCAAGACGATCTTCGAGATCCTGGGCGAGCGCTACCCGGGCCGCTTCGAGCCTGGCCAGTTGCGCACCCTGCAGCGCCACGTCCACGTCTGGCGAGCTGCCCACGGGCCCGACAAGGAGGTCACCCTCGCGCAGCGGCACCGGCCCGGCGAGGCGATGCAGACCGACTTCACGAGCACCGGCGAGCTCGGCGTCACCATCAACGGGCAGCTCTTCGAGCACCTGCTCTGCCACGTCGTGCTGCCCTTCTCCAACTGGCTCTGGGCGACGGTGTGCCTGTCCGAGTCGATGGCGGCGATCCGCAAGAGCCTGCAGCGGGCGCTGTTCCAGCTCGGGCGCGTGCCGACCTACCACCAGACCGACAACTCCACCGCGGCCACGCACCGGATCCCGGACGGCAAGGCCGAGAGCGCCGGCGGCAAGCGCCCCTTCAACGCGGACTACCTCGCGCTGATGCGGCACTTCGGCATGACCCCGCGCACGACGGAGGTCGGCGAGAAGGAGCAGAACGGCGACGTCGAGGCGTGCAACGGCGCCCACAAGCGCCGCCTGGAGCAGGCCCTGCTGGTTCGAGGGAGCCGCGACTTCGAGAGCGTCGAGGCGTGGCAGCAGTTCGTCGACGACGTGTCGCGCAAGGCCAACAACGGGCGCGGTGCGCGCCTCGCGCAGGAGCTGGACGCGATGCGGGTGTTGAACGTGGCGAAGCTGCCCGAGTTCGTCGAGGAGGACCTGCGGGTCAGCGAGTGGAGCACGATCCGCGTCAAGGAGTGCTCGTATTCGGTGCCCTCGCGCTTGATCGGCGAGGTGCTCCAGGTGCGGATCTTCGAGGACCGGATCGAGGCGCGTTACCGCGGCGCGCTGCAGCTGAGCTGCGAGCGGCTGCGGGGTCGCAACGAGCACCGGATCGACTACCGGCACGTCATCTGGTCGATGGTGCAGAAGCCGGGGGGCTTCGCCCGCTACGTGTACCGCGAGGAGATGTTCCCCGGGGTGCCGTTCCGACGGGCCTACGACGCGATCGTGGCGACGCGCCCCGGCCTCCAGGGCGACCTGGAATACCTGCGGATCCTGCACCTGGCGGCGAGCACGATGGAGACCGAGGTCGCCACGGTGCTGACGCGGCTGCTGGACGAGAAGCAGCCGGTGAGCAGCGCCGCGGTCAAGGCGCTGGTGCTGCGGGAGACGCAGCCGAGCGTGCCGGCGATGGCGCCGCTCGCGGTCAACCTGGCGGAGTACGACGCGCTGCTGCAGGAGGTGGGCACGTGAGCGATACGACGTCGCCGTCGGACCTGTCGCCGCTGCAGACGCTGGCGTTGCTGCTGCGGGTGCTCAAGCTGCCGACGATGCGGAAGCTGGCCGAGGAGATCGCGAAGACGGCGGAGCGGGAGGGCTGGACGTTCCAGCAGTACCTGCGACACCTCGCGGGGCTGGAGGTGGCCGAGCGGCGGCGGCGCCGCATCGAGCGCCACCAGCGGGAGTCGGGGCTGCTCGGCGAGAAGACGCTCGCGACGCTGGACAGGAAGCGGCTGTCGGCGACGGTGGCCAAGAAGCTCCCCGCGCTGTGCGAGGGTGACTTCGTGGAGCGCGGCGAGAACGTGCTGGTGTTCGGTCTGCCGGGCCGGGGCAAGACGCACGTGGCGTGCGCGATCGGCCACGAGCTGGTGCGGCGCGGTCGGCGGGTGCTGTTCACGGCGACGTACGCGCTGGTGCAGCGGCTGCTGAGCGCCAAGCGGGACCTGCGGCTGGAGAAGGAGATGGCGGAGCTGGACGGGTTCGACGCCGTGATCCTCGACGACATCGGGTACGTCCAGCAGAGCCGAGACGAGATGGAGGTGTTGTTCACATTCCTGGCGGAGCGGTACGAGCGGCGGAGCGTGGTGATCACCAGCAACGTGGTGTTCAGCGAGTGGGAGCGGATCTTCAAGGACCCGATGACGACGGCGGCGGCGATCGACCGCCTGGTCCACCACGCGGTGATCCTCGAGATGACGGGGCCCAGCATGCGCGCCGAGAGGGCCGACGAGGCGACGCGAGCCCCCCGAAGTGCGACGACAACTACAACGGAGGCGACGACAACTACGGCGGCTAACAAGAGGCGGCAGACCGAGGCGCAGGATGGGGAAGTGTAATCGTCGCTGAGGTCCGAATGTAGTTGACGTCAGCCACGTGGGTCGACACGCTCTCGGCGCCGCGTGACGGAGGCACGATCCACATGTCGGAGCGCTGGCCGTCGCTTCGCGCGGCCATCCGCGGCTGCACGGACCCCTGGTCAAGCGTGCGTGCGGCCGCTCTCGCGGTCGAGTGGCTCCTCGCGTGCGACGCCGTACCCCGAGAAATCGCACGGGAGGCCGTCGAACTCGCGCGTGACGCTGCGGTCCGCGGGAGATCGCGCGACACCTTCTTCGCGGTGCAACGCCTGCGGAGCGGCCTCGCGATGCTCGCGCTGACCGTGGGCGACGAGGACGCACCGCCCGACCCGCACTTCGTCTCCGCGCGGGAGATCGCGCGAGGCGCCGCGTGGTTCGCGGGAGCCGATCAGGCGAGGCCCGACCTCGGCGTCGACGGGCAGCGGGTCACATCCACCGCGCTCGATCGGATCGAGGGCGCGCACTGGGGCCTCGTCGGCGACGACCTCGGGGACTTCTGGGACTCGACGGGGACGCCCGGGGTCGCGTGGCAGCGTGTCGCGTCGAACTTCCTCTCGATGCGGTTCGGGGGCGCGATGGAGCCGCGGCTCACGCTCCATCACATCGCGTCGTTGCAGCTCGGCGCCGACCTGCGTCTCGGCACACTGCATCGCCACGCGCGCATGGCGCCCGAAGGCGCGGGCGTCAGCGAGCTCGCGGCGATGGCGTGGCAGCGCGAGCACCTGCTCCAGCGCCTCGAAGACCTCGGCCGGCTTCAGGACGACGAGCGCCCTGACGACCGACCCCGAGCCTCTCGCTTCGACGCGTTCTCGCTGTCGGCTGAGACCCTCATCCGCGCGGGAGCGCAGTCGCCGTGGGCGCTCACCGGATGGGACGTGGCCTCGACGGTGTTCGAGGGCCTTCGCGATCCGCCGGCCGCGCGCACGTGCGCCTTCCTCATCGAGCGGCGCCTGCTTGCGCTCGACGAGGCGGTGCACGGGCTGTGGCGCCAGGCGCGCGACGCGACGACAGCGGCCGCGACGCGGTCGCCCGACGCCCCCGAGGACGCGGCGCAGAGGGTCCTCCAGATGTTCGTCCCGTCGCGGAGGATCACCGACCTGGAGGCATGGCTCCGCGGCGTGCCTCCCATGCGCGTGGTGCTCGGCGTGTCGATCGGCGCCGCGGGGGAGCTCCTCATGAGCGTCGTGTGCCAGGTCGACGGGGGCACGCTCGTGCAGCCCCTCAAGTTGCCCAACACGCTCGGGTGGCAGGCGCTCCACGCCCTGCGAGAGCTGCTCCAACCTCGCCCCGACGACAGCAACCCGAATCGGGGCGCTGACGCGGCTCGAGCACAGGCGCTCGAACAACTGCGGTCACTCCTCGACGAGGCACTCGGGCGATGCCTCGCGGGCGTCCCGCGGGATCGGCCGCTCATGCTCTCGGTCTTCGCGCCGGGCGCGCTCCGCGCCATGCCGTGGTGGGCGCTCACCGCGCACGGCGTCCCCTTGCGCGACCGGTTCGTCGCGGTGATGCACCTTCCCCACCTGGGGTTCGACGGGAACCCGTCCGCGGGCGACGGGTCAAGGGTGCTCTGCGCACTCGGTGATGAGCGTGGGGTGGGCGAGACCCGCTTCGGCGCCTGCGCGATCAGGACCCTGCGGGCCTGCTTCCCCAACACCGTGGCGGCCGAACCTGTCGACCAGTCGCGCGGGACGGACATCGTCGAGACCGAACGCCTGGAGGGTGTCTCCGCCCGCGTCGAGGTCGTGCGCTGGTACGGCGTCGGAGCGTCGGCCACGGTGAACGCCAGCACGGAGGGCCTGTGCCTCTCGGGGCATCGGACGCTCTCGGCGCGGAACCTCTTCGGGACGACGCTCCCGCGCAGTCGCCGCGTCGAGTACTGGGCGGCCACCGGCGACATGGGCTCGTTCATCTCGACGTTCACCAACGACCGCGAGGTGTACCCGAGCCTCGTCTGGAGCGCGCTCGCCGCAGGCGCGAGCGGAGTGCTCGACCTCGCGTGGCCGGTCCACGACCTCGTGAAGGCGCTGGTCTGCGAGCGCTTCGGAATCATCACCGGCCGCCGTCCGGAGGTTCTTGGCGCCGCGGCGCTGGGCACCGCCGTGCGCGAGGTCGCAGCGCTCCTGGCGCGGTGGCGGCGAGAGGCCGCGGGGTTCGAATCGGTGCGCGCGGCGCTGAGCTGGCTCGACGAGGCCCGCCGCGTCTACGCACGCGAGGCGGGCCTCGACCCGGCGAACGTCGTCGCATTCGCCGCGCACGCCGACGCGCCGAGCGTCGCCGGTGACCCGGACGAGATCACCCGTCGCTGTGCGTCCCCGGTCCATCTCGGCGCGTTCCGCTGGTGGGGGCTGTGATGGCCTCGCGCGAAACGTACGAGCCGATCCGCGACTGGAGCGTCGAGGGCAGGCGGCGCCTCGTCGACGAGCACGGCGTGGAGCTCCGCCTCCTGCTGGACGAGGCGTTCACGGTGTTCGTCGAGAAGACCGGCATCGGCCTCGCGGCGTTCCGCTTCCGCGGGGGGCCGCATCGAGGCCGACCGCAAGGGCTTCTGGCGCGACGTGCTCGGGCTGCACGCGACGGCACGGGAGTGGTTCGAAGACCGCGACCTCTACCACAAGATCGGCTTCCTGGTCGCCGAGGGCACGAGGCTCTCGGCGCTCGTCGCCGAGGCGAAGGGGACGCCGCGAACCGCGTTCCATGCATCGCTCGCCGAACGCATCCGCGAGGCGACCGGCATGACGCGCGCGGAGGCCGAGGATCTGCGATACACCAAGCCCGCGGACCTCTGTCCGCTCGCGCGGCTGCTACTGCTTATGAACGTCGAGGCGGTGCGTCGACTCCGCGACTCCAGCGAGCGGTACTCGTTCCGCGCGCACAAGCGCCAGTCGTGGTCGCTCGAGCACATCCACGCGCAGCAGGCGGAGCGCCTCAGCAAGAAGGAGCAGTGGCAGGAGTGGCTGCGTCGGCACCGCGAGGCCCTCGCCGGACCCCCGCCGAGCGTTGCGCGCGACGCGCTCGCGGCGCGGATCGACGCGGCGTACGACACCATCGACCGCGACCAGTTCGACCAGCTCGCGGCGGAGGTCGCTGCGATGTTCAGCGCGGCCGACGGCGCGGACGGGACGACGGACTGGGTGCACTCGCTCGCGAACCTCGCGCTGCTCTCGTCCGGCGCGAACAGCGCCCTCGGCAACTCGGTCTTCGAGGTCAAGCGGCGAGCGGTCCTCGACCTCGATCGCGCGGGCGCGTTCATCCCCATCTGCACGCGGCGCGTGTTCCTCAAGTACTTCACGGGCGCCGACGCGCAGCAGGTCCACTTCTGGAGCCCGCAGGATCGTGGAGCGTACCTCGACGCGATGTTCAACCCGACGGACGGGCTGCTGAAGGACTACATGCACGCGGAGGCTGCGAAGTGAAGGGCTTCGTGAGTTCGTTCTCGGGGCTGTTCGCCGACGGCGCGGGCGGGCGGACGGTGCGACAGGTCTGCATCCCCCTCCTTCAGCGCGACTTCGCGCAGGGGCGCACGGACGGCGATATCCCGCGCATCCGCCGCGAGTTCGTGGAGGCGCTCCATCGCGCGACCACCTCCGACGAGTCGCTCGACCTGGACTACGTCTTCGGCGACCTCGCGGCGGGCGCGTTCACTCCGCTCGACGGCCAGCAGCGGCTCACGACGCTCTTCCTGCTGCACTGGTACCTCGCGGCGCAGGCCGGCCAGCCCCTGGCGGGCGCGGCGTGGACCGCGTTCACCTACGGCGCCCGCGCCAGCGCACGGGCCTTCTGCGAGGCGCTCGTCGCGCAGCGGCCTCCCCCGTCCATCACGAGGCTCTCGGGATGGGTCCGCGATCAGGCCTGGTTCCTGGCCACGTGGCGCCACGACCCGACGGTGAGCGCGATGCTCGTGGTGCTCGACGAGATCCACGACCGCTTCCGCACGGCGGACTGCGCCGCGGCGTGGCGCCGCCTGATCGACGTCGAGCGCCCCGCGATCACGTTCCACGTCCTGCCCATCGAAGGGATTGGCCGCCCCGACGATCTCTACGTGAAGATGAACTCCCGGGGGAAGCCGCTCACGCCCTTCGAGTCGTTCAAGGCGCGCTTCGAGCAGACGCTTGAGGCCGTCGATCCGGGGCGTAGCAAGGCGTTCGCCGACAAGGTCGACGGCGCGTGGTCGGACATGCTGTGGCCGATGCGCGGCGACGACAACGTCATCGACGACGAGTTCATGCGCTACCTGCACTTCGTCACCGAGGTGTGCGAGTGGACCGCGCCCCCGGTTGGTGCCAGCACGGGCGCGGTTTTCGGCGCCGCAGAGCCCGGCGCCCGCGAGGCGCGCGCCCACGCTGCGTTCGGACCGTCGAACCCGCGGGCGTCAGTAAACATCGACCTGCTGTTCGCGGCGCTCGACTGCTGGTGCGGCGAGGACATCCCCGCGTTCTTCGCGGCCCGCCTCGCGCGCGGACGCCACGAGCCGGGGAAGGTGGTGCTCTTCGGGCGGGAGGGCGCCGACGCCCTCGACACCGTCGACCTGCTCGCCGCGTGCTGCCGGACCTACGGCGAGCTCCGCGGGAACGTGCGTGCATTCTCGCTCGACCGCACGCTTCTCCTCTACGCGGCGGTCGTACATCGGACCGAGAAGACGCCGGACTTCGCGCGCCGCCTCCGTGTGCTGCGCAACCTGCTGGAGGCCTCCGAGGCTGCGGTGCGCACCGAGGCGATGCCCACCCTCGTACGCAGCGTGCGCCGCTTCGTCGTGGACGGGGACCTCGACGCGATCGACGGCCTCCGCAAGGAGCAGGTGGTCGAGGAGCGTTGCAAGGCGGCGATCGTGAAGGCGACGCCCGCGCTCGCGCCGTCACTCGATCGGATCGAGGATCATCCCCTGCTGCGCGGGTGCCTCGGCGTGATGGCGCTCGACCCGTGCCCCGACGAGGGTTTGCTCGCGGCGCGGGTGGAGACCTTCGAGCACCTCTTCGGCGACGACAACCTCCGGGGCGCACTCACGGGCGCCCTGCTCGCGTGCGGGGACTATTCGCAGCCGTACCAGCGCGGTCGCTCCAGGCGGTTCGGCTCGTCGTCGCGGCGCAACAACGAGCCCTGGATGGCGCTCTTCAGCGGCGCCGGACGCCCCGAACTTCGCCCGACCCGCGACGCGCTTCGAGTCCTCCTCGACCGCGTCGCCGCGGGGAGCGGTCCGCTCGCCGACCGGCTCGAACTCATCCGCCGCGACTGGCTGGCCGCAAGGGAAGCCGCCGGGGAGTTCGACTGGCGGTACTACTTCGTGAAGTACGACGCGATGCGCGAGGGGCTCTCGGGCATCTACGTCGGGTTGGAGGCCAGCGGAGGCTTCTCCGCCTGCATGCTCGACCGGTTTCGCTTGAACAGCTACTACCGCGACCCGTTCCTTCTCGCGATGCTCCGCGCCTCGGGGGTCGACCCGTCGGCGGTGCGCGACCCGTGGTTCATGGGGTACGAGCACGAACCGCGTTGGATGCACCTCTCGCGCAGCGGGACCGAGCTGCGGTGCGTCGACCGCGGTGTTGAGGTGCACCCCCCTCCACGCGAGGGCTTCGCCGATGCCTTCGCCGCCGCGTGCGCGACGCACGGGGTCGGCGCCGACGGCGTGCTCGCGGTCCCGCAGGCTGACCGCGCAGGACGGCGCGTGGACCTCCGCGACCGCGTCGCGGTCGGCTCGGCGTTCCTGCGCGACCTCGTCACGCTCGCCTGCTGACCATGGCCGCCGCGCCCGGCGCTACGCAGGCTCTCGGTGCGGCCGGTAGCAATTGGGTAGCAGAACTCGGCGGCGGGCTTGGAGCACCTCTCGCCCCACCGCCTGTGCTACCCGGGTAGCAGAACCGGTAGCGAAACTGCCGCGAAGTGCCACCATCGGTTCGCCGCGACCTCGCGAAACGCCCCGAAAACAAGTCACTTCGCGACACCACGCGACGCGGCCACGTCCGTTCAAATCCTCTCGCCCCGACAGAAGAAGAGCCCTGGAAACAAAGAGGTTTCCGGGGCTCTTCACTTTCAGCCGTAGCAAAACCCGTAGCAAAACCCCTCATGGGCGGCGGCAGGGGGTCCTCGCGCAGGTCGATGCGGAGCTTTCCGAGTTCGGCGCAGAGCTTGGTCCACTGCTGCCGCGTGTAGCCGTCGAAGGCCGTGCGCGGCGGTGCGTGGGTGATCCAACGGATCACCTGCCCGTCCCCGCCGTCGTCCTGCACGTGGCTGATGAAGCTGTGGCGGGCGCAGTGCTGGTGCCGGTGGCGGATGCCGAGCTTCGCGCAGTCGCGCCCGAGGTCGCGGTTGTGGCGACTCCCGTCGCGCACCCGCTCGAACTGGTTCGGGATGAGGAGGTCGCCGGCCTTCGGTGCGCGGCCGATGAGGGCGTTCCAGCCCAGGCGCCACCACACGTCGAGGAGACGCGCGAGCGTCGGGTGCACCGGCACGAGCTTCACGGCGCCCGTCTTGGTCGACGCCTCCTTCTTCGAGACGCTCTTCTTCGCCCGCGCGATCGTGAGCCGTCCGAGGGGCTGCATGGTCGTGTCATAGTCGGACCAGCGCAGCACCGCGAGCTCGCCAAAGCGACAGCCGGTGAGGAACTGGAGCCCGTATGCGACCCGCCGCGGCAGTGGGATGCGGTGGTCGCTCAGCAGACGCTCGATGTCGTCGCGCGCGTAGATCCAGCCCTGGCGCGCGCCGGGCACCTTGTCCTCGATCGACGGGAGCTTGCCGTGCACCGCGTGGCAGGGGTTCACGGTGAGGAGTTCCTCGATCACCGCGGCGTCGAGTGCGCGGCGCACCACGTCGTAGGCGTTCCGGACAGTGCGCGGCGCGAGCGTGTTGCCGCGCTCCGAGGGCTGCGCTTCGAGCCAGTGGATGAACGCGAGCATGTGCTTCGCGCGCACCTCCCCCACGGGCATCGCACCGAGCGGCGCCTTCGCGAGATAGCGTTCGAGCACCTTCGCGTCCTTGGGCGCCGACTCGTAGCGCTGCGTCTTGATCCACGCCCGCGCGTACTCGACCACGGGCGTGAGCTTCGTGAAGGGGGCAGCCTCGGCAGGCTCAGGCGTCGGCGCGGGTGCCATCGGGTCCCAATCGCCCGCGTCGTAGCGGCGCTGGAGGTCGGCGGCGACGGCACGCGCGTGGATGAGGTCGACGGGCACACCGTCGGCGCGGGGCGGGCAGGGCTTCACGAAGCGCGACGGCTTCGAGCCGGGGCGCAGCGAGATCGCGATGGCGAACCCGCCGTCTTTCGCGTAGGCGCTGCCGGTGCGGGGGCGAGTCATCGGGTCCTCTTCGACATCATGAGCGTCGTGACAGCCGATGCCACCGCGCCGTCACCCGACGGCGCCACAGGTTCGGAAGGTGCCGCTTGCAGCGACAGCGCGTCGAGCGCCCGGTCCACCTCGGCGGGACTGACCCACTGGAACTTCCCCTCGGTCACGATGGCGACGTTGCGCTTGCGACACCACCGCTTGAACGCGAGCGCGTTTCGGAACCCGCGCACACGCGCTTCTTCGCTGAGCAGCACCCAGCGCGGAGCCACGCCCGGCGGGTCCGCAGCCGAGGCCGCACTCGTTGTCATCGTCATGGATGTTCTCCTCGTGGACCCCGCGGCGCCGTCGCGAGGTCGCAGGGGGGTGGAATGGATGAGCAGGCGCTCGCCGGGCAGGACGAAGTCATCGCGCAGCTCTCGGGCGCCTACGGCGGTTTCCGCGCGCGATGCGGTGGCACGTCGGGCCAGTTTCAGTCGTTGGGAGGATCGCGCGGTGGGGCGGTGGCACGGAGCAGGCGAAGAAGGCGCGGTGCGCGGAACGCCGGGAGGCCGGCACGCGGTGAACCCCGGCTTGCCGTAACGCGCGACCGTGTCGTGGCGCGCGACC
>JACRCV010000103.1 GCA_016218825.1 Deltaproteobacteria bacterium
CTCCGACGGGTTCGAACCAAGACCTCCGGCACCGCGCTCCCTGGTGAACCACACCGCGGAGGGCCTTCAGGCTCCAGGCATCAGCCGGTCCCCTTCTGGTGATCGAACGCGAGTGGGGTTCTTACGGCGGAATCAAGGTTGCAGTGCCAATCGAGCTGAAGCTCGTAGCTCAGGGGCGCGACGCCCTGACTGGCCGCCTCCCACATGAATTTGGGCTTCAGGTTCGCAGGCACGAGATGGCTGCCGGTGTAGTAGCCGTTAGTCGGGAAGACAAGCAGCGGCACCGTCGGCTCCGTGGAGCAAACATTCGACCAACACTGCCCCTCCATGCACTCGGCAGGATCCGCACATGCTTCCCCTACCGTTCCCCGACAACTGGCCAGCCCGGAGCATGTCCGGTCTCCGCCACATTCGAGCGCCGGGTCTGTGCCGGCAGCCACGGGCGCGCAAACACCATCGGCAACTCCCGTCTGAACAGCCAGGCACGACTCACAGACACCATGGCAGGCGGCGTCGCAACACACATTGTCGGCACAGCTCACCGACGTACAGTCGAGGTCTTCCAGGCAGTAGGTGCCCGCGGGCAGCCCCGGGTCGCATGCACCAACGCCGTCGCACCCCAGAATCGAGGCGCACTCGCCGTCGGGATCAGCGTGGCGGGCGATCGGTCGACAACTGCCGACTTCGAGATCGGCCGTGCCGAGGTTGCACGACTCACAGATCCCGTCGCATGGAACGTTGCAGCACACGCCGTCGACACACATTTCCGACCCACACTCTAGGAACTCATGGCACGTCGAGCCCAAGGCCTTGCCGGAGTCACATGCGCCCATGCCGTCGCACCCCCGAAGGCTCTGGCATTCGCCGCTCGGATCTTCTCCTGCTGGTATTGCTTCGCACAGCCCGGATGGTTTCCCGGTCATCGACTCGGCACACGCCGCGCAAGTTCCCTGGCAGGGCGTCGAGCAACACGTCCCGTCGACGCAGTGCCCTTGTTCGCATTCGCCGTCGGCGTTGCAGGCCTTGCCAATGGTGACATCGCGACGACATGCCTGACCGTCGCAATACCAGCCGTCGGCGCACTCTTCGGCCAGACGGCAGACAGCCGAGTACGCTAGGCAGACCGTGTCGAGACATGCCTCCGAGGCTGCGCAGTCGCGAAAACTCGCGCAGATGGGGCGGCACAAGAATGAGACGCACGCCTGACCGGCGGGACACCCTTTGCCTTGAGACGGGTCACATTCGGGACCGTTCGTCGGGGCGCCCGCGAAGCACGCCGAAACCGAGAACAATGCAGCGCAGATGAACCCTGTTCGGATCGGTGCGGCCACGACTTCCCCCTTTCGTGCCTGGGTCCCATGGAGCGTGTCTGGTCCCACAACTCCTAACCTCGGTCAGAGAGTCGAGGCAAGACTACCTGCAACGCGACTACCCATCCCACGGGCCACTGACCGCCTGCGTCATGGCACAATCCAAATCGCCGAGCTTGCCGGTCCGACCTGTCCGACCGGGCAGCAATGCGGCAGCGGCGACATGACGGAGATCCTGATCGGCTTGGTGTTCACGATGCTGATGGGCGGCGACGCCAGCAATCCGACCGCGAGCGTGTGCTACCCGACGCCGTAGAGAGATCGCTACTTCGGCACGAATCCGCCCAGCCGCTCGCGACCCGACCGGTCAGTCGTTTGCTGCCGCGTTCTATGACAAACGCGGCTACTTCCCCGGCACCGGCGCGGCCACGACCTTCTTCTTGCGCATCATCACCATCGCGATGATGCCGGCCACACCCGCGAGGAGCAGCGGCCCGCCGACGAGCGGCCGGTAGGCCACCCAGGCGAAGGCGATCACCATCACCGAGATGCTGGTGCCGATGAGCGCCGCGAACAGCCCCAGGCCGGCGGCGAGCATGCTGCCGACGATGGGCACGACGTCGCCCACCACCGCCAACGGCTTGAACACCGAGTAGATGCCGATGCACATCAGCAACAGCCCCACGAGCCGCAGGATCCAGGTCAGCATCGCGTTCTCGGCCTCGGCCGCGGCAAACATCGCCGCCGCCTTGTGCGTGCCGGCGCTCAACATCAAGAGCGCATCGCCCGCCTGGGTCTGATACGCCGCTACCTCTTTGCCCTGCTGCTTGCCGATGACGCTCAACGGCCCGGGCTTCACCACGCTGTACGAGATCCTCAGATCTCCCACCGCCGGCAGCGCCGGGTTCGCACCATAATACGCCACGCCGTCCGCGAGCACCGCCCGAACCCCGTTCTCCGCCGGAAATCCCGCCAGATCCTCCGAGCCGAGCGGCAGCTTCTCGAAGGTCCCCATCTTGTCGATGAGCTCCGGCCCGAGCACGAATGCCCCCACCGTCACCCTCCGCGCCTTCCACTCGTGACTCAGCTCCGGCATCAGCGGCGGGTTGACGTGACCCTCTTTGACCTTGAATTCACTAGACTTCTCTAGTTGATCGCTCCACTTCTTGTCATAGGTGTAGGTGGTGGTGGTCTTTTCGCTGCCGCCGGTCTCTTTGCGGGTCTCTTCTTTTTTGCTCTCGGTCCACTGGTAGATCTCGACCTTGCGCGCGAGCTTCACCGCCACCGCCGCGACGTTGAACGTCGGGTCGTTCAAGCGCTCGTTGCAGACGCTCGCCCCCGAAAAATGCACGAGCTTGCCTTCGTTCGCCGCATCGATACGGTCGGCGCCGACCGACACCACCGCGCCCGCCCCCTCCCTCAGGCTCTTCGCGGTGCGCACCGCCCGCCCCTCGTTCCAATACAACAGCGGCACCGACACCACCGCGAGGACCAAGCCGACCACGACCCCCTTGATCGAATCTCCCAGGCGACTCCCCAGGCCCTTGGTGGTGGTCTCGGTGTAGATATCGGCCATGACATCACTCCCCTCTCACGTCGAGGACGTGGGTGCGCAACGAGATCGGTCAGGACACGTGACTTGTCAGCCGTTGGCTTCGGCGTCTTTGGAGAACAGCGACGGGTTGTACTGGATGCGCGCGGTCTGCTTCAGGTGCTCGACCCACTCGCGGTACAACCGCGTCCGCTTGGCCCAGAGCGCCTGCTGCCGCAAGCTCTCCTTCTCGCTGTCGAACTTCGCGGGGTCGGGCGTCTCGCGGTCTTTGAGGGTCACGACGTAGAACGCCTTGCCGACCTGGAACACCTTGCCGGCGAGCGGCTGCTCTTTGGTCAGCGCGAACACCGCGTCGAACAGCTCTTTGGAAGCGCCGATGCGCGGGATCGCGCCCTGGCTCTTCAACACCCACGGCGCGTCGTAGCGCACCGGCAACGCGACCGCCGTCGCGCCTCTTTCGGCTTTGGGCTTCTCGGCCTTGGGTTTGTCCTTGGGCTCGTTCTCGCCCACCGTGAGCTTGTCGAGCGCCTCGCCCTTCTTGAGCTTGGCGAGGAGCAGGTCGGCCTCGGCCTGCGCTCGACTCTGGGCCAACCGCTCCTTCAAGAGGTTCGCCGCGACCTCGTCTTTGACCTCTTCGAGCTTCTTGCGCGCCGGCGGCTCGATGTCGGTGACTTGGATCAAGACCAACATGTCGCCGACCCGGACCGGCTCCGGCGTGATCTCGTCCTTCTTCAGCGCGAAGATCGCGGCGTCCATTTCTTTGGCGACCTGGCCGCGATCCAGCGTCCCGAGGTCGCCGCCCTTGGCCGCGGTCGCCGCATCTTGCGAGTGCTCTTTGGCGAGCGACGCGAAGTCGGCGCCGTCTTGGATCTGCGACTTGAGGTCGAGCAGCGCGCTGCGCGCCTTGGCGACGTCGGCGTCACTGGCGCCGGCGGCGAGCTTGTGCGCGATCTGGCGCGCCTTCACCCGATGCGGGGTGCGGTACTTCATGATCGCTTCGTTGTAGCTCGCCTCCACCGCCGGGTAGTCGTCGGCGAGCACCTTGGCGACGGCGTCTTTGCTCGGGCTGTCGACCGCGACGTCGGCGGGATCAAACTTGACGTAGGTGACCATCGCGCGGTCGTGCTCGCGCAGGTAGTCGGCCTTCAGCTCGTCGTCGCTGACCATCACCTGCTCGTTGACGAAGCGCTCGATCTTCTGCCCGAGGATCTCGTTCCTCACCTCGGCCTCGAACTTCGACACCGTGGTCTCGAACGACCGCTCCACCCAGTTCGAATACTGCTCGAAGGTCACGTCCTTCACGCCGTAGCGGGTCTCGAGGTACTTCACGAGCTCGTCGTCGGAGACCGTGAGCCCGCGCTTCGCCGCCTCGTGCGCCAACAGCTTCTTGTTGACGAGCGCGTCGATGACCTGCTTCTTCAACCCCATCTTCTCGAGGGTCTCGTTGTTCAGCTCGATGTTCGCGGCCTGCGCCCGGCGGCGGTACGACTCCACCTGGCGGCTGTAGTCGGCGTAGAACGCCTGCTGCAAGATGACGTCACCGTCGACCATCGCGGCGTAGTTCGGCGACGCCGGCCGGCAGCTGCCGGACCCCGGGCCGAAGTTGACCACGAAGACGACGATAATCGCCCCGAAGATGAGATAGATGAGAAACGACTCCGATTGCCGGCGCATCATGTCGAGCATGCGCGCCCTATACCCTGTCACAAGATGCCCTGCAACCGGCGCCGGCTCGAATCCGGCCGCTGCCACGACCGCCGGCATCGCCACCGCCATCAACCGACGCCCGCGGCGTCAGCGCAAGACGTCGACGGCGGTGAAGCCCGCAGGGAGCGCCACCGAGCGGCCGTCCGGCGCGCCGACCTCGACGTCGTGCGCCCCGAGCGCGAGCCCGGCCGGCACCACCGCGATGAGCGCCGTCACCTCGGCCCAGGTCACCGACGCCGCGGCCCGGCCGCCGATGTGGACCGCGTAGTCGGCGTTGACCTCGGAGCGCGACTCGTCCTGATAGCTGACGCTCACGTCCAACGGGAAGCGCCCGAGCAAGGTGACCTGGGTCGCGACGCTGACCAGGCCCCGAGGTGGTTCGACGCCGCGCAGCTCCAGCACCGGCGTCTCGCCGCAGGCGGACAACGGGCAGCAGAGCAACCAGAGGAGACGCAGGCGCATCATCACCTCTCCTAGCGCGCCCCCGGTGCGGGCGTCAAACGGTCGGCCGGGTGGTCGCCGCGGCCGTGCTTGCCTGCCGGTTGGGTTTGTGAAAGATCCGCGCGGCGCGGCGGGAATACCACCGTCTCGAGACCTGTTTAGGGTTGTTGCGCGTAAAAACACCCACGAGGGCTTCTCCATGATCGTCGCTGAGCACCTCACCAAGTACTACGGCGAGCGGGCCGCCGTCGATGACGTCAGCTTCATCATCAAACAGGGCGAGGTGGTAGGGCTCTTGGGCCTGAACGGCGCCGGCAAGACCACCATCCTCCGCATCCTCTCGGGCCTCCTGGTGCCGACCTCCGGCAGAGTCAGCATCGCCGGCGTCGACCTCGCCGCGAACCCTGAAGAGGTCCGGGCCCACATCGGCTTCTTGCCCGAGCAGCCGCCGCTCTACCCCGAGATGACGGTGACCGCGTTCCTCGCCTTCGTGGCCCGAATCAAGGGGCTGCGCAAGAACATCGCCGCCGCGGTGCGCGAGGCCCTGGAGGTCACCGACCTGGTCGCGGTCGCCGACGACCGCATCGGCACGCTGTCGCACGGCTACATGCGCCGGGTCGGCATCGCCCAGGCGGTGGTGCACCGGCCGCCGCTCGTGCTCCTCGACGAGCCGACGAGCGGGCTCGACCCGGTTCAGATCGTGCACATGCGCAAGCTCATCCGCTCGCTCGCCGGCAACCACACGGTGATCGTGTCGAGCCACATCTTGGGCGAGATCCACCAGCTCTGCGATCGGATCTTGGTGGTGAAACAGGGGCGCATCGCCGCCGAGGGCGCCGAAGAAGAGCTCGCCGGCAAGGTCGCGACCGCCACCGTCGTCAAGGTCGAGGTCCGCGGCGACGCCGCTCAGCTCGCCACGGTGCTCAAAGGCTTGCCGCTCGTCAGCCGGCACACCGTGAACCGCGAGGCGGCCGGGGTCACCGAGGCCACGATCGAGATGACGAGCGACGGGCGCGAGGCGCTGTCGGCCGCGGTGATCCGCGCCGGGCTCGGCCTGCGCCGCCTGGAGCGCGTCACCCTCGAGCTCGAGAGCATCTTCCTGGAGCTGACCGGCGGCCAACAACCCGAGGTGCGGTCATGAGAAACGTGTGGTGGATCGTGCGGCGCGAGCTCGGCTCCTACCTGCGCTCGCCGGCCGGCTACATCATCATCTTCGCGGTGCTGGTGCTCGACGGCCTGCTGTTCAACGCCTTCGCCATCGGCGCGGGCGCGAAGAAGTCGAGCGAGGTGCTGGAGCACTTCTTCTACTTCTCGTCAGGCTCCATCCTCGTCGGCAGCGTCTTCGTGTCGATGCGCCTCATCGCCGAAGAACGACAGACCGGCACCCTGGCGCTGCTCGCCACCTCGCCGGTCGCCGAATGGCAGCTCATCCTCGGCAAGTATGTTTCGGCGCTGACCTTCCTGGCGGTGATGACCGGCCTCACCTTCTACATGCCGATCCTGGTGATGGTGAACGGCAAGGTCTCGTTGGCGCACATCCTCGCCGGCTACTTCGGCCTGCTGCTCATCGGCGGCGCGGCGTTGGCGCTCGGGATGGTGGCCTCGGCGCTGGCGCCGAACCAGCTGGTCGCGGCGGTGTTGGCTGCTACCGCGGTGGTGGTGTTCTTGCTCTTGTGGCTGTTGTCGCGCATCGCCAGCCCGCCGATCGACACGCTGGTGGCCTACCTGTCGCTGCACGACAAGCACTTCCGCCCGTTCATGCGCGGCATCATCAGCATCCAGGACGTGGTGTTCTACGTGTCGCTCATCTACGTGTCGCTCTTGGTCGCGACCCGGGTGCTCGAAGCCCGGCGGTGGCGCTGAGGTAATGCCGATGAAACCAATGCCCAAGCTGTTGTCCGGCGCCGTCCCCCTCGCCGCCCTCCTCGGCGGCCTCGTCGCGCTCTACGTCGCCGAGCGCGCGCTGCACGACCTGGCGCGCTACGTGGTCTTGGGCCTCGGGGCCCTCGTCGTCGGCAGCGCCGTCCTCGCGGTGTTGCGCATCAACGCCACCGAGGGCGACCGGCGCCAGGCCTACAAGGGCCTGGCGATCGAGTACGGCGTAGCGGTGCTCGCGGTGGCGCTGTACTTCGCCGGCAGCCTCGAGTGGTTGCCCGAGGGCAAGGTGGCGGCCGTGGCGCAGGTGGTCTGGCCGGCGCTGTTGGTGTTGGCGCTCGTCCCCATCGTCGCGATGGAGATGGCGTTGTTCAGCATGGAGGCGGCCCCGAAGGTGGAGCTGTGGCGGGTGCGCTTCGCGAGCCGCAGCGCCCGCATCGTCGCCCTCGCGGTGATCGCCTTCGCCGGGGTGAACTTCACCGCGGCGGCCTGGAACCGCAAGATCGATCTGTCGTACTTCAAGACCACCGCCGCCGGCACCGCGACCCTGAGCATCATGAAGAACCTGACGAAGCCGCTGCGCTTCGTGCTCTTCTTCCCGACCGGCAACGAGGTGCTCGAGCACGTGAAGGACTACGTCGGCAGCCTCGCCAGAGAGAGCGACAAGGTCACGGTCGAGATCTACGACCAGGCGCTCGAGCCGGAGCTGGCGCGCAAGCTCAAGGTCCGCAACAACGGCTACCTCGCCCTCCTCCACGAAGAAAAGAGCGAGAGCATCAAGCTCGACATCGACCTCGAAGACGCCCGCGCCACGCTGCGCGAGCTGGACGCCAAGGTCCAAGAGAAGCTGCTGCGGGTGCTGAAGCCGCCGCGGGTCGCCTACTTCACGACCGGCCATTTGGAGCGCGACTACGCGCCGCTCGGCGACGACAAGCGCTACGGCATGGCCGACCTGCGCAGCCTGTGCGAGAGCCTCGGCTTCACCGTCAAGCGCCTCGGGCTCGGCGAAGGCCTGGGCTCGAAGGTGCCGGACGACGCCGCGCTGGTGATCGTCGCCGGCGCCATCGAGCCGTTCTTGGCCGAAGAGAAGAACAGCCTACAGGCCTACCTCGACAAGGGCGGCCGTCTGCTGTTGCTCGTCGACCCGGACCACGGCAGCACCGCCGACGACCTGACCGCGATGGTCGGCGTCAAGGTCTCCAAGGCGCTGGCGGCGCACGAACGCTACCTCGTCCGCGTCGAGGGCCGCGGCGAGAGCCCCTACTACCTCGCCACCAACCGCGCCGCGACCCACCCGTCGGTGTTGACCCTGTCGCGGGCCGGCGAGCGCCTCGGCGTGGTGCTGCTCGGCGCTGGTGCCTTGACCAAGCTCGACAAGCTGCCGCCGGAGATGAAGGTCACCTTCACGCTGCGGTCGATGCCCGACACCTGGCTGGACGACAACGGCAACCGGGTGTTCGACAAAGCGACCGAGAAGCGCGGCGCGCCGCTCGACTTCGGCGCCGCCGTCGAGCGCACGATCGCCGCGCCGGCGGAGGAAGGCGAGGCGGCCGAAAAAGAGGCCGGCAAGAAGGACCAGCCGCTGATGCGCGCGATGGTGCTCGGGGACGCCGACGTGGCCGGGGACGGCATCGTCCGCAACCAGGGCAACGCCTACCTGTTCGCTGACGGCGTGCGCTGGTTGGCTGGGGAGGAGGAGAACGCCGGCACCGTGGAGAGCGAGAAGGACGTGCCGATCGTGCACAAGAAAGAAGAGGACACGATCTTGTTCTACGGCACGAGCTTCTTGATGCCGGCGGTGGTGCTCGGCGCCGGGCTGCTCGTCAGCCGCAGGCGGCGCCCGGCCCGCAAGGAGGTGGCGTCATGACCAAGAGCCTCATCGGACATGCGATCGTCGCCGCGTTCGCGGCGCTCTTGGCGTTCGTCGCCTGGACCTCGCCGAAGCCCGCGAAGGACGACACCGTGATCGCGGTGCCGGGCTCGGCCGACAAGCTCGACGCCGTCATGTGGCACGACGAAGGCTTCGACGTCACCGTGCGCCGCGACGGCGATTCGGTGAGCGTCACGACGACCAAGCTTGGCCGGCCCGGCAAGGCAGACCCGGCCGACGACGCCGGCAAGGCGGACGCGCCGAAGCCGCCGGCGGCGCCGTTTCCGGGCAGCAAGGAGGCCGAGGAGCTGTTCGCGAAGCTCTTGCCGCTCAAGGCCGGGCGATCGCTCGGCAAGCTCGACGCCGGCAAGCTCAAGCCCCTCGGGCTCGAGGCGCCGAAGAGCAAGCTCAGCCTGATGGTGGGCGGAGACACCTTGGTGGTGGAGATCGGCGACGCCGCCTACGGCACCGGCGACCTCTACGGCCGCGCCGCGGACGGCGAGGTGTTCCTGATTCCGGCCGCGACCCTGTCGAGCCTGCGCCACGGCGCGGTGACCCTCGCCGAGCGCGCGCTGTTGCCGGTGAAGGACGACAAGATCGAGCGGGTGACCATCGCGGTCGGCGGCGCAGGCCGCGAGGTGACGCAGCGCTACCCGAGCGAGCGGGCGCGCGCGTTCTACGCCGATCCCGCCGAGCCCGAGGCCAAGCTCGAGCTGGTGAACAACTGGCTGTCGCGGGCGCTGCGGCTGCGGATCATCGAGCAGGTGAGCGAAACGCCCCAGGGCGCGCCGGCCTTCGAGGTCGAGGCCTTCGGCGCCAAAGGCTCGCTCGGCAACCTCAAGGTCTACCCCCCCGGGGACAAGGTCGCGCTCGCGACCTCGAGCCGCTTCAAGTCCACCGTCAGCATCGCCCGCCCCGACGTCGACGCGCTGCTCAAAGACGCCGACGCCGCGATCAACGAGGGCAAGTAGTAGACGTTCGCGGGCGGTCCCCCGTGAACGGTAGCGGCAAGTAGTAGGCGTTCGCGGGCGGTCCCCCGTGAACGGTAACAAGTAGACCCGTCCGGCCGCGCCTCACTCGTTTGCTCGCCGACGCCACGCCGGCTTCGCGGCCGACGGTGACCGCTTGGCGCGGCGTTTGACCGTCGTCGGCGGCGGCTGCTTCGGGTCGGTCGTGACGCTCTTCGCCGCCGGCGCGTCTTCTTGCCTGACCGACTGCGGACGCGGGGCGACGGTTTGGGGCGCCGGCAGGACGTAGGTCTCCTCGTCCACGATGAGGGTCCGCGCCGCGCGTCCCGACAACCGGACCACGAAGCCCAGCGCGACCGCGAGGAACATGACCAGCACCAGCAACAACAGGTCACGCAGCTGCAGCAGGCGGCCGCGCGTCGCGGCCTGGAGCGCGAGCTCGGAATGATGCGGCACCGCAGATCGCGGGGCCGGCGGTGCCACCTCGTAGGTGACGGCGGCGCTCGCCGGTCCCGTGACCGGGGCGGTGGGCGACCGGACGGCGCTGGCGCTGCGGTGGGTCTCGAGATCGCGGGCGACGCGGACCAGACGCGCTGCGATCGCCTCGGCGCTCTGCGGCCGATGGCGGGGCTTCTTCGCCAGACACGAGAGCACCAGGGTCTCGAGCGCTTCGGGGACGTCAATGCCGCGCTCGACGAGCGGTAGCGGCGGATTGGTCACCTGCTGCAACATCACGCTCTGCCAGCTGTCGTCGTCGAAGGGCGGGTCGCCGGCGAGCGCGTGGTAGAGCACCAGCCCGAGCGCGTAGATGTCGCAGCGATGGTCGAGGGGCTCGCCCAGGCACTGCTCCGGCGCCATGTACGACGGCGTCCCGACCACGACGCCCTGGCGGGTCGCGGACGACTTGGCGGTGCTCTCGTCCTTGAGCTTCGCGACCCCGAAGTCGAGGAGCTTGACGAAGTCGGGGACGCCCTGGCGCGCGGTCAGGAAGACGTTGTTGGGCTTCAGATCTCGATGGATGATCCCCCCGGCGTGCACCGCGGCGAGGGCGCTGCACAGCTGGATGCCGATGGCGACGACGCGCGGCGGCGGCAAGCGGCCGTCGCGATCGATGAGGTCGCCGACCGTGATGCCCTGCAACAGCTCCATCACGTAGTACTTGTCGGTGGCGTCACAGATGTAGTCGGTGATCTCGACGATGTTCTCGTGCCGGATCCGATTCACCATCCGCCCTTCGTCGATGAAGCGCTGCAGCGCCACCGGATCCTCCGTGAACCGCCGCCGCAAGCGCTTCAGCGCCACCAAGCGCCCGAGCGTCAAGTGCTCCGCGGCGTAGACGTCGCCCATGCCCCCGGAGCCGATGAGATCGAGGATGCGGTAGCTGTTCACCACCGTGCCGACCTTCACCCGGTCCTGCCGATCTTCGAGCCCGAAGCTCGCCGTCGCCCTGCCCTCCAGATAGCGCCGCAATAACTCCCGCGCCCCACCGTCAAACGCCAGAAACTGCAGCCCCATCCCCGCCGGCAAGTGCGCCACCGCCCGCGGCCCCTTCACCTCGTTGGTCCACACCACCCGCACGTGCCCGGTCACCTCGATGTCGTCCGGATTCGCCGGCAAGCTCATCCCCACCCGCAACACCGTCCCCGGCGCAAACACCCGCTCGCCACTCACGAACGCCCCACCCTCACTCAGGTTCACCGAGCGCCAAGAACCACGCTCCCCGTCCACCCGAACGACACCGGTGCCGATGGGAACGCGCGGATGCTTTTGAATGGTTCGCAGCGACGAGTCACAAAAATAGCGTGGCAGCATCAAGCCCTCATCCCCCCACGTCAGGCCCGCCGCTGCACGAGAGATACCAACCGCCTGGGTCAAGCATCAGGCAGAAATTATTAATGAAATCTATAGACTAGAAGCTACACCGAAAGCCCGGCGTGAGTTTCTTGGGCCATTATTGAATCACTTCGAGTCAATAATGGTTTAGGTGGTTACCAGCGTTTTCGGCGCCAGACGAGGGTGACGACGCCGACGGAGAGGGTGGCGAAGCCCATGATGATCCAGAAGGCGTACGGGTGCTCTTGCATGGGGATGGCGACGTTCATCGAGAAGGCGCTGACGACGAGGGTCGGCACCATGATGCCGATGGTGATGAGGTTCAACGTCTTCATCAGGACGTTCAAGTTGTTGCTGACGATGGAGGCGCGGGCGTCCATCAGCGAGGCGACGATGTTGGAGTAGATCTCGGCCTGGCGGTAGCACTGGTTGTTCTCGATCGCGGTGTCGTCGAGCAGCTCGATCTCTTCGGCGGTGAAGCCGATCTTGGCGGCGCTGAGCTTGATCTTCTCGAGCACCGCCGAGTTCGATTGGATGGCGTTCAGGTAGTAGACCAGGCTCTTCTCGAGCGTGAACATGTTGAGGAGGTAGCGGTTCTCCATCGCGGTCTGCAGGCGGTCCTGGAGCTCGTCGGCGATGAGCGAGATGATCTTCAGGTGCTCGCGGAAGTGAACGATGAGCCGCAAGATCAAGCGCAACAGCAGCGACACCGGCGTCTGCATCTTCAGGAGCTGACTGCTGTCGAAGACCGGCACGTCCTCGGGCAACACCACCACCAGGCGATCCTTGAACAGGAACGCGCCGGCCGACGACACCCGAAACGTCAGGTGGTCCTCCTGCGAGTAGCTGCGCGGTCGCTTGAAGATGAACGCGACGTGCTCGGGCTCGAACTCGAGGCGCGAGAGCTCGTCGGGGTCGAGGGTCGAGAGCAGGGTGTGCTCGTCGAGCTTCAGGTTCTCCACCAGATGCCGGCGCTCGTTGTCGTCGGGGTTGATGTAGACCGAGATCGCAGCGGGGTCCTCTTGCACCTCGGCCAGACGGCGCTCGATCACGTTGTACCGCCGCAACATGTGCGCCGTGCTACCGAGATCGACCGTCACGGTCAAGCACAACCGGCGCCCGGCATTCTACCGCCGCGCGCCTTTTCTCCCGCCGGCGCGGATGCTAGCGTCGGCGTCATGAAACCAGCCATCGTCTTGTCGTCCGTGCTCTCTGTCGCCGCCGCGCCGGTGGCGGCGGCCGCCGAGCCCGCCGCAGAGATCGAGCTCATCCGCGACAACCTCTTCCTGCTCGAGGAGGCCTACAACCAGGAGCCGGGCGTCATCCAACACATCCAAGGTTTTGTCGTCGAGCCGAAGAGCGGCGCGCTCAGCTACACCTTCACCGAAGAGTGGCCGATGCCGCTCGACCACCACCAGCTGTCGTTGACCCTGGCGTGGTCGCGCGAGGCGTCCGGGGCGGCGACGCGCTTCGGCGACTTGCTGCTCAACTACCGCTATCAGGCGATCGGCGCCGGTGGCGCCGGCTGGCTGGCGTTGGCGCCCCGCCTGTCGTTGGTGGTGCCGACCGGCGACTACCGGGCGGGCGCGGGTCGCGGCGCTATGGGCCTGCAAGCGAATATCCCCGTGAGCATCGAGCTCAACCCGACCGTGGTGCTGCACGTCAACGCCGGAGGCACGATGACACCGTCGGCGCGGTCGCCCGGGGGGAAGAGCGCCAATCTCTTCGACGCCGTCGCCGGCTTGGCGGTCATCTGGTTGCCGTTGTCGTGGGCGAACGCGTTCGTCGAAGTGTCGGAGGCGAGCGTCGCCGACGTCGGCGACGACCAGCGCCGCACCCGCACCAGCGTGACCACCGTGAGCCCGGCGCTGCGCTTCGCCTGGAACGCCACCCCGGGGCTGCAGGTCGTGCCCGGCGTCGCGATGCCGGTGCAACGCCGAGACGGCGAGACCACGGTCTCGGTGCTCGGCTACCTGTCCATCGAGCACGTGCTGTGGCACCCCGAGGGCGCCCTGAGCCCGGCGGCAGCGCCGTCCGAGAGCGCGAGCTCGCCGGACGCGCCGGCGCCGGTGGCCACGCCGAGCCCGGAATAGATCACCCCTCGGGATACTTCATACGTTGCGCCGCCTCGGTCACCGTGGCATGAGGGCGACGTTCGCCTGCCACCACCGGACCGGATGCCAACCGCGAGGATGCGATGATCGAAACCCACGGCCTGACCAAGACCTACCGCGACCTGGTCGCGGTCAACGACGTCAGCTTTACGGTAAACAAGGGTGAAATCGTGGGATTTCTCGGCCCGAACGGGGCGGGAAAGACCACGACGATGAAGATCTTGACGGGCTTCTTGCCGCCGTCCTCCGGCACCGCGAAGATCGCGGGCTACGACGTCTTCGAAGAGCCGATGCAGGTGAAGCGCCGCATCGGCTACCTGCCGGAGAACCCGCCGGTCTATCCGGACCTCACGGTGCGCGAGTACCTGCAGTTCGTCGGCCGCCTGAAGGAGCTCTCGGGGAAGAAGCTCGCCGACAACATCGCCGCGGTGGTGGAGAAGGTCGAGCTCGGCGCGGTGCTCGACCGTTTGATCCGCAACATCTCCAAGGGCTACCAACAGCGCACCGGCCTGGCGCAGGCGCTGCTCGGCTCGCCGGAGGTCTTGATCCTGGACGAGCCGACCGTGGGCATGGACCCGGGTCAAATCGTCAAGGTCCGCAACATCATCAAGAGCCTCGCCGGCGACCACACCATCATCTTGTCGACCCACATCCTCCAAGAGGTCACCGCCACCTGCGAGCGCGTCATCATCATCAACAACGGCCGCGTCGTCGCCGACGACTCGCTCGAGGCTCTCGTGTCACGCCACGGTCAGACCGGCGCCGCCGCGACCCTGGAGCAGGTTTTCCTCTCTCTCACCGAGGTCTAACATGGGCTCGACTCTCGCCATCGCCCGCAAGGAAACCCGGCTCTACCTGACCACCTGGACCAGCTACGTCCTCTTCGGCTTCTTCATCTTGATCACCGCGTTCTTCTTTCAACGCCTGGTCATCGAGTTCCAGCTCCAGGCCCTCGACTACGCGCAGAGCCAGCAGGGCTGGGCGGCCGAGCACATGAACCTCACCGACTGGGTGCTGGGGCCGGTGTTCTCCAACATGAGCGTGTTCTTCCTGATCATGTTGCCGATGCTGACGATGCGCCTGCTCGCCGAGGAGCGCCGCCAGAAGACCCTCGAGCTGTTGATGACGACGCCGGTGCGGCCGGTGCAAATCGTGCTCGGCAAGTACCTCGCGGCGCTCTTGATCATGGGGATCATGCTCGGGCTCACCGTGATCTTCCCGATCCTGCTCGCGGTCTTCGGCGGCTCCGGCACCGAGGGCGCGAGCCCGGTCGACTGGCACACCGTGGGCTCGAGCTACCTCGGGCTGTTCCTGATGGGCGCGGCGATCGTCGCCATCGGCCTCTTGACCAGCGCCGCGACCGAGTCGCAGATCGTCGCGGTGGTCACCGGCTTCGCAGTGCTCTTGATGTTCTGGGTCATCGGCCTCGCGGCCCGCGGCCAGGAGGGCTTCTGGGGCGGCTTCCTCGAGTACCTGTCGCTGACCACGCACCTGGAGAACTTCGTCCGCGGCATCATCAAGCTCTCCGACGTCGTCTACTACCTGTCGCTCGCCGGCGTCGGCTTGTTCCTCACCCACGGTGTCGTTGACGCCCAGCGCTGGCGCTAACGGAGACGCACGATGACCACTCCTGAGCCCACCCCGAAAGAGATCGCCGCCAAGCCCGCGGTCACCGGCGCCACCATCGCCGGCCGGCTGTGCGGCGCGGTCGGCAGCGTCCTGCTCGCGAGCACCCTGCTCACCTTCCTGCTCACCGAGACTGTGGGGGTGTTGGTGGTAGGCAAGCTGGTGTTGGGCGGCGCGCTCGTCGGCACCTACCTCTTCACCAACGCCGACTTCTGGAGCCGGCTGAGCGGCTCGCGCTCCGCGGGCCTCACCCTGATCACCGTGCTGACGAGCGCGCTGTTCATCGGCCTCGTCGGCGTCGCGAACTACCTGGTGGTGAAGCACGACAAAGAGATCGACGTGACCCGCGAGGGCATCTACACCCTCTCCGACCAGACCGTGCAGATCTTGAGCCACCTGAAGACCGACGTGAAGGCCATCGCGTTCTACGCCAGCCACGAGGAGGAGTTCCTCCCGGTCAAAGAAACCCTGGAGCGCTACGCCAAGGCCGGCGGCCGCTTCACCTTCGAGATGATCGATCCACAGCTGCGCGAGGACCTGGTCACCAAGTACATGATCACCTCGCGCGGGCCCCGCATCGTCATCAGCGCCCGCGACCAGGAGGCGCGCGTCAAAGAGCTGTCGGAGGAAGAGCTGACGCACGCGGTCATCAAGGTCGCGGAGGAGAACACCAAGCGCATCTACTTCTTGACCGGGCACGGCGAGGCCGACCTCGACGACGACAAGGGCGCCGAGGGTTACAAGAGCATCGCCGACGCGGTGCGCGCCGAAGGCTACGAGGTCGACACGCTCTCGCTGCTCGCGCTCGGCGGCGAGCAGGCGGCGAAGGACACCAAGGTGTCGCTGAAGGCGCCGCACGGCGACGCCCACGACGACGACGCGGGCGGGCTCGAGATCCCCGCCAAGGTGTCGGCGCTGATCATCCCGCGCCCCAAGACCCCGCTCTCGGCGCCGGAGCTGAAGGGCCTCGAGGACTACCTGGCGCGCGGCGGCCGCATCGTCGTGCTGTTGGAGCCCAACCAGACGAGCGGCCTCGAGGGTCTGCTGCGGCAGTGGAAGATCGAGGTCGAAGACGACATCATCGTCGACACCAACGTCTTGAACCGCCTGGTCGGCCTCGGCCCGGCGTCACCGATGGTGGTGCCGACCGACGACGAGCACGCGATCACCAAGACCATGGGAGCGCCGGCGATCTTCGCGACCGCTCGCTCGCTCGCGGTCAACGCGGGGGGCACGCCCGGCGTCGAGACCAAGGCGCTGCTGCAGACCAGCGACAGCGCCTGGGGCGAGACCAACACCAAGAGCGACACCGCAGAGCGCGACGACCGAGACCACGCCGGCCCGTTGAAGGTCGCGGTGGTCGCCACCAAGGCGATCCCGGCGACCGCGGCGACGCGGATGAGCGACGAGGCGCGGCTCGTGGTGTTCGGCGACTCCGACTTCGTGAACAACGGTCTGCAGACCAAGCCCGGCAACGCCGACCTGTTCTTGAACACCATCAACTGGTTGGCGGAGCAGACCGAGAAGATCAGCATCCGGCCGAAGACCCGGCCGCAGAGCCAGCTGTTCCTCTCGGTCAACCAGCTCGGCACCCTGAAGTTCTTCTCGATGGACATCCTCCCGGTGCTGCTCGTCGCCATGGGCCTGGGCGTCGTGATGCTGCGGCGGCAGCGCTAGGTGCACCGATGACGCTCGTCACCCGACGCCTGCTCTCGCTCTCGATCTTCTTCGCGATCGCCGGCGCCGGCGGCCTGCTCTTGTATTGGCAGGAGCGCCACAGCCAGGACGCGGCCGAGGCCAAGAAGACCGCGGACAAGCTCTTCGGCTTCACCAAGGTCGACGACGTCGTCGGGCTGTCCCTCGTCACCCCGGCCGGCAGCTTCGAGATCGCACGCCAGGCGGGCGCGGCGCCGGACCTCGCGTGGCGGCTCACCCGACCGCAGGGCGCCCTCGCCGAGAAGATGACGGTCGAGGCCCTGCTCGGCCAGCTGGCCTCGCTGTCCCGGAGCCGCGAGGTCGGCGAGAAGCTCGCCGACGGCTCCGTCAAGCCGCCCACCGACCTGAGCATCTTCGCCCTCGACCCGCCGCGCATCGTCGTCACGGTGACCCTCGCCGATGGGAGTCGCGAGGCGTTGCACGTCGGCAAGAAGAGCAGCTTCGACGGCTCGTTGTTCGTCACCGTGCCCGGCAAGGACGGCGTCGCCGTCGTCGACGGGGCGCTCGAATACCAGGTGAACAAGGACCTGACGGCGTTGCGCGAGAAGCGCCTCGCGATCTTCGACACCGCGGAGGTCAGCGCCCTGCAAGCCCGCTACCGCAGCATCGCGAAGCCGGGCCGGACCGAGGTCTATCGCGTCGACGTCGACGTCGACGCCGACCGCTACACGCTGCGGGCGCCCATCGAGGCGCCGGCGGACGGGACTCAGATCTCGGGCCTGTTGAGCAGCCTCGCGACCGTGCGCGCCAAGAGCTTCGCGGCCGAAGAGGCGACCGCGGCGGCGCTGCACACGGTCGGGCTCGACCATCCGGACGCCGAGGTGGAGCTGACGCTGAAGGACAAGACCAGCCTCCGCCTGGCGTTCGCGGAACAGAAACAGGGAAACGCCACCGTTTGTTACGCGGTGAATCGCGCCGGCGGCCCGGTGTTGGAGCTCGGCTCGAGTGCGGTCTTGGGCAAGATCCGGACCGACGTCGAGGACCTGCGTGACCGGCGGGTGCTGCACTTCGACCGCGCTGCGGTGAAGAAGATCCGGATGCAGAAGGGCGAGACCACGCTCGCGTTCGAAGAGCGTCACGACGACGAGGAGAACACCAGCGACTGGTTCATGACCGCCCCCGCGGAGCACAAGGTGTCGGACGCGACGTTGTCGGGCCTCTTGTACCAGCTCGGCAACCTCAAGGGCGACGCGGTGCTCGCGGACGCCGCGACCGACGCCGAGTGGGCGGACGCCGGGCTCGAGCCGCCCGAGCTTTCGATCGAGCTCGCCGCCGCTGACGGCGCCGGGCTCGCGACCCTGCTCGGCGGCGCCGAGGACAAACGGGGTCGGGCCGCGGCCGCGAAGGGCAGTCGCCGCATCTTCCACGTGCCGAGCTCGGCGCTGCAGGACATCTCGTTTACGGTCACCGACTATGACGCGCCGGCGGCGAAGGAGCTGCCGTAACGGCGAAGGTTGTCGCGGTCTACATGTCGCGCAGAGGTGGGCCACGGGTTACGGAGCCGGGACCACCTGCTGCGGAGCCTCCTGCCAGGCCGTGCCGTCCCCGAGCTGGCCCCTACGATTGTCACCCCAACACCACAGCTCGTCTGCGCCCTTGAGTGCGCAGGCGTGATTCCAGCCAGCTACGATCGCCCTCCAATTGGAGTCAGCACCCACCCGAGTCGGCACATCCTTGCCCACGGTGGTCCCGTCACCGACTTCTCCGTAGTGGTTGCCTCCCCAACACCAGAGCTCCCCCTCCCCTTTGAGGCCGCAGCTGTTGTCTTGCCCGACCGCAAATGCCGTCCACTGGCTTTCTGCGCCGATGCGGACCGGGTGTCGCCGATTCACCATCGTGCCGTCGCCGACTTGCCCGCCGGAGTTGTAGCCCCAACACCAGAGATCGCCTGAGCCTCGAAGTCCGCACGTGTGAGACCACCCCAGCGTGACATCGACCCAGTCGCTCGCCGAACCAACCCGCGTTGGGACCAGCCTTTGGCCCGTGGTGTCGTCTCCAAGCTGGCCCCATCCGTTGTTGCCCCAGCACCACAGCTCTCCAGGCCCCTTGAGCCCACAAGTGTGTGCGCTCCCCGCCGCTACTGCCGTCCAGTCAGTGGCCGCACCTATCCGCGTGACATTCCCGGGGTTGGTCGCCGTCCCGTCACCGACTTGGCCGTTGTCGTTCCTTCCCCAGCACCACAACTCACCCGCCCCCTTCAAGCCGCAGGTGTGCCACCCCCCAGACGATACCGCATGCCAGTCCGCTGCCAGACCTACCCGAAGCGGCCGGCTCCCGCCCGCCGTCGGAAGGCCGGCCTGACCCCAACACCACAGCTCACCCTCGCCCTTGAGGCCACACGAGTGGAGGACGCCGGGAGATATGGAGGTCCAGTCGGCGGCTGTGCCAACCTGTGCCGGAACGCCCCTGGGTGTGGTCGTGCCGTCCCCGAGCTGCCCGCTGGTGTTGTCACCCCAGCACCAAAGCTGGCCTTGACCAGCAATCCCGCAAGTATTGCTGCCACCCGCGCCCGCGCCCATCCAACCCATGTGCTCCGCAATTGCTTTCGGTTCGCTGAGGTTCCCGGCCGAGCCGTTCCCGACTTGGCCCCTGTCGTTTGCGCCCCAACATCGCAGCTCGCCGGTGCCCAACAGACCGCACGTATGATAGGCGCCCGCCGCAACCGCCTTCCACTCCACATCCCCGTCAACTTGAATCGGCGTGTTCTTTCGCGTCCAGGTACCATTACCGAGCTGGCCGGAGGAATTGCCGCCCCAGCACCAGAGTCCCGCGGCTCCCCGGAGACCGCAGGTGTGACGCGTACCGGCTGTCACCGCCGTCCAGTTGTCGGGCGGCGCCAACTTGGTGGGGAGAGTTGTGTTCCCCGAGCCAGTGCCCAGCTGACCCTCCCAGTCGCAGCCCCAGCACCAAAGCTCCCCTGAAGCTGCCACTGCGCAGGTGTGGAATTGACCCGCCGCCACACCAGTCCAGCGCGTGCCCGCGGCAACCTGCGTCGGAACATAGACATCGTTCGCGGTCCCGTCGCCGACACCGCCGAGACTGTTGTTTCCCCAGCACCAGAGATCGCCCGCGCTGGTGATACCGCAAGTGTGATCACCCCCAGCGGCAATCGTAATCCAGTCGTTGAAGGCGCCCACGCGCCTTGGTGGGAGGTAGCCCACGGCTCTGCCGACACCCAGCTGGCCGTACTCCGCGAAACCCCAACACCACAGCTCACCGGTGCCTCTCAGTCCGCAGGTGTGAGCAGCGCCTGCGGCGATCGCGGTCCAATCCGCAGCGGTGCCAATCCTTCTGGGAGCGTCGGCTTGAATGCTCGAACCGTCTCCGAGCTCGCCCCATTCGTTCATACCCCAGCACCACAGCTCACCCGCAGCGCGTAGACCACAGGTGTGGAAGGCGCCCGACACCACAGAGACCCAGTCCGTCCCGGTGCCGATCCTGACGGCGCTGCCTCCATCGATCAACGTCCCGTCGCCGACTTGCCCATCGGAGTTACTCCCCCAACACCACAGCTCGCCAGTGGCCATGACCGCACAACTGTGCGCCTCTCCCGCGGCGACGCCGACGGCGCGGAAGTCCACCACGCGCACTTCTGCGCCGAGTGGCGGCACTTCAATGCCCGTGCAGACGAAACTGAGCGTGATGTGCTCGGCGAGGTCGTAGCTGATATCGTCGAATGTCGCGATGCCGGACACAACCGGTCGCGTCATCGACCCGGACAGTACGCCGGTGCCAATCACTACGCCGATGGAGACAGTGGAAGTCGGGGCATCAACAGGCACGCCGCAGCCGTCTTCGATCCGCAGAGAAAACGGGCCCCACTTCGCGTTTGCAGCCACCGACGCCGATGGCGCAGCCCGAGTTTGACACATCCTACTCACCCACTTCCAGATTCACGTGATCTTCCGGGCAGATCTCCCCCTGGGCCGAAACAGGCGTGAGCGTAGGTGTTGGATCGACCTTCAGCACCGGTGGCGGCGGAGCAATCCCGAG
>JACRCV010000013.1 GCA_016218825.1 Deltaproteobacteria bacterium
CCAACCTCGCCGTTCCGAATTCCTCGACCGCCCAGCCGTGTCCAGTTTCTTCGCCCATCCCGATGGCAAGATCCAAAAACGGTGTGGATTCAAGAGGCTGCATCAACTGAGATCAATGGTGAGCCACCCGGGGGCGAGGGGTTGGGGGAGTGGGGGTGGGGAGCGCGGACGCCGCGTTCGCGCGGGAATCAAATCAAGACGGAATGGTTGTCAATGAACCGCGCCGCTGTGCATCAGCTGCCCGGGGTCGATGCCCATCTCGCGCAGCGCCGCTTCCCAGATCTCTTCAGCGCCGGCGCCGAACACCAGGCGGTCGGTGGGCGGGGTGACGAGCCAGGCTCCTTGGGTGATCTCCTCGGCGAGCTGGTCGGGGCCCCACCCGGCGTAGCCGAGGTAGATCCGCATGCGGTCCGGCGGATCGTCGACGAGCAGGCGCAAGGACTCGAGGGAGTAGCTCAGGCGGATGCCGTTCAGCACCTTCTCGGTCTCCGGCCCCTCGTGCTGCGAGCTGTGGAGGATGAAGGCGCGGTCGGTCTGCACCGGGCCGCCGTGGTAGATCAGGCGCGAGGTGTCGCCCTTGAAGCTCATGTTCTGGCTGGCGCAGAAGGTGCCCATGTCGAGGTTGCTCGGCCGGTTGATCACGAGCCCCATCGAGCCCTCTTCGCCGTGCTCCAGCATCAACACCACGCCGCGGCTGAAGTTGGGGTCGCCGAGCTGCGGCACCGCGATGAGAAAACAAGGTGCCGCGAGCTCGGTCTCGATCGCCATGCGTCAGAGCATAGCGGCTTTGGCCTGTCGGTGCCAGCGCCGTGCTTGACAACGGCCGGCGGGAAGGGGCCTGATAGCGCGACGCCGGCGCCAACGACGAGGACCCCCGATGCAGGCCGACAGCGATGACACCCCGGTCGTGGCGACGCCGACCCCCGGCCTGATTCTGGCGCCGACGCCGGCCCGCCTCGAGCGCGAGCGGCTGCGCGAGCGGGTGAGCGCGGTCAAGGACGAGATCGCCGCGATCGATCTCGGCGTCGCCAACCTGCGCCGCGACCTCGGAGGCTTCGAGGCCATGCTCGAGGTGCGGCTGTGGCGGGAGCACGAGCTCGAGCTCCGCCTGGCGCGGGTCATTGGATACCTCGAAGCCTGGGGGGCGTTGCTCCGCCAGACGCCACGCGCCAAGGTCGAAAGGAGGGGCCGGCGCTTGAACCGCCGCCAGGCCGCCGCCGCCAGGCCGTCGCTCGAGCCGCCGGCGGTCGACGCCCCGCCGCCGCCGCCCACCGACCTGCGCCTCAAGGACGCCTATCGCGCCTTGGCGCGGCGCTTTCACCCCGATCTCGCGTCCAGCGAGGCGGAACGGCTGCGCTTCTCGGCGTTGATGGTGCGCATCAACGACCTGTATCGGGACGGCGATCTCACCCGCCTGTTGGCGTTGTTCTCCGACAGCGAGGAGCGACCCGAGGACGATCCGGCGGTCGAGGAGAGCACCGCGCTCGCCAAGCTCCGGGAGCGGCTGCAGTGGCTCGAGGGCGTCCGCGACAACCTCGCCGACGAGCACAAGACCCTCGAGAACAGCGCGACCTTCGGTTTGTGGCGCCGGCACCAAGCGGCGCTGGCGGCGAACGGCGATCTGATCCACGAGCTCAAGGGTGAGCTCGAGGACAAGATTTCCCGGGGGACCGCGGACATCGGCATCGCGATCCGCGAGCTGGAGGCCCACGTGGAGCACTACAACCGCGCCCAGACCGGGCTCAAGACCACGAAAGCGCGCGCCAACGGTGGGGCGGAGCTCGAGCGCGCCTTCGATCCGCAGCGACCGCACCGTCTGGTCCGCCTCAGCCTCGAGGCGTTGGCACAGAAGCGGGCCAGCGCCGCGGCGAGGGCCGAGGCCGATGCGATCGAGGCGCTCGCGGTCGGTGAGCCGCGGGTGCTGCGGCTGCTGTTGTTCGCGTTCGTCGCCGACCTGGCGCCGGCGCCGCTCGCCGGGATCGAGCACCTCGCCGATCTGGAGCGCCGCTTCGCCGCGCTCGGCGCCGCGGACGAGGTCCAGGTCAGCCTGGAGCGGACCTTGCTCGCGGCCGCGGATCGGGTGGCGTTCGGCGTCCGCCGGGCGACCGCGAAGACCGCCTTCTCCGGCCTGCGGCTGTTGCCGCCGGTGACCCGGGAAGCGCTGCCGCTCGCGCTCGGTCGCCTGCGGGTGCGACGCGAGCTGAAGCGGGTGCTGGCGGTGCTCGGCGAGGAGAGGACCTGCGACGCCTGCCGGCACACCGGTTTCACGGTGCCGTTGTTTCACATCCGCGGCCTCGACGAGCTGCGCGCCAACGTCTGCCCCGCCTGCGGCGCGGCGCTGGAGCGCTACTTCATGCCGAAGGGCAAGGATCTGCAGGCGGTGCTGAACACCGCCTACCTCGACCTCGAGCTCGTCAGCGAGTGGACGTTGCGCCTCGGTCGCGCCACCGTCGCGATGCAGCTCTTGCCGGCGCAGGCCGAGACCCTCACGGTGGCGGCGCTCAAGGCGCGCCTGTGCGCCGACGTCCTCCTGCGGCACCGGGTGGAGGTGAAGGCGCGCGACGTCAGCCTGTGGCAGACCGGGGCGCCGGTGCCGGAGCGCACCGCCCTCGCCCAATTCGAGACCCGCACGTTCAATGTTCGATTCGCCCGCGGTACGAGCACCAGCGTCGCCGAGGCGGTGGACCTCTTGAAGCACCGCATCCGCAATCGCTTCCGGCGCGACGTGACCTGATGATCCATCGCATGCGGTACTTGCGTGGAGTCGCGCCCCTCGCCCCAACCGGGGGCGAGGCGTTTCGGGAGTCGGGGTCACGGAGCGCGGACGAGAGCGGCCGCGCGGGAATCAAAGCAAGTGCAGAGCGCCTCAGCCGGGCATCGCCTTGATTCGCAGGCACCACGCCGGCAGGCCGTTCCTGGTCGTCGACAGCGTCATCCCTTCGCGGGCTGCGATCCGGGAGGCGGCCACCAGCCTGAGCGCCGCGGGGTCGCGCGGCTCACGAGTCAACAGCTCGGCGAGGCGCTCGTGGTCGCAACGCGGCACGGCGAGCGCTTCGGCGGTGAGCGTCACGACGCAGGCGTCGCCGTCCTTGCCGAGGCTCAGACGTACCGTCGGTGCCGGGCGCGGCCGCGCCAGATCGATGGCCGCGACCAACAGGTGCAAGAGCAGATTGGCGTACGCCGACGCCGACACCACGCCCCACACCGGCTCCAGGTCGCCCTCGAGGTCGATGTTGACGTGCGCCGGCGCGATCGTGCGGGCCACGGCCACGGCGTCGCGGGTGTAGACCGACAGATCGGTGGCCGACGCCGCGCCGGCGTCGTGGGAGCAACGCGTGATGCTGAGCACCAGCCGGGTCAGGTGGCTGGCGCGCTCCACTTGATCCTTGACCTTGTCGGCGAGGCTCGCGAGGGACTCGGCCGGCAAGGTCGGCGCCAACGTCACCAACCCGAGGACGCCGCTCAAGAGATTGTTGAAGTGGTGCGCGAGGCCCCCCAGCACCGGGCGAAGCATCGCGTCGGTTTGGAGATCGGCGAGGACGTTCTCGAGATCCGTGCGGTCCGATTCCAGTGCAGGCACGGCCGGGAGCAGACCAGATCTGGGTTCCGTTGTCACGCGCTTTGGCGACCAGGAGGCAGAAAAGAACCGCGGCCCGACCGCTAGCACCGGAACCTGGGGGGGGGAGGGATAACCGAGTTCCGATACCAACGGTCGGGCCGAGCCTGAACCCAACCTATGTAACGGCACGGCCACCGTTGGCGACAGTTGGGGGGGGGAGGGAAAATCCAGACCGCCACCAACGGTGACCGAGCCAAGCTTCTTCGCAGCTTCTCTTGCAGATCTCGGGCCAACCTCGAGCAAAGACTTTCGGTCAACGTATTCGACCACTTGAGCTTGTCGATTCGAGCCCCTTGACCGAGGTGCGTGGTGTTCTTGCCACGCCTTGTTCGGGCTTGTGTTTTTATCCTATTTTTTCCAGATGGTTGATGATATGGCATGAGAACCACACAGGTATGCAACAATGTCACATCGGGTTCTAGTTGCCGAAGACGACGCCACGACGCGCTACCTGATCGAGGAGTATTGTCGCGCGGAGCCGTTCGAGCTGACGTTTGCGGCGGACGGGGTCGAGGCGATGCGCCTATTGAAGGAGGTGGTATTCGACATCGTGGTGACGGACGTTCGTTTGCCGGGGGTGAGCGGCGACGCGGTGCTGACGTTCGTCCGCGAGACCCGGCCGGAGGTGCCGGTCATCGTGATCACCGGCTTCGGCAGCATCGACGGCGCGGTCCGGTTCCTCCAGGGCGGGGCGTTCGACTACATCGCCAAGCCGTTCACCGGTCAGGTCTTCACGCACCGGTTGTCGCTGGCGTCGCGTCACCTGGATCTGCGCATCGAGGTCAACCGCCTGCGTTCGTTGGGGCCTGGGCTCGGCCGGATCATCTCGGCGGATCCGGGGATGGTGCGCCTGCAGTCGCGGCTGCCGTCCATCGCCAAGACCGAGGCCTCGGTGGTCCTCTACGGCGAGAGCGGCACCGGCAAGGAGCTGTTCGCGCGCGCGGTGCACGAGCTGTCGCGGCGGGCCGAGCAGCGCTTCGTCTCGGTGAGCTGCGCGGCGCTGCCGGAGACCTTGATCGAGAGCGAGCTCTTCGGCCACACGCGCGGCGCGTTCACCGACGCGCACCTCGACCGCACCGGGCTCATCGAGGAGGCCGAAGGCGGCACGTTGTTCTTGGACGAGGTCGGCGAGCTGCCGATCACGGTGCAGGCGAAGCTGCTGCGCTTCTTGCAGGAGCGCGAGTTCAAGCCGGTCGGCAGCAACGAGATCAAGCACGCCAACGTGCGCATCGTCGCCGCCACCAACCGCAACCTCGAGCAAGAGGTGGCGATGGCGAGGTTCCGCGAGGACTTGTTCTATCGCCTGAACGTGGTGCCGATCCGCTTGCCGCCGCTGCGCGAGCGCCCCGGCGACATTCCGCTGCTCGCCAATCACTACCTCGGTCGCTTCGCCAAGGAGTTCGAGCGCGAGGTGCCGACGCTGAGCGCCGAGGTCTTGGCGCTGATGGCCGCGTACAGCTGGCCCGGCAACGTCCGCGAGCTGATGAACCGGGTGCAGCGGATGGTGGTGATGTGCGACGAGCGCGTCGTGCGTCCCGAGGTCTGGTACCGCTCGGGCTTCGACGCCGTGGCCCAGAGCGGCGAGGACGGCATCCTCGCCGAGCGCGGCTTCGCGGCCGAGAAGGTGCGCGTCGTCGCCCGCTTCGAGAGCCGCTTCCTCACCGAGTGTCTGCGCCACGCCGCCGGCAACGTCGCCGCCGCGGCCCGCATCGCCAAGATCGATCGCAAGAACTTCTGGACGCTGATGAAGCGCCACCGCATCGATCCGGCGCTCTTCAAGGGCCAGACATCCTGACGCGCGCGCGTCGCGGCACGATATCGGACGATATCGGTGAGACTAATTGACAGCCAATCGGTTTCTCGTTAGCGTGCGCGCGTCCTTGAACCTGGGGAACGAGTATGAGTGACACCGCCTGTGTGATTGGAAAAGGTATTCAAATCCGCGGCAATCTGTCCGGGTCCGGCGACCTCGTCGTTGAGGGCCGGCTCGAGGGGCACGTGGCGCTCGAAGACCACATCATCGTGGAAGAGGGCGGCACCGTGGTGGCCGACATCGAGACCCGCGAGCTGACGCTGAACGGCAAGATGAGCGGCAACATCAACGCCAACGAGCGGGTATCGATCTCGAGCAGCGCGACGGTGATGGGCGACATTCGCGCCCCCCGCGTGGTGATCGAGGACGGCGCGCGTTTCCGCGGCAACATCGAGATGGAAGTACCTCTGCCCGACAACATCTAGTTCGACGGCGCGGCGCAGATACATGACCCACCCGAAGGGCGGTTAGCGGACCGTTCGGGCGCTTAAGGAGAAGCTGAGATGGCGAACACTGTGATTGGCAGCTCGATTATCATCGATGGCGAGATCACTGGTGACGAGGACCTGGTGGTCCAAGGCACGGTGAAGGGCAAGATCCAGCTCAAGGAGAGCCTCTACGTCGAGGCGTCCGGCAAGGTGGAAGCCGACATCGAGACGCAGAACACCGAGGTCTCGGGCGAAGTGACCGGCAACATCACCGCCTCCGACAAGGTGGAGCTCAAGACGCAGTGTCGGGTCATCGGGGACATCAAGGCGCCCCGGATCCTCATCGCCGACGGTGCCTCGTTCAAGGGCAACGTCGACATGGACGTCTAGAGAGCGACAACCAGTGACCGCCCCGGCGGCGCCAGCGTGGCGCCAGCCGGCCCGGAGATTACCGAATGGTAGACAGCGCGCAGTCGACCGTTGTTGGTCCCTCGATACTCGTCAACGGCAACCTCCAGGGTGACGAGGACCTCCTGGTCCTCGGCCGGGTCGAGGGCAGCATCAACCTGACGAAGACGATCAACATCGCCGAGTCCGGTATCGTCAAGGCCGAGATCACAGTGCGAAACGCCGTGGTGAGCGGCGTCGTCGTCGGCAACATCACCGCCTCCGACTCGGTGGAGATCACCGAGGCCGGGCGCATGGTGGGCGACATCCGCGCGCCGCGGGTGATCATCGTCGACGGCGCGCGGTTCCGGGGCGCGGTGGACATGGGTGACATGGAAGCGCCGCGCGCGTCAGCGCCGCTCCCGGCCCGCACCACCGATCGTCCGGCAATGGCGAAGTCCGTCAAGGCCGCGATCCCGGCGTCGACCAGCAAGGCTTCGACCCCGACCCCGCCGCCGATGGCCAAGGCCGTGCCGGTCGCCAAGAAGCCGATGCCGCCGCCGCCGCCGCCCAGGAAGGCCGAGCCGCCGCCGAGGGCTGCCGAGCCGGTGGCGGTGCCGGTCGCCGCCAACAAGAAGCTCAAGAAGAAGGTCGTGGTCAAGAAGAAGCCCGGGTAGGCCTTGGGGCAGCCGGTGATGGCTCGCCTTTCTCCCTGGTTCGTTCTCGGACTGGGCGCCGTGGTCGCCTGCGTCCCGGCGTGCGAGACGCCGCGGCCGGCGGTGCTTTACGGCAAGAGGCCTCCGGTGACCGCGGAAGAGTTTCCGGCGGTGCGCGCGACCTGGACCAGATCCGCTAAGGTTTACCAGGGGTTGGAGAGCAAGCTCTTCGTCACCGCGACGTTGCACGCGCCCGAGTTTCGCCGGGCGTTTCCGGTGGCGTTCCCGGAGATCTACGGCCAGGGCGGCGAGCTGACGCGGCGCGAGCTCGTCGATCTGAGCGGCGACGTCGAGTCGTTCTTCACGTTCTTCGTGGCCGCGTTCACGCCGGTGACCAAGTGGAACGACTTCGCGAACGAGAGCTCTATTTGGAGGCTCACCCTCATCGGCTCCGAGGAGATCGCGGTGGGGCCGGCGGCGATCTTGCCGATCAAGGTCGACGAGAACGTCCGCGCCGTCTACCCGTACATCGGGCACTTCGACAAGTGCTACCTGGTGCGCTTTCCGCTGACCGATCCGATGTCGCGCCCGGTGATCACCGAGAAGACCCGGGGGGTGACGCTTCGGATCGCGAGCGCGCTCGGAGTCGCAGAGCTCGTCTGGGCGCTGCAGCTGCCGGAGGGTGGCGCCGCCGCTGTCGAGCCGCCGCCGGCCCGCGAGCCGCACGGCACGCGCGACGGCGGAGCGCCGCAGGAGACGGGCGCGAACGGGTCAGAGCGCGCGCCGTGAGCGCGCTACATGTGCTTGAGCATGAACGCCGCGAGCATGTCGGCGCCGTCGTCAGCGCCCACCGCCTCCGGTGCCGTCGGCGTTGACGCGGCCGGGCGGGCGTGGGGTGCCGCAGCCGTCGGCGCGGGCGGCGGCGGCGCCTTGGTCGTTGGGGCTGCCCTGGCCGCCGGGGCGGCTTTGGCCGCTGGCGTCGGCGTGGCCGCCGGTGCCTCTTTGGTGATCGAGGCGGTGCCGACGAAGCCCTCTTCGCACTGGTACGCAGTGTCGCCGAGAATCACGCTGGCGCGATAGTGCTCGCCTTTGAGGGCGGTGACCTCGGCGACGGTGAGGGTCTTGCCGAGGATCTCTTGGTGGTCGGTGCCGTCGATCAGCGACACGACGCGGACCGCGGGCTCGAGGGTATAAGCGAGCTTCTCTTTCAACAGCACCAGGATGTTGTCGTCGAACGTGACCTCGCGCGCCTCGAGCCAGGCCTCGAGCTTCTGTTGTGGAACAAAAAGGCGCTCGGCCACGTTGCAAACTCCTACTGATCTATCCATAGTACAGTACACATGCCGCGGGCAAACTGCACGGCGGCGAGGGTAACGCACCATGAGCGACAGCATTGTGACTTTGACCGACAAAGAATTCGACGCCCAGGTGTTGAAGGCCGAGCAGCCGACCCTGGTTGACTTCTGGGCCGAGTGGTGCGCGCCGTGCCGCGCTCTGACGCCGGTGATCGAGGAGATCGCGACCAACTACAAGGGTCGGCTCCAGGTCGGCAAGATGAACATCGACGAGCACCCCGACACCCCGTCGCAGTACGCGGTGCGCGCCATCCCGACCCTGTTGTTGTTCAAGGGCGGTAAGGTCGTCGATCAGGTCGTCGGGCTGGTGCCGAAGAGCAAGCTCGACCAGATCATCGCCAAGCACCTATAGCGCCGGCGCTCGTCACCCCGTTCGCGACGAAGCGATCTAGTGGGCGCGACGGTGCAGGTGGACGTTCAGCGCCAGCGCGCAGCCCAGCATCACCGTCAGCAGGCTCGAGCCACCGTAGGAGAACAACGGCAGCGTGACCCCGACCACCGGGAGGACGCCGATCACCATGCCGATGTTGATCAGCGCCTGCCACAAGATCATGCTCGCGACGCCGGCGGCGAGCAGCGCCCCGTAGCTGTCGCGCGCCTGCGCCGCGATGCTCCAGATCGCGGCGACCAGCACCACGTAGAGCGCCATCACCACGAGACAACCGAGGAAACCCTGCTCCTCGGCCCACACCGAGAACGCGAAGTCGGTGTGCTGCTCGGGGAGGAACGACAGCTGGCTCTGGGTGCCCTCGAGGTGGCCCTTGCCGGTCCAACGCCCGGAGCCGACCGCGATCATCGACTGCACCGCGTTCCAGCCGGCGCCCTTGATGTCGTGCTCCGGGTCGATGAAGGTCAAGATGCGGCGCTTCTGGTAGTCCTTCAAGATGCCGAACCAGCCGACCACCGCGAGCGAGGCGCCGACGCAGCCCAGGATCAAGAGGGTTCGTAGCTGCACGCCGACGACCAAGATCATCGACATGCCGACGACGACGAAGATCCCCGCGGTGCCGAGGTCGGGCTCGACGAGGACCAGAAGGGCCGGGATCGCCAAGAGGTCGACAGGGGCGATGACGAAGTCGACCAGGCTCGCGACCGGGCTCCTCAGACTCCACAGCGACAAGACGGCGTAGACCACGACCGCGATCGCCAGCACCGCGCGCAGCGTCGTTGTCGGCGCGAAGCCGGCGTACGCGCCGCCGGCGTCGGCCTCCTCCACCAAGGTGGCAATCGCGACCCCGAAGGGATCGCGGACGAAGGGCGCGCTCCACACGGAGAACAGCGCCAGGCCCAGGCCGGCGCCGAACGCCACGCACAACAGCACCAGGCGGTTGCGTCGCCCGGGGGGCCAGGGGTCGAGGAGCGCTCGGGCGCGGTCGATGCCGACGACGATCCAAACGCCCGCCGTGACCGCCGCCAGAATCAGCGCCACGAGGAACAGGCGGAACCACAACAGATCCCCGGCCTCGGGCACGACGCCGCCGAGGTTCTTGTGGAACAGGCGCGCGAGCTCGCCGATCGGATCGCCGAGCCACGGCTTCTTCCACAAGAGGACCAGCGCCAAGAGCGCCGCGAGCGGCCGCGAGGGGTTCAGCGGTCGAAACAGGGTTCGCATCGAGTAGCCGGACGGATCGATCCGCTGGCTGCAGTAGCGCGCCAAGCAGAGGATGGTCGCGAGCTTCGCCGGCTCGCTCGGCTGGAACGACGCCGGGCCGATGAGCAGCCAGCGCTGCGCCCCGAGCGCCGAGCGTCCCTGGAGGAGCACCGCGAGCAGCAACAGGCAGGCGAGGCCGTACACCGGATAGGCGATGCCCTCGGAGAGCCGGTAGTCGAAGAACAACAGCAAGGCGCAGACCACCGAGCCGACGCCGAGCACTGCGAGCTGGCCGAGGAACAAGCGCGGCGCGTGCGACGCCGCCGATGAATGCAGGTTGTAGATGCCCAAGCTCGCGATCAGCAGCATCGCGCCGACCAGCGGCCAGTTGACCTCGATCAACGCCGGTCGAGTGGCTTTCATCGCGGCGCCCCCGCCGGCTCACCCTGCGCCGCGGCGAGTCGGGCCGCCTGCAGATCGACGAAGGCGTCGACGACCGCCACCGCGATCGGCGCCGCCTGCGAGCCGCCGTGACCGGAGTGCTCGTTCAACACCGCGACCGCGATCTGGGGCGCGGTCGCCGGTGCGAACGCCACGAACCAGGCGTGGTCGCGCTCGAAGTACGTGGTCTCCTCGACCTTCAAGCGCTCGCGGCCCAGCCGTACGACCTGAGCGGTGCCGGTCTTGCCCGCCATGCTGATCTTGCGCGACCGCCGCCAGTACGCGGTGCCGCGCGGATCGGCCATCACACCCTCGAGGCCGGTGCGCACCAGCTCCAGGTCGTCGGGGTTGACCGCCAGTTGTTGGCGCGCGACCGGGGCTTTGGTCGCGAGCAGCGCCGGCGGGTCGCCGCGCACCTCCTCGAGGATGCCGCGCGAATCAACGGTGACACCGGGCTCGGGCTCGTCGTCCTCGTCGTCGTCGTCGTCCTCGCCGTCGCCGTCGCCGCGGGCGCGGGGCAGGAAGCGCTTGACGACCCGGAAGTCGGCGGTCTCGATGCGATCCACGATCTGCGGCTCGAACAAGGTGCCGCCGTTGCCGATGGCGGCGTACGCCATCGCCAGCTGCAGCGGGGTGACGAGCAACGAGCCCTGGCCGATCGCGGTGTTGACGACCATGCCGCGCTGGTAGCCGCCGGTCGCCCGGTCGGCGCGGTTGTGGTAGGCCTCGTCGGGCACCAGGCCGGGCTGCTCGCCGGCGAGCGCGATGTCGGTCCGGCGCCCGAAGCCCAAACGCCGGGCCATGCCGGCGAGCGCGGTGATGCCGATGCGCGAGCCCATGGTGTAGAAGAACACGTCGCACGACACGATCAGCGCCTCGCGGATGTCCACCTGGCCGTGACCCGAGTCTTTGTGGCAGCGCCAGGTCTTGTTGCCGAGGGTGAAGTGGCCCGGACAGCGCACCTTCTCTCTGATGCTGGTCGCACGCTCGGCGAGCGCCGCGAGCGCGGTGACCGCCTTGAAGGTGGACCCCGGGGCGTACTGTCCGGAGATTGCGCGGTTCAGCCACGGCTTCAAGGGATCGCCGTCGAGGCGTTGTTTCTCCGTGGCGCCGAGCATCCCCGAGACCCCGTTGGGATCGAACTCGGGCACCGACGCCAACACCAGGATCTTGCCGTTGTTCGGGTCGACCGCGACCACCGCGCCCGCCTCGCCGCCGAAGGCCTCGATGGCCCGCCGCTGCAGCGCCGCGTCGATGGTCAGGAACACCGCGTGGCCGGGCTGCGGCTCGACCCGGCGCTCCTCGCCCAACAGTTGCCGCATGTAGGCGTCGTGCTGGCGTCGGCCCTTGGCGTCGACGACGATCTTCTCGAAGCCGTCGACGCCGCGCAGACTCTTCTCGTGGCTGCGCTCGACGCCGTCGCGACCGATGCAGTCACCCAACACGTAGCGGCGCGGGTTGCCGCGCAGGCGCTCGGCGTCGAGCTCGCCGGCGTCGATCTCCTTGACGTAGCCGAGCAGGTGAGCGGCGAGGCTCCCCATCGGATAGGCGCGCCGCCGGCCCTCGACGATGGCGACGCCGTCGAGGTGAAACAGGCTGCGCTCGCTCTCGACCGCCTCCACCTGCTCCGGGGTCAGGTCGCGCTCGATGACGATCGGCAACAGCCGATCGAGGCCGCGCGGCGCCGACACCGCTTCGTTCGCCCGCTTGAGCGCGTCGGCGCTCATGCCGACCAGGGTCGCGAGGTGTGCCAGCGTTGCCGTCGCCTCGGGGCGTTTGCCCAAGAACGCCGGCGTCACCTCGACGTCGACCGAGGGGCGGTTGTCGGCGAGGATCCGGCCGTCGCGGTCGTAGACGATGCCGCGATCGTGCGGGGTGCGGAGGTTCTGCACGAAGTTGCGCTCGCCTTTGCTGGCGAGCTCGTCGCCGCGCACGACCTGCAGGGCGTAGAGGCGGACCGCGAGCAGCGTGAAGGCGACGAGGGTCAGCCACAGGCCGACGAGGGCTCGGGGCCCGAGGACCCGCACCGGGTTGCGATCCGAGAGGTCGCCGCCTAACGCCATGAGAGCGCCTCGTGGTGGTCGGCGGCCAGGCGGCGGTCGAGGGCGTTCAGGCCGCCGTAGGACAACAGCGCCAACAGCCCGGTGGCGACAGCACTCGGCAAGAGCAGCATCGTCGGCCAGCCCGGGAAGGAGGCGGTGCCGCGGAAGGCGAACAACAGGACGAACAACAGCAGCTGGTAGCCGATGGTCGCGCCGCCGCACACCACCGCGAAGAACAACGGGCCGCTGCCGGTCAGCGCCCCGGAGGCCAAATAGACGCTCACCGCGCAGCCGACGAGCGCGGTCTCGTGCAGGCCGACGGGCGCCACGCACTCGCGGCCCACGAGGTAGCCGAGCGTCAACGCCGTGAGGGTGATGAGCAAGGGATCGCGGCGCAGCGCCAGAAACACCACGGTGACGATGGCGGCGTCGGGGACCAGGTGGGCGACGCGGATCTTGGCGGCGACCGCGGACCAGAAGGTCACGCCGGCAAAGCCGACGACCAGGAACAGGGCGTTCTTCATCGCGAGCCCCCGGCGGCGGCGCTGGGGTCGGGCGCCGGGCTCGGGGCGGGGGCGGGGGCGCCGTCCTCCTCGAAGCTGGCGGTGCCCGGCCAGCCGGCCGGGATGACCCAGACCTCCTCGAGGCGGCCGAAGTCGACCCGGGGCTCGGCGGTCGCGTGCTGATAGAGGCCGAACGCGCCGCGCTCCACCGAGACGATGGTGCCGACCGCGAGCCCCTTGGGGAACACCGGCCCGGTGCCGCTGGCGATCAAGAGGTCGCCGGGCTCGACCTTCTCGGTGCGGGCGAGGTACTCGACCTCGATGCCGAACGAGGTGTCGCTGCCGGAGCCGCGCACCCGGGCGCGGGCGCGGGTCCGCTGCACCAGCACGTCGAGCGAGCTGTTGGCGTCGACCAGCAGCATGACGTCGGCGGTGCCGCCGCCGAGCGCCGCCACCCGGCCGACGATCCCGTCTTGATTGACGACCGCCGCGCCCAGGGTCACGCCGTGGTCGGCGCCGCGATCGACGCGGATGGAGCGGAACAGCGGCGTGGGCGCGGTGGCGATGACCCGGGCGACGATGCTCTTGACGTCCGGCTCGCGGGCCTTCAGGCTCAGGAGGCGCCGCAGCCGTTCGTTCTCCAGCCGATACTCCTCGCGGCGGATGACCTCGGCCTGCAGCCTGGCGTTGTCGCCCTTCAGGCGATCGTTCTCTTCTCTGACCCCGACGAGGTAGACGTAGTGGGTGACGCCGCGCTGCACCGCGTCGAGGGCGCTGACGGTGAGCCATTGGACCGGCGCCGAGATCGAGACGACCACCCGATCGAAGATGTTGTGATCTCGGGTCGACTTGGCGTTCGAGAGATAGAAGGCGAACGGCAGCAGGAGCAACAGCAGCGCCACCAGGGGGTCGCGGTATCGGCTCCAGAAGCTAATGGTGGACCTCGACCTGCAGGCTAGTGCACGGTCACGCGCTTCAGGAGCTCGAGCTGGTCGAGGACCTTGCCGGTGCCGACGACCACGCAGGACAGAGGGTTCTCGGCGATCATCACCGGCAGGCGGGTCTCCTCGCGCAACAGCACGTCGAGGTTCTTCAAGAGCGCGCCGCCCCCGGCGAGGACGATGCCCTTGTCGACGATGTCGGCGGCGAGCTCCGGCGGCGTGCGCTCGAGCGCGACGCGCACCGTCTCGATGATGCTGGTGACCGGCTCGTTCAACGCCTCGCGGACCTCGTCGGAGGTGATCTCGATGGTGCGCGGCACGCCGGCGATCATGTCGCGCCCCTTGATGCTCATCGAGCGCGGCTCTTCGAGCGGGAAGGCGTTGCCGATCTCGATCTTGACCTGCTCCGCGGTGCGCTCGCCGATCAGCAGGTTGTAGCGCCGCTTGACGTAGCCGACGATGGCGTCGTCCATCTTGTCGCCGCCGACCCGGATGCTGCGCGAGTAGACGATGCCGGCGAGGGAGATCACCGCGACCTCGGTGGTGCCGCCGCCGATGTCGACGATCATGTTGCCCGACGCCTCGGCCACCGGCAGGTCGGCGCCGATCGCCGCCGCCATCGGCTCCTCGATCAGGTAGACCTCTCTTGCCCCGGCGCTCTCGGCGCTCTCGCGCACCGCGCGCTTCTCGACCTCGGTGATGCCGTTCGGGACGCAGATGACGATGCGCGGCTTCACCATCGTGCGGCGGTTGTGCGCCTTGGCGATGAAGTAGCGCAGCATCGCCTCGGTGACCTCGAAGTCGGCGATGACACCTTCTTTGATCGGCCGGATCGCGAGCACCGCGCCCGGGGTGCGGCCGACCATGTCTTTGGCCTCGCGACCGACCGCGACGATCTTGCGCGCGCCGCGGGAGTCCCGCTGCACCGCGACCACCGAGGGCTCGTCGCAGACGATGCCCTTGCCCTTGACGTAGATCAGGGTGTTCGACGTGCCGAGGTCAATCGCCATGTCATTGGAGAACAAGGACGACACCCAATCGAAGATCATCCTTCACACCGTCCGGGATAGCTGCGACCGGCGACCGAACGCCGCACCGTGCCGCGCCACGCCGCGTCATCAATAACATTTCCGCGGATCTTCGTGCAAGGAACGTCACGCCTTGCCGTTTGCCGAGGCGCTGTGTTACGTCCGCCGCCATGACCGAGCAAAGACCGAGCTACGATCCGTCGACCGTCGAGAAGCGCTGGCAGGCGGCCTGGGCCAAGGAGCGCGCCTTCTGCACCACCGGCCGCGGCGAGCCGTTCTACGTCCTCGAGATGTTCCCGTACCCGTCGGGCGACCTGCACATGGGGCACGTGCGCAACTACACCATCGGCGACGTGTTCGCGCGCTACACGAGGATGCAGGGGCGGGACGTGCTGCACCCGATGGGGTGGGACTCGCTGGGCTTGCCGGCGGAGAACCAGGCGATCCTCGAGAAGGTAGCCCCCCAGGTGCGAACCCCGAAGAACATCGAGCGGATGAAGGCGCAGATGCAGCGCCTCGGCCTGGCCTACGAATGGGAGCGCGAGCTCGCCACCTATCAGCCGGAGTACTACCGCTGGAACCAGTGGTTCTTCATCAAGTTCCTCGAGCGCGGCCTGGTGTACCGGCGCGAGACCCAGGTGAACTGGTGCCCGGGGTGCAACACCGTCCTCGCCAACGAGCAGGTGAAAGACGACTTCGTCTGCTGGCGCGGCCACCCGGGGGTCACGACCCGCACCGTGCCGGAGTGGGCGTTTCGGATCACCGCGTACGCCGAAGAGCTCTTGAAGGACCTCGATCAGCTCGGCGCCTGGCCGGAGCGCATCGTCACCCAGCAGCGCAACTGGATCGGCAAGAGCACCGGGGCGCGCGTCAGGTTCGAGGTCGTCGGCCGAAGCGACGTCATCGAGGTGTTCACGACCCGGGTCGACACCATCTTCGGTTGCACCTACGTGGTGTTGGCGCCCGAGCACGCGCTGGCGCTGAAGGTGACGACGCCGGAGCTGCGGCCGCAGGTCCAGGCCTTCATCGACAAGATGCGGCAGAAAGATCGCATCGAGCGCACCGCGGCGGGCGCGCCGAAGGAGGGCGTGTTCACCGGCGCCATGGCCAAGAACCCCTACACCGGCGAGGCGGTGCCTATTTGGCTTGCGAACTTCGTGCTCGCCGACTACGGCACCGGCGCGGTGATGAGCGTGCCGGCCCACGACCAGCGCGACTTCGAGTTCGCGACCCTGAACGCGCTGCCGATCCGCCCGGTGATCTATCCGAAGGACGGCGCGGCGCTGCCGAGCCCCCTCGAGGCCGCTACCACCGACGACGGCATCGTCAAAGGGTCGGCGCAGTTCTCCGATCTGGACTCGGCGACGGCGCGCGACAAGATGGCGGCGTTCGCCAAGGAGCGCGGCTTCGGCGAGGCGGCGATCACCTGGCACCTGCGCGATTGGGGCTTCTCGCGGCAGCGCTACTGGGGCACGCCGATCCCGATCATCTACTGCGACGACCACGGCGCGGTGCCGGTGCCGGAGGCCGAGCTGCCGGTGCGCCTGCCGGACTTCGACGCCATCGAGCTCACCGGGCAGGGTGGAGCGCCGCTCGCCAAGCTGCCGGCGTTCTACGACAGCAAGTGCCCCACCTGCGGCAAGAAGGCGCGGCGCGAGACCGAGACCATGGACACCTTCGTCGACTCGTCGTGGTACTACGCCCGCTTCCTGTCGGCGCACGATGACGCCGTCGTGGTTTCCAAGGCCGAGGCCGCGAAGTGGCTGCCGGTCGACGTCTACGTCGGCGGCCCCGAGCACGCGGTGATGCACCTGTTGTACTTCCGCTTCTGGCACAAGGTGATGCGGGATTTGGGGTTGGTGACCAGCGACGAGCCGGTGACCCGCCTGATCACCCAAGGCATGGTCAACGCCAGCGCGTTTCGCTGTCCGACCCACGGCTACGTCAAGGCGGCCGAGATGCGCGAGCAGAAAGAGGCGGCGCACGTCTGTCCCAAGTGCGGCAAGGCGCTCGTGGTCGCGGTCGAGAAGATGTCGAAGTCGAAGTACAACGGCATCGATCCGATGGATCTGATCGAGACCTACGGCGCCGACACCGCACGGCTCTACACCTTGTTCGCGGCGCCGCCGGAGAAAGACCTGGAGTGGAACCCCGAGGGGGTCGACGGGCTGTACCGCTTCGCCGGCCGTGTCCACCGCGTCCTCGCCGTGCATGGCGAGCGCGTCCGCGACGCGGTGCTGCCGAAGAGTCAGGCAGGGCTGCCGGCCGCGGACGCCGAGGTGCGCAGCGCGCTGCACCGGACGCTCGCCAAGGTCACCGACGAGGTCGGAGTCCGCAACCACTTCAACACCGCGATCGCGGCGATGATGGAGCTCGTCAACACCCTCACCGACCATCGCCTGCACGAGGAGGCCTGTCCGATCGGCGCCGGCGTCATCCGCGAGGTGCTGCTGACCTTCGGGCAGATGCTGTGCCCGTTTGCGCCGCACCTGGCCGAGGAGCTGTGGGCTGGGGCCGGCGGCGACGGCCTCGTCTGTCACTCGACGTGGCCCAAGGCCGATCCGCAGGCGGTGGCGAAGGAGATCATCACGGTCGCGATCCAGGTGAACGGCAAGCTCCGCGGTCAGATCCAGGTGTCGACGAGCGCCGCCGCGCCCGAGGTGATCCGCGCCGCCAAGAGCGACGAGAATGTGTCGCGGCACTTGACCGGCAAGACGGTAAAGAAAGAGGTCTACGTGCCCGGGCGCCTGGTGAACTTCGTGGTGAGTGGGTGAGACGCGCCGCGGTCGCCGCCGTCCTCGGCCTCGCCACGGCGTGCGGCTATCGGCTGTTGTATGCCGACAAGCCGTTCGGCGCCGCCGCGGTGGCGGTGCTGCCGTTCGTCGAGGACACGCCGGTCGGGCTCACCCAGGATCTGGCGCTCGCCCTCAATCAACGACTCGCGGCAGCGGGGGTGCACCTCACCACCGACGAGGCCCACGCCGACGCGGTGTTGTCGGGCCGGTTGGTCGGCAGCCAGACCTTGCAGAGCCCGGCGGCGGGGATCGGGGCGCGGGTGCCGGCGTACGATCTGCGGCTGCAGCTGCAGGCGTGGCTCACCGACCGCCAGGGCAAGGAGCTGTGGCGCACCGCGTTGGAGCTCTCCGAGAGCTTCTTGCCCTCGACCGCGACCGGTGACACGGTGCTCCTCGAAACCGAGGCCAACCGGCGCCGCGCGTTGCTGCGCCTCGCCGACGCCGCCGCGCGCGTGCTGGTCGAGCGCTTGGGCGTCGCGAGCGCCGCCGCCGCAGAGGGAAGCTGAGATGCCGCCACGCCAAGACTTCGACCGCGCGCTGCAGAGCTCGGAGCTCGGCGCCGTCTATGCGCTCGTGAGCGCCGAGCCGCTCTTGTTGTCGGAGGCGGTGGTCGGGATCCGCGACCGGGTGCTCAAGGCGGCCTCCGACTTCAACCGCGACGAGTTCCGCGCCGGCGAGGTCGCGGTGGAGCGCGTCCTCGACGCCGCGACCACGTTGCCGATGATGGCGGCGCGCCGCTACGTGCTGTTCTCCGACCTGCAGCGCCTGAAGACCAAGGACCTGGCGCCGCTCATCGCCTACCTCGAGAAGCCGGCGCCGACCTCGGTGTTGGTGTTGACCGCCACCGAGCTCGACATGCGCACCAAGCTCGCGGCGAAGCTCGCGGCACAGGGGTTCCTGTTCCTGCTGGAGCCGCCGCGCCCCGGCGCCCTGGCCTCCTGGCTCGCGACTCGGGCCCGCCGCCTGCAGCTGACGCTGGAGCCGGACGCAGGGCGCCTGCTCGTCGATCTCCTCGGCGCCGATCTCGGGGGCTTGGACATGGCCCTCGGCAAGCTCGCCGCCTACACCGGCGGCGGCGCCATCACCAGCGAGGCGGTCGAGGCGACCGTCGCCCCGACCAAGGTCGACACGATCTTCAAGCTCACCGACGCGCTCGGGGCCCGCGACCTGACGCGGGCGTCGCTGCAGCTGCGCAACATCCTGGTCTCCGGGGAGAGCGCGATCCTGGTGCTGTCGATGATCACCCGGCAGCTGCGGCAGCTCTTGCTCCTCAAAGAGCTGGCGCCGTCGGGGCGCGCCGGACCGGACGTCGCCTCGCGGCTCGGGGTGCGACCCTTCGTCCTCGACTCGCTCTTCGCGCAGGGCAAGCGCTACGATCAGGCGGAGCTGTTCGCCGCGCTCTTCGCCGCGCACCGCGCCGACATCCGCCTGCGGTCGAGCAAGCTCGACGCCGCCATCATCCTCGAGCAGCTGCTCGTCGAGGTGGTCGAGGCGCACGCCGCGGCGCCGTCCTGAGCGCCGCTCCACCGCACATGCCCGAGCGTCCGGTCCTCTACATCGTCGACGGCAGCGGCTACATCTTCCGCGCCTATTACGCGGTGCGGCCGCTGTCGACCTCCAAAGGCGTGCCGACCAACGCGGTCACCGGCTTCGCGCGCATGCTCGGCAAGCTCTTGAAGGACGAGCGCCCGACCCACCTCGGGGTGGCGTTCGACTCCCGGACCAAGAACTTCCGCCATGCGATCTACCCGGCGTACAAGGCGAACCGCGAGGCGCCGCCCGAGGATCTGGTGCCGCAGTTCGAGCTCACCTGGCAGCTCGTCGCGGCGCTCGACATCCCGGTGCTGCAGCTGGACGGCTTCGAGGCCGACGACATCATCGCGACGCTCGCGGCCCAGGCGACCGCCGCCGGGCACGACGTCCGGGTGGTGAGCGGCGACAAGGATCTGATGCAGCTCGTGACCCCGAGGGTGACGATGCTCGATCCGATGAAGGGCAAGATCTACGACCGCGCCGGGGTCATCGAGCGCTTCGGGGTGCCGCCGGAGCTGGTCGCCGACGTCCAAGCCCTGGCCGGCGACTCGAGCGACAACATCCCCGGGGTGCCGAAAGTCGGCGACAAGACCGCTTCGAGGCTCGTCGGCCAATACGGCGACGTCGAGGCGGTGATCGCGGGCCTGGCGCAGAAGGCCGACGCCAAGGCCGCGGAGCGCGCCGTGGTCGAGCACGCCGAGTCGGCGCGCCTCTCGAAGCGGCTCGCGATCCTCAAGACCGACGTGCCGATTGCGCTCGACCTCGACGCCCTGGTCTACCGGCCGCCGCGCCCCGAGAAGCTCGGGCCGTTCTTGAAGAGCATCGAAGCCTTCGGGCTGATGCGCGACATCGGCGTCAGCGGCAGCGAGGCCGCGGTCCGTGGCGCTGCGCCGCCACCGCCGGCACCCGCGTTGGCGCCGGCGCCGGCGCCCAAGACCCCAGCCCCTAGAGCGCCGCCGTCTGCCGGTGGCGACGAGAGCGTCGCTGCCGCCGGGGTCGACCGCTCGACCTATCGGACGATCCTGAGCGACAGCGATCTGCGCCAGGTGCTCACCGCCGCCGAGCGCGCCGGCGTGATGAGCGTCGACACCGAGACCACGTCGTTGGACGCGGTCCGCGCCGACATCGTCGGCATCGCGATCGCGGTGCCGGGGGAGAGCCCGTGCTACGTGCCGCTCGCGCATCGCGCCTTGGGCACGCCGCGCCAGCTCAACCGCTTTGAGGCCGTGGCGATGATGCGGCCGCTGCTCGAGGACCCGCGGCTGAAGAAGGTCGGCCAGAATCTGAAGTACGACTGGCTGGTGTTCTCGCGCGCCGGCGTCAAGCTCAAAGGCATCGAGCACGACACCATGCTCGCCGCGTGGGTCTTGGATCCGTCGCGGCCGTCGTTCTCGCTCGACAGCTTGGCCGCCGAGCTCTTGGGGCACGAGGGCATCAAGTACCAGGACGTGACCCGGGGGCTCGCGGGCTTCGACGAGGTCCCGGTCGGCGAGGCGACCACCTACGCCGCCGAGGACGCCGATCTGGCGCTGCGGCTGAGCGGCATCCTCGACGTGAAGCTGCGGCAGGCGGGCCTCGAAGGGCTGTATCGCGATCTGGAGCTGCCGCTGCTCCCAGTGCTGGCGCTGATGGAGGAGCACGGGGTCGGGGTCGACAAGGCGGCGCTCGCCGGCCTCGGGCGGGAGTTCGAGGCGCGGCTGGCGGCGATCGCGGCCCAGGCGCGGGCGCTCGGCGGCGGCGACGTCAACCTCGCGTCGCCGCGGCAACTGGCGGCGTTGTTCTTCGAGAGGCTCGGCTACCCGGTGATCAAGAAGACCAAGACCGGGGCGTCGACGGACCAGGAGGTGCTGGAGGCGCTGGCGGTGGACCACGAGCTGCCGCGGGTGATCCTCGAGCACCGGCTGCTCGCGAAGCTCAAGTCGACCTACGTCGACCTGTTGCCGCGGATGATCAACCCCGAGACCGGGCGGCTGCACACCAGCTTCAACCAGACCGGCACCGCGACCGGGCGGCTGTCGAGCTCGGATCCGAACCTGCAGAACATCCCGATCCGGAGCGACGACGGCCGTCGGATCCGCACCGCGTTCGTCGCCGCCCCGGACCACGTGTTGATCTCCGCCGACTACTCGCAGATCGAGCTCCGGGTGATGGCGCACCTCTGCGGCGACACCCAGTTCCTCGCCGCGTTTCGCCGCGGCGAAGACATCCACACCCGCACCGCGACCGAGGTCCTGACCGGAGGGTTGCCGCCGTCCGCCGACGATCGGCGCCGCGCCAAGGCGATCAACTTCGGTATTCTCTACGGCCTGTCGGAGTTCGGCTTGAGCCGCAACCTCGGCATCCCGCGCGCCGAGGCCCACGCCTTCATGACGTCGTACTTCGAGCGCTATCCGTCGGTGAAGGCCTTCCTCGAGACCACGATCGCGAAGGCAGCGGCAGACGGCTTCGTGACCACGATCCTCGGGCGGCGGCGCTTCCTCCCGGAGCTGAAGAGCAAGAACCGCAACATCCGCCAGGGGGCAGAGCGCATCGCGATGAACACCCCGATCCAGGGGAGCGCCGCGGACCTGATCAAGCGCGCGATGATCCAGGTCGCCAAAGTGCTCGAAGAGCGTCGCCTCCGCACCCGTCTTTTGCTACAAGTCCACGACGAGCTGGTGCTCGAGGCACCGACGGCCGAGGTTGACGAGGTCGTGACGCTCGTGCGAACGGAGATGGCCGGCGTGATGGCGCTCAGCGTGCCGCTGGTCGTGGACGTGGGTCGCGGGCCGAACTGGGCCGCGGCGCACTAGAGGGGTTGATGCCGGCGTCCAGAGCCAACAAGCGCGCGCCTGCGAAGGGAGGCAAGGCGTCGGACGGCGTGAAGGCCAAACAGCTCGCCGAGCAGCTCAAGGCGGTGCGCGCCATCGGCAGCGCCCTCGCGACCAGCGTCGGCCTCGACGCGGTGCTCGCCGAGATCGTCGTCAACGTCTCGAAGCTGATGCACGCCGAGCGCACCACGCTCTTTCTCTATGACCGCGGCAGCAACGAGATCTGGTCGAAGATCGCCGAGGGCGAGGAGCGCCGCGAGATCCGGTTGAAGCTCGGCTTTGGGATCGCCGGCTGGGTCGCCGAGAACCGCAAGGCGTTGAACGTCTCCGACGCCTATGCCGATCCGCGCTTCAACCCCTCGGTGGACGCCGAGACCGGCTTTCGCACCCGCTCGGTGCTCGCGGTGCCGTTGCTCGCCCGCGACGGCAGCCTGTTGGGCGTCCTCCAGGTCTTGAACCGCCGCCGCGGCACCTTTGGCGCCGACGATCAGGGGTTGCTCGACGCCATCGCCATCCAGACCGCGTACGCGGTCGAGAACGCCAACCTCGCGCAGCAGGTGTTGGACCAGAACCGCGAGCTCGAGGCGGCGCGACAGCGCGCCGAGCGTCGCCGGGCCGAGCTCGATCTACTGTACCAGCTGGAGCAGGAGACCACGGCCTCCAACAACCTCGACGACCTCCTGGACTCGATCATCGTCCGCACCTGCGAGCGGCTGCGCTCCGAGGCCGGCAGCGTCCTGCTCTCGGATCGCGACACCGGGCGCCTGTTCTTCCGCGGCGTCTCCGGGGCCCGCAAAGACGAGCTCAAGAAGATGACCCTCGAGCCCGGCGAGGGCGTCGTCGGTTGGGTCGCGAAGACCGGCGAGCCGCTGGTGGTCAACCGCCCCGAGGATGATCCGCGCCACGATCGCGCCCTCGCCCAGAAGATCGCGTTCCCGGCCGCGGCGCTGCTCGCCGTGCCTCTCATCTGGGACCAGAAGGTGATCGGAGCGATGGAGGTCTTGAACCCCAAGCCCCGGGCGTCGGGGGCGCTGGGCTACGATCTCGAAGACCTGAAGGTGCTGACGCTGATCGGCGGCCAGGTGGCGCGCGCCGTGGCGCTGACCATCGAGCGCCAGGCGAAGCTCGACACCGAGCGCCTGGCGATCATCGGCCGGATGCTCGCCGGCGTGGCGCACGACCTGCGCAACCCGATGACCGCGATCTCCGGCTACGCGCAGCTGATGGCGATGGAGCCCGACGCCAAGGTGCGCGCCGAGCGCTGTGAGCGGGTGTTGGCGCAGATCGACGAGATGACCGCGATGATCACCGACCTGCTGGCGTTCGCGCGCGGCGAGACCCAGCTCAACCCGACGGTGGTGAGCGTCTCGCAGCTCGCCGACGAGGCGCGCGAGGCGATCGGCGCCCACTGCAACCCGCGCGGCATCGCCCTCGACGTCGACGCCAAGGGCGGCACGGTGCTGATCGACGTCGGCCGCGCCAAGCGCATCCTCTACAACCTGGCGAAGAACGCCGTCGACGTGCTCGCCAAGGGCGGGCACTTGAGCGTCAGGCTCGCCGAGGACCAGGGGGCGCTGAGCATGCAGGTCAGCGACACCGGCCCCGGGATCCCGGCCGAGGTGCGCGCGCGGCTGTTCCAGCCCTTCGTCAGCTCCGGCAAGATCCACGGCACCGGCCTCGGCTTGTCGATCGTCAAGCGTTTCGTGGACGACCACGGTGGCCAGATTGATGTCGAGAGCGACGCGGGGGTCGGCACCTCCTTCAAGGTGCGCCTCCCGAAGATCGAGACGCGGGTGTCATAGACATGGAAACCCAACCGGTCGAGAAGTTCGGCAAGTACAACCTGTTGCGCAAGATCGGCCAAGGCGGCATGGCGGAGGTCTTCCTGGCGACGATGGACGGCGCGCCGCAGAGCGCCCCGCCGCTCGTGGTCAAGCGCCTGCACCAGGAGCTGGAGCGCAACCGCGACGCCGTCGACCTGTTCCTCACCGAGGCCGACGTCACGCTGATGCTCAGCCATCCGAACGTGATCCGGGTCTACGACTCCGGCGAGATCAACAACCGCTACTACATGGCGATGGAGTACGTGCACGGCAAGGATCTGGAGCAGATCGCCGAGCGCTTCCTGGCGAAGAACAAGGTGATGGACCCGTACGCCGCGAGCTACATCGCGATCTCGGTGTTCTCCGGCCTCGATTACGTGCACCGCGCCAAGACCCCGAGCGGTCGCGAGCTCGGCATCGTCCACCGCGACGTCACCCCCTCGAACGTCTACGTGCGCTCCGACGGCCACGTGAAGCTCGGGGACTTCGGGGTCGCGAAGCTGGTGGCGGTCGAGGGCTGGACGATGGCGGGCTCGGTCAAGGGCAAGCTCGGCTACCTGTCGCCGGAGCAGGTGGGCGGCCAGCCGCCGTCGCAGCAGATCGACCTGTGGGCGGCGGCGGTCATCCTCTGGGAGCTGTGCACCGGGCAGCGCCTGTTCGTCGGTGACAACGAGCTCGACGTCATGCTGCGCATCCGCAAGGCGAAGGTCCCGAGCGTCCGCAAGGTCAACAAGGCGGTGCCCAAGGACCTGGAGCGCATCCTCGACAAGGCGCTGCACCGCAAACCGCACAAGCGCTACCTCGAGGCCGCCTCCATCCTCAAGGACCTCGAGAAGTTCCAGGCGGCGCGGCCGATGACCCCGGAGCTCTTGGTCAAGTACATCACCGAGACCCTGTCCTGAGTGGCCATGGGGAAGAAAGCGAAAGCCGGCTTCAACTCGCCGTTTCGCGCCCTTCGCCTGCCTGCCGCCGTGAGGCCGGTCTCGCCCGCCAAACCCGTCCCGACCGCGCCCGCGCCACAGGACGCCGGCGACGACGCCGCGGTGTTCAGGGCGGCGATGAGCGGCGTCCGGCCGCTGGGCGCCGACCCGGCGCGGGTCGAGCCGGCGAAGCGCGAGACCTCGGCGCTGCCGGACGACGAGCAGCTGGCGGTCCTCGAGCTCGAGAGCCTGGTGCAGGGCAAGGGCGAGTTCCGGGTGTTCGAGGAGGAGGAGGACCACTCGGGCCTGGCGGCGGGGGCGAGCTTCGCCCTCCTCGCGCGGCTGAAGAAGGGCGAGTTCTCCTGGCGGCGGCACCTCGATCTACACGGGCTGCACAAGGACGAGGCGAAGGTGGCGGTGACCGAGTTCGTCATCAAGGCGCGCAAAGACGGCGAGCGCGCGGTGCTGGTGATCACCGGTCGCGGCCGGAGCTCGCCCGACGGGGTCGCGGTGTTGCGCGACATCTTGCCCCGCTGGCTGTCGCGCGCCCCGATCCGCGCCCACGTGCTGGCGTTTGCCACCGCGCGTCAGGTGGACGGCGGCGCCGGCGCCTACTACGTGTTGTTGCGTCGGCCCGGGGTCAGGCCGTTCGGCGTCTGATGAGCACCGCCGCCTTCGTGCTCCTGGCGCTCGCCGCTGTGTCGCTCATCGGCCGTGGCGCGTTGCCGCGGCTGTTGTGGCGCGAGCTCATGCGCCTGTTCGTGCTCCTCGAGCTCGGGGCGATGCAACTGGTGCGCCTCGTGTATCCGCCGCGCTTCGTGCTGCGCGGTCGCTGCCAGCGGCGCGGCGCCTGCTGCCGGCACGTGATCGCCGATCCGCCGGCGTGGATCGCGAAGACCGCGCTCCTGCCGCTGTTCGTCGCCTACCACCGTGTCGCGCATCGTTTCCATCTGGTGGGCCGGGGCCCCGAGGGGGTGTTGGTGTTTCGCTGCGGGCACCTGACCGCCGCGGACCGCTGCGGCATCTACCGCTACCGGCCGCTGTTGTGCCGCAACTATCCGGTGCTCGGGTTCTTCGAGGCGCCACATCTGTTGCCCGGCTGTGGTCTCGTCGCCGTGCCTCGGGTCGTGGACCTGATGCGTCCGCGTCCGGGCCTCGCGATCGTCAACCCGCACGTCGCGGTGCACCACGGCACCGCCGCGGCGGGCTCGGAGCCGGACGCGAGCGAGTACCTGTTGGTCGATGACCCTCCGGCGTCAGAGCGGCAATAGAGGAATCGAGGAGGCCAGGCATGCTCACTCTTGTCTCGATCATCAGCGCTATGCTCTTCGCCGGGGTCGCCGACAACAAGGCCCCTTGGGAAGAGATCAAGAACGACGACGGTATCCGCGTCTGGGTGCGGGAGGTGGCGGGCTCGAGCATCCGCGAGGTCAAGGCCGAGACCCAGGTGTACGCCGCCGCCGACAAGGTCTGGGCGGTGGTCCGCGACGTGCCGCACTACGCCGAGTTCATGCCCTACGTGCTGCAGGCCAAGGTCGTCGGTGACGCCGGGGCGAACGCCCGCTACGAGTATCAGCTCATCGACCCGCCGCTCGTCGACCGACGCGACTACACCTTGAAGGCGACCGACCAGGAGGATCCGGCGACCGGCGTCTACCGCCGCGAGTGGGTGCCGGCGAACGACAAGGGCCCGCCTTTGGTAGACGGCGTGGTGCGGGTGCAGATCTGTGACGGCTATTGGCTCATCGAGCGGCAGGGCGACAAGCAGACCAAGGTGACCTACTGGCTCTATACCGATCCGGGCGGCAAGATCCCGGCGTGGATCGCCAACAAGGCCAACACCACGAGCGTGCCGGACTTGATCCGCGCGGTGCGCAACCGCTCGCAGAACCCCGCCTGGCGTCGCGACTGAAGGCCGCACCCGGGATGCGTCACCTGCAGCGCCGGACGACGTGGGTGCCCTTGGGGTGGGCGTTGATCGGCTGCGCCCCGGTGACGGCGCCGCCGCTCTTCAATCGCGACGTCCGCGACGACGTCGTCAAGACCCCGCCGCCGGTGGTGTCCGCCCTGCGACGTGACGACACCGTCGACTATGCGCGCCAGCGCCTCGCCGGTGCGCCGCTGGTGGCGCGCGGGGTCGAGTTCTCCGGCGACGCGGTGGGCTTCGTGCGCGCCGCTTTCTGGCAGGCCGGCATCGATCTCGTCGACGCCGGCGTCGCCGCGGATCCGAGCGCCGATTCGATGTCGATCCTGTACCGCTCGGTCGCGAAGCGCGGCTGGCTCCACAACCAGACGCCGCGCAAAGGCGATCTGATCTTCTTCGACGCCGACGACCGCGGCGCGGCCTTGGCTCCGGCCCAGGTGGCGATCGTCGAGGGCATCGCCGATGACGGCACCTTGACCGTGGTCGGCGCGTTCGCCGCCGGGCCGGCGCGGATCCACGTGAACCTGCGGCAGCCCGAGACCACGACGACCGCGGACGGTGCCAAGCTCAACGACCTGCTGAACGGCGGGCGCCCGGTTGCCGCCGGCGCGCTGTTTCGCGCCTTCGCCGATCCGTTTCGGGGCGGGCCGTAGCTACTTCTTCGCGAACCGGGACGGGAAGGTGGCGCCGAAGTCCTTGTTGGGGTGCAGCGCCTTGGCGCGCGCGAGCAGCGCCGCCTCGGTCTCGACGTTGTTTGGATCCGGGATGCAGCAGTCCACCGGACAGACCGCGGCGCACTGCTCTTCGTCGAAGTGGCCGACGCACTCGGTGCACTTGGCCGGATCGATGATGTAGATCTCTTTGCCCTCGCTGATCGCCTCGTTGGGGCACTCGGGCTCGCAGGCGCCGCAGTTGATGCAGTCTTGGGTGATCGTCGTCGCCATCCCGGCAGTCCTCTCGTCTCACGTGCCCCCGCAGAACCGTGCGCCGCAAATGGTACGAGCGGGCTCCCGGGGTGTCAAGGCGGCGCGAAGGCGTTGACCATGTCGTTGACGCGCCGGACCTCGTCGTAGTGGTCGTCACCGACGGCGACGAAGCCGTTGATCTCGGTGAGCCCCTGTAGCACCTGCCGGCCCTCGGCGGTGCGGGTCGAGAGGTCCAACAACGCCGCCCGGACCCGGTCGACGAGGGCTTGGTCTAGGCGCGGGCTGGCGCAGTAGGCGTCGTAGGGGATACGGCCGGTCTTCGCCAGGATGCGGAGGCGGCGGCCTTCGGCGCCCTTGTCACCGTACATCTTGAACACCGTCGAGGCGACCGCGGCGGCGTCGGCGTCGCGGTGCAACACCGCGTCGAGCGCCTTCTCGTGGTCGCGGGAGAAGCCGATCGACTTGAAGAAGGTCTCGGGGGTGATCTCGAGGCCGTTCAGATAGGCCATCGGGTAGATGAAGCCGGAGGCGGAGGCGCGGTCGATGAACAGGCAGCGCTTGCCCTTGAGATCCTCGGCCCGAGCGAGCCCGGAGTCGTCGCGCGCCACGATGTAGCCGGCGTAGGTCGACGAGCCGTCGGCGATCTGGGTCGCGAGCAGGATCAAGCCGGGGTTGTCCTGCTTGGCGCGCACGTAGGCGAGGGGCGACAGCACCGCGAGGTGTACCTGATATTCGCCAAACAGCTTGGTCGCCGCGGCGTAGCTCTCGGCGCGCTTGATGTCGATCGGCAGCGACAGCTTCCGGCTCAGGTAGTCGATGAGCGGCGTGAACTCGCGCCGCAGATCGCTCTCGGGGATGAACGGCGTCAGGCCGATGACGAGGCGCGTCGGCTTCTCGGTGCCGCCTTCGCGGATCTGGGCGACCGGAGGTGGCGGCGGTGCCGGCGGCGGCTCATGGCGGTCACACGCCGCCTGCAAGACGAGCGCGCTGACGATCCCCACGGTCCCCCGGCCGAGCATGGCGAAAGTATACGGGGAGTGGCGAAGGGCGCCAACAAACGGGCGCGGTCTCGAGGGCCTTGGCTGGTGCCCGTTGCCGGCGTGCGCCCCCGGGCCTGGGCAGCCGTTGACTCGGGGAGCAGGCTGCCCTACGTAAGCCCACATGAGTGACGTCGCTCACGACCTGCCGACTCGCCACATGGAAGTGAACCTCGGCCCGTCGCACCCGGCAATGCACGGCACGATCCGCATCAAGGTCGAGCTCGACGGCGAGGTGATCGTCAAGAGCACCACCGAGGTCGGGTTTCTGCATCGGGCGTTCGAGAAGGAGTGCGAGTCGGTGCACTGGGCGCAATGCATGCCCTACACCGATCGGTTGAACTACGTCTCGCCGCTGATCAACAACTTCGGCTTCGCGGCCGCGGTCGAGAAGCTCTTGAGCGTCGAGATCCCGGAGCGCGCCAAGTACATCCGCGTCCTCATGGCCGAGATCTCACGCATCGCCGACCACGTGACCTGTCTCGCCGCGGTGGCGATGGAGCTCGGCGGCTTCACCCCCTTCCTCTACCTGATGGAGGCGCGCGAATTCCTCTATGACCTGATCGAAGAGGTCTGCGGCGCCCGGGTGACGGTGAACTACGCGCGCTTCGGCGGCGTCGCCTTCGACCTGCCGGACGGTTTCGCGGCCCGGGTGCGCGCCGCCCTGGTGAAGGTCTTCAAGCTCCTCGACGACACCGACAAGCTCCTGACCCGCAATCGCATCTTCATCGACCGCACCCTCGGCGTCGGCAAGATCACCGCCGAGCAGGCAGTGGCCTACGGCATCACCGGGCCGTTCTTGCGCGCCACCGGCGTCGACTACGACGTCCGCAAGGCGCACCCCTACGACGTCTACGAGCGGATGGAGTTCGACATCCCGGTGGGCGACAACGGCGACTCCTACGACCGCTGGTTGGTCCGCCTCGAGGAGGCCCGCCAGAGCCGCAAGATCATTCACCAGGCGCTGGCGCAGATCCCGCCCGGCCCGGTGCTCCTCGAAGATCCGCGTTTCGTGCTGCCGCCCAAGGAGAAGGTGCACACGACCATCGAAGGGTTGATGAACCACTTCAAGCTGGTGATCGACGGTGCGCGGGTGCCGCCGGGCGAGGTCTACTCGTTCTCCGAAGCCGGCAACGGCGAGCTCGGGTTCTATTTGGTGTCGGACGGCGGCGGCAAGCCGTACAAGTGCCGAGTGCGCTCGCCCTGCTTCGTGATCATGGGGGCGATGGACGACGTGCTCTTGAAGGGCGCGACGATCGCCGACGTCGTGCCGATCTTCGGCTCGGTCAACATGATCGGCGGCGAGTGCGATCGCTGAAGCCGCGCCGGCGCGGTGCGACGCATCGGCAGGAAGGAGCAGCATGCCCTCGGTCAACATCGACGGAACCAGCGTAGAGTTCAAGCCGGGCGACAGCATCCTCAAGACCGCGAAGAAGGCCGGCATCGAGATCCCGTACTACTGCTGGCACCCGCGGCTGTCGGTGGCCGCCAACTGCCGCATCTGTCTGGTCGAGCTCGAGAAGAGCCCGAAGCTGGTCCCCGCCTGTCAGACGCCGTGCGGCGACGGCATGGTGGTGCGCACCAAGAGCGACAAGGTCAAGGAGACCCAGAAGGCGGTGCACGAGTTCCTGCTCATCAACCACCCGATCGACTGTCCGATCTGCGACCAGGCCGGCGAGTGCAAGCTGCAGAACTACTACATGAAGCTGCAGCTCGATCAGGGCCCGATGCAGGACGAGAAGGCCCACAAGCCGCGCCTCGAGGAGCTCGGGCCCTACGTGCTCTACAACGGCGAGCGCTGCGTGATGTGCACCCGTTGCGTGCGCTTCATGGAAGAGATCGCCAAGGATCGCCAGCTCGGGGTGTTCGAGCGCGGCGACCACGTGCGCATCGGCGTGTTCCCGAACAAACCCCTCGACAACCCCTACTCGCTGAACGTCGTCGACGTCTGCCCGGTCGGGGCGCTGACCTCGTCGGTGTTCCGCTTCAAGCAGCGGGTGTGGTTCTTGAGCCGCAGCCCGAGCATCTGCCCCGGCTGCGCCAAGGGCTGCAACGTCAAGGTCGACCATCGCTCCGGCATCGTCTATCGGCTGCTGCCGCGTGAGAACGACGCGGTGAACCAGAGCTGGCTGTGTGACGAGGGCCGCCTGACCTACGCCCGCGCCAACGACGGTCGACTGACGACCGCGGCGATGCTCGGCCCCCAGGGCGTGGACTCGGCGGCGGCGAACGCCGCGCTCGACCGCGCGATCCAGCTGTTGAAGCCGGTCGCCGACAGCAAGCAAGGAATGGCGGCGGTGCTGTCCCTGCACGCCACCTGCGAGGAGGCCTACCTGTTCGGTCGCTTCGTCAAGGAGGTCTGCGGGGTCGACGAGGTCGCGCTCCTCGCCTACGCCGACGGCGTCGCCGACCGGTTCCTGCGCCAGGCCGACAAGAACCCGAACCGGGCCGGGGTGACCAGGGTGCTCTGCGATCTGGGGCTCAAGACCACCGACGTCGCCTCGCTCTGCAACAAGGCCACGAGCGCGGTCAAGGCGCTCCTGGTGCTCGGGCACGAGGGCGCCGAGCTCGAGCGCCTCGCGGCGTGGGCCGCGAAGCTCGAGATCGTGGTGCAGGTCGCGGCGGCGCGCTCGCCGCTCACCGCCAAGGCGCACGTGACCTTGCCGGCCACCAACTGGGTGCAGGCCGACGGCACCTGGCAAAACGGCGCCCTCCGCCTGCAGCGGCTGGTGCCGGCGTTCGCGCCCCAAGACGCGGCGCGCCCGGCGCACGAGTGGCTCGCCGACCTCGCCAACGGCCTGGGCGTGGCGTTCGCGCTGTCGTCGCCGGCCACGATTCGCGCCGAGATCGAGCGCCGCCTGCCGTCGTTTGCGGCCGCCAAGATCTCGACCGTGCCTGCCGAGGGCTACAGCCCGGCGTCGTGAGGCCGTCGCCGCCACAGGAGAGTTCATGTTCCTCGTCGTCTCCACGCTGATCAAGCTCGTCGTCTTCGCGTTGGTGTTCGCGCTCGGCCTCGCGGCGATCCTCACGTGGATGGAGCGCCGGCAGAGCGCCTACTCCCAGGATCGGTTGGGACCGACGCGGGCGCACTTCTTCAAGCTCTTCGGCCGGCCTTTCGTGCTCTTCGGTCTGCTGCACATCGTCGCCGACGCGCTGAAGATGTTCTTCAAGGAGCCGTTCATCCCCAAAGACGCCGATCGCGGCATCTTCCGCGTCGCGCCGCTCATCGGCTTTTGCACCTCGCTCGTCATCCTGGCGCTCGTCCCCTTCGGGCCGGATCTGGTGACCGAGCGCTGGGGGGTGATCCCGCTGCAGGTGGCCCGCATCGACGCCGGGCTGCTGTTGGTCCTCGCGGTCGGCTCGCTCGGCGTCTACGGCGTCGCGCTCGCCGGCTGGGCGTCGAACAACCGCTTCGCGCTCTTGGGCGGCATGCGGGCCTCGGCGCAGTCGGTGTCGTACGAGATCGCCCTCGGCCTGACCATCGTCGGGGTGTTGATCGCGTACGGCAGCACCGAGCTGTCGGCGATCGTCAACGCGCAGCGCGGCCTGGTGCACGGCTTCTTGCCCAACTGGGGCATCTTCATCCAACCCTTCGCCGCGGTGCTGTTCTTCGTCGCCGCGACCGCCGAGACCAAGCGCGCCCCCTTCGATCTGCCGGAGGGCGAGTCGGAGATCATCGGCTACTTCCTCGAGTATTCGTCGATGGGCTTCGGGATGTTCATGCTCGGCGAGTTCATCGAGATCGTGGTGCTCTCGTGCGTGTTCGTCACCCTGTTCTTGGGTGGCTGGCAGCTGCCGTACCTGATCGGCGACACCTCGTCGTCGTTCCTGTTCGGCTCGTTGTTCGGCGTCAACAACTCGGTGGCGCATGCCCTCGACGGCATGCTGGTGTTCGGGATCAAGGTGTTCTTCATGTGCGCCTTCCAGCTGCAGGTGCGCTGGACCCTGCCGCGCTTCCGCTACGACCAGCTGATGCGGCTGGGGTGGAAGACGCTCTTGCCGCTCGCGCTCGCGAACATCTTCGCCACCGCGCTCTTGACCTGGTGGGATCCGACGCTGAAGATCCTCGGCCACGTCGGCGTCGCGATGATCTTGATGTTCGTGCTCGTCGTCGTCGCCGGCCCACGCCGTGTCCCGGCCGAGAGCCACGGGCACTAGCCCGCACGAAGGTATCACGATGGCGATCCGAGTCCGCAAGCAAGTCGAGTTCTCGTTCTACGAGAAGAGCTACCTCCCGGAGGTGGCGCGCGGCGTCTTCGTGACGCTCAGCCACTTCTTCCACAACCTCTTCGGGCGCCGGGCGACGCGGCCGCTGCAGACCCTGCGCTACCCCTACGAGCGCCGGGTCTACCCGCAGCGCTTTCGTGGCCAGCACCGCCTGTTGGCGCGCGAGGACGGCTCGCCGCGTTGTGTCGCCTGCTACATGTGCGCCACCGCGTGTCCGGCGTACTGCATCCACATCGTCGCCGCCGAGTCGCCCGACCCGAAGATCGAGAAGTACCCCGCGGCCTTCGAGATCGACATGCTGCGCTGCATCTATTGCGGCTTCTGCGTCGAGGCGTGCCCCGAGGACGCCATCCGCATGGACACCGGCATCCACACCCCGGCGTTCTTGCGGCGCGAGGATGCGGTCGTCGGCCGCGTCGATCTGATGAGCCTCTCGGGCCAGGCCGGGACGCCGCCGGCGTTCGGGGCGCAGAACTACCGTGAGAAGAAACCGGCCGGCGCCTGAGCCGGGGGAGCCTCTGTGACCTGCGCCAAGAGGCCTCGCCGGTGACGCGCCGTGCGCCCGAGGCGGCGCTGCTCTTGGCGATCGCGACGGTCGCGCGACCGGCGGCGGCCGACGACACCCACTACCAGGACTTCGTCGCCGGCGGCCGGGCGATGGTGCTCGGCGGGGCGTTCACCAGCATCGCCGACGACCCCTCCGGCATCTACTACAACCCCGCGGGCATCGCCGACGTGCGGCACACGAGCCTCCAGGTCTCGAGCAGCCTGTACGGCTTCGAGCGCAGCACCATCGGCAAGAGCGTCGGCGTCCCGGTCCCCGGCCTCGAGACCCTCGACGTCAAGAAGTTCACCGAGCTCATCATCGTCCCGGCGAGCGCCGGCTTCGTGTCGACCTTCGGCGCCAAGACCCCCGACGCCCTGCACCGCCATACCTACGGGGTCTCGGTGATGGTGCCGAGCTTCAGGAGCTTCTCGGTCAGCGCCGCGAGCGACAACGCCACCTACCAGCGCCGGGTGACGGATCGCGAGCTGTGGTCGGGGCTGGGCTACGGCTTGAAGGTCAGCAGCCGCCTGCGCCTCGGGGTGTCGGGTTATTACATCCTGCGCAGCGTCTCGGATCGCGAGGACGTCACGGTGAGCGAGCCGGTCACCAGCGTCGGTGGCGCGAGCTACGAGGGCGCCCGGTTCCAGGCGGTCACCAACGACATCTCGTTCACCAACGGCAGCGTCCTGGTGATCGGCGGCGCCAAGCTGCGCCTGCTGCCGGGGCTGACGGTCGGCGTGGCGCTGCAGTCGCCGTCGGTGCGGGTGCACTCGCAGGCCAGCCTGCAGCTGTCGCGCGCGATCTCCGACCCGTCGACCACGCCGCCGACCTCGACCTTCAACACCCTGGTGCTCGCGAACCCGCGCTCCGAGAGCCGCCACGGCGCCGCGTTGCGTGCCGGGGCGAGCTACGTCAAGAGCTACAAGTACACCCTGTCCGCGGACGTCACCGTCAACGCCCCGGTCAACTACACGTTGATCGCGGTGAGCCCCGACATCGAGAATCGCTTGCCGTTCTCGCCGCACGTCGAGCGCCGCATGGTGGTGAACGCCAACGTCGGCGCCGAGTATCTGATCGTGCGCGAGGTCTCGATCGGCGCCGGGATGTTCTCCAACTTCTCGTCGGCGCCGGCGCTCGCGGCCGCGAATCCGGGCAAAGACCAGCAACCGCACGTCGACATGCTCGGCTTGACGATGGCGCTGGGCTACTTCGGCGACTACACCTTGTCGCGGCTCGGCGTGGTCTACAGCTTCGGCCACGGCGAGGACGTCATCCCGGTGTCCGACATCAGCCGGGTGTTGAACGAGGAGCAGGCGTTCCAGCGCGTCCCCTACGCGCAGTCGTTCTTCTACGCCTTTCTGTCGAGCACCTTCCGCTACTAACGTTGGCCGCGCGTCACCCACAACGGCTCGTGGCGCCGCGGCGGCGGTGCCGCCAGCACCTCCTGTACCTTCTGCAGCAGCGTCTCGGGCAGAAAGGGCTTGGCCAAGAACGCCATCCCCGAGCCGAAGATCTCGTGCTCGACGACCTCCAGGGCACAGTTGCCGGAGATCAACAGGACTCGCAGATCGGGGACGCGGGTGATGAGCTCGCGGGCGAGCTGGACGCCGTTCACCCGCGGCATCACCACGTCGGACACCAGGAGGTCGATGGACGCCGGCCGCGAGACCGCCGCGAGCGCGGCCTCGGCGCAATCAGCGTCGCACACCGCAAAGCCGGCGCCGGACAACGACAGCGCCGCGATGGCGCGCACGATCGGATCGTCGTCGACGACCAGGACCTTCGTGCCGGCGGGGTGGAGAGCAGACGCCATCGACTCGGCCCGTCTCCAACCGTGATGGGCAGCGACCGATCAACGCCGGTCGAGGGCCCGGGAGCGGCACCGCCGGACTCCATACGCAGAGCCTGACGCCGATGTCACGAGCCCTTTTTGAGGACAAGACCCGATGTACCCATTTTGAGGACACCGGCGCCGCCCGTTGCTGACGCCGCCAACGAATTTGTCTACACTTTAGAGATGCCCTGCGGCCGATCGGTGGACGGAGCTCGACGCGGAAAGACGGTCGGCGTGGCGAAGCTGAGATCGGCGGCGACCTCGATCGCATGAACCTCCGCCGCCTCCGCGAGGAGCCCAACTCGTCCCCGGTCCGTGTCCTGCTCGTCGAGGACGACGCGCAGATCGTCAAGGCATGGACCCGGGAGCTGCGGCCCGCCGAGCGCTACGCCATCACCGCCGCGCCCACGGTCGCGGCCACGCGCGAGCTGCTCACGGCCAATCCCCTCTATGACGTCGTCCTCCTCGATCTCCTCCTTCCCGACGGCAACGGCACGACCCTCTTGGATCAGCTGCGGGAGCTGCGCCCGCGCCCGGCGCTGGTGGTGGTCTCCGGCTACATCGAAAGCGACGTCGCGATCGACTTGATGGGCAAGTGTGACCTGACGATCCCCAAGCCGGTCTCCGGCCGCGCGCTGCGCGCGGTGATCGCGCGCCTCACCGAGCCCGAGGTCTCCGCGAGCCTGGTCGCGGCGTTCTGCACCCACCATGGGGTCAGCCCGCGCGAGAGCGAGCTGTTGTTGCTCGCCGCCAAGGGGATCGACAACGACGAGGCCGCCTCCTTAATGAAGTGCCAACGCGGCACCGTCACGACCTTCTGGCGCCGGATCTTCAAGAAGACCGGCCACCACTCGCAGCGCGACGTGCTCGCGGCGCTGTTGCGCTTCGAGCTCGCCGAGCGCTTCTAGCGCCGCAGGTCGATGTCCATCACCTGCCGCTCCCCGGCGCGCACGACGATCGAGCGCTCAACCTTGCCCAACGCCGGATGCGTCACGACCACCGCGTGACGCCCGGGCGGCAACGTCAAGACCCGCAGCACCGGGGTGTTGCCCTTCTCGAGCCCGTCCACGGTCACCGTGCCCCACGGCCGGATCCGAAACTCGAGCGTGCCGGGCTCTCTGCCGGATCGGGAGGCGGCGCTCTTCCGCGGCGCCTGCGGCAAACCGGCGTCGATCTTGTCGGCGACCTCAGACTCCAGCACCGCGCCCGTCTGCGGCTCGGCGCCGAACGGCTGGACGTCGGGCCCGCCGAGACTCGGGGGCGGCGGCGGCATGATCGACGGCGCCGGCGGCGGCGGCGGCGGTGATTGCCCGAGCGGTCCGCCGGGCGGCACGTAGCCCGGCAGCGCGGTGGCCGGGAGACTCTCCGAGGCCACCGACTCGATGGTGCTGCCGCGCTCCCGCTTGATGATGATCGCCGCCACCGAGATCAGGCAGAACACGAGGACGACCACGATCGCCGCCAGCGCGTTCTTCGACAACACCGGGGCCGGCGCGGCCTGCGGCGCTGCACCCGCTGCGGGCGCCGCGACCCACGCTGCGACCGGCACCACGAGGCCGGGTCGCAGCAGCGTCTCGGTCGGCAGGGCGTCGTCGACGTCGCGCGCCGGCGCCCGATCACGCTCGGCACCCTTTCGCGACCAGCCGCCACGCTCCGGGCCGAGGAGCAACGTCTGCTCGGCGCCCGGCGACGGCGGCACCGCGAGCCGCGACGACGCGGGCTCGGGGGCCCGAGGCTCCGGATCGCGTCCGGCCAGGTAGTCGGTCATCAGCCGTCGATAGCTGACGACACCGCGCTGCCGCAGCCAGCCGTCGAGCTCCGCGAAGATCCCGGCGGCCGTCGGCCGCAGCTTGATCTCCTTCTGCAGACAGCGCATCACGATCGCCTGGAGCTCGGCGCCGACCCGGGCGCAGGTCGTCTCCACCGGTTCGTGCTCGACGTCGACGATCCGGCGCAGGACCTCCACGGGATCGGACGGCACCGCGAACGGCGAGTCACCGGCGATCATGCAATGCAGCAACGAGCCGAAGGCGAACACGTCGGTGTGCGGGCCGACCTCGCGCTCCAGCACCTGCTCCGGAGCCATGAACATCGGCGTGCCGACCAGCTGGGTCTTGGCCCGGGCGACCGTGGCGCCGAGCTGGTCGGGATCGCGAAACGCCTTGGCGACGCCGAAGTCGGCGAGCAGGATCCGGCCGCTCGCCTCGATCATCACGTTCGCCGGCTTCAGGTCCCGATGCATGACCCCGTGCTCGTGCGCGTGCGCGAGCGCCGCGGCGAGGGCCCACGCCAACACGCCGACGACGAGCTCCGGCAGCTCGCCCTTGTCCTTCATCAATTGGTCGAGGTTCTTGCCGTCGACGAGCTCCATCACCAGGTAGGTCGGCTGCTCGTTCGCCCCCGAGTAGTCGTAGACCTGGACGATGTGCTCGTGCCGCAGGCCGGCCACGGCCCGGGCCTCGCGGTGAAACATGAGGGCGCCCGAGTCGCCGGCGCTCTTCTCATTCAGGATCTTGACCGCGACGTCGCGCAACAGCCGAGTGTCCCTGGCGCGATGCACCGTCGCCATCCCTCCGGCACCAATGCGGGAGAGAAGCTCGTAGCGTCCGCCGAGGATGGAGTGGGTCATGGTCATGGGGCGGTAGTGCCGGGCCCCGAAAGATAGTAGAATGACGCCGTCGTCAGAGACAAGCGTACGGTCACCACCATGGTCCTCAAACGTCCGAGCACCCTCCCCGAGCAGCCGCAGCGTCGCGCCCCCGAGCCTGACGTCGAGCTCGTCGAGCAGCTGGTGAAGAAGAGCCTCGACATCAACCCCGACCTGCGCGACGGCAAGAACACCCACCAGGTGATGCAGGACCTGAAGCGCCAGGCGGTGGCGCGCTCGAAGGAGGGTGGCGCCGGAGGTGGCATCGCCGCGCCCCGAGGCAACCTCGCCGAGCGCCGCCGCGGCACGATCGCGTTCTTCTTCGAGCAGAAGGCCAGCGACTTCGAGACCGCGGTCGCCGACGTCACGGCGCGCGAGCGGCTGCTGCAGCAAGAGAAGCAGGCGCTGCGCGACCAGGTGGTGGGCGACCTGGCGGACTTCTTCGCGCTGATGGCGGGCGGCATCCAGAGCCCGGAGGCGAAGGACGTGATTCGCGAAAACCGGCCGTTCTTGTCCAAGCTCGGGATCACCGAGGCGGACCTCGTGGCCGCAGCCAGCCGACGCAAGTAGCGCCGGGCGCGCAGGACGCCGTTGAGCACAGTGGCGGACACGACCTCGGGGGTGGCGACGGCGGGCACCCCTCTGCCCGAGCCGGCCACCCGCGTCCGCCACGCCCGCCTGCGCGCCCTGCGGCTGCACCTGCGGCTGGGAGATCCGAGCCTGCTGTGGGTCAACGGTAGCCGGCTGTTTCATCTGAACGCCGCCTCGACGGCGGTGTGGGCGGCGCTGATCGAGGTGCTCAACCTGCCCTGGGACCACATCGACGAGGGGCGCCTGCAGCAGGCAATGACAGAGCGCCTCGCCGAGCGCCAGCCGGACGCGGCAGCGCAGGCGGTGCTCGCCGGGTTCCGGCCGGTGTTGTCCGGCCTGCTCGAGACCGCGGTGCGCGGGTCCACACTGCGGCCGATGGACTTCGCGACCGCGGACTTCGCGCCGCGCCGCTGGACGGCGCCCGCGAAGGCCATCGTGGCGCTGACGCACCGCTGCAACAACGACTGCTACTTCTGCTATGCCGACGGCTCGCGCCGGACCGTCGAGCTGACGACCGCAGAGTGGAAGCAAGCGCTGGATCGCCTCTGGGATCACGGCGTGCCGCAGCTGGTATTCTCCGGCGGCGAGCCGACGCTGGTCCGCGAGCTCGTCGAGCTCGTCCGCCATGCCCGCAGGTTCCACACCGGGCTCATCACCAACGGCCGTCGACTCGCGGCGCTGGCGCCCGCGCTCAGGGACGCCGGCCTCGACTACGTGCAGGTGAGCCTCGAGTCGCACGATGCCGACGTCCATGACCGGATGGTGGGCGCGCGCGGCGCGTGGCGCCAGGCGTGCGCGGGTCTGCGCGAGGCCGTCGGTCGTGGACTGCGGGTCTCGACGAACGCGACGCTCACCGCCGACAACCTGGCAGAGCTTCCGGAGCTGATCTCGTTCGCGCGATCGCTGGGCGTCACGTCGATGTCGTGCAACGGCCTCGTGAAGACCGGCCGCGGCCGGGGCGCGGCGAGCGACAACGGCCTGTCGGGGGCGGATCTCAACCGCTTCTTGGCCAAGGCATTGGCGACAGCCAAGGAGGTGGGCGTCCGCCTTCACTGGCTGTCGAGCCCGTGCCACAAGGACTTCGACCCCACGCTGCTCGGACTACGGGCGACCCAGTGCTCCGCGGCGCAGTACGAGCTGAACATCGAGCCGGACGGTTCGGTGACGCCGTGTCAGTCGTGGCTCAAGGACGTGGTCGGCAACATTCTCGCCGACCCGTGGGAGGCCATCTGGAACCATCCGGTGTGCGTCGGCTTCCGTGAACGCCGCTTCGCGCTCGACCGCCCCGAGTGCGCCTCGTGCGCCCTGTTGCAGGGCTGCGGCGGCGGCTGTCCCCTCTCGTACGACTGACACGGCGGGCGGTCCCCCGTGAACGGTAACCAGTTTGTTAACCAGCCGGCCGCCGTTCGCTGTATGACCTGGTACTTTCCCGCCCCGCCCTCCGCTCGGAGGGCCGACATAGGTCCTTGACCCCCGCGCCGAAGTGAGGCGCAAATCCCCCATTCCGATGGCTGGAGCTTCAAGTCACGCCTGTGACCTGACCCACGAGGAGGAGTTCGATGAGCAGCGTTTCTGGACCAGGCTCGATGCGCCCCGGCGGCCTTCCCGGCAGCCAACCCTCGACCCAACCCTCCTCGACCCGGCCGGTGACGGCCAAGACCACGCCCGAGGCCGGCCAAGCGCGACCCGCGAAGGGCGTCGTAGGACAAGCACCCACCGACGCGGTGGGCGGCGCTCGACGCCCGGTGGCCGCGAAAGAAGCAGCACCGTCGGCCGAGGCCACGGCACTGGGGATGACACAGCTCGGCGGCCAGGAGGCGGCGCGACAGCTCGGCGCCTTGATCGCCAAGGCGGGCGCGATGACCGGCAAGGAGGCCGCGGAGCGTGGGGACGTCGACATCCGCACCGGCAGCGGCGGGCGCTTCGGCCTGACCTCCGGCACGATGACGAACCTGGGCCGCGGCATGGCCACGATCTTCAAGTCCGGCGACGCCGATCTGCAGCGGCGCGCTGCCCTGCTGTTGCGGGCGATCGGCGACGCGGCCAAGGTCGGTCTCCGTGGCCCGAACCCGCCCCGAGGCGGCCGGGAGATCCCGGCGGCCGAAGCGCGCGCCGCGATGCTCAACAGCATCACCGGTCTCGCGCAGCCGGGCACGCGGCGGATCTGGACCGCGATCGAGACCGCCTTCGTGCAGCTCAACGCCCGGGCGATGGCCGGGCTCAAGGGGCGCAAGCCGGCGGCGGGCGCCTCGGAGCCCGACTACGACGGCAGCGCGACCTACGGCGGTGGACCGGCTTCCTGGACCAACCTCGCGGGTCACGAGCTCTTCGACTTCGACGGGATCAGCTCCGACCGCGTGCTGCAGAGCATGCTGGGAGACTGCTACCTGCTCTCGGCGCTCGCGGCCGTGGCCCTCAAGGATCCCAAGGCGATCGAGAACATGATCAAGTACAACGCCGAGAGCGGCCAGTACGAGGTCAGCTTCTACGCGGTCGAGCCGGCCCCCGGTGGCGAGCAGGGTGAGCTGGAGCTCGTGAAGCCGCTCAAGAAGGTGACCATCGAGGTCGACCCTTCCGTGCTCGTGGACGAGGACGGCAAAGCCGTGGGCGCCGCCGTGATCGACGCCGACGGTGACGGTTTGCAGGCGATCGGCATCAACCTGATCGAGAAGGCGTTCGCGCTCTACAACGACCAGTTGCGCGCCAAGTACCCAGGAATGCTGATGTTCGGCCTCGGCGAAGGCAGCGGCTACAACGGCATCAACGTCGGCTATCCCGACATGGCGCTGCTCGCGATCACCGGCAAGGCCACGAGCTGGGATCTGGTGCCGGCGACCGCGATCGACCTGTGGGACACGCTGTCGGCCGCGAACACCGGCGAGCCGGTGATGCTCGGCGCCAAGAACGACGTCGACCTCGCGGCGACCGGGATCGTCCCCGGCCACGCCTACACGGTGCTCGGCACCTGCGAGGTGGACGGCGTCCTGTACGTCTGCCTGCGCAACCCGTGGGGGGCCGTAGAGCCCGGGTCCGAGGACGGCGCCAACGGCGACAACGACGGCATCTTCATGGTGAGGAAAGACGACCTCGAGAGCCACTTCGCCGCGGTCTACTTCCAGGCCACGGCGCCGGCGAAGGGCGCCACCGCCCAGATCGGCGACTACTCCAACATCGGCGCGGCGCTGCAGACCTACGTCGCGATCGCCGCCGCGCAGGGCCAGGACGCCGCCAGCACGACCGCCGCGCTCGCGCCGAACGGCGCCCCTGCCGGGTTCAAGGTCAGCTATGACGTCAACGCATTGGTCGAGGCGGTGCTGCGCGAATCCTACATGCAGACCACCTACGACCTCGCCTACCAGGCCGAGAAGGTCCGCTTCTACAACGACATGAAGAAGGCGATCCGCGAGCAGCTCTCGGTCTACAACAGGATCGCCGCGGACCTCGCCGGGGTCGCCGACGAGGACGCCGGCACGACCAACCTCGCCGGCGTCAACACCGCGCCCCCCGAAGAGCCCGACGGCGCCGCACCGGCGACCGGCAGCGGAACCGACGACACCGACCCGACGAACTCGGGTGGCACAGCGGCGCTGACGCCGTCCGACCCGGAGTTCTACGTCGAGTCGACCACCGACCGGGCGCAGAACTACCCGGCAAAGCACGTCGCGGTGACCGAGTTCACCACCCTCTTCGGCGAGGAAGACTCGCACACCCTGACGAAGATGGAGGACTACCTGAAGGACCCGGCGGCCCAGACGCGCCTGCTCGCCGTGCTGCCGTACATGACCGCAGACGAGGTGCAGCACCTCATCAAGAGCCTGGGCGGCGGCGACATGATCGTCCTGCCCGAGCTGCAGCCGCTGTTGACCAAGATCGCTGCGGCCCTCACCCCGGGCCAGTTCCTCGACTTCGCGATGAAGTACGGGCTCCCGGGCGGGCAGTTCAAGGACGCCTTCGAGGCCCGCCAGAGCTCGGTCATCGCCGCGGCGGAGGTCGCAACCGGCGAGTCGCTGGAGAACAAAGACATCAAAGACGTCCGCAACGCGTGGTTCGATCACGTCGGTAGCCAGAAGCTCGCCGCCGCCGACAGCCCCGAGGAGTTCCTGGACCTGGCGATGGACGGGGTCGACGGCGCGATGGCGAAGCTGCTCGAAGCGGCGCCCGACCTCGGGAGCGAAGAGCTCATCGCGTTGTTCACCCGGCTCTCGGAGGGCAGCTCGTCGGTGAGCAAGAAGACGCTCGCGGTCGAGCTCACGAACGTGCTCGCACCGCGGCAACTGGTGAGCATCTACGACGCGATCATCAAGCTCACGTGGCCGCAGCCCCTATTCGGCGGCTACGGCGCGCACAAGAAGAACACCGTCCAGAACGCGCTCGAGAACGTCCTGGCCGGTGCGGTCAAGTCGCTGGAAGCGGAAACCGGCAAGGTCTTCATCGGCATGGGCGCGACCGCGATCGACGCCGAAATCAAGAAGTACGACGCCGACAAGGTCGCCGCGGCGGCCGCGGCCGCCGAAGCCGCCGCGGCAGCAGCAGCAGCAGCCAGCGCCGCGCCCGACGGCGACCTCGCCACCGCGAGCGGCGCCGACACCGCGGCCGGGGCGATCGGGGCCCCGGTGCTCGACATGGACCCCGACGACGGCAGCGTCGACGCGATCAAGCTCATCGACGAGCCGCCGTTCATCGTCGCCAGCGGCGAGAAGCTCGACACCAAGGCGAAGCTGGACGCGGCCATCAAAGAGCTGGAGCAGCAGCTCAACAGCGTCGGCGATGACGCTCAGCTCGCCAACGTCGATCTGCAGAACGTGCTACAAAAGCAGCAGCAGACGATGCAGCTACTCTCGACCATCAGCAAGATGCTTCACGACACGGCGCTCGCGGTCATCCGCAAGATCGGCGGCTAACTTCGTCAACCAAGAGGTCTCCGCTCGTTGTATGAACCTGTACTTCCCCGCCCACGTCCCCCGCTCGGGGGGCCTACATAGGTCCTTGACCCAGAGCGCCGGAGCGCGGCGCCAATCCCCGAAACATCGGCTCGGCTTGCGGTCGACAGCGACCGCGGCGCCCGAGGAGGAGCTACGATGAGCAACATCTCTGGACCAGGCTCGACGCGCCCCGGCAGAACGCCCGCAACTCCGGCGACCGCGAGACCGGCGGCGCCACCCGCCGCGACGACGCGCCCGGGCGCACCGACGGTCGGCCTGCAGAAGGCGCCGGCGCGCGCACCGACCGGTGTCGTGGGGCAGACGCCCACGGACGGAATTACCGTTGAAAAACGCTCCACTGCAGCCAAAGAGGCGGCGCCGGCCGCGACGTCCAAGGCGATCGGCGCGGTGCAGATCGGCGGCCAGGAGACGGTGCCTCAGCTCGGCGCTCTGGTCGCCAAGGCCGGCGCGGTCACCGGCGCCGCGGTGGCCGAGCGCGGCGACGTCGACATCAACCTCCTCGGCGGGGGCCTGTTCAGCCTGAGCCCGAGCTCGATGGCGTCGATCGGCCGCGGGCTTGCCCACATCTTCAAGACCGGCGACGTCGACGCCCAGCGCCGCGCCGGGCTGCTCTTGCGCGCGGTCGCCGACGCCGCGAAGGTGGAGCTGCACGGCGTGAAGCCCCCGAGGAAGCAGGGCGAGATCCCGGCGCCCGCGGCGCGCGCCGCGACGCTCGACAGCCTCGAGAACCTGGTGTCGCCGCGGACCGCGAAGATCTGGACGGGCATCGAGGCGGCGTTCGTGGAGCTGAACGCGCGCACGTTGAGCTCGCTCAAAGGCCGGAAGCCGGCGGCGGGCGCCGTGAACCCCGACTACGACGGCACCGCGGCGTACGGTGGTGGCCCGGCGAGCTGGATTTCGGTCGCCGGCTACGAGCTCTGGGACTTCGACGGCATCAACGCCGACCGCGTGCTGCAGAACTCGCTCGGCGACTGCTTCTTGCTGTCGGCGCTGGCCGCGGTGGCGCTCAAGGATCCGCAGGCGATCGAGAAGATGGTGGCGTACAACGCCGCGAAGGGCGTCTACGAGGTCAGCTTCTACGCGGTCGCGCCGTTGCCCGGCGGCGAGCAGGGTGAGCTGCAGCTGGTGCAGCCGCTCGAGAAGGTGATCATCGAGGTCGATCCGTCGGTGCTCGTCGACGCGACCGGACAGTCGGTCGGCGCCGGCGTGATCGACGCCGATCAGGACGGGCTGCCCGCGATCGGCATCAACCTGATCGAGAAGGCGTTTGCGATCTACAACGACCAGCTGCGCGCCCAATACCCGGGCCAGGCGATGTTCGGGCTCGGCGCCGGCGGCGGCTACAACGGCATCAACACCGGCTATCCGGACATGGCGTTGTTGGCGCTCACCGGCAAGGCGACGAGCTGGGACCTGGTGCCGGCGACCGCGGTCGATCTGTGGGACACGATGTCGGCCGCCAACACCGGCGAGGCGGTGATCCTCGGCGCCAAGGCCGATCTCGACATGAGCGCCACGGGCATCGTCCCGGGCCACGCCTACACCGTGCTCGGCACGTGCGTGGTGGACGGGGTGGAGTACGTCTGCCTGCGCAACCCCTGGGGCGAGGTGGAGCCCAAGAGCGCGGCCGGCACCGTCGGCGCCAACGGCGCCAACGACGGCGTCTTCCTGCTGCCGAAGAGTGAGATCGACAAGTACTTCTCCGCGGTCTACTTCGACGCCGACGCCCCGGGCATCGGCGCCAGCGCCCAGCTCGGGGAGTACACCAACGTCGGCGCGGCGCTGCAGACCTACGTCGCGATCGCCTCGACGCACGGCGCCGACGTCGGCCAGCTCGACGGCAAAGCCGCCGGCGCGCTGTTCGGCGGCTTCTCCGGCGGCGCGGGCTCCAACATCCATTACGACCCGAACGCCATCGTCCAGGCGGTCCTGCGCGAGTCGTACATGCAGACCACCTACGACCTGGCGTACCAGGCGGAGAAGGTCCGCTACTACAATGAGGTGAAGAAGGCGATCCGCGAGCAGCTCTCGGCCTTCAACAAGATCAACGCGAGCCTCGCCGGCATCTCCGACGACGAAGCGGGGAACTACGACCTGGCCGGCAACGCCGTCGCCGGGGAGGATGGCCTCGACGGGATCGGCGGCTTGGGCTCGGGCGCCGCCAAGAACAACTTCCTGATCACCTCGGCCGAGGATCGGCTCGCGAACTACCCGGCGCAGCACCAGAAGATCGCGGCGTTCGAGCCGTACCTGCAAGGCACGGCGTCGCAGTCGCTGTCGGCGTACCTGCTCGGCGACGAGAACGCCTCGGCGAGCCGCATCAGCCAGCTGGTCGCGGTCATTCCCTTCATGACCCCCGACGAGCTCAAGAAGCTCTTCGATCAGCTCGGCCAGAACCTCAGCCTGGCGCCGACCGACGCCAAGTACACCGCGCTCGTCAACAAGCTCGTCGGCGCGATGACCAAGGCGCAGTTCTTCGCGGTGACCGGCGGCCAGACCGCCGCCGACGCCATCCAGGCACAGCAGGCGAACAAGCCGACGCAGGCGGCCGGCAAGCCCGGCGCGGCGAGCGGCCAGCCGACGACCAGCGGCACGAAGCCCGCCCAGGGCGCCGGCAAGCCCCCCGACGCCAGCCAGAAACAGGCGGTGGCAGGCTGGCCCAGCTGCTACAACGACTGCGTCAGCTGCATCACGCAGGAGCACGTGGAGAACGCCGTAAGTGTCGTGGCCAACACCGGTCCGAGCGTCACCTACAACGGCTACACCGTTACCGGGAGCGCGGTGGGCCTCACCGCCAGCAATGGCGAGACTTCCCTGTTGTTGACCTCGCTTGGAGGCGCCATTGACGTGACCCAGCCGCCGGCCCACCCGGAGGGCGGGCCGACCGGCCCGTCCATCGTCTCCGAGGCGCTGTTCGCGCGCGCCGCGACCGAGAAGGCGTGGCTCGAGACCGAGCTCGGCGTGTCGTTCGCCGGCAAGACCTGGGGCGAGGTCGTCACCGCGTACTACGAGTGGCGCGCGACCTCGGACACTGCGACGCCCAACACGACCGGCAACGTGGGGGGCGCGACCGGCGGCGGCCCGCTCGGCAACCCGAACTTCTACATCGCGAGCGCCGAGGAGCGGATCAGCGACTACCCCGCCAAGCACACCCAGCTCGCGGCGCTCAAGCCGTACCTCGAGGGCACGAGCGCCAAGACCCTGAGCGCGGTGCTCGTCGAGGAGGCGGCCGCCAACTCCAGCGCCACCCTCAACAAGATCGTCGCGCTGGTGCCCTACATGACCAAGGACGAGCTCGCGAAGCTCGTCGGCGCGGTGATGAAAGACGTCGACCCGGCCCACGCGGCCGAGTGGTGCGAGGCCATCGTCGAGGCGATGACGCCGCGCCAATACCTCGAGGCCGGGCCATTGATGACCGCCATCGCCGCCGTGGTGTCGCCGAGCTACCACGCCAAGTTCGACGACGCCTTCAACGCCCGCAAGGCGGAGATCGTCGCGCAGGCGGAGATCGCGACCGGCAAGTCGCTTTCGGGCAAGACCCTCGAGCAGGTCAAGACCGCCTGGATCGAGGCCTACGACAAGAAGGAGCTCGCGAGCGCCGCGGACGGCGCCGATCTCCTGGCGCTCGCCCTCAAGGGCACCGCCGGCGCCAAGGACAAGCTCCTCGCGGCCATTCCGGGGCTCAGCCCCGAAGAGGTCTTGGCGATGTTCACCGCCGCCTGCAAGGATCCGCTCGTCGCGAAGAACGCCAACCTGATGATGGACGTCCTCAGGGCGCTGTCACCCCGACAGCTCGTGGAAGCCTTTGACGCCATCCACGCGCTGCCGTGGGGTGAGGCGACGGCGACCCGGAAGGCCATCGAAACGGCGTACACCGTCGCGGTCGACGCGCTCGAGGCCGAGACCGGCAAGAGCCTCGACGGCAAGACCGCGAGCGCGATCCTCGCCGAGGTCGGCAAGGCCAGCACCGGCTCCGGAGACCCGACCGCGGCCGGCGACACCACGACGGCGACCGAGCCGCCGGCGGGCGGCTCGCCGACCAGCACCGCACCGGCAACCCCGGCGATCGACACCGACGCCTCGGACGGCAGCGTCGACGCGGTGGCGCTCACCGACGCACCGCCGTTCATCGCCGCGACCGGCGAGAAGATCCGCACCAAGGCGCAGCTCGAAGCAGCGATCAAGGAGCTGGAAGAACAGCTGAACAGCGTCGGCGACGACGCCCAGCTCGCCAACGTCGATTTGCAGAACACCCTGCAGAAGCAGCAACAGACCCTGCAGATGATGTCGAACATCAGCAAGATGCTGCACGACACCGCCCTCGCCATCATCCGCAAGATCGGCGGTTAGGGCTGCAGCCTGCTAGACTCGAGGTTGGTGTTGGCGAACCGGCGCCAAAGGTCTTCGGCACGAAGACAGGCAACGGAGGCGTGGATGACCCGATGGACGTGGACGCTGTGCGCGGCGCTGTCGTCGAGCTCGGCCTGTGTCGGCGGCGGCGAGGCGGGGAGTGGCGGCGGCGCGGACGGCTGCGGCACTGGGCCGGCGTGCGAGGCCGGCAAGACCTGCGTCGACGGCACCTGTCGCCAGCCGTGCACCGCGGACTCGAGCTGCATCAAGGCCGAGAGCTGCACCGCCGACCAGTACTGCGCCAAGGTGAACAACGACTGCAGCGCCGACAGCGACTGCCAATCGCTGGTGGTCTGTCGCAGCGCCTACTGTGAGGGCGGCACCTGTCATCAAACGCCGATCTGGCCGGAGGGCGCGGCCACCGCCCAGCCGGTGTGTCCCCTCCCCGGCGAGGACCTCGACCACGACCGCGAGCGCGACGCCGACGAGACCTGGGGCGGCCTGTGCACCCACGACGGCCTGTGCGTCGCGTGCCTCACCGACAACGACTGCACTCCGCCCCACTGCGAGTGCGCCGACGCCGAGTGCACCGCGAAGCGCTGCAGCCAGCTGCAGTGCAACTGCGAGTACAACGCCACCGGCGGCGCGAGCTGCAGCGGTGCGATCGCGCGCGGCTTCGACGACGCCGAGGACGGCTGCGGCCCGACCTCGAGCTGCAACGGGCTCGGCGCCTGCAACTCGGCGAACGGCGTCTTGTGCCTGTTGAACGACGAGTGCGAGACCCGGCGGTGCGAATGCTCGGACCCGACGTGCTCGGCGAAGCGCTGCAGCGCGGCGCACTGCGTGTGCGGCTTCAACCTCGACGGCGACGCCACCTGTGACGGCAACATCGGTGACGGCTACGACGACGCCAACGACGCCTGCGGCTCGACGCTCACCTGCAGCGGCGGCGGCAGCTGCAACCTGCCGAACGGCACCGTCTGCCAGATCGACGCCGCCTACCTGTGCGAGAGCAACCTCTGCGAGTGCCAGGGGGTCGGCTGCGCGACCTCGGCGTGCAGCGACCGGCCGTGCCCGTGCCAATACACCAACGACGGAGTCGGTACGTGTGATGGCCCGATCACCGACGGCCTCGACGACGCCGCCGACCGCTGCGGTGCGTTGACCTGTGACGGCGCCGGCCACTGCCACCTTCCGAACAACGTCACCTGCACCGACGACAGCCAGTGCGAGAGCCAGCACTGCGAGTGCGCCGGCCCCGACTGCTCGACGAAGACGTGCAGCAACGCCCCTTGCGGCTGCAAGTACAACCTGGACGGCAACGACAGCTGCGACGGCAACGTCGCCGACGGCAAAGACGACGCCCACGACTCCTGCGGCTTGCTCACCTGCAACGGCCAGGGGGCGTGCAACATGCCGAACGGCGAGACCTGCACCGTCGCCTTGGCCAATCTGTGCGAGAGCAACCGCTGCGAGTGCGGCGACTCAACCTGCACCGCGAAGTACTGCAGCGCCGCGACCCCGGCGGCCTGCAAGTGCAAGTTCAACGCGGACGGCGACGCCACCTGCGAGGGGGTGGTCGACAGGAAAGTGGACGATGCTTACAACGCGTGCGGCAGCGCATCGTGCGATAGCAACGGTGGTTGCTTGCTCGGGATCGGCGTCGATTGCACCGCCGATACGAGCTGCGACTCCGGGTTTTGCGAGTGCACGAGCGCGGCGTGCGTGACCCGGGTCTGCAGCCCCGAATCCTGCGTCTGCCTCGCCAACAGCGGTCCAGGTCTGACCTGCGGATCTGCCCCGGTCGCCGCCATTCCGAAGTACAACCCTGACCCGGAAGACTGTGATGGTCCCGGCGCCTGCAACGGCAGCGGCGTGTGCCTGAAGGCCAACGACCAAAGATGCACGGTGAGCGCAGAGTGCGCCAGCGACTGCTGCCAATACCGCTACGTCGGTGGTTGGGGCAATTGGTGTACCACCAGCACGTCCAGCTGCCTCTGATACCGGCCGATTATCGTCCGCGTCGCTGGCCGCGTGCCACGCCTCTTGACGTCCCGCCGCTGAGCGTCGAGAGTCGCCGCCATGGCTGACGACCTCGACAAGCTCAAGACCCAGGCAAACCGCTCGCTGCAGGCCGGAAACCCCGCCGAGGCCATCTGCTACCTCGCCGAGTGGGTGAGCCGCGACCCGAACGACCGCCACGGTCGGATCACGATGGCGGCGGCGCTCAACAACGCCGGCCACCCCGAGGGCGCGCTCGCGATCTTGCGAGCCCTCTGCGAGCGGCTGGCGCACCAGGGTTTCCTGCTGCCGGCGATCGCGGTGGCGCGACACGGGCTGCAGATCTCCCCGGAGGACGGCCGCCTGCTGCAAGTGTTGCAGGGGATGCACGTCCGCGGCTTGCAGGCCAAAGCGGGACACCTCGCGGTGCCGCCACCCGTGGTTTCCAGGGCCGCGCCGACCACCGCCGTCACCGCCTCGACCTTCCTGACGCTGCCGCTCGAGGAGCGCCTGAACCGCGCGACCCAGATCGCCGCCACGCTGCCACCCGCCGGACCCGCCGCCCAGCCGCAGCCGATGCCGCTGTTCTGCGAGCTCGACACCTTGTCGTTCCTCGAGACCGTCAAGCACCTGCGTTACGGTCACGTCGGCCCGGGCACGAAGCTGCTCGAGGAGGGCAAGCCCGGCGACACCCTGCTGGTGATCGTCAGCGGCCAGCTGACGGTGTCGAAGGGCGGCCACCCGCTGGCGCAGCTCGGCGCCGGCGCGGTGTTGGGGGAGATGGCGATCATCACCGGTGCGCCCCGCTCGGCGACCGCGGTGGCGAGCGAGCCGGTCGAGTACTTCGAGCTGTCGCGCGCCGACCTGGGGGCGCTCGCCAAAGCCCAACCGAAGGTCGCGCAGGCCCTCGTGGAGTACTGCCGCCGCCGCCTGCTCGCCAACCTGATGCGCTCGTCGCCGCTGTTCGCGCGCTTCGACGAAGCGACCCGGCTGAAGCTCCTCGGCCGTTTCCAGACGATCAGCTTCGCCGCCGACGAGACCATCATCGTCCAGGGCGAGCCGGCGACCGGGCTGTACGTGATCGCCTCGGGCGAGGTGGACGTCCGGATCATGGACGCCAACGGCGAGTCGGTGACGGTCGCCAAGCTCGGCCCGGGCGAGGTGTTCGGCGAGATCTCGCTCTTGCGCCGGCAACCGACCACCGCGTTCGTCATCGCCAAGAACACCGTCGGCGCCCTGGTGCTGCCGACGACCGACTTCCAGCAAGTGGTGCAGGAGCACCCCGAGGTGCTCAGCTACCTGCAGACCATCACCGCCGACCGCCTGAAGGCGTCCAAAGACGCGGTCCTGGCGAGCGACCTCGTCGACGCCGACGACCTGATCGTGCTCTGAGGCGGTTCGCCGCATCCAGACCCTGCACTTGCTTTGATTCCCGCGCCGCGGCTGCCGCGGCGCTCCCCACCCCCACCCCTCGGTCCCCGCCCCCGAGTGGGGCGGGGATGACGATTGCCTCATCACGAAAGCGGCCTCAGGGCACGAGCACGGCCGCGCCCTCGAGCTCGCCGGCCCGGAGGGCGGCGAGGGCTTCGTTCGCCTGCGCGAGCGGGAAGACTTCGACCTCGGTGTGGACCCGGGCCGCGGTCGCCGCCTGCAGCAGCTCCTCGCCGTCCTTTCGCGTCAGGTTCGCGACCGAGCGCAAGACGCGCTCGCCCCACAGGTCGGCATAGGCGAAGGTCGGAATGGCGCTCATGTGGATGCCGCCGCAGACGACCGTGCCCCCCTTGCGGACCGCGCGCAGCGCCAGCGGCACCAGGCTACCGACCGGCGCGAAGATGATGGCGGCGTCGAGCACCTCGGGGGACGGCTTTGTCGAGTCGCCGGCCCAGACCGCGCCCAGACGCCGCGCGAAGGCCTGGCTCGCCTGGTCACCCGGGCGGGTGAACGCGAAGACCGCTTGGCCTGCGTGCGCCGCGATCTGGGTGAGGATGTGGGCGGCGGCGCCGAAGCCGTAGATCCCGAGTCGCCGCACCCCCTCGCCCACCATCTTGTAGCTGCGAAAGCCGATGAGCCCGGCGCACATCAGAGGCGCGAGCGCCGGCGCTGCGACCCCGTCCGGCAACGGCAGACAGTACGCCGCGTCGGCGACGACACGCTCGGCATAGCCGCCGTTCCTCGAGAAACCGGTGAACAGCGGCGCGTCGCAGAGGTTCTCCCGGCCGCCGCGGCAGTAGGCGCAACACCCACAGGTATGCCCCAGCCAGCCGACCCCTACCCTCTCGCCGCGCTTCAACGACAAGACCGCCGCACCGAGGCCCACCACCCTCCCCACGACCTCGTGGCCCATGATGAGCGGCAGCGCCGGATTGGCGAGCTCGCCGTCGACGATGTGGAGATCGGTCCGACAGACGCCACAGGCCTCGACCTCGATCAACGCCTCGCCGCCGCCGGGTGTCGGCGTCGTAACGTCACGACGCACGAGCGCCGTGCCCGGTCGCTCGAGCACCATCGCCCGCATCGCGTCAGCGTCGGTCGGCGCCATCGTCACCCTCCTAGGATAGGGCCGGCGCCGGCGGCCGCCGCCGGCAGCTCCGGATCCCGATAACTCCAGGTGAGCTCGTGCTTGTTGTGGGAGAGGTGGCGCAGGGTGCTGTTCGGCAGGCTCGCGAAGCGTCGCACGATCGAGAGATCGGTCTTGCCCTGAAACTTGACGCTGCAGATCATGCGGCGCGCCAGCCTCGAGGCCAACCAGCGCTCGACGAGCGCCAGGGTCTTGTCGGGGTAGGCGATGACGTCACAACACCACCAGTCGACCGGCCCGACGGACTCCGGCGCCAACGTGAAGGCGCTGTGCTTCGTGAAGCTCACCCCGGCCATCTCGGCGACCCGGGGCGCGAGCGGCGCCCGATCGACGGCGACCACGCTCGCCCCGAGGCTCGCGAGCACGAAGGTCCAGCCGCCCGGGCTCGCGCCCAAGTCGAGGCACCGCTCCCCGGGTCGCGGCCTCTCGCCGAAGAGCGTCAGCGCTTCCCACAGCTTCAAGTAGGCGCGGTTCGGCGGCGCGGTCTTGTCTTCGACGAAGCGGACCTCGCCGTCCTTGAAGGGGCTCGAGGTCCCGGCCGAGAACAGCAGGGTGTCCGGGTCGAGCAGCGTGAACGCCCCGAGCGGCGCCGTGGGCGCCGGGGCACCAAACGCCAGCGGCCGTGCCGACACCTTCGGCAGCGCCGCGGCGATCAACGCCGCGCGTCGATGATGGCTGGTCGAATACAGCGCCCAATTGCGCTGGATCGCCTTGAGCCGCCGCGCCGCGTCGCTGATCGAGGCGATGTTGCAGCGCTGGGGTGCGAGCCAGGTGTTCTGCGCCCACGCCGCGGGTCGGATCGGCGCCGGCGCCTCGACCAGGCGCCCGCTGATGAGGCGCGCGTCGCCGAGCTCCTCGCACAGCTCGGCGACGAAGCCCTCGGCGGCGAGGTAGACCACGCTCTTTGGCGTCTCTTGGGTCATGGCGGCGGCGGTCGCGAGCATAGCACCCACGTGACAGAGATTGCAGGTCGCGCTAGACATCGCGGCTGGACCACCGTGACCACCGCGACGAACATCGGCATCTTGGGCGCCGGCAGCTGGGGCACCGCGCTCGCGCACTTGGCCGGAACCGCCGGCCACCAGGTGACGTTGTGGGCCTACGAGCCCGAGGTCGTCGCCAGCATCAACGCCACGCGCCGCAACCCGCTCTACCTCCCGGACAGCGTGCTCCCGACCTCGGTCCGGGCGACCGCTGATCTCGAAGAGCTCGCCCGCGACCAGGCGCTGCTGCTCTGCGTCGTGCCGGCGCAGCTGTTGCGCGGCTACCTCGGCGCCCTCGCCCCCCGGCTCGACACCACGACGCCGCTCGTCATCTGCTCCAAGGGCATCGAGCGCAAGACGCTGGCGACGCTCGACCAGGTGTTCGACGCGGCGCTCGGCGACGCGCACCGCCGGCAGATCGCGGTGCTGTCGGGCCCGTCGTTCGCGGCCGAGGTCGCGGCCGGCATGCCGACCAACGTCACCCTCGCCGCCCGGGATCCGAGCGTCGCCAGACGAGTGCAGACCACCCTCGCCACCCGCGCCTTTCGGGTCTACACCACCGACGACGTCGTCGGGGTCGAGATCGGCGGGGCGTTGAAGAACGTGATCGCGATCGCCATCGGCGCCGCCGACGGCCTCGGGTTCGGCCACAACACCCGCGCCGGCATCATCACCCGCGGCCTCGCCGAGATCACCCGCCTGGCGCTGAGCATGGGCGCCAAGCCCGAGACCATGCTGGGCCTGGCGGGCGTCGGCGACTTGATCCTCACCTGCACCTCGGACTTGAGCCGCAACCGTCAGGTGGGCAAGCTCCTGGCGGAAGGGCGCAGCGCCCCCGAGATCCAGCGACAGATGCGGATGGTGGCCGAAGGCGTGCCCACCGCCGAGTCGGCGCATCAGCTCGCGATCGCGCGCGGGGTCGAGCTGCCGATCACCGAGCAGGTCTTTCGCGTTCTCTACGAAGGTCAGAGCGTGCCGGCGGCGATGGCGGCGCTCCAGGATCGGGCCCTCAAGGACGAATGGCAGGCGTGAGGTCCAGCCACAGTCAGGGCCGGCGTCGATCGTGGCGGCTCGTGCTCTTCGGGCTGTTCGCCGCCGTCGTCGGCGCCGACCTGGCCTATCTCGCGCTCATCTGGCCGGACTGGAGCGTGCTCGCCGACGGCCCGCCCCCGAAGTCGGCGTTCATCAGGGGCTACGAGGCGCGCGCCGAGGTGGATCGCAGCCTGCCGAAGCTCGCGTGGCTCCCGGTGCCCGACGCCAAGCTCCCGATCTGGCTGCAGCACGCGGTCGTCGTGGCCGAGGACGCGTCGTTCTTCAAGCACGGCGGCGTCGACGTCGAGGCGGTCTCCGACGCGGTGCAGTACAACCTCGAGCACGGCCGCTTGCAGGTCGGCGCGAGCACGATCTCGCAGCAGACGGTGAAGAACCTGTTCTTGAGCTCGGAGCGCAGCTTGGGGCGCAAGTGGCACGAGCTGATCCTGACCTGGAGGATGGAGAGCAACCTGCCGAAGACCAGGATCCTCGGCCTGTACCTCAACGTCGCCGAGCTCGGTGTCGGGATCTTCGGCGCCGAGGCGGCGGCGCGGTTCTACTTCGGGAACAGCGTCGGCGCGCTCAGCTTCGACCAGTGCGTGGCGCTGGCGGCGACCTTGCCGAGCCCGATCAAACACAATCCGGCGACCCGCACCGAGTTCTTCCTCAAGCGCAAACAGAAGATCTACGGCTTCCTGGCGGCGCGCGGCTGGGGCCCGACCACCGGCGACTGACCGGCGCGGCTCAGTCGTTCATCAGCGACACCAGCTTGACGTTGGTCTCGGCGAGCCGGTCGATCACGACCCGGCCGATGTTGCGGCTGATCTTGCTCGCCACCGCGTCGCCGGCGTTGACCAGGCGCTCGAAGGCTTCGACGCTCAGCAGATAGGCCTCGGCGTCGGAGAGCGCGACGACGGTCGCGAAACACGGTCGGCCGGAGAGGAGCTCGAGCTCCCCGAGGACCGTCGGGCCCTGAAGCTCCGCCAGGGTGCGCTCGCTCTTGCCGCTCTTCTTGGTCACCTTCACCGATCCGTCGCGGATCAAGAACAGCCCCGGGGCGCTCGCGCCCTCGACGCACAGCCGCTCGCCGGCCTTGACCGGCATCTTGGTGACGACGTTGTTGAAGCGCTCGAGCTCCGCCCCGGTCAGGCCTTTGGTCAGCGCGTGGGTGCGAAAGAAACCGACGTCCATCTAGGTCTCCTTGTGTGGGCCGCGGCAGTCTACCTACGGCCCGGCGCCGGTGCCAGGGTCCGCGGGCGCCCCGGACTTCGCCAAGAGCACCCGCAGCGCCAGCTGCGTCCGCGACAGGGCGAGCATCACCGCGACGAGCGCGATCAGCACCCCGGCCGCCAGCGGCCGATTGTACTCGCGGCGGACGAACACCGCCCCGTCGCCGACCTTGGGGCGGGTCTTGGGCTGCAGCGGCAGGCCGTAGCGCTCCGCCAGCTCCGCCACCCGCACCAGGTGAATCACCGGGACGCCCCGGCCCGCAAAACGGCTCATCACCGAGTCGACCGGGACCGTGGCGCGCGGCGGATTGAGGTTCAACCCCGGCGCGAACAGCCTCTTGCCGGCGCGTCGCCCCACCGACGAGGTCCCACCACCAATATTAATGTAGAGCTTGATCGGCGCGCCGGCGGCGGCCTCCTCGTAGATCCGCATCCGGGCGTCGACGCTCTCCTGGAACGAGCGCGGCGCCAATGGCCGCAGGCCGTTCTTCGCGATCTCCTCATCGAGGAGCTTGCGCCCCTCGCGCGCCATGCCCAGACCCCGATCCTCGATGCCGCCGCGGGTGGCGGCGATCGATCGCGATTGGAGCACCTGGCGTTCGACGAGCAGCCGCTCCATCGTCGGCCACATCAGCTCGGGGAAGTTCGCGCCCCACTGCGACGCCGAGGCGGTGGAGATCGCGATCGGCCTGGCCTTGAGCGTCTGCACCGCGGCGCACACCGCGACGTTCAGGGCCGGGAACGAGCCGGTGAGCCCGAGCGCCACGCTGTCGCCCTCGGCGACCCCGGCCCGCTTCATCAGCTCGACGATGACCGCGGCGAAGTTGGGGTTGGCCGAGGTCTGTTTGGCCGGCAGGTCACCACTGTGGCTGGTGACGCTCGACAACAGCTGGCCGATGACGCCGGTCGCCGCCGGATCCGAGTCGGGGTCGATCGGGATGCCGCGCTTCAAGCGCTCGTCCTTCAGCACCGCGAGCGCCCTGTCGGCGAGGTGCGCCGCCTCGAGCTTCTCGGCGTAGTAGCCCTGCCGCTCCACCACCGGGCAGCGCTCGGTCACCGCCACCCCGGCCACCGCCAGCGCCGCGATGATGAGCAACGCCGGACGCGACATCCGCCGCGGCCGCCAGTAGAGCGCCTTCATGTCCCGAGCTCCAGGCCGGCGAACACCACGAGCAGCAAGCGCACCATCGCCGACGCGGTGACCAGCGCCAGCAAGGTGTCGACGATCCCCTGGCGATCGAGCCACAGGCCGATGAGCCCGGGGATGATGTAGCCCACCACCCCCGCCTCGACCCGCCCGAGCGCACCTTGCGACAGCCACTCGACCAACAGGCCGGCCAAGAAGCCGACCAGGATCATCAACACCGTCCGCCGCCGGCCGAAGACGATGGCCACCGCCGACAGCGCCCGCACCACCGCGAACGTCAAGAGGCCGGCGACCATGGTCAACAGCACGTCGGTCGGACGGGTCAGGACCAGCGCGATGTAGCCCGGCACGATCATGCCGCCGGCCGCGGGCCCCAAGGTCTCGGTGAACAGCAGGCTCACCACCAGGCCGAGCCCGACGGAGATCGGTAGCAGCGCGCTGGTCACGATCGGCCCTCCGGCAGCCGGCAGCGGTTCCTGAAGCACTGGCTGAGGGCCAGCCCGGGTCCGGCGATGTTGCCCATCCCCATGACCAGGGCGCTTTGCCCCGCGAGGCTGACCGTGGTCTCGAAGATCTCCTCGACGCTCTGGTCCTCGGCAAACACCAGGCGCGAGGCGTCGAGGCCGGCCTTGGTGGCGGCGCGGGCAAACAGGTAGGTCCCGGTGCCGATCAGGATCACGTGATCGGCGGCCGGCCACGAGACCAGCGCCGCGCCGAACTGCGCCGAGCGCGCCGGTCGATCGGCCCGGCAGTTGACGATGGCGATGTGGCGCCGGGCCTCGGGGTGCTTGACGCGGGCCTCCTCCCACAGGCGCCGGGTCGAGGTCGGATCGTTGCCGGCGAAGGCGTTGACGAAGACCACGTGGCGGCCGAAGAACTCCACCAGGTGCTCGGTCAAGGCCCCGGGATCGGGGGCGGCGCGCCACATCCCGTGGAGCGCGACAGACCGATCGATCCCCAGGTCTGCACAGACTCGAAGGGCGAGCGCGACGTTCTCGGCGTGCTCGAGGTAGCTGAAGCCCGCCAGGTCCGCGGCGCCGACCGCCGCCACCGCCGCCTCGTCCACCGCGATGATCGTGGTATCCCGGTCGCGAGCCGCGGTCGCCAGGATCTCGAGGTGGGCGCGCTCCGCGGTGTAGAGCCGACCGCCTCTGGGCGTCGTCGCCGCCAGCGCCAGCGCCACGTCCCGAACCTCGGGCCCCATGACGTCGAGGTGATCGGGCCGGGCGTTGGTGATCACCCCGTGCGTCGACTGGACGAGCTTCGCCTCTGAGAACCACTGGAGCTCGGGCTGCAGCGCCATGCATTCGATGACCAGGGCCCGGGCCGAGGACGCCACCGCGGCGGCGACGACCCGCAGCTGCTCGAGGATCGAGGGCGGCGTCGCGCGGTACACCGGCAGCTCGCGTCCGTCCGGCAGCACCAGGCGCGCCGAGGTGCCGGTGGTCTTGGCGCAGGCGGGAACACCACCGGCGTTCAACCCCGCGGCGATCAGCCGGGTGACGCTCGACTTGCCCCGGGTGCCGTTGACGTGGATCCGGATGGCCAAACGCCGCAGGTTCCGTCGATGCCACGCGAGCTCGAAGATGCCGACCACGACCAGCCCGAAGACCAGCGCGACCAGGATGTGGACCGTCTTGGCCATCGACGACGCAGTATACGGACACCGTGGCGCGGATCACAAACCGACCTCGCCACCGCCGGCGCCTCCGAGCGGCGGCGTCAATCGAGTGGCGGATTGGGCGCGCTTTGGCTACTGTGACGTCGACAAGATGCCGATGAGCGCCCCTATCACTCGCATCGCGCCGCTCGTGCTCGGCCTGGCTCTCACCGCCTGCACCCGAGACCAAGACCCGCCGGTGATCGACACCGCCAAGCTCGTCGCCGGGCGCGACAAGATCATCCTCGCCTACGACGCCAACCTCTGGGGCGAGCTCATCGAGTGTGGGTGAAAGACCAATCGTCTGGGCGGTCTTGCCCGGAGAGCCACGATCGTCGCCGCGATGCGGAGCGAGGCCCCGACCCTCGTCGTCGAGGCCGGTGACGCGTTCGCCGACACCGTCAGCACCGAGGTGGCCCCCGAGCTGGTCGCAAAGCGCGGCACGGTGATCGTCGAGGCCTTCAATCGCATCGGCGTCGCGGCCTACACCCCCGGAGAGCGCGATCTCAGCGCCGGCCTCGACCAGCTCAAGGCCTGGGCGGGCGGCGCCAAGTTCCCGTTCGTCGCCGCCAACCTCGTGGACCGCGACGGCAAGTCGATCTTCGCCCCGAGCGTCGTGCTGCCGGTCGGCGAGCTCGAGGTCGGGGTCGTCGGACTCGTAGGCCAACGGCTCGGGCTCGCGCCCGACGTGCTGGGCGCGAACGGTTTCGCGGTGTTGGATCCAGTCGCCGCGGCGCGGCAAGCGGTGGCAAAGCTCTCGGCCGAGGGCGTGGATCTGGTGGTGGCGCTGACGCACCTGGACCCGGGCGAAGAAGAGGCGGTGCAGGCCGCGGCGCCGGCGATCGCGCTCGTCGTCGGCAGCCACGCCGGCCGAATGTTGCACGTGCCGCGGCCGCTCAACCCCGGCCTCGCCGAGCGCGCCGCAGTGGCGGTCGACGCCGGCTCGCGCGGCAAGTACCTCGGGCGCCTCGACCTCTACCTGCCGCGCACCGCGAAACGGCCGCTCTTGCTCGCGAACCTGAACCAGGCCGGCGAGCTCCGCGGTCAGGTGTTGGCGCTGCGGCGGGAGGTGGCACGCGCCGAGGAGAACATCAAGAAGGCGAAGACCGAGCCCGCGTCCAGCGAAGCGCAGCGGGCGCGGCGACTGCAGGGCCTGCAGGCGTCTCTGGAGCGCAACCGGCGGACCCTCGAGGACCGCCGCGCCGAGCTCGCACGGGTGCCGGCCCCCGATCCGTCCTACGCGTGGTTCAAGAACGAGCTCGTCCCGGTGTCGGTGAGCCTGATCGCCGCGCCGGAGATCAGCGCGTCCGTCCAGGCGTTCCTCGGCCAGAGCGCGACGACGAGCGCCGCGGCCACCGCCAGACCGACCGCCGCGCCGGCGGCAGCCGGACGACCGTCGTCACCCGCCCCGGCCCGGTGACGGCGCAGCGCACGACTGACCACCGCCGCGGCCCGCCGACGGCGGCCTGCGAGACAACCGGGCTTTGCACTGGCCAACGCGCGCCCGCTGCGCTACAGCTTTGAGCCCCGTTTTGAAGAGGGCCGCATGAATCAGCACCGCTCCGGTCTCGTCGTAATGGTCCCGCTCTTCGCTCTCGCCGCCTGCAACCAGCGGGTCGACGGCGATCGCGGTTGGACCGACTCCGCCGCAGGCGACTCCGATGCGCACCCGGTGGGTGATCCGCGGCACGGCGACGGCAACGGCGGCGATCACCGCGCCGGCGACAGCGGCGGCGACGTCGGTCCCGATCAGAGCTGCAACCGCACCTGGCCGGTGACCGCGGGCGGCGGCTGCAATCTGCAGGCCGGCAACCGCGCCCACGTGCTGTTGCGCGCCGATCTGCTGCTGCCGGATCAGATCCTGGCCGCGGCTGAGCTTCTGGTGACCGGCGGCGTCATCGCCTGCGCCGGCTGCGACTGCTCGGCGAGCGCCGGCTACGCCGACGCCACGGTCGTCACCTGCGGCAACGCCTTGATCTCTCCCGGGCTGATCAACGCCCACGACCACATCGGCTTCACCCAGGGGCCGCCGGTGGCGCACGGGACGACACGCTACGAGCACCGCCACGAGTGGCGCAAAGGCATGAACGGCAAGCCCAAGATCCCGGTGCCGGCCAACAGCAACGCGCAGGGCGAGGCCTGGGGCGAGATGCGGCAGGTGATGGCCGGGACCACGAGCCTGTTCGGCTCCGGCGGCGCCGCCGGGTTCCTGCGCAACCTCGACGAAGGGACCCACCTCGAGGGCCTGGCGCACGGCCTCGCCGACTACAGCACCTTCCCGCTCGGTGATTCGTCCGGGATCCTGGCGGCCGCCGGCTGCACCACCTACCCGTCGATCGACGATCCGGCAAGCGAGCAAAGCTTCGCCGCCTACGTGCCGCACGTCGGCGAGGGCATCGGCCCGGAGGCGCGCAACGAGTTCTTGTGCATGTCGGGGACCGGGAGCGGCGCCAAGGACCTGCTCTTGCCGACCGCCGCCTTCATCCACGGCATCGGGCTGAAGAGCGCTGACATCGCGCTGATGGCCACCGACAGCGCCGGGCTCATCTGGTCGCCGCGCAGCAACACCGATCTCTACGGGAACACCGCCGAGGCGCCGATCTACGACCGGCTGGGGGTGCGCATCGCGCTCGGCACCGACTGGACCGCGACCGGCTCGGTCACGATCCTGCGCGAGCTCGCCTGCGCCGACAGCTGGAACACGACCTACTGGGGTGGCTACTTCTCGGACGCCGACCTGGTGAGCATGGTCACCACCTGGGCCGCCGAGCTGTTGGGCTACGATGACGTGCTCGGCAGCCTGGTGCCCGGAAAGGTCGCCGACATCACGATCTGGAACAACGCCCTCCACCCCGGCCGGCGCGCCATCATCGACGCCCGGGTCGCAGACGTCCTGTTGGTGTGGCGCGGCGATCGCGCGTTGTACGGCGACCAGACGATCATCGAGGGGCTCGCGAGCGCCTCGGAGTGCGAGCTCGTCGACGTCTGCGGCCGGGCGAAGCGCCTGTGCGCGACCCGCGAGATCGGCGCGACGATGGCGAGCGTCAAGACCACGCTCGGCGCCGCGGCCTACGGCCTGTTCTTCTGTGACACCCCGCAGAACGAGCCGACCTGTCAGCCGTCGCGCCCCGGCGAGTACGACGGCCAGCCGGGCGCGGGCGACCGCGATGGCGATGGCGTGGCCGACGTCAACGACAACTGCCCGGAGGTCTTCAACCCCGGCATCCCGGTGGACCTCGATCTCCAGTCCGACAGCGACAGCGACGGGCAGGGCGACCTCTGCGACCCCTGCCCGCTCAATCCGCACGCGACGGTATGCGCCGCCATCGACCCCAACGACCGCGACGGCGACCGCGTCCCGAACGCGGCCGACAACTGCCCGTCGGACGCCAACCCCGACCAGGCGGACGGCGACCACGACGGCAAGGGCGACGCCTGCGACTCGTGCCCGAGCGACCCCAACCCCGCCGACGCCCCCTGCCCGGCCACGATCTACGCCGTCAAGCAGCGCCAGATCCCGGTGGGCCGCAACGTCCAGATCCCCGACGCCATCGTCACCGCCGTCGGCAGCAGCGACTTCTTCATCCAGGTGGACCCGGCGCTGGCCGGCTACCCCGGCGTCGGCCACTCCGGCCTCTACGTGTTCAACAACGCCAACGCGCCCCTGCCCGCGGTCGGCAACCGCGTCAGCGTCACCGGCACGGTGCGCGACTTCCACGGCGGCATCGAGCTCGATCAGCCGGCGATCGTCGTGCTGGACGCGGGTCCGGTGCCCCTCGACCCGATCGTGATCCTGCCCGCCGCCGTCATCCCGGGCGGCGCCGATCAAGATCGGCTCGAGGGCGTGCTGGTGCGGATCGAAGACCTCACCGTCCTCGACACCACACCGACGGGCGCGGTCGGCGAGGTCGTCAGCGGCGAGTTCACCGTGACCGGCGGCCTGAGCGTCGACGACGGGCTCTACCTCGTCACCCCGTTCGTCAGCGAGGGCGAGACCCTGGCGGCGGTCACCGGGGTGCTGCGCTACTCGTGGAACCGCGACAAGCTCTGGCCACGCGCCGCCGCCGACATCGGCCGTGGCCCGCCGGCGCTGCTCTCCTTCGGCCCGGCCGCGGTCTACGTCTATGACCACCAGACCGGCAGCAGCGTGCCGACGCTCAGGGTGACGCTCACCACCCCCGGCACCTCCCCGGTCATCGTCCCGATCACGAGCGCCGACGCGACCACGGTGGCTGCGGTGGGCGACGCGGTCACCGTCCCCGCCGGGCAAACGAGCGCCGACGTGACCCTGAGCTCCGGAAACGCCGGCGGCCCGGTGCAGCTCACCGCGACCTTGAACGGTGCGCCGCAGAGCGCGGCGGTGACCGTGCTCGACGGCGCGGCCGTCGCCCTGCCGGCCGCGATCGATCCGGCGACCGTCGTCGTCGCCCCAGGCCAAGCCGTGACCCTCGCGGTGGTCCTCGCGACCCCCGCGCCCCCCGCCGGCCAAGTGCTGTCCCTCGCCGCGACCGGGGTGGCGCTGAGCGTGCCCGCCTCGGTCACCGTGCCCTTCATGCAGGCGCGCCAGGACTTCTCGCTCACCGCGGGGACCACCGCCGGTACCGCCACCCTCACCGCCACTGCCGGCGGCGCCAGCGTCACCGCCACCGTGAACGTCGCCGCGGTCGTGGGCCCGGGGCTGATCCTGGTCGAGGTCCTCTACGACCCGCGCAGCACCGACACCAACCTCGAATGGGTGAAGCTCTACAACGGCGGCGCCGAGACCGTGGACCTCGCCGGCTACTCTCTCGGCTGGGGCGGCACGAGCTACACCAACGGCAAGCTCCAGCTCAGCGGCAGCGTCGCGGCCGGCGCCTGCGCGGTCGTCGGCGGACCGGTCTCCGACGCCGCCAACGCCGATCCCGTCCTCGGCCAGGCGATCGACTTCAACCCCGATCTGCAGAACGGCGGCAACGCCGCCGACGGCATCGCGCTCTTCCACCTGCCGGCGGCCCAGGTCCTCGCGACCTCGAAGCCGGTCGACGCGGTGCTCTACGGCGGGCCGACCAACAGCTCGCGGCTGATCGGCCCGGACGGCCAGCCGGCGCCGGTCAACGTGCCGGCCGCGCCCTCCGGCGACACCCTGCTGCGAACCGGCCGCGGCACGTGGATCGACAACCCGACCCCGAACAGCGTCCTGTGCGTCGTGATCCCGTAGGCCGGCGTTCACCGGGCCGCCCGGCCGTTACCGTTCACGGGGGACCGCCCGCCGCGAGAAGCCCGGCCCTCGTCAACCCGGGGCCGGCATCAGCTCGACGGCCAGCGACACCGCGCGCCCCGGCATCATCTCGAGCGAGCGCCGGTACGCCGCGCTCCGCGTGCGCTCGAGGATCTCGGTGCCGGAGCCGAGCAGGTTGTAGACGTCGAGGACGATCGCGAGCGCGCCGTGGTAGAGCGGCTGCACGTAGCGGACCCGCACGTCGAGCGTCATGTGGAAGGTGAAGCGGGGGATCGGATCGCCGCGCGGCACCGCCATCACCGCGGTCGGGCCTTGCGGCAGCTCGCGGGCGACGGCGATGCGGGTCATCGGCTCGCCGTCGGTGTAGCGCAGCACCAACGCCGCGCTCAGCAGGTCGTCGAGCCGCAGCCCGGAGATCAGCTTGATGTGGTAGGCGCGCCCGGCGTCGACGCTGCCGTAGCCGTTCACCTGATGGTTCGGGTCGGCCGATCCGGCGTCGAGGATCCCGGGGTCGTTGGCGTCGGCATACAGCCCGAACGGCGCCGCCGCCAGGCTCCAATAGCCGGTCGCCGCCAGGTTCACGAACCACCACCGCTCGCCCTCCGAGGTGAGGCAGAGCTCGGCGCCGAGGAAGCGATCGGTGCGGTCGCTGTTCGTCAGCTGATAGCGCTCGAGGCCCTCGGTGCCCGGCGTGCGGGCATAGACGGTCAAGCCTCGATCCTCGGCGGGCAGCGCGGGATCGGCGCCCGCCGCCTCCCCGAGCGTCGTCGCCCTGTAGCTGTCCTTGGCCGGCCCGACGAGGCGCACGGTGTAGCGGTTCCGGAACACGTGCAAGAGGCCGGCGCCGACGATCCGCATCGGCCCGAAGCGGGGCGACGCGGCGCCGATCGCCAGCTGGTGGCTCATCGGCCGCACCAGGTCCGGATCGAGCTCGTGCCGATCGCCGCCGCCGACCGCGAGCAGCCGGCCGTGCTCGTCGGCCTCGGGGACCAGATCGCCGTCGTCCTGCCAGGCATAGCGCGCGTAGGACGGTCGGTCTCGATCCAGGAAGGCGCTGACCTCGGTGGTCGGCGCCAGCGGCTCGCGCCGCAGCAGCAAGAAGAACGAGGCGGCACCGACGCGGCGACGCAGCGTCAACCCGAGCGCCGGCGACAGCTGTTGCAGCCTCGCACCCGCGTCCGCGACGACGCGGGCGCTGTCGACCGCCGCGACCCCCTCGACGCTGAACCCGGCGAGCGCCTGCTTGGTCGCCGCTTCCAGTCGCAGGTGGCCGGTGGTCTCGTGCACGCCGCCGGGTGTCTGATACTCGTCCATCCACAGACCGCGCACCCCGGAGGCGTCCGCCGCGGCGAGCGTCATCCCGGTGCGCAGACCCGGGATGACCGAGCGCGCCCACACCCCGGTCCGACGCGCCGCAGCGCTCACGGTCCAGCGCTCGCCGGCCCCGAGGCGCAGCGCCGCACGCCCCTCGAGGGCATAGCGCCGCGACGACCCCGGCAGCTCGAGACGCGCGAGGCGCTCCCACTGGCCCTCGAGATCCTCGACGTAGGGGGCCTGCCGCGACGTCGCCCGGTGCTCATCGCCCCAGGTGAGACCGCCGCCGACGTCGATTCGCAGCCGCGGGTCGCGGTACGGCTGGGCGTCCACGGTCGCGACCAGCGCGCTCGCCGTGGTCGAGAGCGTGTCGGCCGCCGGATAGCGATGCTCGGCCCCGGCATGCGTTCGGCGGGTCTGCGCCGACATCAGGAGCCAGCGAAGCGGCAACAGCCCGAGCCGCTCGCCGCCGATCAGCACCGTCGTCCGGCGGGCGTCCTCGTAGAGCGGCGCGCCGCTGTCATCGACGAGGGTCGGGTAGCCCTGGCGTGCGCGGCGCTCCTCCACCGCGACCCGGTAGCCCGGCACGCTGGCCGTCGCTTCGACGTCGGTGCCGAAGAGCAGCGAGCGGCGCTCCGGAGTCGCCCCCCACCGCAGGGCCGGCTCCCGATCCATCAGACCCTCCGGGATCAACGTCGGGCCGCCGACCGAACGCCCCGAGGCCAGCCGCGCGCCCGCCTCGGGGGCGGCGGCACCGAGCGCCAGCTGCCAATCCCATCGCGGCCGATCGGTGGCCAACGTCTGCAGGTGGGTCCGTGACCACAAGGAGTGCGGCACCTCGACGAGCGGCACGCCGGAGCGCGCCGGATCGGTGACGTCGTGGCCGTTGACGCTGAAGCGCATATCGGTCCAGGACCAGCCGTGCGCGGCAAGCGCCGGGGCTTCGAAGGTAGCGAGCGCGCCGCCGCCGGTGCGCAGGTTGGCCACCTCCAGAAACCATAAGTCAGCGACGCTCGCGGCGTGCCCGCCCGACGGCAGCAGGGCGCGCTCCTCGGCCGAGACCTCGGCGCCCGCCAACGGATCGAGGTCGGGTCCAAACCCGAGGAGGAGCGACAGGGTGGTCAGGATCGGCACGGGCCCTCGTGTCGCACGCGCGGCTGGAGGCTGTCCATGGGAATTGCGCGCCCGATGTGCTCTGATGGCGTCTCGATCAGCACCCCAAGGCGGCCGCGATCGCGCCCGCAGAGGTGGAATCGATGTGGGAAGCGGCCATCACCGTGCTCATCCTGACGGTGTTCGCGCTGTTGGCGTACGCGAGCAGCCTGACGAGCGGCGACGTCATGGTCCTGGCCGGGGCGCTCATCGGCGGCATCGGGTTGCTGGTCAGCATCCCGGGCGGGCTGGTGTATCACGTCCGCCTGCGCCAGGCGCTCGCCGCCGGCGGCGCGGTGCCACGCCGCTGGTGGTTGCATCCCACCGACCACCACAAGGCCCTCGCACCCGATCTCTGGCGCAAGGTCCGGCCGTCGTTTGTCGCCGGCGCCGCGGGTTTCGGCGTCTTCCTGCTCGGCGCGTTGCTGATCGTCTGGGGCGCGGCCAAGATCTAGGGGGTACGCCCCAGGCGCTGCTTCAGCAAGCGGACGACCTCCGGGTGGCCATGTTGGCTGGCGCGGTCCAGCGCGGTCGAGCCGTCCGCCGCCTGGTGCGTGAGATCGGCGCCGCGCGCCAAGAGCATCTCCACGGTCGCCAGGTGTCCGGCCGAAGCGGCGAGCATCAACGCCGTGACGCCGTCCTCGTTCTCGGCGGTGACCCGGGCGCCGCGATCGACGAGCCTCTTTGCGAGCTCGAAGTGTCCCTCGGAGATCGCGAGCAGCAGCAACGTCCAACCGGAGGCGGTCGCGGCCTCGACCGGGCAGCCGGCGTTCAAGAGCACCATCAGCCCGGGCACGTCGCCGGAGCTGGCGGCAAACAGCGCCACCCGCGTCGGATCGGCGCCGCGCGCGATGAGCTCGCGCAGCAGCCGAACCTCGCCGGCCTTGATCGCGAAGTCGACCACCGAGGCGTGGTAGCGGTTGTTGGCGCACAGGTCGGCGCCGCGCGCCACCAGATCCCGGGTCACGTCGGCGTTGCCGTGCAGCACCGCCAACATCAACGGCGTGTTGCCGCTGGCGTCGCGGGCGTTCAACGCCCGGGGATCGGCGTCGAGGAGCTTCGCGACCTTGTCGCGCTCGCCCTCCTCGACGGCGAGGAAGAGCTCGTAGGGGTAGAACTCCCACGCCGACGCTCCGGGGTCGAGGCTGCCGGCCTCGTCGGCGAGCGTGTCATTCAAGTGCGACGTGCTGATCGGCTCGTTCTCCTCCTGCGGATCGACGACGACGCCGTCGCCGAGCCGCGCCAGCGCCGCGGCCACGAACCACGCCGCCCGAACCTCGTTGTCGTCCTCGGGCCCCGGGCGCGTCTTCGCCGAGACGTCAAAGCGCGCGATCGCGCCTTGCAGCACCGGTCGCCCCTTGTCCGCCCCTTCGGTGGACTCGCGCTCCGGCTGGCCGCTCGCCCAGCCGCCGGGCGCCGTCAACGTGAACCCGGTCCGCACCGTCCCCTTGTCGGTCGCGATCTCGACCGGCACGTACTCCATGTTGGCGTTCTTCAGGCGCGCCGTCGGCGGCATCTTCACCGTCAGGTCGAGCTTGCGGATCTCCTCGGTGAGCGACGCCGGGCTGAGCTCGAACCAGCGCTTGACCGGGACCACGAGATCGAAGCTCATCGCGATGTTGTCGGCGGTCGTCTCGCTCAGGGTCTCGTTGCAGATCGCGGTGGCCGGCCGATCGTCTTCGGCGCGCTCCCGCACCGCGCCGTCGTCGGCGCAGCGACACGCCCCGAGCGCCAGCGCCGCCACGCCCCCCCAGAGCGCTGCCCACGGCGCCGTTCTTGTAGCCCTTGTCATTGAGGCTCCTCACCGCCCGCCGGCGGCAAGCGCCGCCGCGGCTCCAGACCCGCCTATCTGTATCGCACCCTCCGAGGGCCGAGAAGAGGTGAGCGCGGCCCTCCCCACCCGGGCCGCGGATGGTGTATGGGTGACCGGCACCCCGCGCTTTGCGCACAGGAGATCATCATGAACGCTGGCAAGATCGTCATCGTCGGAGCTGTCCGGACCCCGATCGGCGCCGTCGGCGGCGGCCTGGCGGAGCTGCAGGCACGACCGCTCGCCACCCACGCGATCAAGGAGCTGTTGAACGCCACCGGCATCGACCCGAAGCTCGTGCAGTACACCAGCTTCGGCTGGGTGATGCAGGATCCGCGCTCGCCGAACCTGGCGAAGACCGCGGCCGAGCTCGCCGGCGTGCCGCACACCTCTCCGGGGACGACCTTCCACGAAAACTGCGCGTCCGGCGGCGCCGCGGTCCACGACATCGCCCGCAGGCTGATGCTCTCCGAGATCGAGGTCGGCATCGCCGGCGGCGTCGAGTCGATGAGCAACGTGGCGCGTTACCTGTTCGCCGGCCGCATCAAGAGCCAGCTCTACGGCGACCTGCCGCTCGTCGACGGCCTGTTCGGGGCGTTGACCGACGCCAACGTCGGCAAGAACGGCGAGCTGATGGGCCTGCTCACCGAGCGCCTGGTCGAGAAGTACAAGACCAGCCGCGCCGAGCAGGACGAGGTCGCTCTCCAGAGCCACAGCAACGCTATCAAGGCCTGGGCGGACGGCTACTTCGCCGAGTACGTCGTGCCGGTCGAGATCCCGCAGAAGAAGGGCGAGCCGGTGTTCGTCAAGAAGGACGAGGGCCCGAAGGCGGTCACCGCCGACAAGCTCAAGGCCGCCAAGCCCTACTTCAAGCCCGAGGGCGGCACGATCACGACGATGAACGCCAGCACCCTGAACGACGGCGCCGCGGCGCTGCTGCTGACGACCGACGCCACCGCGAACAAGCTCGGCCTGAAGCCGCTCGCCGAGCTCAAGGCGTTTCACAACGTCGGCGTGCCCCGCGAGTACATGGGCGAGGGCGCCTTCAAGGTGATCCCGCCGTTGTGCGCCAAGGCCGGCGTCAAAGCTACCGCGGTCGACTACTTCGAGATCAACGAGGCGTTCGCCGCGGTGGTCGCCGCCGCCTACCACGACATCGACGGCTTGAAGCCCGCGACCGTGAACCAATGGGGGAGCGGCATCTCGCTCGGCCACCCGGTCGGGGCCACCGGCGCCCGCCAGATCGTCGACATGGTGCATCAGCTGCGGCGGCGCGAGAAGCGCCTCGGCGTCACCACCCGCTGCGTCGGCGGCGGCATCGGCAGCGGCGAGGTCTTGCTTCGGGTGTGAGCCTCTAGGGCCGCGGCGGCAGCGTCGCGGCCCGCACCACGTCCAGGATCTCGCGCGGCGCCTCGAAGACCAGCTCGGCCCCGGCCGCCAGCAGCGCCTCGACGCTGCAGAACCCCCAGCTGACCGCGCCGCAGGCCATGCCCGCGCGCCGCGCCGCCAGGACGTCCTGCAGCCCGTCACCGACGTAGAGCGTCGCCTCGACCTCGACCCCGAGCCGGCGCGCCACCTCGAAGAGCACCTGCGGATCGGGCTTGCGCACCGCGAGGCTGTCACCGCCGACGACGACGGCGAAGAACCGGTCCAGATGCAAGCCGGCGAGGATGGCGCGCGAGAAGCCCTCGGGCTTGTTGGTCGCGACCGCGAGCGGCCGGGGCGCGAGCGCTTCGAGCACCTCGACCACCCCGGGGTACGGCCGGGTCGAGGCGAGCAGGCCGCGCCCGTAGTGGGCCTGGAAGCGCGCCAGGGTGTCCGGCGCGAGCGCCAACTGGTCTTCGGGCAGCGAGCGGTCGATCAAGCGCCGGGCGCCGTCGCCGACGAAGGCCCGGATCTCCTCGTGGCTGCGAGCCGGCAGCCCCTGTTCGGTGAGCGCCCGGTTCACCGCGTCGGCCAGATCCCGGCTGGAGTCGACGAGGGTGCCGTCGAGATCGAAGATCACCGCGGCGAAGGGCACGGCGCGGTCGTGGCGCGGGCTCTTGCGAATCATTCCAATTGCCTACGCAAGACCGTTGCGCTACGCAAGGCGACAAATAGCGCCGAGGAGCGAGTGATGCGCAAGACCGTAGCCATGGTGTTCGCCGGCGGTCGCACCGAAGAGATGTCGGTGCTGACGATGCGCCGCCCGAAGGCAGCGGTGGTGTTCGGCGGCAGCTACCGGATGATCGACTTCGCGCTCACCAACCTCGCCAACACCAAGGCGGTCGAGAACGTCGGCATCCTCACCCAGTATCGACCGTCGTCCTTGGTCGACCACGTCGGCATCGGCCTGGCGTGGGACTTCGTCGGCTCGCGGCGCGGGGTGCGCTTCTTGCCACCCTATCTCGGCCCGGAGCACTCCGACTGGTACCGCGGCACCGCCGACGCCCTCTACCAGAACCTCGACTTCCTCGACCTGCACCAACCCGACGACGTCCTGATCGTCTCCGGCGACCACGCCTACCAGATGGACTACACCGCGCTGCTGCGCTTCCACGAAGAGCACGCCGCCGAGGTGACCCTGGCGTTCACTCCCGCGACCAAAGACCCGTCGCGCTTCGGGATCGCCGAGCTCAACACCGAGGGCCGCATCGTCAACTACATGGAGAAGCCGGAGCACCCGCGCACCAACCTGGCGTCGATGACGGTCTACGCTTTTCGCCGCGACGTCCTGGTCGACGAGCTCAAGCGCCACGCGGCCGGCGGCGAGGCGCCGAAGAGCTTCCAGATCTACGACGAGATCCTGCCGCGGATGATGGCGCGACGCCGGGCCTACGGCTTCGTCCACCACGGCCCCTGGGAGTACACCCGCACCCTCGACACCTACTTCGAGGCCCACCAGGCGATGCTCGGCGACACCCCGGCGCTCGACCTCGCGGCCTGGAAGGTGCGCACCAACGTGATGGCGCGGCGGGCGGCGCCGCCACCGCCGACGCACCAGTTCCCGGGCGCGGTGGTCAACGACTCGATCTTGAGCGGCGGCTGTCGCATCGCCGGCCACGTCGAGCGCTCGGTGTTGTCACCGGACGTGAGCATCGCCAAGGGCGCGGTGGTCAAGCGCTCGATCCTCTGGGACGGCGTCGAGGTCCAAGCGGGCGCGGTGCTCGAGGACGTGATCTGCGACAAGCGCTGCGTCATCGGCGCCGGCGCTCGGATCGGGGCCGCGGGCGCCCTGGTCCCGAACGCCCACCACCCGAAGTCGTTGACCTGCGGCGCCACGGTGCTCGGCACCGACGTCCACGTGCCGCCGGGGGCAGAGATCGGCAAGAACTGCATCGTCTTCCCCCGCGCCGGCAAGGCGCAGCTCGGTCACAGCGTCGCGTCGGGGACGACGGTGTCGATGCCGCTGTCGTGGTACGGCGAGGGCAAGCCGTGAAGGCGACCTTCATCACCCGGGAGTACCCGCCGCACGTCTACGGCGGCGCCGGGGTGCACGTTCGCTTCTTGACCCGGGAGCTCTCGAAGCTGATGCAGGTGGAGGTGCGCTGCTTCGGCGAGCAGCGGTCGCACGCCCCGAGCCTCGAGGTGAAGGGCTACCAGACCTGGGACCGAATGTGGGAGGGGAGTGAATCGAAGTTCAACTCCACCCTCGGCACCTTCTCGGTCGATCTGTCGGTGGTTCGCGACGCCATCGACGCCGACGTCGTCCACACCCACACCTGGTACGCGTCGCTCGCCGGGTTTCTCGCCAAGACCCTCTACGACGTGCCGCTGGTCGCTACGGTGCACAGCCTCGAGCCGCTGCGCCCGTGGAAAGAGGAGCAGCTCGGGCGCTCGTATCACCTGTCGACCTGGGCCGAGAAGACCGCGCTCGAGAACGCCGACCGCATCATCGCGGTCTCGAAGCACGCGCGCGAGGACATCCTCCGCCACTTCGCGGTGGTGCCGGAGCGGGTGCGGGTGATCCACAACGGCATCGACCTCGAGATCTACAAGAAAGCCGGCGGCGACCAGACCCGCAAGGCGTTCGGCATCCGCGGCGACTACGTGCTGTTCGTCGGCCGGGTGTCGCGGCAGAAAGGCATGTCGCACCTGATCGACGCCATGCGCCGCGTCGATCCGGGCATCACCTGCGTCTGCTGCACCAGCGCCCCGGACACCGTCGAGCTCGAGGAGGAGACCAAGGCGAGGGTCGCGGCCGAGCCGCGGGTCACTTGGATCAACTCGATGCTGCGCGAGGACCAGTACGTCGAGCTCTACAGCAACGCGCTGTGCTTCTGCTGTCCCTCGGTCTACGAGCCCTTCGGGATCATCAACCTCGAGGCGATGGCCTGCGAGACCCCGGTGGTCGCGAGCGCGGTCGGCGGCATCCTCGAGACCGTGAAGGACGGCGAGACCGGGATCCTGGTCGAGCCCGGGCAGGCCGAGAAGATCGCGGACGGCATCAACACCTTTGCCCGCGACCGCGAGCTCGGCCGGCGCTACGGCAAGAACGGCCGCAAGCGCGTCGAGGAGCACTTCTCCTGGACCTCGATCGCGGCTCAGACCATGGCGCTGTACGCCGAGCTCAAGGACGAGCGCCGAAAGCCGGCCGCACCGCCACCGGCAAAGGGCCAGTAGATGTTCGAAGCCAGCTCGGGATCGATCGTCGCCACCGACCTCCCCGCCGACGTCTTGGCGAGCCCGCTGTACAACGCCGATCTGGCGCCGGTCCCCGCGGCGCGACGCGTCTGGAGCACCTACAACTTCGCGGCGCTGTGGATCTCGATGGCGCACTGCATCCCGACCTACATGCTCGCCGGTGGCTTGATCGCCGTCGGCATGAGCGGGGTTCAGGCGATCATCACCATCGCCCTCGGCAACGTCATCGTGCTGGTGCCGATCCTCCTGAACGCCCACCCGGGCACGCGCTACGGCATCCCGTTTCCGGTGTTGGCGCGCGCGTCGTTCGGCACCCTCGGCGCCAACATCCCGGCGATCCTGCGGGCGATCGTCGCTTGCGGCTGGTTCGGCATCCAGACCTACATCGGCGGCGAGGCGGTCAAGACCTTCGTCGAGGCGATGTGGCCCGGCTTCGCGACCGTGGGCGGCGGCGCGACCCTGCTCGGGCTGTCGCTGCCGAGCGCCCTCACCTTCCTGACGTTCTGGGCCTTGAACATCTTCATCATCTATCGCGGCATGAACGCAGTCCGGATCTTCGAGAACTGGGCGGCGCCGATCGTGTTGGTGATGGCCGCGGTCCTGCTGGTCTGGGCGGTCGCCAAGGCCGGCGGCTTGGGGCCGATGATCGATCAGCCGTCGCGCTTCAAGACCCTCGGCGAGCTGTGGCCGGTGTTCGTGCCGTCGTTGACCGGCATGATCGGCTTCTGGGCGACGTTGTCGTTGAACATCCCGGACTTCACCCGCTTCGGGCGCGGCCAGAGAGAGCAGATCCTCGGTCAAGTGCTCGGACTGCCGACGACGATGGTGGCGTTCTCGACGATGGGGGTCATCATCACCAGCGCCGCCGGCGTGTTCCTCGCGGGCGCCGACCAGAGCAAGCTCTGGGACCCGGTCTACATCCTGGCGCAGCTGACCTCGGCCGCGCCGCCTGCCGGTCAGCTCGAGCCGCTCATCGCCTCGGGCGCGGTGCGGATCACGGTGGCGGTGCTGGCCCTGTTGGGCGTCGGCATCGCGACGGTGTCGGTGAACATCGCCGCCAACGTGGTGAGCCCGGCGAACGACTTCGCCAACCTCTGGCCGCGGCGGATCTCGTTCAAGACCGGCGGCCTCATCACCGGCCTGCTCGGCATCGTGATGATGCCGTGGAAGCTGCTGGCGAGCGCCGACACCTACATCTTCAACTGGCTGATCGGCTACTCGGCGCTGCTCGGCCCCATCGCCGGGATCATGATCGTCGACTACTGGCTGATACGACGGCGCGAGCTCGAGGTGCCGGACTTGTACCGCGCCACCGGCCGCTATCCGCGCTGGAACTGGGTGGCGGTGGGGGCGCTGGTCTGCGGCATCCTGCCAAACCTCCCCGGCTTCTTGAAGAGCGCCGGGTTGACGGCGGGCGAGCCGGACTTCTTCGACCGCCTCTACGTCTATGCCTGGTTCGTCGGCTTCGGGGTCGCCGGCGGCCTGTACCTGGCAGGGGTGCGGCTGCTCGAGCGCCTCCGCGCTTGAGGGGTCAGGCCCGCAGGCGTTTCTCGACCTCGGCGCAGTAGGTCACCGCTTCGATGGCGGAGGTCTCGAGGGCGGCGTAGGCCCAGTTGTCCTGCTCGACGAAGAACACCCGCTCGCGGAAGGGCTTGCGGATGGTGTCGCACACCCCTTCGGCGATCATGCCGATCGCCGGCACCGGCATCGGATGGCCAAAGCGCGCCAGCCGCACGTCGACGATGCGCTTCGGATCGATCCCGAGTCCGGGGAGCGACTCCGAGATCAGCTGATTCTCGAAGTCACGGCGATAGGTGTCGAAGCTGTCGTCGCCGTAGACCGCGGTGCGGGCCTCGGGGTACGGCATGCCGCGATACAGCGAGAGCACGGTGCGCTCCTTGTCGGGCCGCGCGAAGGTGGCGAAGATGGCGTCGGCGGACCGTTGCCGGTCGGTCGCCTTCTGGATGTCCTTCAGATCCACGTGACCGTCGCCGAGCAGGAAGACGTCGTAGACGTCGGCCTCAACCGGACCGTCGAGCAGCACGTTGCCGACCAGGTAGCTGTTGTAGCGCAGGCGCTTGATCGCGGCGGCGCGCTCCGGCTCGATGTCCTCGAGGATGCGACCGGCGATGAACTTGGGGCACGCCATCACCACGACCTGGGCGTGGATCGAGCACAGCTGTTGGTTCTGATCTTCGTAGGCCACTACGACGCCGTCGTCTTTGACCGCGACGTCGAACGCCAGGCAGCTCGGCCGGATGTTCGCCGGCGGGATGGTGCGCATCAGGTGGCACAGCAGATTCTCGGCGACCGCGGCGTTGCCGCCCGGGGTCACGAAGACCTCGCCAAACTCCGAGGCATAGGCATTCAGGCCGGCCGCGGCGCTGGCCTCGTCGAAGGTGCAGGCGAAGGTCGACCACATGTACAGGCTCAAGATCTTCTCGGCGTGCGGGTGCAGCGGGCCGCCGAGGACCTTCTCGAGGTGGGCCCTGAAGCTCACCTTGTCGATGCTGTCGATGTAGGCACGTTTGTTCGGATCGAGGATCGGGATGTCGGGGAACACCTGGCCGTTCTCGTTCAACACGTCGAGGAAGTAGCGGTGCAGCCGCTTGATCTCCGGGGCGCGCGCCGGATCGGTCTCGCCGTCCCAGAACGCCTTGTGGACCTTGCCCTCGAAGAGCACGGGATCTTCGTCGCCCTTCACCCGCCAGAGCTTGTCGATGCCGATCTCGGCGTAGATCTTGCCGAGCGGCGAGCCGTGCGCCGGCTCCATGAAGTACGCGGCGCCGATGGCGTAGTCGATGCCGTGCCAGCTCTCGGCGCGGCAGTTGCCGCCGAGCCGCGCCTGGGCCTCGAGCACCACCGGCTGGTGCTGGCGGAGAAAATAGGCCGAGAACAAGCCGCCCAAACCGCCGCCGACGATCACCACCGGCACTCTCTCGGTGGGCTCGGGGATCTTGCCGCCACCGGCGGCCACCGCCGCCTTCACGTCCCAGAGCACGCGATGACCCTTCTCCGGGTTCTCGCCCGCAAACAGCCGCGGCGCGAGGTGCGGCAGGGTTCGATCGACCGGGTTGAAGTCGCGGCCGTCGGGGGTGACGAGAAGGTTCTTCGCGGCGTCGAGGCCGCTGTGGCCTTTCGAGGTGGCGCAGCCGAACACCGGCAGCCCGGCCGCCGCCAACGCCCCCGAGGCGCCGACAACCTTCAGGGCATCGCGGCGCGACATCGATTGGCTCATGGAGGCGCAGCTCCCCGCCCAGAGTCAGGGCACACGAGAAGCCCTGGCGAGTAGCAGCCTCCAGATCCAGGGTCAAGAACGGGGCGCATGCCGCCGGGCGTCGTGGCATCGTGCCGGCGCCGACGGTGCCGGTGCCGACGGTGCCAGAGCCACCCAAGGCGATCGAGCGCTCGAGTTGGACCGATGTTGCCCGCCCCACGATTGCCCTGCAGAGCCGCCGCTCGCCGGGTTTACGACCCAGGAGTTGGGGCGTAGACTCGAATCGGGTCGACCTGGATTGCTGACCTGGAAAAGGGGGCGATCATGACCACGCGGATTTCCGAGCTCATCGACCGTCAGGTCAAGCTGTGGCGGCTGCAGCAGCGGGAGACCGGCGAGCGGTCCACCCTCCAGAGCACGTCGTCGTACCCGGTGATCACCACCTCGAGCAGCGTCGCCGCGCTCGGGCAGGACGTGGCTCGGATCGCGGCCGACGCCTTGGATCTGCCCCTTTACGATCGCGAGATCGTCGAGCAGATCGCGAAGCGCGAGCACGTCGAGGTAGACACCGTCGCGGCGCTGGACGAGCGCGCCGAAGGGGCCCTCGAGGACTACCTGACGGCGCTGTTTCGCGAGCATACGCTCGACCAGAGTGACTACTTCCGAGGCCTGTGCCGCACGATCGCGGCGCTGTGGAGCCGGGGCTCCTGCGTCTTCGTCGGCCGGGGCGCGGGGTTCATCGTCAGTCCCGGCCGTGCGCTCCGGGTGCGCTTCGACGCCCCGGTCGCGGTCCGAATCGCACGGGTGCAGCACGCCGAGAAGATCGGCGCCGACGCGGCGCGCCGTCTGGTGGAGCGGGGCGACGCCGAGCGCCAGGCGTTCATCCGCCACTTCTTCGCCCGCGACGTCAACGATCCGTTGGGGTACGACCTCACGATCAACACCGCAACGATGGACGTCGAAGACGCGGTCGCCACCGTCCTGACCGCGTTCACCAGCAAGTTCCTCGAAGCCTGAGCCCACACCCCACCCTCCCGAGGCCCGAGATCACCCCCACCACCTCCTCCGTGTTGACACAACGCGTCAGCTCCGCCATGATAAATATAGATGCAGTCTATAACATATAGCTCGTTTTTTGAGGTGTGAGACTATAGGTCGGGGGGCTCGGGCTCTTGGGTGGCAGATAGGAGTCACAGGAAGCTCGCTCGTCGGTCGTTCTTGAAGTTGGCGGCGTCGGCCTCGGGCACGGTCCTGGCTTCCACGGCGGGGGCGTCAGAGGGTCCGCCACCGGCGGCGGCGCAGGGCGTCCTGGTCGACGTGACCTTCTGCGTCGGCTGCCGCAAGTGCGAGCTCGGCTGCAACCAGGTGAACGACGTCCCGAAGCGTGACCGACTGAGCTTCGAGGACAAGTCGGTCTTCAAGGTGCATCGCCGTCCCGACGCCACCGCGCTGACCACGGTCAACCAGCTGCCGCCCCGCGAGCCGGGTGGACCGGCGTTGTTCACGAAGGTGCAGTGCATGCACTGCGTGAAGCCGGCGTGCGCCTCGGCCTGCATCGTCGGCGCGCTCGCGAAGCAACCCGAGGGCGCGGTGACCTACGACGCCTGGAAGTGCATCGGCTGTCGCTACTGCATGGGTCGAGGCCCGCGAAGTCGACCCCCGAGAGGTACCATCCAGCACGCCGTCTTCAAGGGGTTCGTGCCGCCGATCGCCCTCTACTCGTTGTTGGGGCTCATCATGTGGAGCGGCCGACGCGAGCGCCGGGACCAAGAAGGGGAGGCTGGTCATGAGTAGCCACGCCGCCGCCCGTCCGGTCCGACGACCGTTCTTCTCCCGCGGCACGATGGTGGTCGCGACGGTGGCCGCGATCGGCATCGCGACGTACCTGGCGCGCATGGTGCTCGGGCTCGAGAAAGTCACGAACCTGAGCAACCCCTACCCTTGGGGCATCTGGATCTCGATCGACGTCGCCACCGGCGTCGCGCTCGCGGCCGGCGGCTTCACCTCCTCGGCGCTGGTCTACATCTTCGGCCACGAGAAATATCACCCCCTGATCCGCCCGGCGCTGGTGACCGCGATGCTCGGGTACACCTTCGTGGTCATCGGCCTGCTCGCGGATCTCGGGCGCTACTACGACGTCTGGCACCCGATGCTGCCGTCGATGTGGCAGGGCAACTCGGTGCTGTTCGAAGTCGGCATGTGCGTGATGGTGTACCTCGGCGTCCTCTATGTCGAGTTCGTGCCGATCGCGGTCGAGCGCTTCCGCGGCAAGGTGGCGCTCCCCGGCGCGCTGTCGGCGCTGAACCGCCTGCTCGAGGGGGTGTTGCGGCTCGCCGACGTCACGCTGCACCGCTTCCTCGGCCTGTTCATCGTCGCCGGCGTCGTGCTCTCCTGCCTGCACCAGTCGTCGCTCGGCACCTTGATGCTGATCGCCCCCACCAAGATGCACCCGCTCTGGTACACGCCGGTGATGCCGGCGTTCTTCCTGATGTCGGCGATCTCGGTCGGCTTCCCGATGATCATCTTCGAGGGGACGTTGGCGACCCGCTCCTTCGGGCTGCAAAGCGAGCTCAGGCTGTTCGCCGGCCTCGCCCGGATCATCCCGTTCTTCCTCGGCATCTATGGGATGGCGCGCGTCGTCGATCTGACGCTGCGCCAGGCCTGGCACCTATTGTGGCCGCTGACACCGGTGACGCTGTCGTTCGCCACCGAGCTCGTGGGCGGCATCTTCTTGCCGCTCCTGCTCTTTCTCCTGCCGCGGGTGCGCAAGAGCCCGACCGGCCTGTTCGTCGCCGCGACCCTGGTGGTGTTGGGGGTGGCGCTGAACCGCGTCAACGTCTTCCTGGTCGCTTACACCCCGCCGTTTGCCGACCAGACCGACTTCCCCTCCGTCTTCGAGGTGCTGGTGACCGCCGGGCTGATCTCGACCTTGGTGCTGGTGTACCGCGGCATCGCGATGGTCTTCCCCATCTTCGAACAACCGGAGCACGGCTCATGAACCGCCACGCCCTTCGCGCTCGGTCGCTCGTCCTCGCGGCGTCGGCATGCATGCTCGCCGGCACCGCGTCCGGCGCCGCGCCGCCGAAGTCCGCGCCTCACGGCAGCAACGGCAACGGCGCGGTCAAGCAGCCGACCTGCGCCAATTGCCACACCTGCGCCGAGCCCACCGAGGCGAACGTCTGCCTCAAGGCCTGCCCGCGCCTGTTCTCGGCTCAGAGCAAGTCGAGCCACGACATCATCGAGGCGCCGGAGCAGATCCTGATCAACAAGCTCGCCGACCAGTACGCCGGGGTGCAGTTCAACCACAAGCTACACGCCGGGATGTCCGAGATGGGCAAGGGCTGCGCGGTCTGCCACCACTTCTGCCCGCCCGGCAAGATCCCGTCGTGCGAGAGCTGCCACGAAGCCGGCGGCCGACCCGCCGACCTGCGCCAGCCCGGGCTCAAGGGCGCCTATCACCGCCAGTGCCTGCAGTGCCACCGCGAGTGGAGCCACGAGACCGACTGCACCGTCTGTCACCTGCAGAAGACCGGCACCTCGAGCCCGACTGCACCGTCTGTCACCTGCAGAAGACCGGCACCTCGAGCCCGACGCCGGCCAGCTCTTCCAGACGCACGGTCGACGCGACCGACATCATGGGCAAGCCCCACCCGATCCTGTCGGCGCCCGACATGCGGGTGTACGTCACCCCGTACGCCAAGGGCGCGGTGGTCACGTTCTATCACCAGCAGCACGTCGATCTCTTCGGCCTGAAGTGCACCAACTGTCACCGCGAGGAGAACTGCAACACCTGCCACGACCTGCAGAAGACCGTGGCCAAGAAGAAGAGCATGCAGGAGGTGCACGCGATCTGCGCCGGCTGTCACGAGAAGGACGAATGCGGCAGGTGCCACGCCGACAAGGAGCGCCCGGGCTTCTCGCACGCCAGCACCGGCTGGCCGCTCAGCCGCTACCACGACACCCTGAGCTGCCGCGCCTGCCACCCGACCGGCAAGCCGATCGCCCGGCTGAACCGCGACTGCGTCGGCTGCCACGCCGGCTTCAAGCAGGGCAAGTTCCGCCACGCGGTCACCGGCGTTCAGCTCGACGAGACCCACGCGGGGCTCGAATGCAGCGACTGCCACGTCGACCTGAAGTTCGCAAAAGATCCGAGCTGCACCGGCTGCCACGACGACAAGCGCGACTTCCGCAAGATGCCGCCGGGCCGGAAGATAAAGCTGAAGTAGCGCTCGTCGCAGTCGGGCAATCGAGCTTTTGCCTTTCTTGATTCCCGGCAGGCGCTCGCGCGTCCTCCGGGCCTCCGGCCGGTCCACCCTTGGCGACCGCGGCGCTTTCGCTTATGACTCAGGCGCACCCATGAGTGATCCGATCGACACCCGCAACGCCGGCGGCCTCGCGAGCCAACCCACCCGCGGCTGGCGCATCGCCTTCCTGGTGCTGTGCACCGTGGGGTTGTGCTTGAGCGCCGATCTGGCGCGCTTGCACCTCAAGGTGCACACCGACCCCGACTACCACGCCTACTGCGCGATGAGCGAGCGGGTGAACTGCGAGACCGTGGCGACCAGCGACTGGGCGGTGACCCTCGGGTTGCCGACCGCGATCTGGGGCATCCTGGTCTATCTGAGCCTCGGCGCGCTCGCGGTGTGGGGCCTGTTCACCCGCCCCCGCAGCCGCTCGTGGCCCTTCGCGCTGCTCTGCCTGTTGACGCTCGGGGCCTCGGCGTACAGCGTCGCGCTGCTCTTGATCTCGCACCTGATCATCGGCTCGGTGTGCCTGGTCTGCGTCGGCACCTACCTGGTGAACTTCGCGCTGTTGTTCACCGCGGTCGCCGAGGTTCGCCGTCTCGGCCGCCCGATCCGCGAGGCGGTGTGCGAAGAGCTCGTCGCCGCGATCCGCGAGCCGGCCGCGGTGATCGGCCTCGTGGGTCTGCTCTTGGCCGCCGCCTCGGTGACCCGGCTCGTCATCCCCACCTATTGGAGCATGGTGTCCGGCTTCGGCCCGGGGGGCCTGGCGATCGGCGCGACCCCGGAGGGTGCCCATTGGATCGGCGCGGTGAAGCCGACGCTCACCATCGAGGAGTTCTCCGACTACCAGTGCCCCCACTGTCTGCGGGGCCACGAGCAGCTGCGCAAGCTCCTCGCCCAAAGCGGTGACAAGATCCGCCTGGTGCACCGCCACTACCCCCTCGATCAGCAGTGCAACCCGGCGCTCGACAAGCCCTTCCACGCCGCCGCCTGCGCCTACTCGCGGCTGGCGCACTGCGCCGGCGCCCAGGGGCGGTTCTGGGAGGCCAACGACTACCTGTTCGCGAACGGTCACCGCCGCGATCCGGTGACCGCCGCCGAGCTGGCCGAGGCGCTCAACCTCGAGCCCAAGGAGCTCTCGGGCTGCGTCGCCGATCCAAAGACCGCGGCCGTTGTCGCCCGCGATCTGGCGGCCGGTCGCGCCCTGAAGATCCGGGGGACGCCGACCTTCGTGATCGGCGACCAGACCTACCCCGGCGGCATCCCCACCGAGGTCATCGCCGCACGCCTCGGCGCGGCGCGCGAGCCCCCGAAGGGCAACGACTGCTCGCCCTCAGAGCCGCGCCCCGGAGACAGCGGCGCCTGCGCGTCGCCGGCGAGTGACGCCCCGCCGCAAGCGTACCCGCCTGTGCCGCCCTAGACCATTTTCGCCTTCATCGGATTCCCGCGCCGCCGATGCGGCGTCGCTCCCCACCCCCAGCCAACCTAGCGGGGGGACCGCCCGCCGGCACTCCGTCCGCGGACCACGCCGAAGGTGGAGCGCCGGCTCTGCGTCCCCCCGTGCCCCCGCACCCGAGTGGGGCGGGGGGCCGGATCACGTCCACCTGAAGACGGTCTAGCGCCTCCCTAGCGCGCATGGGCGGCGAAGAAGTCCCACACCATGGAAGTGGCATCGGGACCGTTCGGGTCGGTGTAGGACCCTCCGGCCGGCCCGCCGCTCCACGCGTGACCGAGGCCGGTGACGAGCACCCGCTCGACCGCGCGCGCCGCGCCGTAGCGCGCCACCTCGTAGCTCAACCCGCCCGCCGCGGTGAACGACGTCGTCGTCGCCGGGGTTCGGCTGACGCTGCCGTTGTCGGCGCCGTCATCGGCGCGATCCGCGACCGCGAGGGATTCGGCGACGGTCGCATCGGCGTTGGCTACGTCAACCACCGTGTCGGCCCGACCGTGGATCACCAGCACCGGCACGACGCCGGCCGACGTCCCGGCGCACTCTGCGGCATCCGCGGCGGCAACGGCAGGATCCCGCGTCGTCCCGCTCCCCATCGCGGCGAAGGCGCTCATCGCGTCGGTCGCGGCTTCGAACATCAGCCCGGAGTGGATCGCGGCGGCCGCGAAACGATCGACGTAGCAGCTCGCGAGGATCGCGGCCATCGCCCCGCCGGCGGAGAACCCGGCGACGTACACCCGACCGGCATCGATCGCCTCGGTCGCGGCGACGTGCGCGGCTATCGCGGCGAGGAGCGCCGCCTCCCCCGCGCGCCCCTGGTTCTCCGGCACGTACCAGCTCCAGCAGCCCTGCGGATTGGCCGTGCTCGGCTGCGTCGGCGCGACGACGAGAAGTTGGCGGCGCTCGGCGAGCTCGTCGATGCGGGTCGCGGCGGCAACGTCGGCCGCCGTCTGACTGCAGCCGTGCAGCAACAGCACCAGCGGTCGCGCCGCCGGCGTCCCGGTCGTCGCGGGCACGTAGAGGCGGTACGAGCGGGAACCCTCCGGTCCGGAGTACGAAGCGTCGCGCCAGCCGCCCGGCGTCGTCGCCCTGTCCCCACCTCCGTCCCCAGGCTGGTCGCCGCGCCCGTCCCCGTCCCCGGTCGTGGCCGAGACCCCGTCTTCGCCGCCGCCCGCGGTGCCGCCGTCGTGGCCGCGGCACGCCACGGCGCCGATCACCCCCAGCGACAAAGCAACGCCGAGCGAGCGCCGCCCGGCGTTGGAGCCGACCCTGGCCGGTCGCGGCTTGCCTGTGCCCATTCTGAGACCTGCTGTCGTTTGGCGCGGAACATGATAGACGACAGGCTGTCGTAGTGCACGCCGAAACCCGAGGAGAGGTCATCGATGCGCCGTTCGCTCCCGACCGTCGTCGTCACCGCCTTCGTCTTCTTGGCAACCGCGGCCGCTGCCCCCGCGCCAGAGCCCGTCATCGGCGGCGCCGGCACGCTCCCCAAAGAGGCCATCGTCAAGGTCATCAAGGCGGCGGCGGCCAAGGTGAGAGCCTGTCACGACGCACGCCGTAAGGCCCTCGGCGCCGAGCTCACCGGCAAGCTCGTGCTCCGCTTCACCATCGGCCCCGAGGGTCTGGTGACGGCCGCGGCCGCCGACAAGGGCGCCTCGAGCATCGACGACGCCGAGCTCGTGCAATGCGTCACCAAGGTCGCGCGCGCCTGGAAGTTCGACAAGCCCCTCGGCGGAGGTGTCGTCGAGGTCACCTACCCCTTCATATTTGCCGCCGCCTCGCGGGAGAAGACCAAGGAAGCCGACGACGACTTCGGTACGCTCGGGTTCGTGGGCGGCGATGCCAAAGCCGAGCGCGGCAGCGGCGGCGGCGGCGGGGCAGTCGGCCGCGGCGTTGCCGCAACCTCGGCCCCGCCACCCCCGGCGCCCTCGACGCCCTCGACGCCGGCGGCCGAGCCGGCGCCCGGGCGCAAGCCCGACGTCCGGACGAAGTCCAGGCCCCACGAGACCGAAGAGGCGGCGGCCGTCGCCGATCGCGCCCCGATGGACAGCCCGAAGAAGGACGCGGCGGCGCCCGCTTCGCGACCCGCCGAACACAAGGGATCGAGCGGTGCCCGAAGCGGTGGCGCGGCTGGCGGGCGCAAGGCGGTGGCTGCACCCGCGATGCGCGCCGGCCGTTACGACGACAACAAGCAGTACAATCGTTTCCTGGGCTTCCTCGCCGACAACAGCCGTCTGGTGGTCTACCCGGTGAACGTCAGCGAGCGCCTGCTGATCACCGCGCTCGACAAGAACGGCAAGAGCCTGCCCAACTGCACGATCGACGTGAAGACCGTGGACGGCAAGGTGCTGGCGACCAGCACCACCACCGCCGACGGCTCGACCCAGTACTTCCCCGCCGACGCCGCGCCCAAGGGCCCGGCGGACTTCACGGTCGGCGCCAGCTGCGGCGCGACGACGCGAAACGGTCAGGCCTCCCGGACCGGCAAGCGCGTGACCGAGCTCAGGTTCGACACGGTGCGCGAGATCCCCGCCCGAGTGCCGGTGGACGTCGCCTTCCTGCTCGACACCACCGGCAGCATGCAGAGCCAGATCGACCGCCTGAAGACCACCCTGCAGGCCATCCACTTCCAGCTCACCGAGCTGCCGACGAAGCCCGACATCCGCTTCGGGCTCGTGGCCTACCGCGACCGCGGCGACGACTACGTGACGCGGGTGACGCAGTTCACCGCGGACGTCGACCTGTTCCAGTCGCAGATCAACAAGCTCGACGCCGACGGCGGCGGCGACACCCCCGAAGACATGCAGGCCGCGTTCGACAAGGGCATGCACGAGCTCCAGTGGCGCAAGGACGCCGTCCGCGTCGGCTTCGTGATCTCCGACGCCATCCCGCACACCGACTACAAGCAGGACTACAGCTATCGCGAGGCGATGCGTGAGGCTCTCCGCCGCGGCATCAAGTGGGTGATGGTCGGCGCCGGCGGCCTGCCGATCGACGGCGAGGTGATCTTCCGCCAGGTGGCGCAGTTCACGATGGGCGAGTACGTGTTCGTGACCGAAGGCGGCGGCGGCGACTCCGGCGGCACCGCCACCGAGGCCAGCCACCACGTCGGCAGCAACTACCTGGTGGAGAACCTCGACCAGGCGATCATCCGCATCATCCGCCGCGAGCTGTCCTACCTCACCGACGAGCCCAAGGAGGTCGACGACACCATCATCGCCACCGGCCCGAGCGGCACCCCCAAGGACGAGCTGCTCGGCCCGGCGGTCGCCGAGGCGCTCCGGCAGCTCGTCGACTACAGCGCCATTCGCCTGAAGGAAGGGACCGCGGTCGCCATCGTCCCGGTCAACGTCAACGACGCCAAGTACAAGGACGTCGGCGGCTACCTCTCCGACCAGTTCATCCTCGCCGCGAGCCGCACCCCGACTTTCAAGGTGGTGGATCGCGACCTGAAAGCCCTGGCGCAGGAACAGCGCCTGCAGCTCTCCGAGCTCTTCGACGTCAAGGAGAGCGTGCCGATCGGCAAGCTGCTCGGCGCCGAGGTCCTGGTGGTCGCGAAGCTCACGGTGCGCGGCACCGAGGCCGACTTGTTCGCGAAGCTCCTCAGCGTCGAGACCGGCGAGGTCCTGTCGGTCGCCAAGGTGCGGGTGACCGGCGGCGTCATCTAGACTCCGGCCAAGGCGTCACCATATTCCCTCCGGCCCCTGAACCCGGAGTAGCACCCATGACGCGTTGGCTGGTCCTCCTCTCTCTCCCACTGGTGTGCGCCTGCGGCGGCGCCTCCGACAACGGCGCCGGCCCACCCGGGACGCCTCCCGGCTCCATCACCCCGGCCGCCATCGTCGCCGGCGGCGATTGTCCGGCACCGAGCGGCGCCGGGGTGGGCCACTCCGGCATCCTCGCGGCGAACGAGACCTGGTCGGCGGCGGCGAGCCCACACCACGTCACGGGCCGGGTGCTGCTCCGGCAGAACGCGATCTTGACGATCGAGCCGTGCGCCGTGGTCCTCTTGGACCCCGGCCTCGGCTTCGACATCGGCGGGGCAAACGACGCCGGCAAGCTGGTCGCGAGCGGCACCTTTGACGGCAGCACCCTGCGCCCGATTCGTCGCCGGCAACACCTTCGAGGACGTGCCGGCGTGCCACGTCACCCGCTGGGCGGACGCGAACGGCAGCTGCCCGGGCGGCAACCGCGACCAGTGCGACTGAGCGCGCTCGGCCGGTTTTGACATATGGATGTTCCGTATGTATGCTTGTATGTATGACGCGAACCACGCTGGTCCTGGAGGATGCCTGCATGCGACGGGTCCGCGATCTGGCGCGCCGCGAGGGCCGCCAAATCTCGGAGGTGGTCAACGAGCTGTTGGTCGCGGGGCTGATCCAACGCCGCGCGAAGAAGAGCGCGCCCCGGGCGTTGCCGGCGTTCAACATGGGCAGGCCGCGCGTCAACCTGAGCGACCGCGACGCCCTCGAAGCGGTGATGGGCTCCTAGGTGGCGGGGGTCATCGACACCAACATCTTCCTGTATGGCGCCAACGCCGACGCCCGCGAGCACCGACGCGCTCGGGCCTTTCTGCAAGCTGCCCTCGAGTCACCGGACCGCTGGTACACGACGGAAGGTATCGTCTACGAGTTCCTGCGCGCCGCGACCCACCCCAAGGTCTTCGACCGCCCGCTGCAATGGGACGAGGCCTTCGGCTTCCTGTCGGTGTTCTTGGGCGCGCCGAACGTCTCGGTCTTGTCCGCCGGCGAGACCCACTGGGAGCTCCTCGACGCTCAGCTGCGGGACCTCAACCAACCCGGCGGCAACCTGTTCTTCGACGTCCGCACCGCGGTGCTGATGAAAGAGCACGGCGTGCGCGAGATCTACACCGCCGACACCGACTTCCTGCAGTTCGCCGACGTCCGCGTCGTGAACCCGCTGCGCGACGGCTGAGCAACAGCCCGCAGGCCCCGGCCTACTTCGGGTTGGCCTTCATGAAGCCGAGCATGAACTCGGCGAGCTTCTCGGCCCCTTCGAGCGGCACCGCGTTGTAGAGCGACACCCGCACCCCGCCCACCGAGCGGTGCCCCTTCAAGCCGACGAACCCGGCCTTCTTGGCCTCGTCGGTGAGCTTCTTCTCCAGGTCCTCGGAGGGCAGGCGCAGGGTCAGGTTCATCCAGCTGCGCGAGTCCTTCTGCACCGTGCCCTTGAAGTAGTTGGGGTGCTCGTCGACGAGCTTGTAGATCGCGTCCTTCTTCTTGCGGTTCACCGCCTCGATCTGCTTCAGGCCACCCTGCTTCTTCACCCACTCCATCACCAGCTTGACGACGTAGATCCCGAAGACCGGCGGCGTGTTGTAGAGCGAGTCCTTCTCCGCGTGGGTCTTGTAGTTGAGCATCGTCGGGATGTTGTCCGGACACTTGGCGAGCAGCTCGTCCTTCAACATCACGATGGTGACCCCGGCCGGGCCGAGGTTCTTCTGCGCCCCGGCGTAGATCAACGAGAACTTGTCGAAGGCCCGGGTGCGGCCGAACATGTCCGACGACATGTCGCAGAACAAGGGCACGCTGCCGGCGTCGGGGAAGTCGGTGTACTCGGTGCCGAAGATGGTGTTGTTCGAGGTCACGTGCAGGTAGGCGGCGTCCGCCGGCACCTTCACCTGGCCGGGCTTCGGCACGTGGTCGTACTTCGCCTCTTTGCTCGAGTACAGGACGTTGACGTTCCCGACCCGCTTGGCCTCCTTGGCGGCCTTCGACGCCCACTCGCCGGTGTCGACGTAGCAGGCGGTCTTGCCGGCTGCGAGGAAGTTCATCGGCACCATCGAGAACTGCGTCGATGCGCCGCCGCCCAAGAACAGGACCTTGTAGTTGTTACCGACGCCGGCGAGCTCACGGATGAGCGCCATCGCCTGGTTGTTGACCTCTTCGAACTCCTTGGCGCGGTGCGAGATCTCGAGGATCGACATCCCGGTGCCCTTGAAGTCCAACAGCTCTTCTTGCACCTGCTTCAGCACCTCGAGCGGCAACGCCGCGGGCCCCGGGTTGAAGTTGAATACGCGCTTCGCCATGATCACACCTCGTTGTCGTTGTCGAGTGCGGCCTCGCCTCGACGGTTATTTGTGCGTCGACGCCCACTCGCCGATGATCCGATCCGCCATGATCCCGATCCGGGTCATGTTCTCGACAGTGGACGCGCCGAGATGCGGCAGGAACAGGGTGTTGGGCGCGTCCATCAACACGCTGTTCTCCGGCGGATCCGAGTACCAGACGTCGGTGGCGTAGCCCGCGAGCTTGCCGCTCTTCAGCGCCAGGACGACGTCCTCCTCCACCACCAGCTTGCCGCGCGCGGTGTTGAGCAGGTAGGCGCCGTCCTTGAACTTGGCGAGCGTCGCCTTGTTGATGATGCCCTTGGTGCCGTCGACGAGCGGCATGTGCAAGGACACATAGTCCGACTGCGCCACGGTCTCCTCCAAGCTCGGGACGATCTCGGCGAAGTCGGTGAACGCGACGTCCGGGTGCCAGCCGAGCACCCGCATCCGGAAGGCCTGGGCCCGGGTCGCGAGCGCCAAGCCGATACGGCCGGCGCCCAAGATCCCCAGGGTCTTGCCGAACAGCTCGGTGCGCTCGAGCTCCTTCTTCAGCCACTTCCCTTCGCGCATCGACTTGTCGGCCTGAGCGATGCGGTTCGGGAGCGCGATCATCATCGCGAACGCCAGCTCCGCGACCGCGACCGTCGACGCGTCGGCGGTGTTCATCGCCTTGATGTGGTGCTCCTTACAGTAGCCGACGTCGATCGTATCCATGCCGACGCCGCCGCGGATGATGAGCTTGAGCTTCTTGGCGTTCGCCAGGAAGTCCTTGTCGGCCTTGGTCTTGCTGCGCACCAGGATGATCTCGGCATCCGGCACGCGTTTCAGATCGTCGGTGACCTCACCGTACTTGGCGAGGGACTTGGGGAGCTGCTTGTCAAAAGCATCGGCAATCAAGATCAACATCGTAGCCTCCTCACAGGTGGTTAGTATCGAGCAGCGCCACGACCACGCCGTCTCTGAGCTTGGGCTCGAACCAGGTGGACTTGGGCGGCATCACGTCGCCGGCGTCGGCGACCGCGAACAGTTGATCGAGCGTCGTCGGGAATAGGGCGATCGCGAGCTTCACCTCGCCGGCGTCGACGCGCGTAACGAGCTCCTTGGTGCCACGAATACCGCCGACGAAGTCGATGCGCTTGTCGGTCTTGGGGTCGGTGATCCCCAAGATCGGCGCGATGAGATTCGCGTGGATGATGCTGGCGTCGATCGACGCGGTCGGGCTCGAAGCGTCGAAGCTCTGCGGCTTCGCGGTCAACAGCCACCACTGGCGCGCGGCGTAGAGCGCGAACTGGTGCGGCCTCGCGAGCGCCGGCTCCGACTCGGACTTCGCGACCTCGAACTTCGCCGCCGCCTTCTCGACGACTGCCGCGGGGGAGAGGCCGTTCAGATCCTTGATGACCCGGTTGTAGGGCAGGATCTTCAGATCGGCGGCCGGAAAGATGACGTTCAAGAAGTGGTGGTAGGCCTCGTTGCCGCTCTGCCCCTTGTTCTGCGCCATGAGCCGCCGGCGCACCTCTGAGGCCGAGGCGCTGCGGTGATGACCGTCGCAGATATAGATGTGGTCGAGCTTCGCAAAGCCGTCGCGGATCGTCTGCTGGACCTTCGGCTCGGAGACGACCCAGAGCTCGTGCCGGATCTGATCGTCGGCGACGAAGTCGTACTCCGGGGTGCCGCGGCAGACGGTCTTCAGGGTCGCCTCGAGGGCCGGCGCGTCGCGGAAGGCGCAGAACACCGGGCCGACCTGCGCGCCCAGGGTCTCGATGTGCGTCGCGCGGTCGCTGACCTTCTCCGGCCGGGTGTGCTCGTGACGCTTGATGATCCCGGCGTCGTACTCGGCACACGAGGTCAGCGCCACGAGCCCGGTCTGCGGCCGGCCGCCCATCGTCAGGCGATAGACGTAGAAGCAAGGCTGCGGATCCCGGACCAGGACCCCGGTCGCCCTTAGCTTGGCGAGGTTGTCCTTGCCGCGTGCGTAGACCTCGGGGCTGTACGGATTGACGCTGTCGTCAAACTCGAGCTCGGACTTGTTGACGCGCAAGAACGAGATCGGGTTGCCCGCGGCCATCGCCCGCGCCTCGTTGGTGTTCAGGACGTCGTAGGGCGGCGACGCCACCGCCTTGGCCTTGGCGGCCACCGGACGCAGGCCCCGGAAGGGCAGAACGCTGACCATCGAACATCCCCTTTCAGCGCGGCGCCAGGCCGCCTGGCCCCGCGGCAGAGGTATAGTGCAATAGGCCGAAAACACAATGGCGAGAGCGGCGCCGGACGCGGCCGCGGGCTTGCGCTCGGTCGTTCGGACGCGGTAGGTGGTGGCTTCATCAACCCCGGAGCACTGCCGTGGTCGAGTTTGGGCCCCGACGCGCACGTTTCTTCGACGGCGCGACGCTCGCCGCCCGTGCGGCGGCCGTACGCCGCGACGAGACCTCGAGCCTCGAGGCCCTGGATCGGATCTACCGAGCGCTGTGCGCCATCCTCTACAACTATGGCCCGATGACGGGCCATCCGGGGGGCGCGATCTCTTGCGGTCGCATCGCCATCGGCCTGTGGTTCAACGGCCTGGCGTTCAACCCCGAAGCCCCACGCAGCGAGACCAACGACGCGCTGGTCTACGCCGCGGGCCACAAGGCCCTCGGCTGCTATGCGCTCCTCGCCCTCGCCGACGAGGTGCTGTCGCTCGCCGCGCCCGACCTTTGCCCCGGCGCGCTCGCGGATCGCTTGCGTCTCGAGGATCTGCTCGGTTTTCGACGCAACCCCAACACCAAGACGCCGCTGTTCAAAGCGCTGTCGAGCAAAGCCTTGGACGGCCACCCAACCCCCGCCACTCCATGGGTGCGCCTCGCGACCGGCGCATCCGGCGTCGGCCTCGCCGCATCGGTCGGCCTGGCGATCGCGGCGGGCGACGTCTACGGTGACAACGCGCCGCGGGTCCACGTCCTCGAAGGCGAGGGCGGCATGACACCGGGCCGGGTCAGCGAAGCGCTGGCCGCTGCCGGCACCGCGTCGCTGTCGAACCTCAACCTCCATGTCGACTGGAACCAGGCGTCGATCGACTCCGACCACGTCTGTCGCGAGGGGACCACTGCCGGCGACTACGTGCAGTGGTCTCCCGCTGAGCTGTGCTACCTGCACGATTGGAACGTGATCGAGGTGAATGACGGTGCGAGCTTTGCCCAGGTCCTCGCCGCCCAACGGCTGGCGCTCGAGCTCGACAACCGTCAGCCGACCGCGATCATCTACCGCACCGTCAAGGGGTGGCAGTACGGCATCGAGGGCAGGAAGTCGCACGGCGCCGGCCACGAGCTGTGCTCACCGGGGTTCTACGCCTCGGTCGCCGCGCTCCTCGGCAGCGCCGCCGGCCAGCTGCCGCAGTGTGGCGCCGGCGAGAACCGCTGCCGGCTCGGCGCCGATCGCACGGTCCTCGAAGAGTGCTACTGGCAGACCTTGGGCCTGGTGCGGGCCCGGCTCGAACGCGATCGGCCGCTCGTCGACGATCTCGCGGCTCGCCTCCGCAACGCCCGGGACCGCGCGGTGACGCGGGCCCAGCGCGCACCCGCCTCGAGCCCCGACGTCGCGGTGATCTACGACCTCGCGACGCACGCCGCCGACCCCGCACCGCCCGCCCACGCCGAGGGCCGTCCCGAGACGACCGCGCTCAAAGACGAGCTCGGCCGAGTGCTGGCTTGGTTGAATGACGCGAGTCGGGGCGCGCTCTTCATTGCCGCCGCCGACTTGCTCGGCTCGACCGGCGTCGACCAGGCGGCAGCGGACTTCGCCCCGGGTTTCTTCAACGCCGAGAACAACCCCGGCGCGCGTCGCCTCTCGACCGGTGGCATCGCCGAGGACGCGCTGAGCGGCATCATCTCCGGGATCTCGAGCTTCGGCCATCACCTCGGGGTCGGCGCGTCATACGCCGCCTTCCTCGCGCCGCTCTCCCAGGTCAGCGCCCGCCTCCATGCGATCGGCAGCGGCGCCGCGACCGCGGTGACCGGCGCCAAGGCGACGCCGATGGTCCTGGTTTGCGCGCACGCCAGCCTGTTGACCGGTGAGGACGGCCCGACGCACGCCGATCCGCAGGCCTTGCAGATTCTGCAGGAGAGCTTCCCCAAGGGCGCGCTCGTCACCTTGACGCCGTGGGAGCCGTCCGAGGTCTGGCCGCTGTTGGCCGCGGCGCTGTCGTCGCGCCCGGCGGTCATCGCCCCGTTCGTGACCCGGCCCCACCAGCCGGTGATCGACCGCCTGGCGCTCGGCCTGCCGCCGGCCGCACACGCCAAGAACGGCATGTATCGGCTGCTCGCGGCCCGCGCCCCGAACGCGCCGGCCGTGGTGCTCCAGGGGTGCGGCGTGACCCAGGCCTTCATCCGCGACACCTTGCCGGCGCTGCAGGCCGAGCGCCTCGACCTCCACGTCTTCGTGGTCACGAGCGCCGAGTTGTTTGCGGCGTTGCCGGAGCTAGAGCAACAGCGGATCTACCCCGCGGTCCTTCGCCGCCGCGCGATGGCGATCACCGAGTTCACCCTGCCGACCACCTGGCGCTTCATCACCGGCGAGGTCGGCCGGGCGTGCTCGCTCTATCCGTTCCAGCGCGGCCACTTCCTCGGCAGCGGCTCCGGCGCCGAGGTGATGGCCGAGGCCGGCCTCGACGGCGAGGGTCAGCTGCTCGGCATCCGGCGGTTCGTGTACGAGCTCTAACCCCCGCCGACCATCAACAGCACCGCCAAGAGGTCGTCGGCCGCGAGTGGCTCGTCCGGCCGGGCTTTGACGCCGTTCACCAGAAACGCGAAGTGCTTGCGCTCGCGGGCGTCGTAGCCCAAAGACGCGACCACGCGATCGACGGTGCTGCCGCCGTCGACCTCCAACAGCCGCCGCCGTTCCTTCCACGGCCGCCGCATCGGGCCGACGAACTCCACCGTCACGCGCATCGCCTTCGATGATAGCACGCCGCCTGCGGCTGTCCGATGACCCTGACATCCTCCCCCGCTTTGCGCTAAGTTCACCCGGTGCGCGCCCGCCCCTGCCGCAGTGGATTGTCGGTGATCGAGCTGATGGTGGCGCTTGCCATCTTGAGCGCCCTCGCCACCCTCGCGATCCCGCGCCTGTTGGCGTTTCGCGCCCGCGCCCTCCGCAGCGAAGCCCAGACCCACCTGGCCTTCATCGCCAAGGCCGAGCAGATCTACTTCGGCGACCAGCGCGTGTTCACCGACGACCTCGGACGGCTGAACCTGGCGTTGAGCGGATCACCGCGATATCTCTATGGTTTCACGACCGACGCGACGCCTTCGCAAAGCGCCCGCAACGACACCGCGGAGCTCTTGGCGAGCGGCGGCGGCGGCACCTTCAGCCCGACGCAGATGGTCGACGCCTTCGGGGTGCTGTTGACCGAGGTCGCGCTGCCGCCGGCCCCGGTGACGCCGACGACCTTCTGCGTCGCGGCGGTCGGCAACGCCGACGCCGACCCGGTGCTCGACCAATGGACGGTGAGCCAGGACGGCATCGTCGTGAACGTGGTCAGCGACCTCGAGGACGGGCTGTAGACCGTGAACGACGAGCACAACCGCCGCCGCTACCGCCGCTTCAGCCTGCGCCTGCCGGTGAGCCTGCTCGGCGACGACGAGCTGCAGCGCCTCAAAGATCTCTCGGAGAGCGGCCTGTTCGTCGAATGCGACACGCCGCGACCGGTGGGCACACCGCTGCCGATCCGCCTGGTGCATCCGAACACCGGCGAGCTGATTCCGGCGATCTGCAAGGTCGTGCGCCAGGTGTTCCACGCCGACGGCACGTTCGCCGGCCTGGGCTTGCGCTTCGCCAACACCGACAACCTGCTCGGCGCGAAGATCCGCCGCCTGCTGGCGGAGCTCGCCGACGCGAGCTCGGATCCGCCGATGGAGCCGGTGGAGACCGACTTCGAGATCTCCGGAACGCTCGCGACGACCGCGATGATGCCCGCCGACGTCGCCGCCGAAGATCTGTCGCTGTCGCTCGACGACCTCGAGCTCGTCCCCGGCGCCGCCGACTACCGCGACACCGGCAAACGCGAAGCGCTGGCCGCGCAGATCGTCGACCCGTACTCCGCCGGTGACGCCATCGACGTCGACCTCAGCGACCTGAACGCGCCGCCGTCTGTCACCCCCGAGGCGCCCGCCGCGCTCGCCCCGGTCACCCCCGCGACCGTCGCCGCGCGCTACGCCAAGGACGGCCCCGAACGCAGCGCCGGCCCCCAGCTCGGCCTCTGGGACCGCGCCCGAACCTCGGTGACCGAGGCCCTCGCCGCCGAGCGGGCCGGGAGGCCCCAGGACGCCGCGCGCCTGCTCGAGACCGCGTTGACCCTCCGGCCGCCGAACGCCGCCGACATCCACGCCAGACTGGCGCTGCTCGGGCTCGGAGCGCTCGCCGACCTCGCGTTCGCCGAACGACACGCACACGCGGCGCTGGCGTTCTCCGGCGACCGCCCGCAGATCCGACGGCTGTTGCGCGCCGTCCAGGCGCAGCGGGCGCGCCTCGGGCCGCCGGCCGACGCCCAGAAGACGCCTCCGGCCCCCGCCCCGAGCCCGCGACCCGCCGAACGCACCGGCGCCCCGCGGCGGGCGTTCGCGATGCTGGTCGCGCTCGTCATCGTCATCGCGGTCGTCGGCTTCAACGTCTGGAAGTACGTGCTCCCCTGGACCCGCGGTCCCGAGTCCATCGACGTGGCGCTGATCTCCGAGCTCGTCCCGGCGACGAGCGCGGTGGTGATGCCCGGCCGCCTGGTGGCCACGATCATCGACGCCGAGGCGTGGACCAACCTCGCCGATCGGCAGACGCGCCTCGAGCAGCTCGCGACCTGGGCCAAGGCGAGCTACGGCGTCGGCGAGGTCGTCGTCGCCGACACCAGGCCACAGATCCTCGGGCGGGCCTATCGCGGCACGGCGACCGTGTATCGCTAGCAGCCGGCGCTCAGGGCGCGACCGCGGCGTGCGGCAACAGCCTCGGGGGGCGCTGCATCGCGTCGCGCAGCTTGCCGATGACTCGAGTCTCGATCTGCCGGGCGCGCTCGCGCGACACCCCGAAGTGGTCACCGATCTCGGCGAGGGTCGCCGGCTCGTCCGCGAGCAAGCGGCTCTCGAGCACGAAGCGCTCCTTCTCGTCCAGGTCCGAGGCCGCGTCGGCGAGCGCCCCTTGGAGCAGGCGCCGCTCCTCTTTGGCGCCGAGCGCCGCTTCTTGATCCGGCTCCGGCTCCGACATCGCGTCCAGGTGACTGCTGTCGGCGCCCACCGCGACCGGCGCGTCGAGGGAGAAGTCCCGCGCCGCCATCCGCACGTCCATCTCCGCGAGGTCGCTCTCCGAGACCCCGAGGTGCAGGGCGAGCGCCGCGTCCGAGCTGTCGTGAGTGGGGTCGCCCGCCAGCTGCTCGAAGCGCGACTTCTCGGAGCGCAGCTTGAAGAACAGCTTGCGCCGCACGTGACCGGCGCCGAGCTTCACCAACGACCAGGAGCGCATGATGTAGTCGTGGATGTGAGCGCGGATCCACCACACTGCGTAGGAGATCAGTCGATAACCCTTCTCGGGATCGAACTTCTTCACCGCCTTCATCAGGCCGATGTTGCCCTCTTGCACCAGGTCCAACAGCCGCAGGCCGTAGCCCCGATACTCGTAGGCGATCTTGACGACGAAGCGCAGGTTCGAGACGACCAACTGATGCGCCGCGGCCACGTCGCCCTCGTCGCGCAGGCGGCGGGCGAGCGTCAGCTCCTCGTCCCGCGACAACAGCGGCGTCCGCGCCACCTCTGCCACGTAGCGGCGAAACTCACTGTCCTGATGAAGTGCCAGCGCCGTGGTCATCGTCGTCTTTCTACTCCGTACAACCCACCACTCCCAGACTTGATTCCGTCTCCCACATACCCCTACAGGGCACCTTTGGCGACATCGGCGGGGATCATTTGAAGGTGGCCGACGCCGCCAGCCGTATCCCGGGCCCTACTCGGCCCGCTTACTAATGGATCTTAGGGTCGTTGACAAGGTTGTCAAGGCCAGGCAATCCCTTGAGAAAACGGGGTTCAGACCATGAAGCCAGAGACCAGCTACGCGTACTACAAGACGGTCGTCGACAGGAAGACCGGCGCGCTCGTCCACGCCTACTTCCAGGCACGCTTCGTCCAAGAAGTACAGCGCACAAGGCGCTATCGCCACTCGGCCAGCTTCCTGCTCGTCGACATCGACGACTACCCGAAGCTCGGCAAGCGGCGCGACACCGTGGCGCGCGCGGTCGGCAAGGAGCTGAAGACCAGGGTGCGCGAGACCGACCTGGTGGGCAGCCTCGGCAAGGGCCGGTTCGCGATCTTGATGCCCGAGACCAGCGGCCAGGCGGCGAGCGCCCTCGCCGAGCGCCTGCGTCAGGGTGTCGTCGACATGACGCCCAAATCCAAGACCACGGTGAGCGTCGGCATCAGCGTGATGGAGCCGTCGAACTCGTTCCTCTCGCCCGAGGCCCTGATCGAGCTGGCCCACACCGCGCTGCAGCGCGCCAAGGTGACCAAGAACAAAGTAGAGTGCGATCTGGCGCTGCCCGGGGCGTTCTGAGCCCGCAGCGCCGGGGCGGGCCGGCCGCGGCTCAACCGCCAAACAGCAGATAGGCGGCGAGGCCGCCGCCGACGACGGCGACCACCACGAGGATCAACCAGATCCGCGACCCGGGACTCCCTTGGGCCCCGCGGCCGATCAGGCCCTCGGCGTCGCGCACCAACTGCCGGGTCTTCGGCACCCGACCCTTCTTGTCGCCGCGCAGGGCTTCGGCAGAAGAGATCAACTCCCGCGTGCTCGGTGGTTGTTCGTTGCTCATCGGTGGACCCTCCTCTAGCGGTGACGGCTCATCCCGCATCCTCCGGCGGACCCGCGGCCAGCGCAAGCTGATCGGGGCGAACTCTGCCGGCGTCGAAGCGCGCCGCGGCCTTGGTCATCGCGTCCACGGTGTCGTCGAAGTCGGCCGTGGCACCGCGCCTGAAGCGCAGCGGATTGACGCGCGCCAGCACGAACGCCCGCAGGTAGGGGCTCTCGAAGCCCTTCGCCTTCAGGACTTTGATCGCCGCCGCCACCTCGGCGTCGAGCGCCAACAGCTTCTGCGCCCGGGCGGCGCGCACCTCGAGCGCCGCCGCGAGCGGCAACGGCAAGAGCGCGTCGATGCGCCGCAGCAGCGGATGGTAGGCGCCGCCCGAAAACCGACCGTCGTGCTCGTAGCACACGCCGAGCGTCACGTAGGCCGCCTCCTCGAACTCGGTGGCGAGCGCCGCCTCCGGCCGCGAGTCGAAGGCCGAAAGCGATCGCGCCATCCGGATGACCTCGAGGGACTTCTCGCGCACGTTGTGGGCCTTCTCGGTGTTGAGCGCCAGGATCTGATAGGCGACCTCCGCGTCGGCGAGCACCAGCGCCACGACCGCCTGCGCGCCCAGGCTGCGGAGGGCCGCGAGCCGGTGATGGCCGTTCGGCGTCCAGTAGGCGCCGGACGGCTCGCGCACCACGACGATCGGATCGACGAAGCGATCGAGCTTGTCGATCACGTTCGCGAGACGCTCGACGTGCGCCGGCGACAGGTCACGCTGGAAGGGCGTCGGCGTGACCTTGTCGATCGGCAGCCCGGCGAGCAGGTGCCAGTGCCCGCCCACCGGCTCGCGAAAGCTCGCCATCACCACGCCACCGTCCGCGCCGACCTGCGCCGCCAGCGACGCCACCAGCGCCGGCGGGGTCTCGGCCGTCAGCTGCGACACGCCGAGGCCGCGCGCCACCTCCGGGCGGGTGCGCCGCTTCTTCTGCCGCGGCCTGTCCGCCTTCTTCGGTTGCCGTGCCGCCATTGCCGCCTCCTCGCGCGTCTCGTGCACCTGGTACCTTCTCGGTGTAATCACGTCCGTCCCCGGCGTCAAACGGCGCTGCTTGGCGCTTTCTGGCGATGTGGTACCCTCCGCCCGGGATTCAGATGGTGGACCTGCAGACCACACGGCAGGCCGACGTCGTCATCGTCGGCGCCGGCCCCGCGGGGGTGATGGCGGCGCTGGCGCTGGTCCCGAAGGGGCTGACGGTGCTGATCCTCGAGGCCGCGGCCGGGCCCGCCAACAAGGTCTGCGGCGGCGCGGTGACCGAGCGGGCGCTGGCGCTGATCCCGAGCGGCATCGCGATCCCCTGGGAGCGATCTGCGCTCGGCGCCGAGCTCCACGTCCACGAGCTCGGGCGGCACTGGGTCGCCGACCAGGGCAGCGCCCTGGCGCACACCGTGGTGCGCGACGCCTTCGACCGCGCCCTGCGCGATGCCGCGACCGCCGCCGGCGCGTTGTTGTGGAGCTCGTGCCGCGCCCTGGCCGTCCGCCACCGCGGCGCCCACCTCGAGATCGCCACCAGCCGCGGCGACCTCCGGACGCAGTTCCTGATCGTCGCCGACGGCGTCAACGGCACCACCGCCCGCCACGCCGGTTGGACGACGCCGCTCGTCCGGATCCCGGCCCTGGTGCTGGAGGTCGAGACCGACGCCGCGACCGTCGAGCGGTTCGGCCAGCGGCTGCGCTTCGACCTCGGCGTGACCCCGCACGGCTTCGGCTGGGTGTCGCCGAAGCGGCGCCACCTCTCGGTGGGCCTGGTCCGCACCCGGCGCGGCCCCGGAGACCTCAAGACGATGCTGCGCCGCTATCTCGAGCTCCTCGGCGTTGCAGTGCACGGCAACCCGACGCCGCGCGGCCGACTGTTGCCGGTATTGCCGCACGACGGGCCGCTGGTCCGCGGTCGGATCCTCCTCGCCGGCGACGCCGCCGGCCTCAGTGACCCGTTGTTGGGCGAGGGGCTGTTCGCCGCGCTCTTGAGCGGGCGCTTGGCCGGCCAAGCGATCCTCGCCGGCGAGCTCGACCCCTGGCGCGTCGAGTACCACTACGGCAGTCGCCTCGAGGAGCAGATCCTCGCCGACCTCCCCTATGCCCGCCTCGCCGCCTGGGTGCTGCACCGCCTGCCGGCCACCCGCCGCTGGCTGTTCGCGCGCCACGGGCAGCGGCTCACCGACGCAGTGGCCGACGTCGCCGCGGGCAAGCGGCGCTACCGCGACCTGTTCTGGTCGCTCAAGAGCTACCGGGCGCTGTTGCAGCGCGGCGAGCCGTCGTAGCCAGGCGCGGTGTTAGAGCCCGGGCACCCTGATCACCAGGACCTCGTTGGGGCCGGAGGTCCCGCTGGTGTCGTTGTCGATCGCGATTAGGATCTCGCCGGGACCGCCGAAGGCGAGCCCCTCCATGTTCGGCACCCCGGGCACGATCGCCGCCAGGTTGGCCACCACCTCGGGAACGATCGGCTCCGCCGCGGGCGCGGTTTGGAGATGAAAGCGAAGCAGATGGGCGACGCCGTAGTGGCGCTCGATCGCGATCGCGAGGATGCCGTCTTGCTCGGCGCGGCACTCCAGCGCCGCCAGCTTGCCGGTCGCGGTGCTGAGCTTCAGCAGCGCCGGCGACCACCGCCGCTGCCGCAAGTCGGCGATGAACAGCCGCGCGACCCGGAGGCCGCGCGCGTCGCCGACGCTCTCCAGGCCGACGACGACCCGGTTGCCGACCACGCAGATCGCCTCCAACCCCTGGTTGGCGCGCGGCCGGACGCCGAACGCCTCGTACGGCAGCGGGATGGCGTCGAAGACCCGCGCCACCCCCGCCTCGAGACGCACCAACAACACCCGGTCCTCTTGGCGCCTGTCGACCTGACTCTCGGTGCCGAGCGCGAAGACGTCGCCTTCCACCCAGCCGATGGACTCGGTGTCGAGCCCGGCCGGCACGCCCTCGAGCGGCACCGGCGCCCGGAGCAGCCCGAGCTTGGAGCCGAACAGCCGCAGCGGCACCAGGAAGCGGCCGCGCTCCGGGACCGCCCAGAGCGTCTGGTCGCCGGCGCTCGTCAGCCCCGAGATCCCGGCGACGTCGCCCAGATCCAGCCGGATGCGCTCGACCAGGGTTGCGGCGGCGACCCTGGCGATCGGCTCGGCGGCGACCGCGCTCTTCGGCTTCTCTCCGGCCACGGCACCGGCAGCGATGGCGATCCACGCCGCGACGACGCCCTCTGCGATGCTGCGCTGCATCCGCGCCTCCAGTCGCCGGCGCGCCTCAGAGCCCCTTGCTGCCGAGCTCCTTGAGCGCCTGCGCCGCGTACGCCTTGAGCTTCTTGCTCAGGGCGCCGTTCGCCACCACCTCGAGCTCGCGCCGCGCCTCGGCGTAGCGCTTCTTGGTGACGAACAGCCCCGCGAGCTGGTAGCGCGCGTCGTCGGCCGCCTTGTTGTCGGGGAACTGCTCCAAGAAGGTGCGGTAGGCGCCGATCGCCTCGTCTTGGCGTCTGGCCTTCTGCAGACTCTCGGCGAGCGCCAGCGCCGCCTCCCAGTCGAGGGTGTAGATCCGCTGCATGCCGAGACCGGTGTCGGCGGCCTCGCCCCACTCCTTGTTCTTGATCGCGTCGAACATCTTGCGGCGCAGCTGCTTGCGCTCCTGGTCCTCCAGGGCGACTTTGGTCTGCGGCGCGGCCGCGCTCGGGCCGGCGCTGCTCCCTTGGGGCGCCGCGCCCCCGGCCGGAGCAGGCGCCGCCTCGACGGCGACCGCCACGCCCTCGGCGTCGGTCGCGGCCCGCTGGTCCTCCGCGGCAGCTTCGGCTCCGGGCGCCTCGGCGTCACGACCGAACCACACGACCGCGACGCCGGCGGCAACGACAGCCGCCGCCGCGACGCTCACGAACAGCGTGCGCCGCGAACGGACGTCGATCACCACCCCGCCTTGGACGTCGGACGGCGCCATACCGCCGAAGTCACGCGCCCCCGCCGCCGGCAGCGCCGCCAGCACCGGCTGGGTCAGGCGCCGCGGCTTGGTCCCTGCGACCACCATCTCCAGGCGCTGCAAGGTCGCGGCCCCCTGGGTGCTCACCTTCTCGTCCACCGTCGACAACAGGCGTGACAGATCGCCGATCTTGTCCGCGGTCAGCCGATTGAGCTCCTCGAGCACGCTCAGGCGCGCGTCGAGCACCGACGCCGGGTTCGCGGCCCGCACCGCCTCGAGGGCGCCCGCGGCCTGGCTTTGCTCGCTGAGCAGCTTGCCGACGTCCTCGGCGACCTTCTCCAGGGTCTGATCTTGCTTGAGCCCGAGCTCGCGGATCTGAGCTTGCACTCGACTCGGGTCGTTGCGCTCTGCGACGTCGGCGAGCGTCTGCAGCTCGCGGCCCAAGCCTTCGAGGCGACTGCCGACCACGCCGCCGTGCTCCTCGATGGCACTGAGACGCGCCAGGAGCTCGGTGGCGTTGCCGGCCGCCGCCTGGTGCTGCAACACCGCGAGGGCGTCCTGCTGCTGCACCTGCAGCGCCCGCAGCTGCTCCTCGATGCCCGCCACCTTCAGGCGCGCGGCGTCGTTGTCCTCGGCGCTCAAGCGCTCCACCTCTTGGGTGCGGGCCTCCAGGCTCGCCCGCAGCGCCGCGAGCTGCTCCCTCAAGGCGCCGACCTCGGCCTCGCGGCCGGCCGCGCGCTCGGTCTGCCGGTCGCCGTCGGCGCGCAGCTTGAGGATGCTCTCCTTGATGCCGGCGACCCGCTCCTCCCAGGAAGCCTGGGTGCGCGCGAACTGCGCGTTCATCGCCGCGACCTCGGCGGCGTGCCGGCGGCCGAGCTCCGCCGCCTGCCGCGTCAGCTCCTCGTGCCCGAGCTTCTCGGTCGTGGTCGCCAGCGCCGCCTGCTCTTTCGCGTCCGCGAGCGCCCGGTCGCGCTCCTCCCTGAGCACCGCGGCGTCCCGGGCGGCACCTTGCAGAGCCGCGGCGTGGCTCGCCTCCTCTGCCGCCACCACGCGGCGCGCCCCTTCGACTTCGGCCTCCAGCTCCCGAACCCGATCGGCGGCTCGCCGCAAGAGCGCCTCGTTTTGATCGAACTCGTCGACCCGCCCGGCGTAGACGTGCGCCAGCCGCGCCAGCTGCCACTCGAGCTCCTTCACGGTCTCGCGGAGCTTGTGCACCGAGCGGTCGACACCCTCCGGCGGCGCTGTCTTCGGCGGCGGCGCGACAAAATCGACGCTCCGCACCTGGCGCGACAGCCGCCGCGCAAACTCCAGGTCTTCCTCGGTGACCGGCTCCACGGTCGGCGGCTCGAGGTCGGCCTCAGCCTCGGCCGCCGCGCTCGCGCTTGCCCCGTTGTCGACCACGGCGCTCGCGACCTCGGCGTGCGGCGCCTCGACCGCCGCTGCCACCGGCGCGTTCGGATCGCGTTCCCACCACGAGGCGCTCGCCGGATCTTCCGCGACCCCCAGGCTCTCGAGGACGCGGGTGCGGATCGCCTGGCCCCGCTCTTGCGGCGCCACCTCGCCTTGCACGTCGAGGTAGTCCACCGCCGCGAGCTTGCGGGCGCGGTGGTTCTTCAGGCGGGCGGCGTCGGTCTCGTCGCCGTGCAGCACCAGCACCGGAACCCCGGGCTGCCGCTCGCGCACCACCTCGCACAAGATGATCGGGCCGCGGCGATCGAAACGCCCGCCCACCAGGACCAGATCGAAGCGGGTGCCGGTCAACGCCGGCACGATCTGCCGCTCGCCGTGCACCACGGCGGCGGTAAACCCCGGGTGCACGAGCGCCCGGCCGACGAGCTCCGCGAGGGCCGCGTCGCCGACGAGCGCCAAGACTCGCATCCCCTCGGGCATCGCCATCGTCACCACCGGGGGCACAGTATAGCCCAATCTGCCAGATCGACGCTGCGGAAATCCTGCGGTTGATCGTCATCGCCACCCATACTATGGCCGCGAGGCGCGTGCGAATGACGATGCCGACCCCCCTCGTCCCAACCGTCGAGCCCGAGCTGCTGCCGCTCTTGCAGCTGGGCCTGGTCAGCGCCGCGCCGGTCGTCATCGGCGCGCCGCACGCCGGCCTCGCTGGCGAGGTGCGCGAGCAGTGCGCGCGCTTGCGGGCACGCTACCGCGGCCTCGAGCCGGCGCTCATCCCCGAGCTCCGACCGGCTCGCGAGCTCTACCACGCCTTCGGCATCGACCCGACCCGCACCCGACCGTCCTCGGAGGCGCTGTTGCGCCGGGTCTTGAAGGACAAGCCGTTCCCGGTGGTCAACAACGCCGTCGACTGGTGCAACCTGGCGGCGATGTGCAGCTCGTTGCCGCTCGGCCTCTACGACGCCGACAAGATCGCGGGCGCGGTGGCGCTGCGCCGCGGCCGGGCGGGCGAGAGCTACCCGGGCATCCGCAAAGACGACGTCCACCTCGAGGGCCGGCCGACCCTCGCCGATTCGCACGGCCCGTTCGGCAACCCGACCTCGGACTCGCTGCGCACCGCGGTGACCGAGACCACGTCGCGTCTCTACCTGGTGATCTTCGCGCCGCGCTCGTATCCGCGCACCGACCTCGCCCGCGACACCGAGTGGATCGCGCGCGGCTTCGAGCGCCACTGCAGCGGCGGCGCCGCTCAGCCGGTCGCGACGTGGCGCCTGGGGCCGGGCGGCGTAGTTCCCTCTTGAATTTTGGCCAAACCTGCCTAGAATCGCCGCCTCCACATTTCACGCCAAGGAGAATTCCACATGGCAGGCAAGAAGCGGGAAATTCTGGTCGTCGCGTCGAAGGTGAAGGACGTGGTCAAGGGTCAGAAGTGCCAGAGCTCCGGCGACCTGATCGAGGGTCTCTCGGAGAAGGTGCACGAGCTGGTCGAGGCCGCGGTCAAGCGCGCCAAGGCCAACAAGCGCGCCACCGTTCGTCCGTACGACCTCTAGACGGATCCGAGTGCCACCGCTCGGGTGTGCTCGCGCCCGAGCGGTGTCTCCCCCCCCCGATTCCCATCGATATCGCCGCGCACGGTCGGCCTGCGGTTGTCGCGTGGCGGCGGCGAGCGCCGCTTTGAGCTCGTTGACTCCGGCCGCCGACGTTTGCATGGTATCGGCCGGGAGGTCGCCATGGAGTATCGCCGCCTGGGTTCCGCAGGCCTCAAGGTCTCGGCGTTGTCGTTCGGCAGCTGGGTGACGTTCGGTTCCCAGCTCGATGTCGGCAAAGCCGCCGCCTGCATGCGCGCCGCGCGGGACGCCGGCGTCAACTTCTTCGACACCGCCGAGGTCTACAACGCCGGGACCGCCGAGGAGATCATGGGCCGGGTGATCAAAGACGCCGGGTGGAAGCGCTCCGACCTGGTGATCTCCACCAAGATCTACTGGGGCGGCCGCGGCCCGAACGACACCGGGCTGTCGCGCAAGCACCTGTTCGAAGGCACGCACGCGGCGCTGAAGCGGCTGCAGCTCGACTACGTCGATCTGCTCTTCTGCCACCGTCCGGATCTGCACACCCCGATCGAGGAGACGGTCGCGGCGATGACCGATCTGGTCCGTCAGGGCAAGGCGTTCTACTGGGGGACGAGCGAATGGAGCGCGGCGCAGATCGTGACGGCCGCCGCCATCGCCCGCCGCGAGCACCTGATCCCGCCGCAGATGGAGCAGCCGGAGTACAACATGTTCCGGCGCGACCGGGTCGAAAAGGAATACCTGCCGCTGTACGGCAGCCTCGGCCTCGGGACCACGATCTGGAGCCCGCTCGCCTCCGGGGTCTTGTCCGGCAAGTACCAGGACGGCATCCCGAAGAACAGCCGCGCCACCCTCAAAGGCTACGAGTGGCTGCGCGGGAACTTCGACGGCCCGGAGGCCAAGGAGAAGATCGCGAAGACCGCGGCCCTGGCGCCGATCGCGACCGAGCTCGGCATGACCCTGGCCCAGCTCGCGATCGCCTGGTGCCTGAAGAATCCGCACGTCAGCACCGTGATCACCGGGGCCTCCGAGGTCGAGCAGGTCAAAGAGAACATGCAGGCGCTGCCGTTCGCCGCCAAGCTCGGCCCCGAGGTGCTCGCCCGCATCGAGGCCGTGCTCAAGAACAAGCCCGAGGCCGAGGACGACTGGCGCGACTGACCAAGGCACGCCGCACCTGCTTTGATTCCCGCGCCGCGGCAGCCGCGGCGCTCCCCACCCCCCACTCCCCTTACCCCTCGCCCCCCGAGTGGGCTCACCATTAGTCACATTTCGCCTCCATGGCGGCAAGCGCACGCGCCACGGTGAGAACCTCATGCAGCCCCCGGGTGATGGTGATGCTGCCCGGCGGACCACCAGAGGACTTGCCCGTGTAGCCGCCGATCTCGGCGA